>CAMKOM010000026.1 GCA_946414435.1 uncultured Bacteroidota bacterium
GACGCCGCCCGCCTTCAAGGCCTTGGTTCCAGTCTGGAACCGAGGCCTTTTTTTTGTTCGCGTGCGCCGGGCACGGAACCGCCGCACATTGCCTATGGCCTTTACTCCGTTGACAGTTGTATGCAAGGAAGTAAAGACTATGGATTAATGAATTTAAAGATTAAAGATTAAATAGTAAATAGTAAATAGTAAAGAGTAAAGAGTAAAGAGTAAAGAGTAAAGAGTCTCTCTTCACAACTTATAACCTGGAAGAAACTTTAATCAAATACTTCTGCTGCGGTATTGCGATGAAGCCGACCTATGTCATTCTCGTCGAAAAGAGCAGGATACTCACCTAAATCGGGAATGTTGTACGATTTTAGCGTATTGTCGTAGTGATGAGGATTTTTCTGTGGCAATACAAAAGCCTTTGAGACGTTGCCTTGTTCGTCGATATGGCTGAAGAAGGGTTTACCGTATTGTCCATCATTGCGTTTGCTTGCAAATACAATCCAACGTGAATTTGACGACCAGCTGTGGTATGTGTCAGACCATTCCGAATTGGCTGCAGACATATCAACAATGCTGCCGTCTTGCAAATTCATCATTTCAAGGTCACACTCACGATGCCAAATCGGAAATGTACCATAATCAGCCACTGTATAGAGCAACCAATGTCCGTCGGGCGATGCTTTTGGGTGGCAGACCGATCCACCGTGCTCTGCGGCATCCCAGATTATTTGTGACTCACCCACTTCGCCAGTCAGTGCGTCGAAAGGAATTCTGTAAAGGGAGTAATGGAGTTGTTTCACATTGCGTGGCAGTTCAACTGTGTCGGCAGCGCAATAATAGATGGATGAACCATCGGCGCTGAAGCAAGGAAATGTCTCCAATATATCAGGGCGATTGAGAGATGGTGGTAGAATCAACTTATTGTTATCAAAATTAACGATGCACAAATCGGATTTTGAGTCATATACTTCAAGTCGTCGTTCGCTTTTTGCGTGAAACGAAGGAATAACCACGTTCGTTGAAAATACACCCCAACTGCCGCTTGGATGCAAATCTCCATATACTGTTCCAGAGTACATCCCGCTTTTTTTCAGCGTCATTTTCCGAAGCGTTCCCCGGCTGCTCAAAACAGCTCCTCCTTTCGGTCCGCGCAGATAGAACATTGTATTTCTTCCTTTGTGAATGTGGCAATTCATGCAAGCATTGTTTGTATTGCCATATGAAGAGATAACACGTTCATCGAAATTTGAAACATTGCGTTCAAAAATTTCAACCCAGTTGGCAACTTCGTATGCTGGTTCCAAAAGTCTGTAAGTCAGATATGAATCGATTGAATCGGTGCTGACATTTATATCCCATTCGCCCATGAGCGAACTGCTGACTTTTATGGTGTTTCCTTTCGCTTTCTGCAGCAACTCCGCCCATTGTTTTTCGGGAATGCAGACATCGCGTCCTTTAACAAAAATCGAATAATCACCGAAACTGAATGTCGTTTCGGCTTTGCCTCCCGTGTAATAGAAATTCAAAGGTGCAATGTTGCAAGGAATTGTCACATCGCGGTAATCAGGATACATTCCTAATGGTTCATTTTTGCTTGTGCATCCTGCAGCAACAAGCATTACACATAATATGCCAAATTTTCTATTCATCCTTTTTTGCAAAATGGAAATAATACCAGTAAGTGTTGCCATATATTTCTTTCATTTTCTGCTTATTGGCGTTTGATATCATATAAGCATCGCCGTAAGCGCGGAAATTGTTATAAACCTGTTTGCTAACTCCGTATTTATCCATCATGACTTCGGACAACAATCTGTCACCAGCTAGGTAAAGCAATACAGCTTCATCGTATAAATTGGATTTTACTTTGCCAGGCACGTAATCTTCTATAAATGAGGCTATATCTTTCCTCAATAAATCGTAGCAAAGCAAATATTCATAAGCCATAATATTGTTAGGATTCGATTCAAGCAGATTTTTCAGCGCCAGTCGGTTTTGTCCTGCTAAAAAAACAGTGTCGGTTTTGGGCGCAAACGGTAATATTTCTTTCCAACTGTCATCAATATGACTTCCTAACAGATTCTCGTATTTCTTTACAGAGCATGAATCTCCATTGATGTGGGCAATCTGAGCCAAACGCCGATAGAATCTTTTTCCCGATTGAGTTGCTGTGAATGCTAGTCCTAACATGGTTGAGTGTTCAGCCATTATTATTTCGCCAATTTGATACCACGCTTCACCAGCACAACTTACAAACAAAGGCCGGGTACCTTGCTTGATTGGTAGCAACAGACCCTCTTCCATCGGCTGATAATAATTAAGTAGCTCCTGGCTCAAACGTCCTTGTTTTGCCATTGCCAGATTGTGATAATAAGTTCCTATTTGCAAGTGGCGGTCACGTTTGGTGAGTTTTGCCACTTTACTCCAATTGCCGTTTTCCGACTCAACAATAAGGCTGAACATCCATTCTTTTTCAGATGATGGTGCTCCGTAAACGCGCCACATTTGCACTACCGACATATCGATGCTTCGTCCAAAGGCAATATAGTTGCGGAATCTGACAAAAAAGACCGCAATCGCGCAAGCCAAAATAATCATTGCTCCAAAAGCTATTCTGACTGGCGTTATTTTATACTTCTTCATAATCTTATCTAAAAAAAACATGTAGCCATGCCACTGTTACTGCTTTGTAAAAATACCTATTCTGTTGAATGCCATACATTCAATCTTAAAAAAAATCGGACAAACCATTATTTTTTGAGATACGGCTAAATTAATCTTAATTTGTAGATGAATCTGAACCGGATATGAAACACATCGCAACATTATTACTGCTATTATCCTGTATTTTGATGCAGGCGCAAACCATTGCTGATTCCTCTTCATCATTGGTTATGCAAATTGAATTGAATGATGACGTTAATTCATCGATGTGGATAAAAGTGCAGCGCGGGTTTGAAAAAGCCAGGCTCGACAGTGCTGATATGATTCTTCTCCACATGAACACATACGGAGGGGCGGTTGTCGATGCCGACTCAATTCGCACAAAAATTCTGAACACTACTATTCCAGTGGTTGCATTCATCGACAATAATGCAGCATCGGCTGGAGCGTTGATAGCCATCGCCTGCGACAAAATCTATATGCGGAAGAGCGCAAGCATTGGCGCGGCCACGGTGGTGAA
This sequence comes from uncultured Bacteroidota bacterium, assembly GCA_946414435.1. Lineage (GTDB taxonomy): Bacteria > Bacteroidota > Bacteroidia > Bacteroidales > SZUA-534 > RUG13583. Next base: position 3,176 of record CAMKOM010000026.1, read on the forward strand.
CCAAAGCGGTGAGGCTATGCCCGACAAATATCAAAGCTATATGCGCGGTATTATGCGGGCTACAGCGGAAGCGCACGGTGTCGACACGCTGATTAACGGCAGCGATACTATATATAAGTGGCGGCGCGATCCGCAGATTGCCGAAGCAATGGTTGATCAGGATATCCGCATCGAAGGTTTGATTGACAGCGGCAAAGTGCTGACATTCACCGCGTCGGAAGCCATTGAACACGGCTTTTGCGACGGTCTGGCCGAAAATGTTGCCGAGGTGCTTGAATTTGAAGGACACCCCAACGCCGTCATCACCGAATACCGTTCCACGGGTCTCGACCGTGTGCGCGGCTGGCTGATGAATCCAGCCCTGCAAGGATTGCTCATAATGGCCATCATCGGAGGAATCTATTTTGAGATGCAATCGCCTGGAATCGGTTTCCCGTCGGTGATTGCAGCCGGGGCCGCGATACTCTATTTCGCGCCTCTTTACATTGAAGGACTGGCTGCGCATTGGGAAATTGCTCTTTTTGTACTCGGCATAATATTGATAATCGTCGAGTTGTTCGCATTTCCCGGATTTGGCGTATGCGGTATATCGGGCATTGCGATCGCAATCGCAGGCTTGACGCTGGCAATGGTAGGTAACTTCGACGGCGATGTGCCGGTCATAAACGCTGACGACATTCTGAAATCACTCTTGCTGGTGATTGTATCTTCGTCAGTATCAATAGGTTTGTGCCTTTGGATAAGCTCAAAGTTCTACACGGCCACCATTTTTGGCAACCGGCTTTCGCTCACCGCTACGCAGAAAACTGACGAAGGGTTTATTGGCGTCAGCAGCGATTTGAAGCAATATGTTGGACAGAAAGGATTTGCCGAGACAGTGTTGCGCCCTTCAGGCAAAATAGTTGTAGGCGAGCATATTATCGATGCAAAATCGGTTTATGGTTTTGTCGAGAAAGGCATCGAAGTTGAGATTGTTGGGTGCGAAGCTGGACAATTGTATGTAAAACCATCATCGAACTAAAAATGGAACAAGAAACTCTTGAAACAATGCCAAACCGTTCAATATCAATAGGTCAGGCATTAGCCATACTGGGCATCACAATTGCAATGACCATCCCCGCCTCACTTGTCACGGCCGCACTATTGGCAGCCGCACCAACACAAAAATCGTGTATAACAATGTTGGGGTATATTCTGCAATTTGCAGGCACACTTGCGTTGGCGTATTTTGTTTGGAATCTGAAGGTTACCGACACAAAAAAGGTTAATCCGGTATTCTTCCCGATAACCTTAGTATTGACTTTCGCTCTGTCGATAATCTCAGAATCAATTTGCTCGCTTATCCCAATGCCCGACTTTGTGGCACGGATTTTCAGCGAAGCTATATCGCTAGATTTTGTTGGTTATCTGACTGCTGGCATTGCAGCTCCGGTTCTTGAAGAAATGCTTTTCCGCGGCATTATTCTGGCTGCGCTTCTACGTCGCTACGAGCCTCGCAAGGCCATCATCTGGTCGGCGGTAATTTTCGGCGTGGCGCATCTCAACCCGTGGCAGTTCATTGCCGCGTTCATCATCGGTTGCGCCATTGGTTGGCTTTTTTGGCGCACACGCAGCATATGGATTGGAATTTTTATGCACTGGGTCAACAACACGGCAGGTTTCATATTAGGTTATCTGTCAGGTGATATGAACACATCGGTATCGGATTACTTTGGTGGGGCGATGAATTATGCCGTCATTCTGATTGTGTGCGTGATAGTTGTCTTTGGCTGCATTAAAGCTATTCAAAAGATTCCGTCTGAAGAGCAGTTGGAGCACGGCTCCCGACTATTGCCGTAATATCTTGATAATTACTGGCAAACCGTTATTGACAGTGATTTTAGCGAAATACAAACCTGGTTGCCATGTTTTTGCAATCGTGCTGAAATCGGCTTTTTGCCTGCCTTTGGCGCGCCATTGGTTGCATAAGCAAGCCTGATGCCGCCCTTGGATGTCATACAAATCGACACGCACCACACCATCTGTAGGTTGCTGCCATGCAATAGCAGCATTGCCCGTGAATGGATTGGGCTGACAGAAGGCGAATAGTTCCGGCACAGATTCTTCTGCAACATCAACACGGAAACTATCGTCACCGATGCTGAAGTCGTCGTGAGACGGGTTAAATGAGCCATTTTCGGCCCCCGGCGTACCGTGCAAATCTTCCGCAGTCCACAATCGGCGGGCAAGATTGTCGGCAAACGGGTCGGATAGTGCAAGCGTGTAGCCATTTCCATCGGCATCGGCCCACGTTTTGGCGTTATATTCCACCATATCGACTAAATTGCCCTCTGAATCAAATAATTGCACTTTGTCATAACCGTTCAGGCGGAAATCGAAATTACCGACAATATTTTGCAATCCTGGATTCAAACTGACCAACTTGTTTCGGTTGGCGGATGCAACCAAATAACCGTATGGAGGGATTATGGTTCCGACTGGGATTGTGAAAGCCTCGGCAGGATTTTCGCCCGATATCTTCCACCCCGAAATGTTGATGGCAGCTCCTGTAGTGTTGTAAAGTTCAATCCAGTCTTTGGTATCAAAATCATCGGCCGACTTAAAGTTTATCTCGTTGATAACAATGCTGTTATAAGTGTCGTTGCAAGGCCCAAAAACCGCTGTGTATTGAGAGGCCTTGCTCAATGTAACTTTAATGCCAGCTAGAGTGTCAATCGTTTGATTATCAGCATCAACCCAACGGACAAATTTGTAGCCAGGCCGTGCTACAGCTCTCAACGATACTGGTACTTTTGAAAAATAGGTTCCTTTCCACGGAAAATCTTTCAATGTCAGCGAGTTAAGTTGAATGTAGCCAGCCACATCATCATTGGCGTCGAGCGTGATTTTCACATCTTTGCCCGCTGAAAAATGTTCACGAATATGCTCGCGCAAATACGACGGACGTTCCTTGGCAAAATTGCGCATTTGTTCAATATTATTATTCCAGTCTCCAATGGCATGCCAACGATTAATATGATATGTAATCTCATCAGAAATGTTTTTTGATAAGCTATCTATCAACGAATTAACCACTTTTGGATGAAATTCATAATTCAAGCGGTCGGCAAAACGATTCACAAAGTTACGAATGAATGTCTCGTTCGCAGTAAGCTTATTCAGGATGAAAGTCGGCCCTGCAGTATTTTGCAGACACGAACCCAAAAAATCTTCCTCATAGCCAGTGTCGGAATAGAGCCCGAAACCAAAATCGGTATCGAAAGCAATCCAGCGCCAGCGACCACCTTCAACTCGCGGATGCCAGAATTTGCAATTGTTGTGCGGCCAATCACCATTATTGCAATATATTTCAAGTACCATGTATTCGATGTACTCATCAATATCTATTTGCGTAGCGATGTAATCATAATCGGCATCGCTTGACATGGAATGTGATCTTAAATAATTTCTTATTGCATTGAAATGAATACCATCACCATGAATAACAGAATTGGTAAACTCCAATATGTCAACACTATCGGCATCAACCCAATTGTAATTGTTTGCCACATAGTGTTCGTTAATCTTCTCGCGAATGTTCAGAATGCCCCAATATTCGCCATTCAGGTAGACAACTGAAGGCTGATATGCCTGAATATCAATATTGTTGTTGCGGACAAGACCGGTAATCAATGCGTCACGGAACATAGTGTAATACCAATCGTTTCCTGAATTTCGTAGCACAAACGATTTAAAACTTGATATATCCTTATTGCTGAATAACTTATAATCAAATCTATTTTTTCCATAAGCTTTACGAGCATGAAAGGCGAACGATTTTTGCGCATGAGCGCGACTCCACGCTCCGGCAATTTTAACACCGGCATCCTGGTTGATAACTTCTTCTCCATCAGGGGAAAAATATTCAATGTGCATCGGACGTTCCCAATCCTGCCAATAGTTTGCACCATGGTGGGGAGTCGCACTTTCGGCATTAGGTCCTTCTACATAAATGCCATAGTTATAGTCATATAGATTGTATGGGTCGGTCACAAGTGAAAAAACGGGCAAGGTAATTTCGTGGTTTGGGAAGATGAACGAACGTGTAGCCGGCTCGCCAGGCAGAAGCGTGTCGCAGTACGAGATGGCACGGACAACCGTTGTTTTGCCAAGCCATAGTGGTTCGGTGTAGAGGTTCGATTCTTTAGTTGGTACAGAGCCGTCAGTTGTGTAATATATTGGTGCTCCGACAGCTGATGTAAGTGTCAATTCTTGATGTTCTGTTTGTAAACCTCCTGAAACAGAGAAAATTATATCGTTTGTTTGAACCGATGTGTACGATTTTGTTGTATTAGAACTCTCTGGTGTTGGTTCGGCAAAAAACACCCATTTGCCGGTTCCGTCGGGCGATAGTCCGCGCGATACGTCGTTTGGTACGGCAGTACTATCAGTTTGATGCACAATCTTTCCCGATGCGTTAACAAGAAAAACAGGTTCGCCATCAGCTGAAAGGCTGAAATTAGTGTGCAGATATTTGGTGGCGCATATAGGCACTAAATCAAGCAGATCGCTCAATTTACGATTCTCATTGATCGTTGAGCCGGCCGTTAAGAACGGATAAAGCAACAAGTCGCTCGATGTTTCACTTATATTATGGATCTGAATGGCCAGAATATTCTCGCCTTCCGCCAGACAGTCAATATGTTCCGACAAATCGTAATGAGCCAGTGTGCTGCCGTTTGCAAGCAGTGAATTCACATAGTCAGGCGTTGTAGCATCGTACGGCGTGACATCGCCCGCTGAGCCAAGATTCTCTCGGACAACTTCATGTCCGTTTATGTAAACCACAAAACCATCGTCGTAATCCAAATCAAGAAATAATTGGCTTATGGAACTTAAGTTATTTACAGTGAATTTTTTACGTACAAAAACCGAAATTGTGCCGGATGGAACTTCGGTTGCCGCATAACTTGAGTTGTAACCGAAACCACCTTTCCCGACGGACCATTTAGAATCGTCATAATCTGCTTTGTACCAATTCTTTGAAGTGGTTGGTGAGCCGATAGCATACGAAAATTTGTCTGTGGCATTCACCAAGGGATTATAAAAAACGGTGTCTCCGTTGGAATATTCGTAAAGGTTTTTGCCAGAAGCAAATACAAGTAAATAACTATTGGCAGGAATCGTAACAGTAGGAAAAGTCCATTTTGTCAGGTTTGAGGCCTTGTCTGACAAGTGCCACCCCTTTAAATCGATATCGGAGGACGAAGTGTTGTAGAGTTCAATCCAGTCGGCATTGTCACCGTATTCATCTAAAAAAGATGTGGATGACGAGCAATACTCGTTAATCACTACCTGAGCGTTGGCAATAGCTGTGGCTGATAGTAGTAAAAGATTGATTATTATATGTTTACACAACATTGTCCTTCTGCGATTATTGATACAAAAATAACATGATAAAAATCTAAATAATATTGTCTAACGCATGTTTTTGTTTGTTGTGAAAACAATACAACGGTATGTTATGGATATTTATCAGTTATTCAATTGTTTACCAAAACATTTTCAGCTAATTCACAAGTATTCGTGCAATACATAAAAAAAATAACGAAATTTGGTGGTCAAAAACACATCAAATTGTTATCTCACAAAATAACGGCTAAAATATTGACAATAATAGCTTTGCTGATATTGCCCATCAATCTTTTTGCGCAAGATGCTGATAGCCTTTTGCTAGTTGTGCGAATTCTGCCTGACGGGGTCGAGAAAGTTAAGACTATTGACAATATGTGTCATATACACCCCAACATTGATACTGTGTCGAAATATGCACAAATAGAATTTGATCTGGCCCAAAAATTAGGGCTGTATGATTATAAAGCTGCTGCACATGATAACCAAAGTTGGGCATGTCATGGTAAACGTGATTATGTGGGGGCTATGAATCATCGCATGACGGCCATTCAGATTTGGGACTCGTTAGGTCGCGAAAGCGATTTGGCCTTCTCATGCATGAATTATGCCACAACACTCATGTCAATTAAGAGTTACATCCTGGCTGATGAGTACTATCAAAAAAGTTTTGAGATTTACTCACGCATTGGCGATTCAGCACGAATGGGGCAGGTGTGTCAATATTTAGGAATTCTGAACATTGGCAATAAGGCCTATGACAACGCTGACGATTTCTATCAGCGGGCGTTAGATATCGATTTAAAAATCAATAATAAACGCGGGGTGGCATATGATTATTCAGGGTTAGGGCAATCGTCACTCGAACGGTTCTATAATCACTATAATGATACGAATATCAATATTTTACATAAGTCAAAACGGCTGATGCTTAAGTCTTTTCATATTGCCGACAGCATCAGTGACATCAGTGGGCAACTATATTCGATTCCTAAGCTGAGCGAGATTTATATTTATGAGTCGAAACTTGATGTCAGCCGCAGTCGCCAATTGCTTGATTCGAGTCTGTATTTCTACAAGTTAGGCACTAAAATCAGCAACGATTACGGATACGATTTCGCATATGTCGATTTGCAGAATGCCTATATCAAATATCTGACACAGAAAAAATTATATGGCAAGGCGCAGGATGTGATTGACCAAACTATAAAAACAATACTGTCGCTTCCCGGTGGTGAAGATAGAATGACGTCGCTTTACCGGACATTGATTGACTATAACCTCGCCGTTGGCAACTATTATGAAGCTTTCCGATATTCTAATCTGCAATATTCTGATTTGCTGGCTGAAAATTCCAAAAACAATCAATACAAATTGACCCAAACGAAATTTGTAACCGAATATTCGGCCAAAATCAGAGAACGTATGATTGAAGAACGCGAACGCGAACTGACGCACAAAATAAAAGAGCAAAACCAGCGGCGTATCATTGTCGGGGCTTGGATTGCTTTGGTTTTAGTGTCAGTCTTGGCTGTGATGTTTTTTGTCAGCACAACCAAACGCAAGCGAATGAATGTAATGCTTGACGCTAAAAATCAGCAGCTTGCCAGTGCTCAGCAAAATCTGCTTCAGCAAAACAAATTGATTAACGAGGCTAACCGCAAAATTATTTCTGGAATACGTTATGCTCGTCATATTCAAGATGTTGCCATGCCAAATTCTGGTCTTATGAACGATATTTTTGGCGAGTGTTTGGTGATTTTCCGTCCACGCGATATTGTAAGTGGCGACTTTTACTGGGCAACACAGATTGGCCGTTACAAGGCATTGGCTGTTGCCGACTGCACGGGGCATGGTGTTCCGGGCGCGCTGCTAAGCATTTTGGGTATATCGATGCTCAACGACCTTGTGGCAAGTTCGAACATGCACGCCCCCGAAGTGTCGCCTGCAAGGCTGCTCAACAGTTTGCGAACCAAAATGCGCGAATCGCTGCGCCAAAATGCCGACGACTACACAAATCAAGACGGAATGGACATCGCTCTGTGCATCTATGACACTCAGGCACAATGTCTTCAGTATGCTGGTGCGTTCAGGCCGTTGCTGCTTGTGCGCCGTGGCGAGCTGATTCAGTATGAAGCCGACCGAATGCCGATTGGCGCGCATATGAATGTCGATAAACCATTTACCAACAATATTATAGACATTGAAGACAACGACATAGTCTATCTGTATACCGATGGAATCACCGACCAGTTCAATGCTGACGAAGACGCTTTGAAATTTACAGCGCCACGCCTTCGTGAGCTGATTATGGCAAACCATCATCTGCCTTTTACTCAGCAGGGAATAGCTATCGAAACCGCTATTGACGAATGGCGAACATCGCCACAAACTGGAACAATGATACATCAGACCGACGATATGCTGCTTGTGGGTGTGAAATTCGGATAGTCTGGCGTCTATAACAATTGCCCGTTTATCGTTTTTTTAGCCCCCTCGACGGCATTTTTTCAAATATTGCGACATAATGCGTTTGCATTGCGATTCGTAATTTAATCTAATTAGGAAATATGAAACACATCTTGACAATGGGGCTTGCAGCGTTGCTTGTACAAGGCGTCTCGGCCCAAAACCCGATTATCCGCGACCAATTCTCGGCCGACCCGACGGCGCGCGTCTTCAACGGAAAGGTTTACCTTTTCCCGTCGCACGACATTTCGCCGCTTTCGGCCTACGACTATCCGCGCAAAGACTGGTTCTGTATGAACGACTATCACGTCTTCTCGTCGGAAAACCTGACCGACTGGACTGACCACGGCGTGATTCTCGACCAAAAAAACGTGCCTTGGGGCAACCCGACGGCTTATAGTATGTGGGCGCCCGACTGCGTTCAGGGAAAGGACGGCAAGTACTACTTCTACTACCCCAACGCATCGAAACAGGGCCGCGGATTCGGCATTGGCGTGGCTGTGGCCGACAAACCCGAAGGACCATACAAACCGTTTGAAAAGCCCATTGAAGGAGTCAACGGAATCGACCCGTGCGTGCTTCAGGCAAGCGACGGCAACAACTACCTGTTCTGGGGTGCCGGCAATTGCGCCAAGCTGAAAGACAATATGGTAGAGTTGGCCGACGACAATCCAAAAGACACCGTAAAATGGGGACCACGCGAGTTTGTTATGACAGGCGTGAACTGCCTGAAAGGTCTGCCATCGCGCCAAGCGGAAGGCCCGTTCGCGTTTGAGTACAACGGCAACTACTATCTGACCTACCCGTACGTTGTGAAAGACCGCGAAGCACTCGGCTACGCAATGAGCAAGAACCCAATGGGCCCCTACGAGTACAAAGGCCTGATTATGGAAGAGCGCGACGACTGCTGGACCAACCACCACTCAATTGTCAACTTCAAAGGCCAATGGTACTTGTTCTATCACTACAACTATTATTCGCCCAACTTCGACAAAAACCGCTCGGCCTGCATCGAGAAACTGGAATTCAACCCCGACGGCACCATTAAGCCCGTTACAATGACGCTGCGCGGCGTGGGCATTACCAAGGCAACCGACAAGATTCAGATTGACCGCTACAGCAAAATCAGTGACGGCGTGAAAGTGGATTTTGTGTATGCCAACGACCCCGACACCACCAAACGTTTTGAAGGCTGGGAAGCCATTTTCAGCAAGAAGGGCGACTGGGTTGAGTATGACGACGTTGATTTCGGGCAGAACGACAACCTGGCAAGTTTTGCCATAAAAGCCAAATTCAATACCGCAAAGAAAACCATCGTCCGCGTGCACGTCGATAGCCAAACAGGTCCTGTTGTGGGTGAGTTCTCGACGGTGAAATTCCCTGTCGGAATCGAGACAAGCGGCTCGTTAAAGATTACTGGCACAAAGACGAAGAATCCGAAAGGCGTTCACAATGTGTTTGTGGAACTGGTTGAAGGTGAAGACGTTGCCATCGACTGGATTAGTTTTGAGTAGAACCACATTTGTAATAACCGGAAAGCGGGGTTGCTTGGGCAGTCCCGCTTTTTTTATGCACCGCACAATATTTCAGCACCATCGAATAAAATATTCATATATTTATAGCAACGAAAAAAACGTTTCGCTAAAGCGATATTTAATTTAATATCAATATTTTAAGAATAGTAAAAATTACTTTTAAAACTTCATTCTATGAAAGCCTTCACATTCGCAGCAGCCGTAAGTGCCTTATTGCTTGTGGGTTGCAACTCAAATCAGACAAAAACAACTCTGCCTGCCAACGAATTCGCCTTGAGCGATGTGCAACTGCTCGACGGGCCGCTGAAAGACGCCCGCGACCTTAATATCAAGGTGCTGCTCGATTACGATGTTGACCGACTGCTGGCGCCGTTCCGCAAGGAAGCCGGGCTTGAGCCGAAGGCCGAGTCGTTCCCGTGCTGGATTGGTCTCGACGGCCACGTTGGCGGCCACTATCTGTCGGCAATGGCAATCAACTACGCTGCCACCGGCAATGCCGAATGCAAAAAGCGGATGGAATATATGCTTTCGGAACTCAAAGAGTGTCAGGAAGCTGGCGCGAAGAACAACCCCGAATGGGGCGTCGGTTACCTTGGCGGGATGCCCGAGAGTGCAAAGGTCTGGACGGCATTCAAAAAAGGTGATTTTGGGCCGTACTGGGGCGCTTGGGCACCGTTCTACAACATTCACAAAATGTTTGCCGGCTTGCGCGATGCCTGGAACTACTGCGGCAACACCGATGCCCGCGATATGTTCCTGAAATACTGCGACTGGTGCGTCAACCTTTGCGCCGACCTGACCGACGAGCAGATGGAACAGATGATGGGCAACGAGTACGGCGGTATGAACGAAGTGCTGGCCGATGCCTACGAGCTGACCGGCGATGCCAAATATCTGGATTGCGCAAAACGCTTCTCGCACAAGATGATACTGAATCCGCTGGTTGCCGGCGAAGACAAACTCGACAATCTGCACGCAAACACTCAAGTGCCGAAAGTGATTGGTTTTGAGCGCATTGCACAACTTTCAGGCGATGCTGACTATCAAAAGGCTTCGGAATTCTTCTGGCAGACAGTGGTTTACAACCGCTCGCTAGCTTTTGGCGGCCACGGACGGCGCGAGCACTTCCCGTCGAAGGAAGCCTGCAACGACTTTGTGAACGATATTGACGGCCCCGAGTCGTGCAACTCGTATAATATGCTGAAACTCACCGAAGATTTGTTCACAGTTGAGCCGCAGGCAAAATATGCCGACTACTACGAGCGAACAATGTTCAACCACATTCTGTCGACTCAGCACCCCGAACACGGTGGTTATGTGTACTTTACATCGGCTCGTCCGCGCCACTACCGCGTTTACTCGGCGCCCAATATGGCAATGTGGTGCTGCGTGGGTACGGGAATGGAAAATCACGGAAAGTACAACCAATTCATTTATACAAAGAACGATAACAAGCTGTATGTCAACTTGTTTGTGGCTTCTGAACTGAATTGGAAAGAGCGCGGAATCAAACTTCGTCAAGAGACTGATTTCCCTTACGGCGAGCAATCGAAAATCATTGTAACCGACTGCAAATCAGCATTCGACCTTATGCTGCGCTACCCCGAGTGGGTTGCCAAAGGCGAGTTCAAGGTGAGCCTGAACGGACAGCCGGTTGAAATCAATGCCGAGCCATCATCGTACGTGAGCATTAAGGGGTTGAAAAAAGGTGATATTCTGGAAGTTGCGTTCCCAATGCACACCCACATTGAGCGTATGCCGAACGTGCCGCAGTATGTTGCGATTATGCACGGCCCGATTCTTTTGGGTATGAAAACCGGCACCGAAGATTTGGCCGGCCTGATTGCCGACGACGGCCGCTGGGGACAGTACGCAAGCGGTTCTCTGCAGCCGATTGACAAGGCGCCAATAATCATCGATGACGACATTGAGAACATCGGCAACAAGCTGCAACCCATTGAAGGCAAGCCACTTCACTTCAAGTTGAACGCTCGTATGGAAAACCCTATTGAAGGTGAGCTTGAACCATTCTTCGGAATCCACGATTCGCGCTATATGATTTATTGGCTGGCACTTAGCACAAACGGTTACAAATCGTACATCGACTCGCTGGCCAACATCGAAAAAGAAAAAATCAAACTGAAACAACGTTCAACCGACTTTGTGGCGCCCGGCGAGCAGCAGCCCGAGACCGACCACGCAATGCAGGCCGAGAAATCGCACACTGGCAACACGCAGAACGTCTTCTTCCGCACCGCAAGCAACGGCGGATTCTTCAGCTATGATATGGCCACCCAATCGCGCACCGACCTGTCGCTCTACGTGAAATATTGGGGCGTGAACGACTGGGGCAACAAGGTTTTCGACATCTACATCGACGACGAGAAACTGACCACAGTGAACAACATAAAACGTTGGAACACATCGCAGTTCAAGACCGAAGAGTACCCCATCCCCGCTTCGATGCTGAAGGGCAAAAAGAGCGTTCGCGTGAAATTCCAAACCAATCAGGGCACTGAAATTGGCGGAATTTACGAGGTGCGGTTGGTGAAGAAATAAATGCCTGCATCAAAAAACGGTTGAAACTTATAACTAACTCATCAGCAATTGCTGGTGAGTTTTTTTTCTCTTTAATTAAACTTCACCGCCTTGGCCGGGCTAATGTGTGACACCAACAACGATGGTAGCAACATCACAATCAACGTTGATATGAGAGTGCCAATGTTGAGAACAACCACATGCAGCCATTTCAAATTGATGGGTACGGTATTCATGTAGTACGACGCCTCATCAAGTGGAACAATGGAAAAATGTTGCTGCAAAAGGCAGAGGCTTATGCCGATGACATTTCCCCAAGCCAGTCCTTTGACAATTAAGAAGAACGATTGGATTAGAAAAATCTTTTGTATGTTCCAATTGCTATAGCCTAATGCCTTGAGCAGGCCAATCATGCTGGTTTTTTCAAGAATTAGAATCAGCAAGCCCGAAATCATATTGAATCCGGCCACAACAAGCATTAATGCCAGAATTACCCACACATTCATATCCTGCAGGTTAAGCCAATCAAAAATCTGAGGATAACGTTCTTTAATATTGGTGACTTTAAGGCTTGAACCACCTTTCATAAAGTTGTTACCGGCAATAAAGAATATACTGTCGGACAATTCCTCGAGTCGGTCGAAATCATCAATCATAATCTCAAAACCACTCACTTGCGTCGAATCCCAATTGTTCACTTTCTGCAGATGACGCATATCGACAAGGGCGTAAACGCGGTCGAAGTCCTCAATGCTCGTCTTGTAAAGGCCGCTCACGATGAACGGACGCACACGTGGCGGGTCCTGCACAAAATATACCGACAACTTGTCGCCGACATTAAGGTGCAGCAGATTAGCCATGTAGCTTGATATAAAAATACGGTTCGATTTCACCGAATCGATGATTGGAAAAGTGTCGCCGGCAACCAAATAACTGTGCAGAAATGACCAGTCGTAACTTTGGTCAACACCCTTGAGCACTACCGCCTGAATGTCGTCATTTGTTTTTATTATTCCCGATTTAACAATATATGGCTGAAAATGAGTCACCCCGTCGAGTGTCGCTATTTTATTGAGCGGAACTTCCTGAATGCTGATAGGTTGAGTCTCAAACGAGTTGTTGGCGTCGAAATTCGAAATCGTCACATCAGCGCTGAACCCTGTCACCTTGCTACTCACAACATCGCGAAAGCCTGTGACAATGGCCATGCTTAAAATCATAACGGCCAACCCCAAAGCAATGCCGGCAACAGAAATGCCAACTATCGGGCCGGTGAACGACTTTCCGTTTTTGCGGCTGAAAGTGATGCGGTTCGCTATAAAAAACTCGGTTTTCAAAATTGTATGTTTTCCGCAAAAGTAGTCGAAAACGAACACGAAATGGTTATGTTTGTAGTGACAAATGTTTTTTGAATGAAATTCAGGTTTGCAATATTGTTTTTTCTTGCCACAATAGCCTTAGGGGCGCACTCGCAGGTGATTGTCGGCACGCAGCAGACAGCTGATTATCTGCTATTTATCACAGGTAAGCGCATAGCTGTTGTTGCCAACCAGACATCAGTGATTGACACCACCCACCTGGTTGACAGTCTGTTGCGGCTCGGCATCGATATTCGCCGTGTCTTCGGTCCCGAACACGGTTTTCGCGGTCAAGCCGATGCAGGTGAGCATTTGTCCAATAACACCGATGTCCGTACAGGCCTGCCCGTGGTTTCGCTCTACGGCAAGCATCGCAAGCCCACTGTGGCGGATATGGACAGTTTAGACCTTGTCGTATTTGATATTCAAGATGTTGGCGTGCGCTTCTACACTTACATTTCAACGCTGCACTACGTGATGGAAGCCTGCGCCGAAAACAATGTGCCGCTGCTGGTGCTCGACCGCCCCAATCCCAACGGCTTCTATGTTGACGGCCCTGTGCTCGACACCGCCCGAGTGCGCTCATTCGTGGGTATGCACCCCGTGCCGCTCGTCCACGGAATGACTGTTGGCGAGTACGCAATGATGATTAATGGTGAGCATTGGCTGAAAAATGGCGAAGTGTGCCAACTGATGGTTGTGCCGTGTCGAAACTACACTCACTGCACTCATTATCAACTGCCTATAAAGCCTTCACCCAATCTGCCAACCTACCGTTCGGTGCTGCTATATCCTTCGTTGGGTCTGTTTGAAGGCACTTTTATGAGCGTGGCCCGCGGAACCGATTTTCCGTTTGAAGCCATTGGCCACCCCGACTACAATGTGGCGCCGTTCCGTTTTACGCCACGCAGTGTAGAAGGTGCAAAATATCCGCCATTCAAAGATGTGCAGTGCCGCGGTTACGACCTGCGCCAAATAAGCACTGACTCGCTCGAAGCCGATGCCCGCATCAATCTTAAATGGCTTATTGATAGCTACGAATATTTTCTGTCGAAATCCGATTTCTTCAATTCATTCCTCGACAAACTTGCCGGCCCCGAACTTCGCAAGCAGATTGAAAAGGGAATGACCGAAGCCGATATCCGCCAATCGTGGCAAGAAGGGCTGCGTGATTTTCAGCAGATTCGGAAGAAATATCTGCTATACGAGGATTTTTGAATCGATGTGTATAAAAAAAACTCAGCCAAAACCGAAGTGTTTGTCGGTTTTGGCTGAGAAACTTATTACAATTACAATCAAAAATCAGGATGTTCTCTCAAGAATCTTCGGAACGGATCGATTGCTCGTTCATAAATCTTCAAATCGGATTTACCTAGACGAGTAGGATGATATGAGTTGACAACAACAACATTATGTGACGGATAATACCACAGGCGACAAGGTCTCATTCCTTTTACAATTTCCCCGTCTATTTCATATTCATAATCAATTTTCTCCGATTCTGCTTTAGAGAAATAACGCTTAGTAACAAACTTAAACACATTATCATCCGCATCACAACATACAATAATGTTCGGTCGAAGTATATCAATTTCTTTTTTCAGAAATAATTCATCTCTATTCAAAGCATACTTTATTTCAAAGGAAGAAACGGTTGGTTTGCCGGCAAGTTTCTTGGATTCAACTAATGCAAATGGCATTGTATTGAATGTTGCTTTGACTTCGTTCATTTTTACATCTGAAAAGCCTGGAATATTCCCATTTGCCGACATAAAACCATACAACATTTTAGCTATGTTCGGCAAAAAGCCTGTCTTTCCTACTTTACCGCCTGACAAATTCCGATTGTTTTCCCCGTTTTTCTCATCAACAAGCCATAAACGTGTATCGTGTCCATATCCATCGGGGTTGTCCTTCACAACAAACATCACCCGACGTTTTGCCACTTCCCACAGTTCATCAACATACGATTCTGGTTGGCCGTATTTCAACATCAAGCCATCTTTGCAGAACCGCGATTTGGACTCTTCGTCCAATCCGTCTTGCCAGCATTCAAACAATCTATCCAACAATCTGTTATACACTGGATTACATTTTATTATATTCTGTTATGAATTTCTGTGCAAAAGCGTCTATCTCATCAGCGATACGATTTATAAACTGGCCGGCTTTTTTCTGGTTCTTTAGTTCCTCGAACCCTGCTGAATTCATATTCCAGAAATCAAGATTGTAATTCGGCGAGTTCCTGAATCCGTACCACCACGCTGATTCCTTGAAGCCACCAATGCTGTTAAGCGCCTCCGATATTTTCCCGTTCGCTTCCCATTCACTTCCTCGTACTACACCATAATAATATGAGTTTTCAACCTGAACTTCAAATGTTGCAGGGCTGCCTTCCTTCGTGAACTTGAATCCGAAATAGCGGTGCCTTCCACGGGCGCGGGCGTAATACTGGTTTATGTCGCTTGTGAAATCGTACGCTGGATTTTTAATGGCATATCCGCGCACCGACAATTGTTTGCGCAATTCGTCCCAAAAGAATTTCTGCATCTCAAAACGGTTGAAATCAGCGCGTTCCACATACAGGTCGCATTCCTGCAAAACCGATTTTATCTGGTCTTCGTCTATCGGGTGACTTTCTTTTCCATACAAATCCTTACGCAGGACGGCAATAACCGAAAACAGGCTGTTCGACAGACGTGAATAAAACATCGGCGCCTCCTGCTGTCGGGTCTGCTCGCTGCTCGAACCGAAATCGTTCAAAGCCTGAATCATTTTCACCAATTCGTCGAGCACCTTCTTTATGGTTTCTTCGGACGTGTGCAACTGAAGAAAGCCCAATTGGAAAATCAGGTCCTTCAGCTCGTCTATGTTTGAATCGACATTTCCGCTGGAATCCTTACTCCCGATTGTGATTTGCCCGTCTTGAACGATTTTGTGCAGTTCCTCCAGAAATCTGTGATAAACTTCCTGTTTCTGATTGAAAATGGCCATATTACGTTCCTTCAGCTCCTCCGTTCCCGACTGGCCTTTCAGCAACAGCATTGTAATTATGGCGGCGACAATTGCTCCCGCAATGGCGGCAAAAAGCTGCGCCGCGATTTCCTGTCCCAACCACGCTCCGCAAAGCCAGGCCAACAGCACGAAACCGACCAACAGAAGCGTACCCAACAAGTATAGTTTTTTGTCTTGCATATTCCTACAATTTAAAAAGGCTGACCCGAAGCCAGCCTTGATTCAACTTACTTTTTCGGCACAAATGCGTATGTATTACCACTAATTTGTTTTGCTTCGCCACCTAAAAGTCGGGCCGCATTCTGTAAATCTCCCCAAGAGTTGTAAGTCTGAACGTTTCCGTTCGAAAAATTCAACTGATACATAGTGTTTTATTTTAAAGATTATTAACAGAACAAATCTACCCGTAATCAATTGCGGTTAATTGTTTCATCTATCTACTTTTGGTTGACACTTCTGTCACAAATAGGTTGTCGTTGGAATAATGGAAGCTTCTGTTGCAACTATTCGGCAACATCAACAGAATTCTGCAACAAAGCAATATAGTTGATACCCAATGCTTTCTGTGCGGCATACAATGTGGCCAAATGAGGTATGGGCGTGTTGAAAATCTTATAGCAGTTTTGGCGACTGCAACATAGTTGGCGGCTGAACCACGTAACACTGCGGCCCTGTGCCTTCAAATCGGCTTGAATCTGGTGTCCAATATGTATATCCATAAAAAAGGCGTAAACTATCCGTTAAAAAGTTTACCCTGCCCACTGGTACCGCCAAGTAACCCCGATAGTAGATAAACGCGAATAGTCCACGCCATAAAAGCGTAGACCAATTCCTCATTTATTCTCACTATCTGAAATTGGCGGTTTCGTGAACAGAGAATTAATGGAAACTGTACATTAATTATATGTATTCAAATCTTTCTTTTTCTCTATAACAACTAATTAATTGATAAATATTTACTAATCAAAATATTAATTCCTAAATCCTAACTCCTACATTGATTCCAGCATCATCTTCAGCACCGTTTGCGCCGAGACCACGCGGTTGGCGGCCTCGGGAATCACAATTGAGTCGGGGCTTTCAATCACGTCATCGGTGACAATCATATTGCGGCGAACGGGCAGACAGTGCATAAATTTGGCCTGGTTGGTCCAGCTCATGTGCTCGGTATCAACGGTCCAACTCATATCCTTGCTCAGAATCTGGCCGTACTTGTCGGGGCAGGTAACGCCAGGGCACGACCAGTTTTTGGCGTAGATGAAGTCGGCGCCCTCGAAAGCCTTCTTTTGGTCATACTCAACACGCGCGCCACGCACGAATTTCGGGTCCAACTCGTAGCCCTCGGGGTGAGTGATGACAAAATCGACATCGGCCTCGTTCATAAAATCGGCAAACGAGTTTGGCACGGCCTGCGGCAGCGAGCGCGGATGCGGAGCCCAAGTGAGCACCACCTTCGGGCGTTTCACCTTTTTATACTCCTCAATGGTGATTAGGTCGGCAAAGGCCTGCAGCGGATGGCAGGTTGCGGCCTCCATCGAGAAAACAGGCTTGCCCGAATATTTAATAAACTGATTCAGAATCTTTTCGGTGTAGTCGTCCTCGCGGTTCTCGAAACGGGCAAACGAGCGCACGCCCAGAATGTCGCAATACTGCGCCATCACAGGAATGGCCTCGAGCAAGTGCTCGCTCTTGTCGCCGTCCATCACCACGCCACGCTCCGTCTCAAGTTTCCACGCGCCCTGGTTCACATCGAGCACAATAACGTCCATACCCAGGTTGCGGGCGGCTTTCTGCGTACTCAAGCGTGTGCGCAGACTGTTGTTGAAGAAAATGAGCAGGCAGGTTTTGTGCTTGCCAAGATGCTCCCATCCAAAGGGATTTTTCTTTACTTCGGCGGCCATTTTCAAGGCCTCGTCAAGTTTCGGAAGGTCGAAAACTGATTGATATGTTCTCATTATTTTTGATTTTTGAATTTCGATTTTATGTTTGAACACAGATGACGCAGATTTAACTGATTTATACTGATTTTATTTGTATCTAACCGATTTTATCAGATTAAACCCGAAGTCTGCACCCATTGTTAATTATTAATTGTTATTTTTCAATCACTTATGCCTATACCTATATAAATTACGCCTTGCCCTTATCGTTCCGCTTCAGCAGATTCCGCACGGCCATGCCCGAAATGACTGTTATGATTATGGCGCCAGCAATGAAGAAAATACCGATGAAAAACATTAGCCAGTAGGAACCCGAGAGTGTTGGATTGCCGCCGCCAATGCTATAGAACGAGCCGCTTAACGCGACGTAGCAAAATAGCGTGAAAACCGTGAAAATGGCTGCAGGCATATATGTTAGCGCTTTTTTGCCGCTTTGCCAGTACATCCAAAGCGAAACGCCCAAAAGCACCACAAAAAACACAATATTGGTGGTGGCGATTGGTTTTTGAATGGCGCTCAGCACATTGAACGCGGGCTCACCCGACAGGCTGCCCACTGTTGCGTTGGCCTGTGAGCACATTATCAGCATAACTGCCACATACACAGCCGAAAGCCCGACAAATGCCCAGCCTACTATCTTTTTGATTTCTTTTGCTTCCATAATCACTTGTTTCTTAATCGTTTATATCTTTTGGCCACGATATGTAGTATTTGCTTACCGTGGTTGACAATGCGCGAATGTTGAGCATATCGGCAACATTCACAATCTCGGTCACTGAGCCGTCCTTTTCCTTTATTAGAATTTGATCGTGGCGTTGGCTGTAGGCCTTGTTGGCAATGACGCCGGAACTGACAAAATAGCTTGCCTCCTCGGCTGTTAGACCGTGTTTTTTCATCACGCCCTCTTGCAGCAGGCGCACCATTCCATCGTCGGCGGGTTGGTCCTGCACAATGGTTTTAGGCAGTTGGCGGTTTATCAGGTTGCGGCAAAGGGTGCTCAACACGCGGTCGGGGTGTGATGCCCACATTTTCACCGAAACCATAAGGTCGCCGTCGTCGAGCATTGCAAAATTCTCGAGCGTGGTCATCCCATTCTCACGCACTTTGTCCGACTTAAATTGCTCTAATTCAACTCGATTGTGTAAGAAATAAGCGAACGCGGGTGATGCTGGCAAATCTTCTCCTTTGTCGGTCAGATATTTGGCGCGGCGCAAAATGTTGATGAGCAACTGCTCGGCTGAATGCACGGTTTTGTGCAAATAGACCTGCCAGTACATCAAACGGCGGGCAATCAGGAATTTCTCTATCGAGTATATGCCTTTCTTCTCCACAACTAACTTATCATCAACCACTTCGAGCATTTTAATAATGCGGTCGGTGCTTACAATTCCCTCACTCACACCAGTAAAGAAACTGTCGCGACGCAGATAGTCGAGTCGGTCCACATCGAGCTGACCGGAAACCAGTTGCGAAAGATATTTCTTTGGATAATTGCCTGTGAATATGCTGATTGCGGTATCGAGTTTGCCGTCGAACTGCTTGTTCAACTCGTTCATAAACACCAACGAGATGTCCTCGTGGCTGACATCGGCAATATGGTGCTCAAGTGCGTGCGAAAACGGGCAGTGCCCAATGTCGTGCAGCAAAATGGCCACCATTGCGCTCTCGCGCTCGTGGTCGGTGATGCCTGCGCCCTTCAGGTTGAGCGTGTCGATGGCGAGCCTCATCAGCGATGTGGCGCCAATGGTGTGCAAAAAGCGCGTATGCTGCGCTCCGGGATACACCATATCGCTCATTCCCAGCTGTTTAATGCGGCGCAAACGCTGCACCCACGGATGTTCAATCAGCGACAAAATCAGCGGCGACGAGAAATCGATAAGCCCCAGAACCGGGTCGTTGACAATCTTTGTTTTTGAAATTTTATTATTCATTTTCAATTTATTGCGTTGTCGTATGCACAGCGGCTATTTAAATTCGACTCCCAAAATTGTGATGTCGTCGAAAAAGTCGGCATCGGGGCCTTTGTGCTCGTAAAGGGCGTCGATAATGCTGTCGATGTCAGCCGAAATAGGGTTGCCAGTGCTGATAATACGTTCAATCGGCTCTGTGCCAAATGCTTGATGTTCAGGATTTTCAATCTCGACAGCACCATCGGTGAAGCATAGAATCTTGCTGCGGTGCGGCAAAACTACCTCTCCCACATTCATTTTTGGTATTACATCTAACATTCCAATACCCATACAACCTTGTGTAAGTTGCTGTGTCTCACCCGTTTCGGCATTAAATAGGATTGGTGGGTTATGGCCGGCATTAACATAAGTGAGTTTGCGCGTCTTGGTATCGTAGTATGCAATGAACAAAGTGATGAATTTCTCACCGTTGACATTTTCCACAACCTTATCATTCAGTTTGTTAACTACATCACGAATGGGTGTGTTGGCACCCGTCAGGGCTCGCAGATTGGCCTGAAAGTTCGACATCAGCAACGCTGCCGAAATTCCCTTTCCCGACACATCGGCAATGCAGAAACAGAACTGATTATCAGATAGTTTAATCCAATCGTAGTAGTCGCCGCCCACATCGAAGTGTGGCAGATAGTAGGCAGATACGTGTAATTTGTTGTCATTCGGCAACATAGACGCGTTTGGAATGAGCATAGTTTGCATTCGCGAAGCCAACTCCAGCTCCTTCTTCATTGCCTCCTGACGTACATTCTCGTTGAACAAGTTGCGGTTCTCAATGGCCACAACTATAATGTTTGCAAGCGTTTGGATAAACGAAAGGTGTTTGATGGTGGGGCTCATTCCGGCGCACTCCTCGTCAATGTCGCCAATGATGACATAGGCGATTGGTCTGTCGTGGTGATAGACGGGAATAATGGTGTCGAACAGCGCCAGATTTGGGTTTAGCGTGGCCGTTAGATTGGCTATCTGCTTGTAATACTGCAGGTCATTCTCTACACGGATGCCGTCGGCCACACGCCGCTCCACCCCCGACATCAGAATTCTTTCCCACTTTTGGTTATAACTGAACATCAGTATTTTCCCGATATTCAAATCGTCGCACAAAATACTTCTGAACTGTTCCAGAAGTTGGTCGACGGGCGTATTCTCGTTGATTGCCAGAGTGACACGAAGCAAAGCATCGAGTTTGAAATTACTCAACTGCAATCGGTTGACTGAAGCCTTTCCCTGCATAGAATATATTGCTGATAAAACGATGGTGCTAAAATAAAAAAAAACACCGGTTATGCCGGTGTTTTTTTATGTACGTTACGCAAATTTATTACTTAATGCGCTCACCATAGCTGCGGTCGCGGGTATCGACTTTGATGCGCTCGCCTGCGTTGATAAAGAGAGGAACCATAACGGTGGCGCCGGTTTCAACGGTTGCCGGTTTCATTGCGTTGGTGGCGGTGTCGCCCTTAACGCCCGGCTCAGTGTAAGTTACCTCAAGCTCAACGTATGGTGGCATTTCGGCTTGCAGCGGTTTCTCAGTTTCAGCGTGGAAAGTGATGTCAACCAACTGACCTTCCTTCATCAAGTCGTTATTCTCAATCAGGTTACCTTCGATGTTAATCTGGTCGTAAGTCTCAGTGTTCATAAACACAAAGCTGTCGCCCTCACGGTAAAGGTATTGATACTGACGGCGCTCAATGCGGACTGTCTTAATCTTGACATCGCCGTGGAAAATGTATTCGATAGTTTTGCCGTTCTCAAGGTTCTTGAGTTTGGTGCGGACGAAAGCAGGGCCTTTGCCTGGTTTCACGTGAAGGAAATTCACAACTGTGTAGAGTTTGCCATCGAGTTCGATGCACAAGCCGTTCCTCAAATCTGAAGTATCTGCCATAAAATTAATGTATTGTTTATCTTAAAAATTAGGGTGCAAAAATAATTGATTTGGATAAAATTACAAGTCGGTTTTCAGTGAAAATCAAAAGGCAGCTTATCAATCATCATTTTTTCGCTTTGCGCGACGTATCACGCCTAATACCAGCAAGATAATAATCCACGCAGGCCAGATGCGGACAAGGAAGAACGCAAAATCGACCAGACCGCGCATACCGCTCGACAACGACTGGCTGAACCGCTGCCAAAATCCCTGTCCATGGTAGGGATGGTGCGGGTCGAAGTTGGCGTCATCGTGGCGGATATTAAGATGCAATGTGCTGTAATCCACTTGGTTGCTCAAATATTTCAATTGTCCGACAGTGCTGTCGATTTCTTCCTCGAGCGAACGGATTTTATCCTCGATTGACACAATCTCTTGCACCGATTTGGCGCTCTTCAGCAACTGCTTATAGCGTTCCAAATAGCTGCGCTTGGTGTTCAGACGTGTCTCTAAATCAATGTATTCGGCCGTTACATCATTGATATACATCGATTTTGATTCAATCTTGCCTTTGCCAGCCTCAACATCGGCCACAAAAGCGTCGAATTTGTTGCACGGGATACGCACAGTCAGGTTGTACGATGAGGAGTGTTCCCAATTGGAATACTGCTCGTTAGAAACGTATCCGCCGTGTTTTTCAATCAGACCGACAACATCATTGCGCGTCTGCTCCAAATTGTCAACCACAAGCGTCATTGAGCCGTTTTTGATTAGTTTCCGCTCCGTAACACTCTGCTCGACAGTGCTTTCCATATGTCCGCCCGTCGCAATAGAATTGCGCACCATTGGCGCGGCTTTGGCAGAAGTCATTACGGGCATCGCATCGTCATAATCGACTGCGGCACATTCCGCAGTATACATTCCAAACGAACCGTTCTCGCCGCTCTGCGACTGACACGCCGCAAAAATCATTGCAAACGCAAAAACTGAAATTTTTCTCATAACGATATTTTTATGAAACACGAAATAAACGGAAATTGGGAGAGGGGTATTGCGTTCGAAGTGAACAATATATTAAATGGCCGAGAATTTCCACTCGGGTTGTTGTGTGGTTTGATTTTGGCATCAAGTGAATTCGCATTTTTCTTTAATGTGGCACAATGCAGCACACCAAATTACTTGCATTATGGTTGCTTTGCCGCAATCGACGAAAGTCGGCGAATCAGAAAAAAACTTTAAACTTGACGTCACCTTTTGCCTGGCAGACTTGTTATTTAGGCGAACTGACGGAGCAGCGAGAGCAGAGATAATCTCGATTAAGCTCTGCCGAGTCGCGACGGAAGAAGACGAAAGTCAACGGTTCAAAAAACAGAAGTCTAACAATTAAAAATTTAAGAAAATGCAAAATTTATTTCAACTTTTAGTGCCAATCGCCATCTGCTGCGTGCTTCCGATTATGATAGTCTGGCTGAACAACCGCCGCAGAATCATCGAAAACAACTCGCGCACACAGATTGTGCTGGCCGCAATGGAAAAAAATTCAGACGTGGATATTGAGCAACTGCTCAAGAAAATGGCGCCAACACAAAAAAAGAAACTGCTGAAGGAGAAACTGCTCGCCAAACTGCTGTGGGGCTGCATTACATTACTACTGGGTGTTGGATTGGCGATTTTCTGTCTTTGCACAAGTTTTGGCGGCGGAATGACACCGAGCAACCTTTGGTTTTCGGGCTTTATGAGCGCCATTATGATTGCTGTCGGTATTGCCTTCTTAATCAATTACTTTATTGGCAAGAAAATGCTCGCCAAAGAGATTGAAGCGGAAGAGAAAAGACTGTCAGCACAAGCGTAAACCGTGACGCGCGAAGAATTCATCGGACACATTGAGAGTGAGCAGGCGGCCGTGCGTGGTTTCCTGCTTGCGCTCTGTTGCGGCAACAAGGCCGACGCCGACGACCTGGCACAGGACGCGCTGGTGAAGGCCTACATTGCATCGGCGGGCTATCGCGACGAGGGCCGGTTCCGCTCGTGGCTCTTCAAGATTGCCCACAACACTTTCCTGAACCACAAGGCGAGTTGCCGCACAATGGAGAGCATCGACGAGGCGCGGACGCTAGTCTGCCCAACGGCGGCCGACTCATCGTTCGAGCATCAGAGCCTTTATCTGGCCCTGCGGACGCTGCCGCCAAAGGAGCGCTCGGCCATAACTCTGTTCTACCTGAACGGATACAATATCAAGGAGATAGCGACAATCACCGACACGTCGGAAGACGCTGTGAAGAAACAATTATCGCGCGGACGCGACAAACTGAAAGAAAAACTGGAGATATGAATAAAGACAAGGCACTTGAGGAACTTTTTCTCGCGCAAAAACCACAATTCAATGATAGCGAGGAGTTTATGGCATCGCTCGAAAAGCGTTTGGAGGCCGTTGAATTTATAAAGCGGCATCAGGAGGCAACCATCCGCCGCTACAAAATGGCTATGGTGGCGGCTTTTGTGGTTGGCATCGTCAGCGGCGGCATCACCATTGCGTTTTTGCTTTCGGCCCCCGCCGCCATTCCGCTTTTCAGTTTCCAAGCGCAAACGGTCCTGCTCTCGTGGCTGGCCGATAACGCCCGCTCGATTGTGGCCGCCGCTCTCGCCCTACTGATGACGTTCGGACTCATCAGCATTTTCAATAATATTCAGGATATCAGGAGTATGCGTGAGAAGCGGAATGTAATATTCGCCAACGATAACTGAGCGAAAATTTCTCACTCAATACCCGCCCAATCAGTTTCGACCGATTGGGCGTTTTTTCATCGAAACCGCGCAAATTTTCAAATTGCATATAACCCGAAAAAAGGTAATTTTGCGGTTCGATAAAAATCTCAAAAAATGAATATTTCATACAATTGGCTAAAGCAATACATCGACACCGACCTGACGGCGCAGGAAGTGGCCGAAAAACTCACAAGCATCGGTCTTGAAGTTGACAGCATAAGTGAATATCAATCAGTTAAAGGCGGACTGAAAGGCCTTGTGGTTGGCGAAGTGAAAACCTGCATCGACCACCCCGACTCTGACCACCTGCACATTACAACCGTTGACGTGGGCGGCCCCGAACTGCTGACAATTGTATGCGGCGCGCCCAACGTGGCCGCTGGGCAGAAAGTGATTGTAGCAACTATTGGCACAGTGCTTTACGACGGCGACAAAGAGTTCGTAATCAAGAAATCGAAGATTCGCGGACAGGAATCGTTCGGAATGATTTGCGCCGAAGACGAGATTGGCGTGGGCACATCGCACGACGGCATTATTGTGCTGCCCGACAATGTGAAAGTGGGCACACCAGCTGCCGAGTACTATAATGTTGAAAATGACACAATTATCGAAGTTGATATAACCCCGAACCGAATTGACGCCGCTTCGCACATTGGCGTGGCCCGCGATTTGGCTTTGGCGTTAAGCATCAATAAACCAATAAAATACACCATTCCCGACGTTAGCGCGTTCAAGGTTGACAACAACAGCCGCAAAATCGACATTGAAATTGCCGAAACCGCAGGCTGCTGCCGCTATGCGGGCGTCACCATCACGGGC
Organism: uncultured Bacteroidota bacterium; assembly: GCA_946414435.1. GTDB lineage: Bacteria > Bacteroidota > Bacteroidia > Bacteroidales > SZUA-534 > RUG13583. The sequence goes on from CAMKOM010000026.1 coordinate 28,838, forward strand.
ATCAAGATTGCGCCGTCGCCCGAGTGGCTGCAAAAACGACTTAAATCGGTGGGACTGAACCCGATAAACAATGTTGTCGACGTGTCGAACTTCATTCTGCACGAGTTTGGTCAGCCGCTTCATACTTTCGACGCCGACAAAATCGACGGTAACAAAGTGATTGTCAAAACAATGCCTGCGGGCACCAAGTTTGTGACACTCGACGGCACCGAGCGCTCGCTCGACGCCAAAGACCTAATGATTTGCAACGCCAAAGAGCCAATGTGTATGGCTGGCGTGTTCGGCGGACTGAAATCGGGCATCAGCGACGGCACCACATCGGTGTTCATCGAGAGCGCCTGCTTCAACCCCACTTACATCCGCAAAACGGCTCGCCGCCACGATTTGCACACCGAAGCGTCGTTCCTGTTCGAGCGCGGCGTTGACCCGAACATCACCATCACGGCGCTGAAACGCGCGGCTCTGCTCATCAAAGAGACCGCTGGCGGACAAATCAGTTCCGAAATCACCGACATCTACCCCACGCCCGTCAAGCCGTTTGACATTACGGTGCGTTACTCGCAGATTGACAGACTGATAGGCGAGCATATCTCGAAAGATTTTGTTAAGAAAGTGATTCGCGGGCTGGAAGCCGAAATTGTTTCGGAAACCGATGAGCAACTGCAGATTCTTATGCCGCCCTACCGCGTCGACGTTCAGCGTGAAGCCGACGTGATTGAAGACATTCTGCGAATCTACGGATATAACACAGTGAAAATCAGCGACAACGTTAACTCAACGCTGTCGTATGAGCCGAAACCCGACGTGAACAAAATGCGCAACCTGATTGCCACCGCCCTGACAGGTGCTGGATACAACGAGATTATGTGTAACTCGCTGACAAAGAGCGCATATTACGTTGGCAACGACGCTTTCAGCGATTCAAACTCGGTGCGGATTCTGAACCCGTTGAGCCAAGAACTGAACGTTATGCGCCAAACGCTGCTCTACGGCGCAATGGAAACCGTATCGTTCAACAGCAATCGCCAAAACAGTGATTTACAACTGTTTGAATTCGGCAACTGCTACTATTTCAATCCCGAATCGACGAGCGAGAATCCGCACGACGCCTACAGCGAGACCGAAAAACTCGGCCTTCTGGCAACAGGATTCGCAACTGGCGAGTCGTGGACGGCAAAGCAGAAACCCGCAAGTTTCTACGGCGTGAAGAGCGCCACCGAGCAGATTATCAGCCGTTTGGGCATCGATTTAGCGAAAGTGAGTCAGGAAACGTTCTCAAACTCAATCTACAGCGAAGGACTGCGGCTCATCTACGCGCAAAAAACGATTGCCACAATCGGAATTGTATCGAAGAAAATCCGCAAAGAGTTTGACATTAAGGCAGACGTTTACTTTGCCGAACTTGAGTGGACTGTGCTTATGAAAGCCATTAAGAACCACAAAGTTACGTTCAGCGACATATCGAAATACCCTGAAGTGCGCCGCGACCTTTCGCTGCTCATCGACAAGGGCGTGACGTTCGACGCCATTAAGAAAGTGGTGCAGAAAGCCGATAAACGCCTGATTAAGAGCGTGTCGCTGTTCGACGTGTACGAAGGTGACAAGATTGCCGACGGCAAAAAATCGTACGCCATCAGCATTATCATTCAGGACGAAGAGAAAACGCTCAACGACAAGCAGATAGACCGCTTAATGGAACAGATTATGAAATCGCTCGACTCGGAAATCGGTGCGAAAATCAGATAATCGGAACGCGGATTTTTACAACAAAATCTAACAAGGAAATGTCTGTAAAAGAACGGATTAGCATTGTCGAAGGCGACATTACGAAACTCAATGTCGACGCCATTGTGAACGCGGCCAACAACTCGCTTTTGGGCGGTGGCGGCGTTGACGGGGCCATTCATTGGGCGGCGGGACCGAAACTGCTCGACGAGTGCATCACGCTAAATGGCTGTGAGACAGGCGACGCGAAGATTACAGGCGGCTACAATCTGCCCGCACGGCACGTGATTCACACCGTGGGGCCAATCTGGCGCGGCGGCAACTACGGCGAGCCCGAAAAACTTGCAAGTTGCTACCGAAAATCAATGGAAGTGGCTGTGGCAAACGGCGTTCAGACCATCGCTTTCCCCGCCATCAGCACGGGCGTGTACGGCTATCCGCTCGAAGAAGCCGCACAAATCGCTGTCAGTCAGGTGGTTGAATGCCTGAACGAAATGCCATCGATAAAAAATGTGACATTTGTGCTTTTTGGTGCGAAAAATTACGATATTTACAAGGCGATTTTGTCGAATTTAAAATAGAAACGCTTGAACTACTTAAAATTTGATAGTACCGACGACACGCCTGAAGTAATGATTGACTCTGATTTGTCGATTTTTATTATCAGCGGAAACTCAACGCCCGAAAACGCGCTGGCGACCTATACGCCTGTGATTGAGTGGATTAAGGCGCCCGATTGCGCGCTGAATAACTGTCAGTGCAAGTTCTTTTTCAAGTATTTGAGTTCGGCGTCGCACCATCTGGTTTTCGAGATTATGACGCAACTCGACAAACTCTACAAATCGGGCCGCAACCTGTCGATTGAGTGGTCGTACGAGAAGATTGACGAAGATATGCTGCGTTTGGGGCTCGATTTCGCATCGATTTTGAGCATTCCGTTCGAGTTTTGTCCAAAAAACTGACAATCAATGACTTTACTGATAGTTGCGGTAACATTCCTTGTGTCGTACACCGCATTCAGGCGGCCTGAACTATTGTTCAAGTACGATTTCAACCCTTATCAGATTATCCACCGCAATCAGTGGTATCGGCTTGTGACTCACGCATTTCTGCACGCCGACTGGACGCACCTGATTGTCAATATGCTGGTTTTCTATTCGTTTGCCGACGTTGCAATCTACTATTTTCAAATGCTTTTCGCGCAAAACGGCACGTTGCTGTTTCTGGGGCTTTATTTTGGCGGAATAGTTGCTGCGTGCATATATTCGCTTATCAAACAGAAAGATAACTACAACTATAGTGCCATCGGCGCATCGGGTGGTGTGGCGGCCGTGACGTTCGCCTGCATTCTGTTCGACCCGCTGGGCAAGATTCTGTTTTTCGGCGTGATACCCATTCCTGGCGTGCTTTTCGGCATACTCTACCTGGCCTATTCCTATTTTATGGGCAAGCGCGGAATGGACAACGTGGCGCACGACGCGCACTTCTACGGCGCCGTGTTCGGATTCGTTTATCCGCTGATTTTCAGGCCCGATATGATTGGACGGTTCATTGAGAAAATTTTTCAGTAATGGCAGGGAAAAACAAAGCCGCATTTTTCGACCGCGACGGCGTAATCAACGACGACACAGGGCATTACTACGTTTTCCGCCCCGACGATTTTGTGCTTTGCCCTGGCGTGATTGAAGGGTTGAAGAAAGTGCATCGGCTTGGTTATCTGATAATTATAATATCGAATCAAGGTGGAATCGCCCGCGGGCAGTTCACCACCGATGACACCGACGCCGTTCATCAGAAATTCATCGACACAATGGCGGCCAACGGTGTGAAAATCACCGAGATATACTACTGTCCGCACCACCCCGAAGCAGGCAACTGCCTTTGCCGCAAGCCGCAGCCGCTAATGATTGAAAAGGCATTGGCGCGGTTCGACATCGACCCTGCCAAATCGTTTATGCTGGGCGACCGCGACAACGACGTGCTGACCGCCGAAAATGCTGGCGTGCGCGGATTTAAAATGGACAAAAACAGCAATTTGCTCACCGCCATCGACAATTGTCTGAAAGCAATGGGTGACGAATAAACCGCAAAACCGAACGGAAATGTATATTTCACTGAATCAAGAGTTTATCAAGGAAGAAGACGCCCGTTTCGCGGTAATGCCGTGGCAGTTGCAAACGCAAGGCGGCCTTCTGAACGAAGACATCCGTGCAAACGCCGCCAAACCCTTGCTGACAGAGCCGCACTTCAAAATTCTGGCTCAAAACGCGCGGCTGCTGAACTTTGACCTGCCCACCTACCTTGACGAGCATTTCCTATCGATGCAGATTGCTGGTCTGCTCACTCGGAACAAACTGTTTCAGGCTGCAAATGTGCGAGTTACGCTTATGCGGAATGCCGCCACAAACCAAATCGACGTTGTCATCAGCAGCCAAATGGCTGGCGACGGGCCCTACGAACTGAACCGCAAAGGGCTGTTCATCGACGTTTTCGACGAAGCCTACGTCACCGTGCACAGCCCGTACCAACTCAACCAATTCTGCCAACTTGTAAACGGTATGGCCAAGGCCGCAGCCGTCCGCCGCAAACTCGACGATATGCTGCTCTTGACCGATATGGGGTTCATTGTGAGCGCCACCGACACAATGGTGGCCGCAGTGCAAAACGGCAAAATTCTGACACCGCCACTCGAAATCGGCGCGCGCCTTGACGTTATGCGCGACCTGCTCGCCAAAGCCGCTGAAATGACAGGATACCACATTGACAATGAAGCACTTATAATGCAGGAAGACCTGAACGAAGCCGACGAGATTTTTCTGTTCAGCACCGCCAAAGGGCTGCAATGGGTGTCGGGCTACCGAAACCACCGCTACATTCACAAAGTGGCAAGCGCACTGAATGAAGCGATAAACAAAATTCTGTTCACCAACGATTTACAGTTCATCGACAAAAAAGTTTGAAAACTTGCAAATAAGCCACCTTCGCGCACTTTACCGAACAAAAGAAATTGTATCTTTGTAAGTTAACTATAGAATTTAAAGACGTGCGACGAATATTACTTTTTGCAACTTTTGCCTTGATAACCACCATATTGTCAAGTTGTTGCGTAAAATATAAAAATCTCGTTTACATTCAGGACAAGTACGAAAACGCTTCGGACACCATTGCCACATCGAAAAATCAGGAAATTGTTCTGCGGACGGGCGACAATCTGTATATCAATCTGATAGGCGCAAACATCAGCGATTTGGGCATCTACTACCGCGACGACCGTATGGGCTCGACCCGCGAATTTCTTGCATTGCAAGGCTATATGATTGATCCTGAAGGAAATATCAAGTTCCCAATGATTGGCGACGTGAAGTTGGCTGGACTAACGCTGAACGAAGCAAGAGACCTGATTCAAAGCAAGATAGACGAATATATCGCGAATGTGGTGGTGGCAGTCAGACTGCTGAACTACGACATTACCGTGCTGGGCGAAGTGGCGCGGCCTGGAACCTACACCTTTACGCAGCGCGAAGTGAACCTGTTCGACGCTCTGGGTATGGCTGGCGACTGCACACCGAACGCCGACCGTCAGCGCGTAATTATTTTGCGGAAAGAAGCGGAAAATACTAAAGCAGAGACACTTAACCTGCTGCATTCGGACTTTGTGTCCAACCCATACTTCTGGCTCAAGCCGAACGACGTCATTTATGTGAAACCGACACGCTCGAAGACCGTTGCGGCCAACTCACCGCTGTTGAGCGTAATTCTGTCGTCGCTGTCGGTTACCGCCACACTCATTCTATACATCAGTTATCTGAAAAAATAATCGGCTATGGATAACAAGCAAAACTCTATAAATCAACAAGAAGACAACGGCGCCGACATCAAGCGGTACTTAATGATTGGACTGGCCAACTGGCAGTGGTTTGTCATTTCGTGCTTTTTGAGCCTTTGCGTCGCATATTTGGTAAACCGCTATACCACACCTGTTTTCAGAGTCAGTTCGACGATTTTGGTGAACGAAGAAGACAAAAAATCGAACCGCGTTGACGCCAAAGACATCATTCAGACAATGAACACGCTCAACACTGGCGTGAACATTCAAAATCAGATTGGTATTCTGAAATCGTATCTGATTAACGACGAAGTGATTTCGGAACTCGACTTTGGCGTGAGTTACCACCGCCACGGGCGCATCCACACCATTCAGCGCTATCTGCCCGACCAACTGAACCTGATTGCCGACACATCGCACGCGCAAGGCTACAATATTCCGCTGAACATCAAGATTTTATCGGACCAAAAATATCGGCTGCGGTGCGAGTACACATCGAACTACGAACCGCGCAAGATTGACACAGTGGTGCATTTCGGCGACACGTTTGAGAACGAAGATTTCAAGTTTAAAGTGCTGATTCGCAACCCTGAACGCTTCTACGACGAGAATCCTGGCGAGTACGACGTGACCATCAACAGCCACAGCGCCCTGGTGAACAAATACCGCAACGGCGTGTCGATTGAGCAGTCGGACCAAAAAAGCACCATTCTGATTCTGACCGCAACAGGCTTTATGCCCGACGAAGTGTGCGACTACCTGAACAAACTGACCGAAGTTTACATCCGCTACGGCTTGAACAAGAAAAACGACGTGGTGGCAAGCACCATCGCCTTCATCGACGAGCAGATTGAGACGGTTATGGACTCGCTTGACGTTACTGGCGGCCATTTGCAAGACTTCCGCACAAAAAATATGATTATCAACATCACGCAGGAAGGACAGTTGCTCTACAAGCAATACGAGGAACTGAACACGCAAAAGGCCGAACTGCTTGTTGAACAAAAATACTACGATTATATTACTGATTATCTGAAAGATAAACAGAACACTCAAAGCGTGATTGTGCCGACGGCTGTGGGCATCCGCGACCAACTGCTGATAAACTTCATTATGCGGCTCAACACGCTGAACGAAGAAGCAATGGGATTGAGAGCACAGTCGGTGAAGTCGAATCCGAAACTCGACCTGATTGAATCGCAGATTGACGGCTTGAAACTGCTGATTTCGGAAAATGTGATTAACTTGTCGAAAACCAACAACATAGCAATCAAAGACATTGACAACCGCATTGACGACGTCAGCCGACAGATTGAAAAACTGCCGTCGAACGAGCGTAAGTTAATGAATATCAATCGAATGTTCAATGTCAACGACAAGATTTACACCTATCTGCTCGAGAAACGCGCCGAGGCAGGACTGAAACGCGCAGCCAACACCGCCGACGCTCAAGTGCTCGACTACGCCCGCCCCGATATGGCCGTCCGCGTGAAGCCGAAAACAAGTTTTAACTATATGGTTGCCTTGTTGTTAGGCTTGGCAATTCCTATCGGAATACTGGTGCTGGTGAACTTCTTCAACAACCGAATCCGCAGCCGCGAGGACGTTGAGAAACGGACCAAAACGCCAATCATCGGAATCGTCGGGCATAACCCTGAGGACAACGACCTTGTGATTTTCGACAATCCGCGGTCGGTGATTTCAGAATCGTTCCGCACCATAAAAACCAACGTGCAGTATCTGGTTCCCGACAAGGAATCGAAAACAATTCTTGTTACATCGACATTCAGCGGCGAGGGTAAATCGTTCTGCACGAGCAACTTGGCATCGGTTTTGGCTATGACCAACAAGAAAACGCTGCTAATGGGCCTTGACCTGCGCAAACCGCAGATTCAGAAGATTTTCAAAATGGACAACAGCGTCGGCATATCGACTTACCTGATTGGAAAAAGCACAATCGACGACATTATTGTGAAAACGCGGTTCGACAACCTTTGGATAATCCTGCCTGGCCCCGTTCCGCCCAACCCCGCGCAACTGATTGAGTCGGAAGCGCTGTCGAGACTGTTTGAGGAAGCGAAAAAAAGGTTCGACTACATCATAATTGATACGCCGCCAATTGGTCTGGTAGCCGACGCTATGCTGCTGGCGAAATATGCCGACACCAATATCTTCGTGCTGCGTCAGGGCTATAGTTTCCTGAGCTCGATTGAGATTGTGAACGACCTGAACAAAAACAAGAATGTGCCCGACTACAACATTCTGCTCAACGACGCCAAAATCAACGGCAAATACGGCTACAGCGGTTACGGCTACGGCCGCCGATACGGTTATGGCTACGGATACGGCTATGGTTACGGGTACGGCTATGGCTACGGTTATGGCTACGGAAACAGTTACTACGGCGACGGCTACTACACCGACTCGCGCCGTCACAAAAAGCCGTCGCTGCTGAAGCGCTTTATCGAATTCATCACACCTAACAACATTTTTAAAGCATAAACTATGTTCGCAACATTAATGCTCACTTTGGCCATTGTCGGAATTGCCTTAATTGGATTGGCTTTCAATCTGATTTTCAGAAAGAAACCATTTCCCGAAACGCACGTCGGGCACAACAAGGAAATGAAGAAACGCGGCATTATGTGCGTGAAGGCAATGGACGCGCTCGAACAGAAAAAGGCTTGGGAAAAAGAAAACAGCAAATTCGCTAATTTGAAAATAGACAACGCATCAATTTAACCAATAAATATCACTAAATGAAACCATTACAACTTTACACCACGGCCGCTCTGACATTGGTTGCTGGAATCGGGGCAACAGAGGCAGCGGCACAAGAGAAGGCAAAAATCGACTCGATTTACAACTTTGAAATAAAGGTTGACCTGCCGACAACTTCGGTTAAAAATCAGTATAAATCAGGCACTTGCTGGTCGTTTTCGGGACTTTCGTTCATTGAGTCGGAACTGCTGCGCGAGAAAAAAGGCGAGTACGACCTGGCCGAAATGTTCATTGTGAACCGCGACTACCACAACCGCGCCATCGACTATGTGCGCTGGAACGGCTCGAAGAAATTCGGCGCTGGCGCTGAAGGCTGCAACGTTTTCAACCGCATCAGCGAGTACGGAATTGTTCCGCAATCGGCCTACAACGGGCTCAACTACGGGTCGGACAAGCATATGAACAACGAAATGGACGCTGCGCTGAAGGCTTACATCGAGGCCATCATCGAGAACCCGAACGGCAAACTCTCGACCGCGTGGCTTTCGGGTTTCGACGGCATTCTGACCGCCTACCTTGGCGAGATTCCCGAATCGTTTGAATATGAGGGCAAAAAATACACCCCGATTGAATTCCGCGACAAGTTGGAAATCAAATCGGAAGATTACATCGAGTTTACATCGCTCACGCACCACCCGCTTTACTCGCGGTTCATTATGGAAGTTGAGGACAACTGGGAACTGGGCGAGGTTTACAACGTGTCGCTCGACGAACTGACCGACATCGCGTTCAGCGCTCTTGACAACGGCTACACCGTGCTCTGGGGCGGCGACGTTTCGGAAAAAGGATTCTCGTGGAACGACGGAATCGCCATTGTGCCCGACTTGAGCGAGGAAGATATGCAGGGCACCGACCGCAAGAGATTCAATCAGGACGGCAAGAAGAAAAAATCGAAACTGTTCAACGAAGTGGTGCCCGAAAAGGCCATCACCGCAGAAATGCGTCAGGCGGCTTTCGACAATTTTGAGACCACCGACGACCACGGAATGCACATAACTGGCTATCTGACAGACAAAAACGGTACTCGCTACTTCAAGGTGAAAAACTCGTGGGACACCACAAACCCGTTCAACGGATACGTTTATATGTCGGAAAATTTCTACCGCTACAAGACGCTGACCGTGATTGTGCACAAGAACGCCGTGCCTTCGAGCATCAAGAAAAAACTGAAACTCTGATAGATAACACACAAACAACACCGAATGACTCTTTTGTCAATCATCTGGAATCCCGACCCTATTTGGTTTTCAATCGGCAACATTGATTTCCGCTACTACTCGATTCTGTATGTGGCTGGATTGGTGGCTGCCTACTTCATTATCAATAAGTTGGTAATGCGCGAGGGCAAGCCGCGCGAGTTCATCGACAAGTTCACGTGGTTCATCATTATCGGCCTGATAATTGGCGCGCGCGTGGGCCACTGCCTGTTCTACGAGCCTGGCTACTATCTGCACCACATTACCGAAATGCTGCTGCCTATAAAACAAATGGCCGACGGCAGTTGGAAGTTTATTGGCTATCAGGGACTTGCAAGTCACGGTGGCGCCATCGGCATTCTGGCGGCGCTATACTTTTTCTGCCGCTGCTACAAGGTTGAATATCTTTGGATTGCCGACCGCCTGGTAATGCCCGTTCCGCTGGTCGGCGTGTTTATCCGCTTCGGCAACTTTATGAATTCAGAAATTGTTGGGCAGCCCACGCAAAGCGATTGGGGCATTGTGTTTCAACGAGTTGATATGCTTTCGCGGCATCCGTCGCAACTCTACGAGGCCATCTGCTACCTGATAATTTTCGGCGTTCTGCTGTGGTACTACCACAAGAATTTCGGCAACCTTGTCAACGGCAAGATTTTCGGACTGTTCCTGATTCTCGTCTTCTCGGCGCGATTCTTCATTGAGTTCGGCAAGGAAGTGCAGGAAGAATTTGAAGAGGCAATGACGCTCGATATGGGGCAATTGCTGAGTTTGCCGTTCATCGCGCTGGGCGTTTGGCTGTTCTTTTTCAGGAAACCGAAAACCGACGCAAAACCCGCTTCGGACACCAATAAACCATCGGCGAAGAAATGAGATTGACTGGCAAAATATTGACAATCATTGCTTTTTCAATTTTGTTGACGGGGTGCGTCAAACAATCGCAAACGCCTATGTGCCAACCACTTGCCGTGAATGGAAAATTTCTGACAAACGCCAATGGCGACACTGTGGTGCTGCGCGGCGTGAGTTACGGCTGGTCGAACTGGTGGCCGCAATACTACAACGCCGAAAGCGTCGGTTGGCTCAAAAACGACTGGCACTGCTCGGTGGTGCGGGCGGCAATGGGAGTTGAACCGTGGGGCTCTTATCTTCACAACCCCGACAAATCGGTAAAACTGATTGAATCGGTGATTGAAGGCGCCATAAAATCAGGCATTTACGTAATTGTTGACTGGCACGCGCACGGAATCCATACCGCTGAAGCGAAACAGTTTTTCGGCACAATAGCCACCAAATATGCCGACTGCCCAAACATCATTTGGGAAATCTACAACGAGCCTGTTTTTCAACCGTGGGACGCTGTGCGCGACTATGCCGAGCAGATTATCGACACCATCCGCACCCATAGCAAAAACGTGATTCTGGTGGGCAGTCCGCATTGGGATCAAGACCTTAATCTTGTGGCAGACAACCCGATACGCGACCGCGAGAACATTATGTACACAATGCACTTTTACGCCGCCACCCACAAAGATAGCCTGCGAAACCGCTACGACAGTGCGCTGACGGCAGGTCTGCCGATATTTGTCTCGGAATCGGCCTGCTGCGAGGCCAACGGCAACGGTGTAATCGACCTTGACGAGTGGAACACTTGGCTTAACTGGTGCGAAACCAATAAGATTAGTTGGGTAACGTGGTCGATTTCGTCGAAAGAGGAAACGTGCTCAATGCTGCTACCAGCGGCAAGCAACACTGGCAACTGGACCGACGCCGATCTTCGCGAAAGCGGCAAACTAACAAGAGAAAAGATTAGAGAACTAAATAATTGAAAAATAAGAACTTTAAAATTATAAACTATGGCAAAAGAACTTCTTTACGTAAACTTGAATTACATTCATCACGTGTTGTCGCCGAAAACACGTGTAGTAACAATGTGTTTGGGAATCAGCATCTGCGGCGTGGGCGCCTGGTGCCTGACCCAAAGTGCGGGCAACTATGCGGCGCTGGCTGGGGGCGTGGTGAACGCACTTGTCGGTGCAACGGCTTTCATCTTCTCTTTCAGGCATATGCCGAATTTTGCAAAGAAATTCATCCGCCTGTCAGAAAGTTCGGTGAAAATCAAAAACCACTGGTTCATTCCGCGTCACAAATTCTGTTGGGAAGACATCGAGAAAATCGAAATCACCCGCGAGCACATCAAAATCACGACCGACTACTCGAGCAAAACCAAAGTTTATGACATTATGGGCGTGTCGTACGACGATTACAACGTGCTGCACAAACAGATTGTGGACAACTGCCTTGAGCGTAACATTGATATGATTTAAGCGCGCAAACCACTCATTTTCAGCATAGAATGATTTGCCATTTTTCGGGAACGGGCAACTCAATGTGGGTTGCGCAAACAGTTTCGGCACGCTTTCGCGACAGTCGCCTGACCGATATGGCCGACGCAGTGGTAAGCGGTAACAGTCTGAATTTCAGCCTTACGGAAGACGAGCGACTGGGATTTGTGTTTCCCGTTCACTCGTGGGGCATTCCGTGGATTGTGCGCCGATTCATTGAAAAAATGTCCGTCAGCGACTATGACAACCAACTGATTTACTGCATACTAACCTGTGGCGACGACTGCGGACTGACCAACCGAATGTTGCAAAAACTTTTCCGCCGCAAGGGCTGGCAGTGCCGCCACATCTACTCGGTGCAAATGCCAAACACCTACGTGGTTTTCCCTGGCTTCGACGCTGACCCCGCCGAACTTGAGCAGAAAAAAAAGAGAGAAGCCGTTGGCACGCTTGATAAAATTATGGCGGCCATCGAGTCGGACACGCCTATCGACTGCTATTTGCAAAAGGGGCAGCAGTTTCTGAAATCGCGCATCATCTACCCGCTTTTCTGCCGCTTTGCAATGAGCAGCAAGCCGTTCCGCACCACCGACAAGTGCATCGGGTGCGGCATCTGCGTCAAAAACTGCCCAACCCACAACATCAGGCTTGAAAACGGCCGCCCAGTATGGGCCAACAACTGCACGCAATGCCTGAGTTGCCTGCACCGCTGCCCGCAAACGGCCATCGAGTATGGAAAACAGTCGGTTGGAAAGGGGCGGTATTATTACGGAAAAAGAAAAGAGTGATCAGAATCTGAAAATAATGCCAAGTTTGAGCAACTCTTTGAACTGCAATCCTTTGGTTGTGCCAATTTGCTTCCCTTCATCATCCTTAACCGGAATTTCCTGATCATCATCATAAATCATTTCGGTGGTGATGGTTGCACGAACGTTGTAGTTGATGGGGAAAACCATCTCAAGGTTCCAGTCTACATCGACATTTTGCGGCTTATGAAAGTAGTTTGAGAAAAATTCCGCCACAGAATTCACTTCGATATTTTTCCAGAACTTGTTCTTATACACCCATTTAAGATAAAGACCAGTCTCACTGCGCATATACCGGTCATCATCAACATTGTAACGTGAGTGACTCACTGAATCGCTCACCACGAATGTGTTTTTTGATGTAAGTGGCGACACCGTTATGCTGTTGTGCTCGTTTGGTTTATACTCGAGACCTGCGCCGATGGTGAGTGTGGCCGGCGCCATAAACCGCGATGCAAGCCGAGTTTTGATATTGCCGTTGTACTCGTATATGGGTCCAAACTGCGATTTAAATTCAAGCTGCGCGCTATAGTAGAATTTCTTGAATGCACGGTAGCCATAGTTCGACGTTATGTTGATTTTGTCTTCATTGGTGCGCATCGATTTTTTGCCTTGGCGGATTGCACCATATTTAAACACGCCCTTGTTTTCCCACAAGTGCGGTCCGCGTTTGTAGTTGGCGTAAAGTTCGACAGTCGACAACAGTGTTATGGTATTCTCACCGCCCTTGATCCAATTGTGCAGAGCCATCTGTGTGGCATCAATGGCTATTTTTCCGCCCAACCGCCAGTACTTCGGGTCTTCAGGCTGCTGAAGTGCAACGCGAACCAACTGGCGGTTCCGTGCTTCAGAGAGAATATCAAGCAGCAGCTGGCGGGTTTTTTCAATGTCATCGGTTTCAATTTCGGGAGAATCGTTGATCAGCAGGCGAAACGAGTTACGGTGGATGTCGCGGATGAGTACAGGTTCGTCGTTTCCTGCAAGATCCTTAATAGTTGTGCGGATAACACGCGGACTGCTGTCGAAAAGGCGGAACCGCAGTGAGTCACCATTTAGGTTTACTAGGTAGAAAGTCGCAGTGTCGTTGCGTAGCCGTCGTATCTGACTGAATATTGGCATTTTTCTTATGTCGGAAAGATTTTTCCGTATGGCTTTCACCAAAGTGTCAGTGTAGGGGGTGGTAACGGCTACAAGGCTGTCGTAGTTCACGTGGGAGTCGGCCATGATATCAATAATGTCGCTAAAAATTGAATCGGCAGTTGAAACATCCATTGTGTCCACAGTACGCAGCAAGTGCCATTTGACACGATTGTCGGTCATCTCGCGTTCGAATTGTTCGTTGCGAATCATTACCGTATCATGAAAAGCCCGCATCCATGCCAATTCAATTTCTGGGCGGTTGTCTTCAACAAATTTGTAAAAATCAGAGAAATTAAGGTTTGCTGTGTCGCTGGGTAGCTGATAGTTGAGGTATCGATATGCTTCATAAAACGCCGTATCGATGGTGGTTGCAGGCTTGTTCTGTCTGAAATAATTGTTTATCACTTCGCGGTCCCAACTTTCATGAACGGGTCGGCGTGTGCGCCTCTGTGCCAACAAAAGCATTGGACAGAGACACAAGAGTAGCAATATCAGTTTTCGCAAAGTCATTGTAACTCATTTGTGCAAAAATAAGGATTTAATTGTGGAAATATCGGGCAGAAGAATCGGTGAATAGGAGGAAATAGTCGAGAAAGTTAAGTGCGCGCTGTTAAAACTGACATAAGTAGGCGTCTGCTTGTAACGTATAATTAATAACTCATAATTTCTGATTTTTTTTCGCCACATTTGAGCCAACAAAAACAAATGATATGAAAGTATTTGTGTCGGGGTGCTACGATATGCTACATAGCGGCCATGTGGCGTTTTTTAGGGAGGCGGCCTCATATGGCGATTTATATGTTGGTATCGGGTCGGATAGAACGATAGAACAATTGAAAGGCCGTAAGACAATCAATTCTGAACAGGAACGACTA
>CAMKOM010000027.1 GCA_946414435.1 uncultured Bacteroidota bacterium
ATTGCAGTGTTCGACGTGAACGGCCGCATGGTTCGCAAGACTCTTGCCGCCGGCAGCCGCACCGAGATTCAAATGCAGCGTCAAGGCTTGTACATTGTCCGCTATGGCAACCAGGCAAAACGAGTGGTTATTAAATAGAGATTATGGCAATACTCTGATCTAATTAAGAGTGATCATGTGAGGGGCGTCAATTATGGCGCCCCTTCGTGTTTTTAGTCACCCTATGTGTTTCTCCAAAAAATCGATTGCTCGCCAAACAATTATTTTTCTAATTTTACCGCTACGAACCATTGTCCAATTCTGATAAATGTATATAAACCTTTAAAAATTAAATAAATGAAACGTATTTTGTCTTTTATTGTAGCCGTAATGTTTGCCACTCAGGCGTGGGCAGCAGCTACAACTTTTACTGTTGGTAAATTGAAATACACTGTAACCGATGAAACAAACCATTATGTTTCGGTTGGCAAAGGTTCAACTGAACCTACAGGAGCACTCAATATTCAAGAAAAAGTAACCAACCCCAACGATGGTTTGGAATATACAGTTACAAGCATCGGCTTTCGTGCGTTCCGTAATTGCAGCAGTCTGACAGCAGTTTCACTTCCCAATTCAATTACAAACATCAGTGAGCAAACGTTTTCTTATTGTAGCGGCCTAACAACAATTACCATACCAAATTCAGTTACAAGCATCGGCAGCTTTGCGTTCTCTCATTGTAGTAAACTAACATCGGTCACTATTCCCAATTCGGTTGAAAGCATCGGCGACGCTGTGTTCGAAGGTTGCAGCGGTTTGACAGAAATAAGTGTGGAACGAAGCAACACAAAATACGCATCCCAAGATGGTGTGTTGTTTAATAAAGACAAGACAACTATTGTATGTTATCCTGCCCATAAAACAGGCACAACATATACCATTCCTCAAACGGTCAAAAGCATTGAGGACTATGCGTTCTATGGTTGCGGCCGCCTGACTACGGTAAACATTCCCCAAACGGTCAAAAGCATTGGCGACAAAGCGTTCTATGGTTGTATCGGCCTGACTTCGGTAACCATCCCCGATTTTGTTACAAGCATTGGCTGGTGTACGTTCTATGGTTGCAGCAGTCTGACATCGGTAACTATTCCCAAATCTGTCATAATCATCGGATCCGTTGCGTTTGAAGGTTGTAGTAGTCTTACAACAGTCACCATCCCCAATTCGGTTACAAGCATCGGTAGCGCTGCGTTCTCTAATTGCAGCGGTCTTACATCAGTTACTATCGGCAATTCGGTTACGGACATCTGGGAAGAAGCGTTTTCTGGTTGCACTAGTCTGACTTCAATTAATATTCCCAATTCGGTTACAAGCATCAAAAGCGGTGCGTTCTATGGTTGCAAAGGTCTGAAAGAAATAAATGTGGGAAGCGCTAACACAAATTATACATCCGAAAACGGTGTTTTGTACAATATTGGGAAAACCAACTTGATATGTTATCCTTCAGCTAAAGCGGAAGCAGCATATACCATTCCCGATGGCGTTACAAGCATCGACAATTGTGCCTTCGAATGTTGTAGCAGTCTGAGATCAGTCACCATTCCAAATTCGGTTACAAACATCGACGACTATGCGTTCATTGATTGTAGAGGCTTGAAAGAAATAAATGTAGGAAGTGAAAACACTAAATACGCATCTCAAGATGGCGTACTTTTCAATAAAGATAAAACAACTATTATATTGTATCCTGCAACTAAAGCAGAAGAATCATATATAATCCCAAATTCAGTTACAACCATCGGTGGCGAAGCGTTCTATGAATGCAGAAACCTGAAATACATCACCATCGGTAATTCGGTCACAAGTATTGGTGCAAGAGCATTCTATAATTGTCGCGGTCTTACTTGGATAGTCTACGATGGTACGCACCAACCTACCTGTGGCACTGATGCTTTCGATCGTGTAAATCCATCAGTTCCTGTATGTGTGCCTGAGGAGTATGAAGGTGATTCATGGTGCGGTTTACGATTACATGATATTGTATCTCTTTTCCCAACAGTCACCTGCACAGAAGCCGGATTTATAGGAGGGTCTTGTTGTTTAAAATGCGAGAGAATTTTGGTGGCACCACAAGAAGTGGATGCTCTCGGCCACGATTGGAGCACGCCAACCTACAAATGGGCTGAAGACGGCCATGCCTGCTCAGCAACAGCTGTATGCAAACGTAATGAGGATCACATTGCGACAGAAGAAGTAACAGCAACAAGTGAAGAAACCGTTGCCGCCACTTGCGAGGAAATGGGAACCACCACCTACACGGCAACATTTGAAAATGAACCGTTTACTACACAGACGAAAACTGTTGTTGATATTCCTGCCACCGGCCACACCGCCGACAGCGTTGAATTTGAAAATATTGTGCCGGCAACTTGCACAGCCGCCGGCTCAAAAGACTCAGTGGTTTTCTGCTCAGTTTGCCAAGCAGAGTTGTCCCGCGAGGAAAAAGAAATTGCACCCCTTGGCCACACGCCAAACAGTGTTGAATTTGAGAATATTGTGCCAGCAACTTGCACCACCGTTGGTACATACGATTCGGTTGTCTATTGCTCAGTATGCCAAGTAGAATTGTTCCGCGAGGAAAAAGAAGTAGCCGCTCTCGGCCACACCTACAACAGTGCCATTACCGCCCCAACCTGCACCGCTGTTGGCTACACAACACATACTTGCTCGGTATGTGAGTATACATACAACTCAGATACCATAGCAGCTAGCGGCCACACAGAGGTTGTGGATGCTGCCATTGCTGCCACCTGTACCGCCGCAGGCAAAACCGAGGGCAAGCATTGCTCTGTATGTGATGCTGTTTTGGTTGCGCAAGAAGAAGTAGCGGCTTTAGGCCACAAGTTTGAAAAATACACCTATAACAACGATGCTACCACCGCCGCCGATGGCACAGAGACCTCCACCTGTGAGCGCGGCTGCGGCGCAACCGACACCCGCGTTGCCGAAGGCACCAAACTGCCAGAAACAGAGAAAGGCACGGCAGTTTCAGAAGTTGCCAGCACGCTGAATATCTATGCCCACGGCAACACCATAGTTGTTGAAAACGCCACAGACGAAATCAGCATTTACAATGCAAGGGGCACATTGGTTTGCAGGAACGCAACGCCTTGTGTTCGCACGGAAATTCTTATCACCGCTCCAGGCATCTACATTGTGAAGGTAGGCGGTACGGCCAAACGGGTGATGGTGGAATAGGAATTTTTGGTAAATAATTTAAGCCCCAAAGGGGCGACATAACATAGGCAGGGGCGTAAACCCCTGTTTTGTTGCCCACCAACAAACCAAACCAGGAAAGGGTGACACCGCAAAATTTTATGTGCCACCCCGGTGGGGTTCAATTAGCATTCGTTTGGTTAGAAACAAAGCAACCTTCAGGTTGCGCTCCGTTCCGTGCTTTCTGCGTTTTCCGTGGTTAGAGAAAAATCCGCCGTGAAAGTCAGTGTGGTTTTGTGTCGTCAGTGCGAAATTATAATTGCCAAAATGTCAGTTCAAATAATGACACGTGCTACAATCTGTTTTTCAATTATTTACGCTAATCATTGCCACCGTCAGTGACACGATGCCAACCATTGCGTGGCATATTGGCACGAAAAACGGGACGAATCGGCTTTGGCACAGATTATGATAAATGCCGCATCGGCTTTCGGGCTGAATTTTTTGAAAACATTTATTAATTAAATATCATTTAAAAATGGCACAAGTATTAAAAGGTAAGGTAATTCCAGGCAAAGCACTGGTGTTGCCGGCAGAGGCTGAGACAAAGACAGCAGGCGGAATCTACATTCCCGACACCGCAAAAGACAAACCCACTCAGGGCAAAGTTGTGTTGCTCGGCGCGCCGCTCAAAGACGAAACCCCAATCGACGTCAAGGTTGGCGACAATGTGATGTACGGCAAATATTCGGGCACCGAAGTCGAAATCGATGGCACCAAATATGTGCTTATCAACACAAAAGACATCATCTACATTTTCTAACATCTAAAAACATAAAGCTATGGCTAAAGAGATAAAATTCAATGTTGAGGCCCGCGACCTTCTGAAGAAAGGCGTTGACCAACTGGCTGATGCAGTCAAAGTTACACTCGGTCCTAAAGGCCGCAACGTGGTTATCGACAAGAAATTCGGCGCACCGCAGGTTACAAAAGACGGCGTGACCGTTGCCAAAGAGATTGAGCTGAGCGACGCCTACGCAAATCTGGGCGCACAAATGGTGAAAGAAGTGGCTTCGAAAACCGCTGACAAGGCTGGCGACGGTACCACAACCGCAACCGTTCTGGCACAGTCAATCATCAATGTCGGCCTGAAGAACGTAACAGCTGGCGCCAACCCGATGGATTTGAAACGTGGTATCGACAAGGCCGTTGCAGTTGTTGTCGACAACCTGAAGAAGATGTCGCAGGACATCGACGTTAAGTCGGAGAAACTGGAGCAGGTGGCAACCATTTCGGCCAACAACGATAAGGAAATCGGCGAGCTGATTGCCGATGCAATGAAGAAAGTAGGCAAAGAGGGCGTTATCACCGTCGAGGAGTCGAAAACCGCTGAGACTCACGTTGATGTGGTTGAGGGTATGCAGTTCGACCGCGGCTACATTTCACCGTATTTTGTGACCAACACCGATAAGATGGAGGCCGAATTCGAGAGTCCGTTCATTCTGATTTACGACAAGAAGATTTCTTCGATGAAGGAGCTTCTGCCAATTCTTGAACCTGCAGCACAAAGCGGCCGCCCGCTTTTGATTATTGCGGAAGACGTTGACGGCGAGGCTTTGGCAACGTTGATTGTGAACCGCCTGCGCGCTTCGCTCAAGATTGCAGCCGTAAAGGCACCTGGATTCGGCGACCGCCGCAAGGAGATGCTCGAGGACATTGCCACTCTGACTGGCGGTATCGTCATTTCGGAGGAGAAGGGTATGAAACTCGAAGACGCCACAATGGATATGCTCGGCCGCTGCGACAAAGTCACTATCAACAAGGAGAACACAACAATTGTGAACGGCTTGGGCTCGAAAGAGCTGATTGCCGCACGTGTTGACCAAATACGCGCACAAATTGAGAAGACAACTTCTGACTACGACCGCGAGAAACTGCACGAGCGTCTGGCCAAACTGGCAGGCGGTGTGGCTGTTCTCTACGTGGGAGCCGCTTCGGAGGTTGAGATGAAAGAGAAGAAAGACCGCGTTGACGACGCTTTGAGCGCAACCCGCGCAGCCGTTGAGGAAGGTATTGTCCCTGGTGGCGGTGTGGCTTATATCCGTAGCATTGCCGCTCTCGACAAACTGAAAGGCGAGAACGAGGACCAAACGCTGGGTATCAACATTATCAAGCGCGCCATTGAGGAGCCGTTGCGTCAGATTGTGAAGAACGCAGGCGGCGAGGGCTCAGTGGTTGTGAACAAGGTGAAAGAAGGCAAGGCCGACTTCGGCTACAACGCCCGCACCGACAAGTACGAGAAGATGGTTGCCGGTGGCGTCATCGACCCGACAAAGGTTGCCCGTGTTGCTCTGGAGAACGCCGCGTCGATTGCCGGAATGTTCCTGACAACCGAGTGTGTGCTTGTTGAGGAGAAAGCCGAAACCCCCGCAGCCAACCCAATGGCCGGCGGCGGTATGGGCGGAATGATGTAAAAAAGAATTTTTTCATAGTTGATTAGAGGGAGGGGAGGCCGAAAGGCCCCCCTTTTTTGTTGAATGCAAATTATAGGTGTGGGCGAGGAGAGAAGGCTCTCCGCTACCGCCTATCGTTTGAGCAGTCTAACCAGCGATGCTGCAATTAGCGGATAGAAGCAGAGGTTGAAACTCTGCGGAAGCAGAAATCCAAAAATCATTATGCCGTTTTCTGCTATCAAGATGGCGCGTAGCCATTTATGCCATTGCTTTTCGGCGTTTCCGATGGTGAAAACGTAGACCAGAAACAGTGGCGAAGCCCACAGCAAGTTCAGATTGCCCACGGTAGCTCCGTGGTCGGTGGCGAACCATAGCAGTGTTATCAGGAGCCCTAGCAGGCCGATGATGCAGAAATAAATGCGGTCGAATATCACAAGTGCGGTTGCCGACAAACGAAATGTCATAACAACAACGGCAATCAGCAACAAACAGAAAATCAGCATAGGCGACAAGAACCAAGGCGTTTTGTCGTACACGATTTTCGATTCAACCAGCAGGCGCGTGTTGCTAACAAGCGGCAGAGTGTCTATCTGACAGTCAGCAAGATAATCGTGCAGTTTGTCAGGGATGAACGACTGCTGGCGGCTTGTGGCCCTGTGGTCGGTGATGCTGCCCAGCACAAGGTCGATGCCGGTCTTCGTCCACTGGCTGCCGTCGAGGTAGGGATGGATGCAGTCACGCATCGAAGGTTGCGGTAGAGTGTCGGTGGCTGTGTAGGTTAGCGACTCACCGAAAGCGTGGTAGAGCATGTCGAGCACCCGTGTGGCGCAGTTGTCGAAGAAAAAATCGTACTGATAATCACAGTTTTCAGGCAGGCTGTTCTCTTCGAGCAACTCGTAGAGGTGCTGTCGTTGTTCGAGCGTCAGATTGAGCCGTTGCGCCACCACCTGCCGCCCGCGGTGCTCGTAGGTATATACAAACTCGCGGTAGCTTTCGGTGGAAAGTTGATAGAGCAGTTTGCCGGCGCAGAATTTCAGGTAAAAATGCGGTGTATTGAAACTGAAAGTGCCGTAGTTGAACACCTCGTGCAGGTTCTGCCGCGGGTCAATTACACCGATTGCCGTATGGCCGAACTGTGAGTAGAGCTGGTTGCCTGGCGCACAGGTGTAAACCTCAATATACGACCGTTCGCTCAACTGCAGTGGTTGCGCTGCTGCAATCGTCATTGAAAATACTGCTATAATGCTGATTATTAAGATTTTCTTCATCACAATTATCTATTTTATTTTCTATTGCCTAATGCCTTTTCAATCACTTCAGGTATCGATGAAAAACTGTTTTTCAGCAAGTTATCAATTTCGGTGGGCACAACCCAAACGGCTTCGGTAATGTCTTCTTCGGTTTGCGGTGTGGTCTCGATGTTGTCGCCGCAACGCATTAAATACCAGTCGGTTGACTTCAATATCGGCTGGCTGCCAATATAATATGTATGGTAGGTTGTGCAGATGGGCCGTTCGATTTCCAAGCCGCCAATGCCGCATTCTTCGGTCACTTCGCGCACGGCGCACTCGCGGCTCTCTTCGCCAGGCTCAATGTGACCTTTCGGAATGTCCCATTTGCCTTTTCGTTTGATAAACAGATAATTACCGCTGCCGTTCACAACCAATCCGCCTGCCGCACGACGCACTTCGAACAGAGTCTGAAAATCGGCCCAAGCGCTTGCAATATCGTTACATAAAATCCTGATATGGTGGCCGTTGTGTTTTTCGACATATACAAAAAGAAATTCCTTCAAATTTTCGATTCCGCTATATTTATATATTATTGTAGTTTTGCGATGGAAATCGGGGGTGTCGGTGAAGACCAGTACGTTTCCGAAAAAGAAAACTTTAAATTTTGACATTATGGATACGATAAATCAAATTCAACAAAAAGTTGCTTCTTATTTACTGCAAATTAAAGCAATTAAACTGTCACCGTCAACACCGTTCACGTGGGCGTCGGGCTTGAAATCGCCAATTTATTGCGACAACCGCGCCACACTGTCGTTTCCCGAGGTCCGCGGCTATATCCGTGACTCGTTTGCTGCGCTTGTCCGTCAGAAATATCCTGATGCACAGGTGATTGCTGGTGTGGCCACGGGCGCTATTGCTCACGGTGTGCTGGTTGCCGAAGCGCTCGGTCTGCCGTTTGTGTATGTCCGCAGCGATGCCAAAACTCACGGAATGTGCAATCGTGTTGAGGGCAATCTGCAAAAGGGGCAGAAAGTTGTGGTTATCGAGGATCTGATTTCGACTGGCGGCAGCAGTCTTGCAGCCGTTGAGGCTCTGCGTGAGGCCGGCGCCGATGTGCTTGGCCTTTATGCCATTTTCACCTACGGGTTCAAACGCGCTGTTGATGCCTTTGCCGCAGCCAACTGCAATCTCGACACCTTGAGCAACTACGACGCTCTGCTCGAGCACGCTCTCGAAATAGGCTACATCGCCCCCGACCAACTTGAGGCTCTGAAAAAATGGCGCCACGCACCGGAGGAGTGGGGAAAGTAAGAATGATTTAGAATTTTGATTGAATTTATTTGTTGCGGGCGGGGGGCTAACCAACTCCTCCGCCCGCTTTTTTATAAGTAACGTTCCCGATTTCAAATTGAGTGATACTCATTATGCGGCAACCTTTGGGGTTTATTTTGCTATGTTATAGTAAATTATCTTGGAGTAGGTACAATTACCTATTGCTTTTTCTTCATATATTGGCCATTATTGTACCATCAAATTATTGTCTTGATAAACAAGTCGAAACAACACACAAAATAATTAAAAGGTAAAATTTACGCGATACTATTCCAAGCATATCTGCAAACAATTGAAAAAAACAATAAAATATTAAACTAAAAATTAATTGAAAATGAAAAAGTTATTATTCACACTGGCGGCCTTGCTGGTCATTAGTTTCAACGCCAACGCAGCTTTTTTCTGTTCAAATTGTGGGGCGGATATGGAAGCTGGCGAAGGTCACGATTGTCAAATTTGCGACCAATATGTTTGCGACAACTGCTGGTGCGACGAGTGCGATGTGGAGTGCCTTACCTGCCACTACAATGATGGCGCATGGTGCTATATCTGCGGCGAGTGTATGATTCAGAATAATGTTCATGAGTGCTGGTGGTGTGGTAATAACGTTTGTGATGCCTGCCTGTGTGTTGAGTGCGAGCTCTACTGTCTCGACTGTATGGATCAGTTTCGTTGCGATGACTGTGGTGGCTGTGCCATTGCCGACGGTGCGGCTTTGAATTGCGACATCTGCGACATCCTTCTTTGCAGCGACTGCCAATATGGTTGTGTAATGTGCGACGGCACTTTCTGTATCGATGATCTTTGCCCTGAATGCACAGCCATCTGTATGAACTGCAACCCCAATTGTGTGGAATGTGGCGGATGCTGCGGCGATGACCCGAAAACATGCGCCACCTGCGGCGAGTTTGTCTGCGAAAACTGTATGACCGAATGTGAAATGTGCGGCTCGATATTCTGTCCGGGCTGTATTGAGGCTGATTGCGGCTTCAACTGCGATATTTGTCCGGAATGTCACGAAAACAATGATGGCTACTGCGAGTCATGTGGCGAGTGTCTGTTCTCAAAAACCCGCTGCGAGGATGAGTACGACGACGGCCACTCTTACGCTTGCACCGACTGCCATGGCGAGTTTATCTGTCCGGGCGGCTGCAACCGCTGCTTTGCTGAAGACGAGGATTTGCTCTGCTCGGTGTGCGGATTCTGCATTGATTGCGCCCTTGACAACGAGACTCACTGCCCTGAGTGCGAAGCATGCTACGAGGATGTTGGCCGCTGTCATGACGATGGCGAGCACTGCCACGAGTGCTGCGCGAGCAACGATTGGATCTGCGAGTTCTGCGGCCACTGCGTAGAAGCCAATGGACAGAACCGCTGCTCGGAATGCGGCGCTTGTGAGGATTGCGTATCGGATTATGCCCTGCATTGCGCCAACTGCGGCGACTGTCTGTATGACGAATACCCCGACGAAAGCTCACGCCCCGAATACTGCGAAAGCTGTCAGCCAACTGACAACGGCATTGAGTGCCACCTTTGCGACGAGATGCTTGAAGATAATGGTTGTACCTACAACGCCAACGGCTGGCACTGCGCCATTCACTGCGAACCATGCCCGTTCTGTTACGAAGTGTGCTTTGCCGAAAACCCTGATGGAGCATGTCCCGACTGTGGAGCTTGCAGCGCTTGTGTTTCTGACCACAACTTGCATTGCGCTGAGTGCGGCATCTGCCTGTATGCCGAATATCCCGACGACAACACCCATCCCGAGCTTTGCTACGACTGCGCTATAGCAAATAATGGATGGCCTTGCAACATCTGCGGCGATCTGATTACGGAAAACGAATGTGTGTATGGCACCGAAGGGTTCCACTGCGCTTACCACTGCGAGGTTTGCCCAACCTGCCATAGTGTCTGCATTGCCGAAACGCCGGCTTGCGAGCTCTGCGGACGCTGCACTACTTGTTGCTCTGGACATGAGAGCGAGCAGGGCGGCACCGCCATTAACGAGGATAACTTCCCCGACGACGATTTGCGCGATTATTTGTCCAATCTTGACCCCATAGCCGATGGCAACATCTATCAAGGCGAGCTGGGCGACACACTCGACCTTACAAACTTCAGCGGCTCAAACTACGATTGGATTGAAGAGCTTTGCCCCGATTTGCACCGCCTGCGCTGCACATCGGCTGAGCAGCTCAACGCCTTGAGCGCCGAGCAGAAAGCGCAGCTTACGGCTCTCTATTGTCCAAATATTGGCATAACCACGCTCGACTTGAGTGAGTTTCCCAACCTTGAGGAGCTTGATTGCTCGCGCAACAACATTACAGTTCTGGACACCGACCAATGCCAAAAACTTCGCACCCTTGTCTGCAACAACAATCAATTGACTGCTCTGAATTTGAGTGGTAACACACAGTTGACAAACATTAATTGCAGCAACAACAAATTTAATACACTTGATGTGAGCAATTGTGCCAATTTGCGGAATCTAGTATGCTACAGAGAAACCGGTTACACCTATCTTACAACGTTGAATATCAGTGGCTGCACCAACTTGCAGACGCTTGATTGCAAGAACAACCTTTTATCACAACTTAATATAAGCAGTTGCACTAATCTGGAGACTCTGATTTGCAATAGCAACTCATTGTCAACGCTCAATGTAAGTAGTTGTACTAACTTGCAGACTCTTTATTGCGAAAGTAATAGCCGTCTGTCAAATCTGAATTTGAGAGGGTTTACCAAACTGCGAACTCTTTCTTGTGCATATACCAATTTGACAGAGTTGGATTTGAGCGGCTGCACCAATCTGGTGACGCTTGAATGCAACGAATGTTCGTCATTGGAAAAGCTGAATTTGAGCGATTGCGCAAACCTAACTTTGGTTAACGCTGAAGGTGATTATAACTACGCAGAATTGGATTTCCACGGCTGCAAGAATTTAGTGACGCTTAATATGGGTTTTGACATAACCGTCCTGCCCGACTTGAGTGATTGCGAGAATTTGGAGAAAATCGAATTGATAGGGTGCGAATCGTTGAAAACAGCAGATATCAGCGGCTTAAAAAAACTGAAAAATTTCTATATAGAAGGCTCATACAATGTTGAAGCCTTAATAGCCAATAACAATCCGGCATTGGAGAGTTTCTATATTGACGGGTCCGACTATCTCACGCTTTTAGATTTAAACGGATGTAAAAAACTTAAAAGTGTTGCTGTCTATTCAGGGAATCCGTTTACTGCTGATTTGAACGGCTGCAGCAATTTGGAGGAGATGGTGATAGATGGTGCCATCTTGGATTGGCAGCAATTGAACAAGTTCAAAAAACTAAAATATATTGATGTCACCATCAACGAGATGCCATGCTTGTTCACCTTCAAAAACTTGTTGGGAATGGACGATAACAATGTTACGAATGTTAATGGTGCAACCAAACGGGGCTATAAAAATTACTATGTTGATGCCAACACCAATGAAATAAACTTTGAATACAACAATCAAACAAGTTGTATCAGATTCGGAAACAGAAGACATTCCAAAATCAGCGAACAAAGTTTCAGCAACTATACGGCAGCAACTAACAGCACCAACGGTTCTTACAAGCACACATACACATGCGCAAGCTGTGGAACTCACACTGAAACAATCAGTTTCACCAAGCAAGACGGTGTGTTCCTTGATGTTCGCGGCATGAAGTGCGATATGTCATGGGTACAGCAATTTACCGATCTTAAAGGCTACCGTTGCGATAGAGAGGAGCATTTGGTACTTACCGCTCAGCAATTAAGCCAACTTACCGAGCTTTATGTGTCGGGTACCGCCTATCCTTATGAAAACTGCCCGAACTTGCGTACTCTCAGTTTTAGCGACTACACAACGTTCAGTTTTGAAGAAGGTATTGATGTGGATGTAACCAATTATGAAAACCTTGAAAATCTTTATATATACAACAATTACGCTGTGAAGCTCATTAATATAGGGTCGGTCGAACATCTGAAAAACATCCGCATAAAAGGGAACGCCATTCCGATGTTTCTCGATTTGGAGAACAACCGCGAATTGGAACACATTGAAACCGACGCCAAGGAAGTCAACCTGAGCCGTTGTCAAAATCTGCGTTATGTTGAGGCGACATTCGGAACTGTCAAATTCCCCGAGAGTGCGCCTATTGACACTGTTATCCTGCACAAGGCTCTTCCGTGTATGCCAAATCCGGCCAAAGTTGACGATTTAACATATTTCGATCCTAACATCGATATGGATAATGTTTATAACGTGAAGGGAGCCGAATACAGCAGCGGAGACCAAAAATGGAACGTAAGCGCATCGTCCATTGTCTACTATTACAATCTCAACGGCAGTCAGTCGAAGCATTACATCGCGTTCGACCGCAGTCACGATTCGGGAGCCACTGGCAAAAAATCGTATAAGATTTCAAAAGTCAAAAAATGGCCGGGTTCGGGATTGGATTATGGCACATACCTTTGCCAATATGACTGCGAAAGATGCGGAAAGACTATTAGGGAGAGCAACAAAATGCTTAATAGCTGGTGCGGTATTTATCTTGATGTCACCAACTGGACACAAGCTGACTGGAACGAAAACAAAGAGTGGATAGATGAATACAAGAATTTTATTTGGAGCGTGAAATATGATGCTAATTCACAATGGGTTATGGAAATCAAATACCCGTTGCATGAAATACATATTCCTAACGCCGGATTAAGCAGTTTGGGTGGAAACTATAATTTCAATGATTTCTTGTCTCTTGAAGTGTTGGATTGCCCGGGCAATAATTTCACAACTGCCAATTTGACGAGACTTTATGATCTTACTTACGTTGATTTCAGCGACAACAATCTGACAAGTTTGCAATTCAGCGGCAGAACAGCAAATTTAAAATACCTTGATTGCAGTGGTAATGGTAATTTAAGTAGTATTCAAAACCCAAATTTTAGCAGTTTGGAAACATTTGTTTGCGATAATACTTCTTTTTCATCAGTACCCCTTAGTGGTGCATCGAAACTCAAGCATTTCAGCGCAGAACAAACGCCGCTCACTTCTTTAGACGTTACAAGATGCCCCCAACTTGAGTACATCAATTGCTACTGCGACGACGGATTGCTCACCGAATTGGACCTAAGCAACAATACCAAGCTTAAATATCTCGATTTCGGATACAACGAAGGGCTGTCGAACAAGGTGGATATCAGTAATTTAGGACTGGATAAACTCGAATACCTTGGTTGCATTCATGTTAAATATGATGAAATTGGTTTTGATTTGAGCGCCATGCGCCATTTGAAATCTCTCAACTGTACAGATTGCAATCTCTCGGAGTTGGACATGAGTTATAACACTAATCTTCAAACACTTTATTGCAATGATAATCAATTGGCAGAGTTGGATTTGAGCAGCAATACTCAATTGGAAATATTAGATTGCAGCGGCAACCAACTGGCCGAGTTGGATTTAACCCAAAATACCGAGTTGTGCCAACTTGATTGCAGCAGTAATTTGCTGCCTGAATTGGATTTGAGCGGCAATGCCAAATTGATATCAGTTTCTTGTGATGGAAACCAATTATCGTCTTTGAAACTGTACAACAGCGGCGAAAAGCTGCAAACAATCTATTGCCACGATAACCAACTGACCGATTTGGATTTAAGTAAATGCAAAGGCAGCACGGCAACATTGAATAATAATAAGCTTTTGTATTTCGATGTTTCAAAAATGGTGTATAGTTTGCCGTCAAATAGTTATTGGTTCACAAACCAAATGCGCAACGTTGAGTCGCTGCCTTGCACCTTCCGTTTTGCCGATTTGGCCGCAGGCATGAACGACACATGTGTTTCTAATTGTGTGGGCATTGAGTCATACACCAATGGCAACGTGGCAATGTGGCACATCACAGCCACCAATGGCAAAATAACCTACCAATATAACAACGGCAACGCCAATGTCCCCAATGTGCAACACACCTTAACCTTTGGTGAAGTTAAACATAAGTATGCGGCTTCGAAACGCTACTACACCGACACCATTCCTGCCACTTACGATGCCGCAGGCTCATGCGTTATGCACACACCATGTCTCTACTGCAGCGAAGAGCTTACTGAAACCATTGTACTCAGCAAACTGCTCTGCAGCGTTACGGTGAAAGACGGGCGTGAAGCTGGCTGTACGGTTTCGCTGGGCATCAACGGCGAACCGGCATTGCTCTCGGCAATCGACGGCTATAACGCCAAGGGCGGCCTTATCAACCTTAAGTTGAACAAGGGCACCGAGTTGCAGCTGAAAGCCAACGCAGCCGCAGGTTACAAATTTGTGAAATGGAGTGATGAAAGCACCGCAAACCCGCGTACGGTAGTTGTTTCGGACAACATAACTCTGTCGCCGGTGTTTGAAGTGGATGAGAACCAAGGCGGAAACGAAAACCAAGGCGGCCAAGGCAATGAGAACCAAGGTGGAAACGAGAACCAAGGCGGCGGGAACGAAAACCAAGGTGGCAATAATGAAGGCGGTGAAAATCAAGGTGGCGAGAACAACAATCCTGGCACCGCTGTTGATGATGTCATTGCGGAGGCCGTCAGCATCTACACCATCGATGGCAACACCATTGTGGTTGAGAATGCCACCGATGAAATCCGTGTTTACGATGCCATGGGACGTCTGGTTTGTAGAGACGCGGCGCGCCACGTCTCTACCGACAATCGCGCCGAAATCCGCGTCAACACTGCCGGCATCTACATTGTCAGGGTTGGTGACACCGCCAAACGCGTGATGGTGAATGAATAAACGGATTCAACCGGTTGGATTTTAATTGCAGAGACGGTGCCAAGCGCCGTCTCTTTTTTTATTTTTCATCGGTCATCGAAAAAAATCGAAAAAAAGTATTGCAGATTAAAAACTTTTATCGACTTTTGGCGCGCTAAAAAAACAAGAATGAACACATTTTTTGGAAACGGTAATTGGTGGTGGCGCTTACAGATTTCAATTTGTGAGTAACGCACCCTGTTGTCCAAAAATCAAAGAATATCAGCCCGTCGTACTCACGACGGGCTTTTTTTATGTCAATTTTTAATAATAAAACAATATGAAGTACAATGTCGATGAAAACGGTTACTACGGTGAGTTTGGCGGCGCTTACGTGCCCGAGATTCTCTACCGCAACGTTAAAGATTTGAAGGCCAACTATCTGAAGATTATGGGCGAGCCCGATTTTCAGAAAGAACTGAACCAACTGCTGCACGACTATGTGGGCCGCCCCACGCCGCTCTATCAGGCCAAACGGCTGTCGGAGGCGGTGGGCGCCAAGGTCTATCTGAAGCGCGAGGACCTGTGCCACACGGGAGCGCACAAACTCAACAACGCTCTGGGGCAGATTCTGCTGGCGCGGCGGATGGGCAAGACGCGCATTGTGGCCGAGACGGGCGCTGGTCAGCACGGAGTGGCAACGGCCACCGTCTGCGCGCTGATGAATATGGAGTGCGTGGTTTATATGGGCGAGACCGACGTCAAGCGGCAGTTTCTTAACGTGCAGCGAATGAAGATGTTAGGCGCCAAGGTTGTTCCCGTGATGTCGGGCAACCGCACGTTGAAAGACGCCACCAACGAGGCCATTCGCGACTGGTGCTGCAATCCGCGCGACACCTTCTACATTATCGGCTCGGTGGTGGGCCCCGACCCATACCCCGATATGGTTGCCCGCTTTCAATCGGTTATCAGTGAGGAGATTAAACGCCAACTGAAGGAGCAGGAAGGCCGCGAGAACCCCGATTATCTGGTTGCCTGCGTGGGCGGCGGAAGCAATGCGGCTGGAACGTTCTACCACTATCTCGACACCGACAGCGTGAAACTCATTGCCGCCGAGGCCGCTGGTCTTGGCGTTGACACCGACAAGAGCGCCGCCACCATTCACTTGGGGCGCGTGGGTGTGCTGCACGGCAGCAAATCGCTGGTGATGCAGACCGACGACGGCCAAATCATTGAGCCATACTCAATTTCGGCTGGTCTCGACTATCCTGGCATTGGCCCGATGCACGCCCACCTGGCACGCTGCGGACGCTCGCAAGTGCTGGCCGTCACCGACCAACAGGCAATGGACGCCGCTCTGCAACTCACTCGCCTTGAGGGAATTATCCCCGCCATTGAGAGTGCGCACGCACTGGCCGCACTGAGCCAAATCAAGTTCAAACCGACTGATGTGGTAGTGCTCACCGTGTCGGGCCGCGGCGACAAGGATATGAACACATTCTCGACTTATTTCGAAGGAAAAATCTAAAAATCAAATATTTACAATTATGTACAACTACAAAATCAACTATCGTACAATGCTGGGTGACCTTCACACGCCTGTGAGCACCTATATGAAACTTCGCGACCTGTACTCACAGAGCGCGCTGATGGAAAGTTCTGATTATCACGGAAGTGAGAACAACCGCTCATTCATTGCCATTGGACCGATGGCAAGCGTGCAGGTGAGCCACGGCAAGGCTATTATGACCTTCCCCGACCAAAAGCGCTCGGAGCACGAAATCGGCGGTCAGTATCGTGTGGATTCGGCTATAAATGAGTTCCTTAGCCAATTCAAAATTGAGGGCGACTACCGCCAATACTGCGGACTCTACGGCTACACCACATTCAACGCCGTGCGCTATTTTGAGGGCATTGCCGTGAAGGACAGCACCGCCGACCGCAACGACGCGCCCGATATGTATTACATTCTGTATAAGTACGTTATCGTGTTCAACGACTTCCGCCACGAGATGCTGCTCATTGAACTTCTGGCCGACGGCGAGGAGAGCCAACTCGACCGCATTGAGTCGAAAATCAGCGGCGGACACATTGCCGAGTACGATTTCAGCCGCGTGGGCGACACCACAAGCACGCTCACCGACGACGAGCACAAGGCCAATATCCGCAAGGGTATCGCGCACTGCCTTCGCGGCGATGTGTTTCAGATTGTGCTTTCGCGACGCTTTGTGCAGAAGTTCAAAGGCGATGATTTCAAACTCTATCGCGCCCTGCGCAGCATTAACCCGTCGCCCTATCTGTTCTATTTCGATTTCGGCGGATACCGCATTCTGGGCTCGTCGCCCGAGACTCACTGCCGCATAAGCGACGGCCGCGCCTACATTGACCCCATTGCGGGAACCACCCGCCGCACGGGTAATCCGAAGGAGGACGAGGAACTGGCGTCGGCGCTGCTGGCCAACCCCAAAGAGAACGCCGAGCACGTGATGCTTGTCGACCTGGCCCGCAACGACCTGAGCCGCAACTGCTCGGGCGTGAAGGTCGATTTCTACAAGGAGACGCAGTACTACAGCCACGTTATCCACCTTGTGAGCCGCGTTAGCGGAACTCTGAAACCCGCCGCCGACCCCGTCCGCACGTTTATCGACACTTTCCCCGCAGGAACGCTGAGCGGCGCGCCGAAAGTGCGTGCAATGCAGTTAATCAGCGAGATAGAGCCGCACAACCGCGGCGCCTACGGCGGCTGCATTGGCACAATCGGTCTCGACGGCTCGCTCAATCAGGCAATCACAATCCGCACCTTTGTGAGCCGCAACAACGAACTGTGGTTCCAAGCGGGCGGCGGCATTGTGGCCCAATCGTCGGAAGAAGGCGAACTGCAGGAAGTCAACAACAAGTTGGGCGCACTGAAAAAAGCCATTGAGATGGCGGAGAAACTTTAAGTTATAAGTTGAAAGTTAATAAGTTATAAGTATAGTTAGGATTTAGGATTTAGAAATTAGGATTGAAAAGAGAAAGTTTAGAAGTTAAGAAGTTGAGAATGGTTAGTTATCTAAACAGCGAAGCGACTCACCTTCTCAACAGCGAAGCGACTCACCTTTTAGACGATTCACCAATTAAACAACAGAGAATATGAAAGTTACAATTATAGACAATTACGATTCGTTCACCTACAACCTTTGCCAGATGATTGAGGAGGCGGGTGCCGATGTTACGGTTGTGCGAAACGACCAGTTTGAAATGAGCCAACTTGCTGATGCTGACAAGATTGTGCTGTCGCCAGGACCAGGCATTCCGTCGGAGGCGGGGCTGCTCACCGAAGTTATCAGAACCTACGCCGACAAAAAGCCCATTTTGGGCGTTTGTCTTGGCCACCAGGCCATTGGCGAGGTGTTCGGCTGCCAGTTGCGCAACCTGAGCAATGTTTTCCACGGCGTTCAGTCGCCCGTCGATATTGTTGCCGACGACTACATTTTCAGCGGCCTGCCAAAACAACTCATTGTTGGGCGCTATCACTCGTGGGTGATTGATAGTGAGGGCTTTGCGCCCGACCTTGTGATTACCGCCAAGAGCAAGGAAGGCAACATTATGGCCGTGCGCCACAAGGAGTTCGACGTGCACGGAATCCAGTTCCACCCCGAGTCGGTGCTCACACCAGGCGGGCGGAGAATTATCGAAAACTTTATAAACCATTAAAAATCAACCGAAAATGAAAGCGATATTAGAGAAATTGTTCAATCACGAGGTGCTGACCCGTGGCGAGGCTAAAGAGTTGTTAATCAACATATCACAAGAAAAATACAAAGACAGCCAGATTGCCGCCCTGCTCACCGTTTACCGAATGCGCGACATTACCGTCGACGAGATTGTGGGCTACCGCGAGGCACTGATGCAGAGCCAGAACCCGTTGGATTTCAGCGCGTTCAAGCCTATCGACATTGTGGGAACGGGCGGCGACGGCAAAAACACGTTCAACATTTCAACCTGCTCGTGCTTTGTGGTTGCGGGCGCGGGCTACAAGGTGGCCAAACACGGCAACTACGGCGCGACGTCGGTCAGCGGAGCCAGCAATGTGATTGAACTTCACGGAGTTAAGTTCACTTCCGACCACTCGCAACTCACGCGCTCAATTGAGGAGTGCGGAATGGCCTATATGCACGCGCCCTTCTTCACGCCAGCAATGATGGCCGTCGGACCTGTGCGTAAAAGTCTGCAATTCAAGACGATATTCAACCTTTTGGGACCGCTCGTCAATCCGTGCCGTCCGCAAAATCAACTTCTCGGCACAGCCGACCTGACTCAAATGCGTCTCTATACCAATGTATATCAGACACTTGACATTAACTACGGCGTGGTGAACAGCCTTGACGGCTACGATGAGATTTCGCTCACGGGCGATTTCAAGGTGGCCACCAATTCAACCGAAAAAATCTATACGCCAGAGAGTTACAACTTCAAGCGCGTGCAGATGAACGAAATTTTCGGTGGTCAGACGGCCGAGGAGGCAAAGACCATTTTCGACAACGTGCTGATGGACAAAGCCACAGAGGCACAGAAGAATGTGGTGATTGCCAACGCAGGATTCGCCATTCACATTATCAATCAGCAGAAGAGCGTTGAGGATTGTATGGCCGAGGCCCGCGAGTCGATTGATAGCGGCCGCGCACTTGCTACGCTGAAGAAATTTGTCGAACTGAATTCTTGATTTTTTAGGAATGCCGCTTCGCGGGAAATTATACGAAAATTTGAAATAAAATTTATAAAAAATTGAAATTCAAAATTTTATAATAATTTTTAAATAAAATTTTCTAAAAATTTCCGCCCTTCAGGGCGCATACCGAAACAAAGATTGTGATAATGAATATTTTAGAAGAGATAGTAGCCAACAAGCGCATTGAGGTTGAAGGCCTGAAACAGACGGTAGCAACCAGCGTTTGGGAGTCGGCCGATGGGTTCGCACGTAAGTGCACTTCGCTGAAAAACAGCCTTTTGCAATCGCCCACAGGCATTATTGCGGAGTTCAAGCGCCGCTCACCGTCGAAGGGCGACATTAACGCCACTGCGGTGCCCGATGTGGTTGTGCCAGGCTACGCAAAGGCGGGGGCCAGCGGCGTGTCGATTCTGCAAGACGCAAAGTTCTTTGGCGGCGGCTCGCAGGATATGATTGTCGCCCGTCCGCTCATCGCTATTCCGCTGTTATACAAGGAGTTCGTGATTGACGAGTACCAACTTTTGATGGCCAAAGGCTGCGGTGCCGACGCGGTGCTGCTCATTGCCGCCGTTCTGCCGCCCGACGCGTGCCGCCGCCTTGCGCGCGAGGCTCACCGCTTGGGCCTTGAGACACTGCTCGAACTGCACTCGCCCGACGAGACTGACCGCATTGGTGCCGACATTGATATGGTGGGAATCAACAACCGCAACCTGAAAACCTTCGAGGTTGATATTGAGGCTTCTATCAGGCTCTGCCACAGCATTCCCGACGAGTTTGTGAAGGTGTCGGAAAGCGGACTCTCGCGCCCCGAAACCGTTGTGGCGCTACGCCGCGAGGGTTTCCGCGGTTTCCTGATGGGTGAGAATTTTATGAAAACCGTCAATCCGCCGCAAGCGCTTGAGAATTTCATTCGCGAGGTGAAGAATTTTAAACACAGATAACGCAGATTTAAAATGATTTACGCAGATTTATCCGTTCAATTCGCTTGCGAGCATTCGTAAGCAAGAATTCGTTAAATCTGCTTAATTCAACGATAACAATTTAATTTATTGATAAACAATATGTTGGTAAAAATCTGCGGAATGCGCGATTCGGCGAATATCGACTCAGTTCGCCGCCTGAACCCCGATATGATTGGGCTGATTTTCTACGCCCGCTCGCCGAGGTTTGTGGGCCTTGAGCCGTTGTCGCACCTGACCGCAAGTTTCGCACCCGCGCTCAAAGTGGGAGTGTTTGTAAATGAGACGGTTGCGGTCGTTGCCGACATTGCCGCGCGGTTCCGTTTGAACGCCGTGCAACTTCACGGCAACGAGAGCCCTGCGGAGTGCGCCGCCTTGCGCCAGACAGGGCTGAAGGTTATCAAGGCGTTTGGCATTTCGTCGGCTGCCGATTTTGCGCAATGCGCTTCATATTCAGACTGTTGCGATATGTTTTTGTTCGATACGCGCACGGCGGGCTATGGTGGCGCGGGCGTCAAGTTCGATTGGAGCATTTTGGCTGAATACAAGCAAGATACACCATTCCTGTTGAGCGGAGGAATCTCTGCCGACGATGCCGCCGACATTCGCTCAATCAGTCACCCGCAGTTGGCAGGTATCGACCTGAACAGCCGCTTCGAGACGGCACCAGCGCTGAAAGA
Organism: uncultured Bacteroidota bacterium; assembly: GCA_946414435.1. Taxonomy (GTDB): domain Bacteria; phylum Bacteroidota; class Bacteroidia; order Bacteroidales; family SZUA-534; genus RUG13583. Next base: position 21,323 of record CAMKOM010000027.1, read on the forward strand.
CGTTGAAAAACTGCGGATGTTCATTGCTGATTTAACCACGGAAAACACTGAATAATCGCACAGATGACACAGATTTATGACATAAGACAATTGACAACAATTCTTGACTCAAATTCGTCCGTAGTCTGTAGTCTGATGTCCGAAGTCAAAAAACTAAACTCTAAACATTAAACTCTAAACATTAAACTCTAAACTCTAAACACTAAACACTAAACATTTAACAATATGGACAGAATAGCAAAATTGTTTTCAGAGAAGAAAAACAACATTTTATCGGTTTACTTCACTGCGGGATTCCCCACAAAGGACAGCACCGCAGAGGTCATTCGCAGCCTGACCGCCGCGGGTGTTGATATGATTGAGATTGGCGTGCCATTCTCTGACCCGATGGCCGACGGCCCAGTGATTCAGCACAGCAGCCAGTGCGCGCTCAACAACGGAATGACGCAAGCGCTGCTTTTCGAGCAGTTGAAAGACATTCACAAAGTGACTGATATTCCGCTGATTATGATGGGTTACCTGAACACCGCAATGCAGTTCGGGTTCGAGAACTACTGCCGCAAGGCCGCCGAGGTGGGCGTGGACGGGTTCATTATCCCCGACATTCCGCTTGAGGAGTACGAGTCGCACTACAAGCCGATTGCCGAGCGCTACGGACTGAAATTCGTGCTGCTTGTCACCCCCGAAACCGACGAGGAGCGCGTCCGCCGTATCGATGACATTAGCACAGGCTTCGTCTATTTGGTTTCGTCGGCTTCGACAACAGGCGCCCAAAAAAGTTTCAACGACGAGAAACAGGCCTACTTCAAACGCATAGCCGCTATGGGCCTGAAAAACCGCACTTTGGTGGGCTTCGGCGTATCCAACAAAGCCACTTTCGACGCTGCCTGCCAGTACTCGAGCGGCGCCATTGTGGGCAGCGCCTTCGTCAAGGCACTCGAGGCCGAGCCAACTGTCGACAAGGCTGTTGCACGGTTGGTGGAAGATTTGAAGAGTTGAGACACTGCATTTTGTGCCCCTGTCTTGTTCTTAACCTTTCATTGTGAAAAAAACAAAGATAATTTTCACAATAGATTGTGGAATTTGAAGTTCGTAAGTTATATTTGTGCATATTAACCATTGCGCCTTGGGCGTGATATTTTTAACACATTAAAACAACTCGAAATGAAAGTAAAACATCTGTTTTTAGGGCTTTTAATGCTGAACACATTAGGCGCATCGGCCCAAATTTTGACTGGCGACTCGTTCGCAAAATATGACATTGATAAGTACGACGGTAAACCCGACCACAAACACCAATATGTTGAGGCGGCAACCTCGCTTAAATCGAAATTTGAGCTCGACAAAAACAGCCAACTCTCTTATAGTGCTGTCATTGAGTGTGCTGGTATGGACAAGGATAAAATTTACGACAACATAAACGGTTGGTTCACAAAGGCTTTTGGCGATAAAAATTCGTCAATCAAAACAAACGAGAAGGAGTCGGGGACGCTTGTTGCTAACACTACACTCAAAAGCATTGTCACTTTCCCACACCAGATTGTGAGTGTGAATTTGATTGTAAAAATCAACATCAAAGACGGCAAACTGCGTTTGGTTCAGACTATTAAAGACTATGTTATCAATGCGGGCACACCTTGGTCATCGAAAAAATGTTATCCGTTCTACGATGAGCCCGATGCATTGCGCAAGAAGATTGGCTCAAGCGCTTATGTTGCAAGCTGCGTCTTTGCTGAAATTGTTGAAAAACAACTTAATGAAACAGCTAAGCCAAAAGCTCCGGCCAACGATAACGATGATGATTGGTGATTATAACTATAAAGATTGCAATGGGCGATGGTCAACAAATGACTACCGCCCTTTTTTTTGAACGTAAAACAAATGTCCTATGGGCTATGGATTGGTATAAACGTATGTGCCTAAAACGACATGCCGTAGTACGCAACATTCAATTACGGTGTCGCACCTATGGTGTTTTTTGTTAATTATCGCCTATTTCTACAAATCTTTTGCTCCTAATGTTCTAAATTCCAAACCAGCCCTTAACCGTCTTGCAATCCGACTCAAGTTGTGCGCGTAGACCGTCGATGCTTGCGAATTGCCGTTCGTCGCGGATTTTGTCGACAAAATACACTTCGATGGTTTGTCCGTAAAGGTTGCCGCTAAAGTTGAACAGGTGAGCTTCAATTGTTTGGCGGTTGTCGCCGATGGTGGGGCGGTTTCCAATGTTCAGCATCCCAATATACTCGCTGTTAGAAACAATGGCTTTAATGGCGTATGCACCGTTGCCTGGCACAAATTTGCAAGGGTCGGGTTCGAGATTGGCTGTCGGAAATCCCAAGCTGGTACCGATGTGGTTGCCGCTCACCACTTTCCCTGAGAGGCAATATGGGCGTCCGAGCAGTTGATTGGATTCAATTACTTTGCCTTCCGACAGCAAGTTCCTGATGGCCGTTGAACTTATGGGTGCAGCGCCCGATGCCAGCATCTCAAGTTGGCGAACATTGAACCCGAACCGTTTTGCCAAGGATTCAACTTCGGCGAAATGTCCGCGGCCGTTGCGTCCCACCTTGTTGTCGTAACCAACAAACAATGTGTTTGTGTGCAGTTTGTCAACCAAATATTTTGACACAAACTCATCATATTCAATCTGCGAGAACTCGCGTGTGAAAGGAAGTGTTATCAGCCAATCGATGCCTGTCTCGGCCATCAGCTGGCGTTTTTCGTTGGGTGTTGAGAGCAAGCCCGGTTGCTTGCAACCACCCAATACCGTTGCCGGATGCGGCCAAAAGGTGATAACCACGCTGCTGCCACCCGTCTGCCGTGCATAATCAGTGAGCTGGCGTAGCACTTCACGATGGCCTCGGTGCACACCGTCGAACGACCCGATGGTGACAATTGGTTTGTCGATATTCAAGTTCTCGATGCTGTTGCTTGTCTGCACTTGCGATAAATTTTGTTGCGCTGTTATCAATTTTTGTGCAAAAGTATCCGACAGAACCATTCGACAATCACCTGACCACTATTTTTCATGTTTTGGGCAACCATGCGTTCGTCAAAAACAAGTGGAATTTGGTCATAAATTTTCATCCGTTCAATTAACAAATCAAAATTTAATATATTTGGTTCGGTTTGTTTAAGCAATAAAACGCTTATTTTGAAACGTTTTTTAGTAATAAAATTAGAGTTTTGGCAACAAAAAGAAATAGCGGCATAATCATCTTGTTGAGTGTCGCACTATCAACAATTATAGCAGCGCAGTCGCAACGTGTATGCGCTCAACCGTCCAACAATGGGTCGTTCGACGTGAGTGTGGCTGTAGAAGAGAAAGTTACACTATCACCTAAAGAGAATTCTAACGGCAACAAAATCGAGTATAATCTCACAAAGCACGCAGGCACCAAAAAAATTACAGTTTCGGTTTCACCTGACGATGTTACACGTTTTATGCTCAGCGAATTCTGCTTTGAAGGCACAGGACAGGAACCCATCTGGTCGACAAAATCGTCGGTAACGTTCAACCTGCCGTCGCGCAAGACCGAAGTGGTGGTGAAAGCCCGTAGTGAAGGCGATTTGTTTTACCAAACAACCATCGGAATCACTGATGGCCGCTCGTATGGCGTTATCGATTTTGTGGTGGCCATACTGATTGCCGTGGCAGCTGTCTGCGCCATTTACTTCTGGAGCCGACTGAAGATTTTGCGTACCAAACTCTCGCTTGAAAACGAGATTACCGACCGCACTAAGGAACTTCAAGCTCAAAAAGTTAAGTACGATGAACTTGTGGCCAACTATATGCCTAAAGAGGAGTACGAGAAACTCAAGGAAAAATCGAAAGACAAAGAAAAGGCTACCCGTTACAAGATGGTAACCGTGCTATTCTCTGACGTGCACGGATTCTCGAATATCTCGAAAAACGAAAACGCAGAGCAACTCATCGATGACCTTGACCGTTTCTTCTTCCATTTCGACGAGGTGGTTAAGAAGTTCCATATTGAAAAAATTAAATCGATAGGTGATATTTACATGTGCGCGGGTGGTATTCCGCAGAAGAACCACACCAACCCGATTGAGGTGGTTTTGGCCGCCTTCGAGATGTATCAGTATATGCAGACCATGAAACTGCAATATAACAGCGAGCAGGGATGGAATCTGCGCATCGGTATTCACACCGGCCCCGTGTTCTGCAATAACATAGGCAATAAGAAGAAACTTGAAATTTGGGGCGATACTGTCAACATTGCCAGCCGTATGGAGGCTTCGGGACAGATTAACAAGGTGAACATCACCGGCATGACCTACGAGTTGGTAAAAGACTATTTTGTCTGCCAATACTGGGGCAAGATGCCTGTCAAATACAAGGGTGAGATTGATATGTACCTGATTGAGGGGTTCCGTCCTCACTTGTCGGTTAACGGACTCGGAATCAAGCCAAACCAAGCCTTCCAAACTCGTTTGGGCATTGTCCGCTTCGACGATATTGAAGAAACTGTACTTAATATGCTTGAGGAAAAGTTGCCGAAGAATCTTTATTACCACAACCTGAAGCATACAATTGATGTGACCACACAAGTTGAGATTATCGGTCGCCATGAAGGCATATCTGATGAAGAGATGTTGATGCTTAAAACAGCCGCGCTTTTCCATGACACAGGTTTCACACGCACCTATAAAGACCATGAGGAGGCCGGATGTGAGATTGCTCGCGAATATCTGCCGAAATATGATTACACCCCCGAGCAGATTGACTTCATCTGCAGTTTGATTATGAAGACAAAATTGCCGCCTAAGCCGGAAACTCTGCTTGAGCAGATAATTTGTGACGCCGATTTGGACTATTTAGGCCGCGCCGATTTCATTCCGGTATCGGGAAATCTCTATCGGGAGTTGCGTGAAAGGGGTGCGATTGAAGATGATGTCGATAAGTGGAACTTAATGCAAATCAAGTTTATAGAGGGGCATCAGTACTTTACCAACTCGGCAAAACAGATGCGCGATGTGAATAAAAACAATCAATTGGAGGCAATAAGGCGTTTAGTTGAAAAAAATAATTAATTTTGTAAATTATTCAATAGATTATTGATATGGCTAAGACGAGAAAAGACGTGATTGTGATACCTTGGGACTATACCGAGACTTGCGAGATAGCCCTTCAGCACGCTATACTGCTTGCTAACGAGGTTGGCAATCAGATTATGTTGGTGCGTTTCATTAAAGCGCCCGGACTATTCGGTAAGGCAGCCAAACAGGCTGAGTATGAAAATGAAAAGGTGAAAATCAAAGAAGCCGCCAACCAAATGGTGGAGAAATACCACCTTAATCCGGAAACTATATTTATTGATGTGGAGATCGGTACCAAAAGCAAGGTTGTTGATGGACTGATGAAGGATGCCAACGCCAATCTGGTGATTACCGGCAAGACCTATAAATTGACCGAGAAAGAAACCTTAGATATAAAGGAAATCACCGATATGTTGTCGGTAATCGACATCCCGTTCATTGTGGCCACAACTGCTCCAGCCCACGACTATTACAAAGAAATTGTTGTGCCGCTCGACCACGACAAGAAGATGAAAGAAACGCTGCAGTGGGTTGTCTATCTGTCGAAATATTACAATTGCAATATCAACATTATCAAACCGTATATCGATGACGAGTACCAGAAGAAGGATATGGCCAACAATATCTACTTCACAAAGAAACTACTCGACAAAAAGGATATTATATATGGTATAAAAACCGCTAAAAAAGGAAAAGTGTTCGAGGATGAGATTCTGAGGTTCAGCCAGAACATCGATTCTGACCTTGTGGTGATCATCATCAATAAATACAAGAAGATGGTGAAGGAAAATCCGAACTACAAAGAGACCATTCCGTTCCTTGTAATCAACCGCAACAGCGAGGTTGTGAAATACGGCGGTAGTTTCCGATAGGACACACAACAACAAAGACATAAACAGCCGGTTCGTTATCGATGCCGGCTGTTATTGTATTGTATAAACTATTCAGGAAACGTGAGCCTCCAGTGTTGATAAATCTTTTTGCCGCGATTCTTGTTTCAACGACGACAAATTATAATCTTGCTATCTGCAAGAGAAGCTTGCAACATCTTTACAATCAGTATAAAACAATGTCAGACCGCGCAATATTCGCACAGATAATAATTCCCGTGCCGGTGGCAGGAACGTTCACCTACGAGGTGCCAATCTCGATGGTGGAGCGCGCCCGTGTGGGACAGAGCGTTATTGTGCCTTTCGGCGAGAAGAAACTCTACACCGGCATCATCGCCAGCCTGACCGAAACGCCGCCCGACGGCTTCAAAATCAAATCGATACTCGACATTGCCGACGACCGCCCAACCGTCACTGCCAAGCAGCTTGAACTGTGGCAGTGGACCGCCACATATTATATGTGCCCCATCGGCGATGTGTACAAAGCCGCGGTGCCGGTTGGCTTGCGCCCCGACAGCCGATCGAAAATACTGCCCGTTGTCGAGAACGCACCCGACGCCGCCCAGCTCAGCGCCGACGAGAGCGCCGTATTTGCCGTGCTCATGCGCGACGAGGAGGTCACCATTGAGCAATTGGCAAAAATCACCAAACTGAAAAATATTATTGCCGTAGTCAAACGGTTGGTTGACAAGGGCTTTGCATTGATAACCGAAGAAGTGCGCGAATCGGCCAAGCCGCGTCGCACTAAGGTTGTGCGTATTGCTGAACGCATTGCCGACCCCGATTTGCTCAACCGCACCATCGCCCTGCTTACCTTCAAGCAAGGGCTGGCTCTGCGGTGGATTGCCGATTTTCTAGGTGCCGACGCTTTCCGCGGAAAAACAGTGCAAATGAAAATTGTTCTTGAGAAGGTGCCGACCACACCAACAGTGCTGAAATCGCTGATTGACAAAGGCTTCTTGGTTGAGGACACCGAAGACACACTGCTGCCCGACACTAACTGCGGTGTTCAGGGCATAAATGAGCTGAACCAGTATCAACAGCAGGCACTCGACGAGATTCACAAATGTTTTGAAACACAGCAAACCGTTCTGCTTCACGGCATTACGGGCAGCGGAAAAACCGAAGTATACATCCATCTGATTGACGAAACACTGCGTGCCGGCAAGCGGGTGCTCTATCTGCTGCCAGAAATTGCACTCACAACGCAGATTGTGCAGCGGCTCAAGCGCAGCTTCGGCAACAAAGTGGGCGTCTATCACTCAAAACACTCATCGACAGAGCGTACTGCGCTGTGGAAGAATCAGTTATATGGTGAACGCTCATACCCGATTGTGCTTGGTGTGCGCTCATCGATTTTCCTGCCAATGGACGATTTGGGCCTTGTGATTGTCGATGAAGAGCACGAGAACAGCTACAAGCAGTTCGACCCGGCGCCACGCTACAACGCCCGCGATTTGGCTGTGGTGCTCGGAATGCAGCACAAGGCCAAGGTGCTGATGGGCTCGGCCACGCCGTCGCTCGAAAGCTATTTCAACGCCAAGCAGGGCCGCTACGGGTTGGTTGAGTTGACACACCGCCACGGAGCGGCAGTGCTGCCCGAGATTGAGATTGTGGACACAAAGCTCGAACGCCGCAAAAAACTGATGAAACAATGCTTCAGCCAGACGCTGCTCAGCTCTATTGATAATGCGCTCTCGAACAGTGAGCAGGTGATTCTGTTCCAGAACCGCCGCGGCTATAGTCCGTTTTTGGAATGCACCGAGTGCGGCTACGTGCCCAAATGCAAGCATTGCGACGTGAGCCTTACCTACCACAAGGGCATCGAGCGGCTTGTGTGCCACTACTGCGGTTATTCGGTGGCGGCCGTCACCACGTGCGACCATTGCCACCAGAGCACTATGCGGCTGGCCGGGTTCGGCACCGAACGCATTGAAGATGAGCTGAAGCAGATTTTTCCGCAGGCCAACATCGCCCGCCTTGACACCGACACCACACGCACCAAGCACGGCGGCGAGAACATCATCCGTGATTTTCAAGAACAGCGCATCAACATTCTGATTGGCACGCAGATGGTGTCGAAAGGGCTTGATTTCGGCCACGTGAGCATTGTGGGCATACTGAACGCCGACAATATGCTCAGTTTCCCCGATTTCCGCGCCTACGAACGCAGCTTCCAGCTGATGGCGCAGGTGAGCGGCCGCGCCGGACGTCAGGAAACGCCGGGCAAGGTGATTATACAAACATCAAACCCCGATAACAGCATTGTACGCCAAGTGGTTACCAACGACTATCAGGCAATGTACGAAACGCAAATGACCGAACGCACGCAGTTTTTCTATCCGCCCGTGTGCCGGCTCATCTACATCACACTCAAGCACCGCGACCGCCAGACGGTGGAAGATGGGGCCCGTGAGCTGTTCGGGTTTATCGGCCAGATAAAAGGCATCATACCACTTGGTCCCACAACGCCTGCTGTCAACCGCATCCAGAATCTCTACCTGATGGATATAACCATCAAACTGAGCAAAACCGACACATTGCAGTCGAAACTCGGCCTTCAGCAAGCTATCGATTTCTTCTTGCAACTGCCTAAATACAAGAATATTATGATAACAGCGAATGTTGACCCGATGTAGGGAATGATTGAATAACTGAAGGATTGAAGGATTGAATAACTGAAGGATTGAAGGATTGAATAACTGATTAATTGAAAGCATTTTAAACCTGTTAAACCCGTTCATATTTAATACAACGAGCAAATGCGCACCATACTGACAACAATCTTGACTCTTTTCGGCTTGACCGCAATGGCCGGCGACGATGCTACGGTTGTGAAAATCGATGGCAAATTCTATTCAACGCCGATTGTCACCGCCGAAGGGAATCTTGTGATTGCGTCGCACAACAAAACCGTCTATCTGTTTGACAGCAAGGGACAATTGAAAAATTCGTTCACTGCCAAGGGTTGGTTCCACGCTACGCCGCGCCAGCTCGCCGACGGCCAGATTGCCATTGGCTGCTACGACCGATATTTCTATTTTCTTGACAAAGACGGCAATTTTGTGAGCCGGATTAAGCCCGGCGGCAAAATTTTCACCGAGCCTGTCGAGCTGGGCAGTGTGATTGCTTTTGGCACCAGCCGTGGCCGTGTGGCGTTCTACAACCGCCTAACCGACTCGCTCTATTACGCCCGCGTGCGCGGAAAAATCATCCACGGCTCGCCGCTGGCTTTGAGCGACAACAGTGTGGCCATCGGCGGCAACGGCAGGCGGCTCTGCATCATCGATGCCGGCGCTAACCTGAAGGCGCAGCTTAAAACCAAAGGTTGGATTATGCACTCGAAACCCGCCAAAACATTTGATCATCAGGTTGTTATTGGTACCTACGGCAAACGACTCTACTCTGTTGATACGCTCGGCCGAGAGCTCTGGCAGCGCAAGGTTGGCGGGCGCATTCATAGTTCGATTCTGCAAACACCCGACAGCAATATCGTCTTCGGTGCGTTCGACAGCTACATCTATTGCTTCGACAGCCGCGGTCAACTCATTGAGCGTCAGCCGACTGGCAAAAAGGTTGTTTCGTCGCCGGCGATGGTCAACGACACGGTTTTCGCCATTGCCGGAATCGACAAGAGCATCTATCTTCTCACCACTCGCGGGCGGCTTTTGGGCAGCATCAAATGCGAAGGCTGCTTTTTTTCGACGCCCATTGCTATGCCCGACGGCACTCTTTTTTGCTGCACAATGAAAGGGACGCTGTATTTTATTGATAAAAAGGCTGTTGACGATATTGTCACAGGCCGCCGACCTGTGGTTGAGATTGAAGCCGGGCGGTACGATTACAAATACTGACAGCGTATTGTCAGGCTTAGAGCCCTATCCGAGCGGCGCCCACAAGTTGCTCGTAATCAGCCGTTGACGGGCGGAAGAAAACCAAAAACAGATAATAGTTGGCTGTGGCCGAATGTGAGCCTTCAAAGCGTTCCATATCCACTTTGCCGTCGTGGTAGGTGCGGCAGACGTAGATGTAGTCGTAAACGCCCTGTTTGAGCCGCAGGTCGCCTTCATAGCGCTTGGCGGCGAAGTTGTAGCGCATCTGGTTGTCGCTGCTGAGCTGCCAGTTGCAGAAGGCGCCGCACACAAACACATCGCCGTCGAGCACGGGCTCGGTTTCGAGCGTGGGGTGCACGTAAACGTAATCGGCCGTGCGATAGTGGTCATCGCTATTCGTAACCGACTGAGCATAAATTATATACTGGCCGTTCTGGTCGGTTTCAGAGAAGTAAGGTTTGAAGGCGCGGCTCTCGTCGGCGGGCGGCGTGATGTGAAAATATGGCGCCACGTAATCAACTCTGTTATAATTGATTGGCGCTTGCCGCAGATAGCGCAGGTCGAGACGGCGGAACTCATTGCCGCCAGCCATCAGCAGGTCGCCGGCGTAGGAATAAACCAGGCGGTTGCCAACAATCTGCTTCGGTTTCAAATCGGTTCGCGATGTGTATGGACAACCATTCTGCAAAACACTAACATTCAATTCGTTGAAAACATCATTCACCATCAGTCCGCTGTAATCGACGCTCAACCTGACGTCTTGCGCGTGGCGCTCGCTAACGCTGCCTGTGGGTTTTGTCACTTCGGCTTCGATGCCTGCAAGTTGCTCATACACAAGGAATGATGCTTGGGCCACAATGCTGTCGGGATGGCCGGCCATAAAAACCGCCACATTGTAACGGCCCGATAGCAGCATCTGCACATCGCTGTTAGGCAGGCAGATACGGTAATTGACATAGTCGGTTGTCGTTCCCGACGACGGCGCGTAATCAGTAACCGCATTCACTGCAAAGCCGCTCAGGTATTCCGACGGTTGCAAATCGGACGGCTGGCCGTTGCGGTCGCAGTGCGTGACGCTGTATTCAAGGTCGAGAATGTGGCTCGTCAGGCAGTCGAACTCAACCACAATGCGGTCGTCGCTGTTGAGCTCGATGACCGGAAGCGACGTTTCATCGCCTTCGACATAGGCTCGCAGAGTGCCCACAACGGGTGTTTGAGACGCGGCACCCAGCCACGAACTCATCATTAAAGCTGTCGCAATATGCCTTATATTTTTGCCCGTCATATGATTATCCGCTTCTACTTTCAATTATTCTCCTCAATCATTTTCAGCAGTTCTTGTGGAGCAATGGCCTCATCTACACTGCGTTTCACAAGCGTTTTGCCCTTGTAGAGGTTCACCTTGCCGGGACCGGCGCCCACGTAACCATAATCGGCATCGGCCATTTCGCCGGGGCCGTTCACAATGCAGCCCATAACGGCAATCTTCAGCCCTGTCAGGTGCTGTGTCACCTTTTTCACCTCGGCCAGGCCTTTCTCAATATTGTAGAGGGTGCGGCCGCACGACGGGCAGGCGATGTATTCGGTTTTTGTGTAGCGTGCGCGTGCCGATTGCAAAATGGTGAACGCCGTTTCGCTCACAATGCTTACTTGTGTGGGAGCGAAGTTGCTAAGCCACAAGCCGTTGGCAAGTCCATCAATGAAGAAAAGGCCATTGTCGGCGGCGGCTTTCAGTTGGAACCGAGCAGTGTCGGGTTCTTTGTAGATGCTGCTGACAATTACCGGCAGGTTTATACCGTTGGCAATCAGCGTGTTGAAGATGGCACGCTGTTCGGCGGCCTGGTTCACGCACATTGAGCAGGCGATGAGCACTACCGTTGGGTCGGCCTTCAAACGGGCCATTGCTTCGGGCGTCAGAGAGTTGAGGCTCACCATTACCCAGTTGCGTTTGTCCGACTTGTATTTGGCTGACAAATATGTGTTTAGGCCATAAAGAGGCTCAAAATTGCTGTCTTTTATCCAGACTTTGTAGTCGATGAGCAACGAAATGTTTTTCGTTTTGAAGTCGGGCAAGTCCATTTCTGGTGCGCCAAAGTACAGAACATCAGGTGATTGGCTGCCGCCGCTGATAGTCATTGTGTTCAGGTCGAAACTAATGTCGAGCGATTTGAGCGTTTCCATCGAAAGGTCGGGCAAATCGCAGATTACCAATGGTTTCTTATTGTCGAACGATGGATTTAGGCTTGTGTCGCGCCGGCTAACCTCGAATGGGTTGAGCGCTACCGATTCTTTATAATTGATTTTCACATTCTTATCGCTGCTTGCAAAAAGGTCGGCAAGCATTCGGGCGGGTGCTATTTCAGCCGCCGGGCTGCCTGTGAGCGAAACACGGATAGTGTCGCCAATGCCGTCGGCTAGCAGTGTGCCAATGCCGACAGCCGATTTTATAATGCCATCGGCACCAGTGCCAGCTTCTGTCACGCCTAAATGAATGGGGAAGTCCATTCCTTCGGCGTTCATCTGCTTCACAAGCAATCGGTAAGCTTGCACCATCACAACTGTGTTGCTCGATTTGAGCGATACTGCAACATTTTGAAAATCATGTTTTTTGCAGACGCGCAGGAATTCCATCGTCGCCTCTACCATTCCAGCGGGCGTATCGCCGTAGCGCGACATTATGCGGTCGGACAGCGAGCCATGGTTGGTGCCAATGCGTAGTGAGGTGCAGTGTTGTCGGCAAATATCAATTAGTTGGCCGAGCCTCTCGTCGAGTTTCTCAAGTTCGGCTTGATATTCTTCGTCGGTAAATTCAAGCGTGGTGAAAGTGGCTCGTTTTTCGAGATAGTTGCCAGGATTAATACGCACTTTGTCAACAAATTGTGCGGCAATATCGGCCAGTTTGGCGTTGAAGTGCACATCGGCCACAATGGGCTGAGTGTAGCCTTTGGCCACCAGTCCGTTTTTTATGTCGCGCAGAGCGTAGGCGTCGCGTTCGTCGATTGCCGTGAATCGCACCAATTCCGCGCCCGCATCGAAAATCTCAATTGCCTGGCGCACCGACGCTTCTACATCGTGAGTGGGCGTGTTTGCCATCGACTGCACGCGGATTGGATTTGTGCCGCCCATTTGCAACTTGCCTACGGTAATTGGGTGAGTTTCAAAACGTTTGTCGGTAAACGACAAGTTGACAAGATCCATTGTTGAGTTTTAAGTTATAAGTTGTTGAGTTTTAAGTTGGTTTTGGGTATTTGGTGTTAGGTGTTGGTGGGTTTGCTTTCAAAATTACCAACACCCATTACCTGACACCAAATACACTGGCGCGATTTCCTGCGTCTAAATGTTATTCTTCGGACAGTTTTGTAATCTGTGCAATGTACTTTCCGATAATGTCGAATTCCAGATTGACAATGGTTCCTTCCTTGATTGTGTGGAAGTTAGTGTTGTCGAAAGTGTAGGGAATTATGCAGACTTGGAACGAGTTGTGTGTTGGGCGGCAGACGGTCAGGCTCACGCCATTGACGGTCACAGAGCCTTTATCCACAGTTAGATAGCCGCGTTTGGCCATCTCTTTGTCGAAATCGTACTCGAAGGTGAAAACGTGGCTTCCCTCGGCATCTTCAACATTGGTGCAGCGAGCTGTTTTGTCCACGTGGCCTTGCACAATATGGCCGTCGAGTCGGCCGTTCATCAGCATCGAGCGCTCAACATTCACCTTGTCACCAACCTTCAGTAGGCCAAGGTTCGAGCAGTCGAGCGTCTCTTTCATCGCAGTCACGGTGTAGGTGCCGTCTTTGATACGCACCACCGTCAGGCAAACGCCGTTGTGCGCCACGCTCTGGTCGATTTTCAACTCATCTACAAACGAGCATTTCAGCGTGAAATGCAGATTCTCTTGGTCTTTCTCGATGCCGACAACTTCGGCAAACTCTTCAACAATTCCTGAAAACATAGTCCAATGCTTTTATAACATTTTGTAATAACTGATATCGATAACTTATTGATTGCCAATTGACATACACGTTGTTTGAAATTGATTTCCAAATAAATGTGATGGTGGCAAGTTATAGGAATTACGCTTGCGGACGGAGTGTGTTGTTAATTTGGTTCACACCATTCTGTCCAGTCGAACTCATCTCGCTTCCGCGATATATCAAGCCGTCTTTGATAATGCCGATAATGGCCCACGACAACAGCAGGCACCATGGCAGCGGGTCGGTGCGGCCAGTCTCCACATAGCAATTCACAATGCCTACAACACTGACAATTAGGGCCATAACATCAAGAATGACCAACGTAATAAAAATGCCTTTCATCATCTCAATCCAGTTTTTTTGGTTTTTACGTCCTACAAAGATAATTGAATAATTGAATGATGCAGGTCAGATGTTTCACTTTACCCTAACACCGTGCAGATATGTTTGCTCAACGGCAACTTGCGGTAGTTCAGGTTGATACATGGTTGTAATATTTTTGCCGACAACTACAAAGTCAGCCCATTTGCCAACTTCAATACTCCCTTTATGCTGCTCGTCGAATTGCGCGTATGCGCCCCAGATAGTGAGTGATTTAAGGACTTGGGTTGGTGTCATTTTCTGACTTTGTTTGTTGTGCGTCTTGCGCTTGTCCTGACTCATGGCAGCATACATTATCTCCATTGGGTTTAAAGGGCCATAGGGCGCGTTGCTGCCACTCACAATCCCTTGATTTTGTCCTAAAAGCTGCTTCCAGGCAAAGACTTCTTTCTTCAGTTTTCGGTTGAGATTGCCGGAAATGTAAGGTTTATTGTATTCATACTGAGTTGGTTGTACCGATGGAATAATATTGAAATGTCCAAAATATTTCAAGTCTTTTTTCGCAATCAGGTGCAGATTTTCAACACGCCAGCGCATGGCGTTTTTATTGGGCAGAATGCTGGCGTAGGTTTTTAGAACCAGTCTTGCGGCCGAATCGCCATAACAGCCCACGCTCATCTGAAAGCCGTGATATAAAGCCGTTTGGCACAGAGATTTCAAACTGTCGGGGCTGATGCGCAGTTTGCCGTTGGGCGTACCATTGGCATCGGGTTGCAGCATAACTGAATTGTGCAGCGACATCCGTCCGTCGATGTCTATGTTTACAGCAAGCAGTTTCAATTTCTCGGTTTTGACAGGCATACGGCTGATGTAGTGCCGCATGTTTTCGGCCGATGGTTCAAGGGCGGCATAGATGGGTATTTGCAGGCAGCCGGTTTTGTAGAGGCTGTCGAGAAGTTGCACGTTTTCGTATGTTGCGCCAATGTCTGATGTCGATGTGATTCCGGCATCGAAGCAGTGCCGTTCAGCGCGCAGAACCATTTGCACCAGCTCGTCGTTGGTTGGGGTTGGAAGATAATCCGCGGCTTGCCGGGCCTGATTGCCGACAAGGTATCCACCGTTTCCGGCATCGCTCATACCGGCCTGAGAAAGCATAGCACTGTTGACAAGGGCATATTTGTAGTCTTTTGTCCAAATGAAAACGGGTGTGTCGCCCAAAACCTTGTCGAGTACTGAGTTATCTTGGATGATGCAATCGTCGGGCGGCGAATAGGTCAGATTCCGGGCCACAATCCACTTGCCGGGGTTGTTCTTTTTGAAATCCGACAATTTGTTGAGCACGGCGTTCATGCTTTCAGCATTGTCAAGGTCAATTTGCGCCAGAGTCATCGCGTACAGCATAAAATGAGCGTGCGAGTCGATGAATCCGGGGTATACGAATTTTCCCTTCAGGTTTAGAATGCTGTCCGATGTGTAGCGGGCTAGAATGTTGGCGTCGCTGCCGATTGCCACAAATTTGCCGTCGCGTATGGCTGCGCTCTGCACCACCGCGAAGCTGTTGTTGACGGTGTATATTTTTGCGTTCTTGATTATAAGGTCCACTTCTTCTTTCTGCCGACAGCCGGTAGCCAGCAGCGAGCAACTTATCATAATCAGCAAAATGTGCTTATCTAATCTCATTGTCCAAATCTGTTTAATATGTCGGGGCTCATTTTCCCGGCGCAATATATCCATAAAAGTGAATCTCGGGAATTCACCATTTCAAATATATTTATTTCGGCACATTGTCAATTGCTAATTTTCATTTGTTAACTATTTTTGTAGGCGATGTGCAACGCATCATCTTAATTTTTCAAAAATTGTTTCGAATGGCACCGTTAATTATCAATGGCACCGAAGACACCCCCGAAGTTGTTTTCGATCCGGCAACCGGAAAATTCTCAATCTCAGGCACTTCGATTCCCGAAAACGCACGTAAGTTCTACGACCAGATTATCGAGTGGCTTGACGGCTATATGAAAGAACCAGCCGTAGACACCAGTATCAGCTTCAAGCTCAAGTACTTCAATACGGCTTCGACAAAATACCTGTTCGACATCATGGTTTTGCTCAAACCACTCTCGGGTGGCAAGAATACTTTGGTTTACAATTGGTTTTTCCTAGGCGACGACGAAGATATGTACGAAGCGGGGCAGGGGTTCTCTAAAATGCTGCGCCATCCTTTCAATTTCGTGAAATACTGAATCCGTCATAACCACCAGTTACGGGCGGCGTTTAATACCAATGCCCTCCGGAAGTAGGTCGTGTGGCTTTTGGCCGTTGCCAACATTTTGTTTCCTAATTGCAAACTAACCGCTACTTTTGCACCCGCAAATACAGAGAGATGATAATTGCAGTAAACACCCAGTCGTTACTGAAAGACAAACTCGAAGGTTTGGGCAGTTTCGCCGATGAAATACTGTCGCGGATGGTGCGCAACCATCCTGAGCACAAGTTCGTGTTCATCTTCGACCGTCAGTGGGATCCGTCATTCATCTATGCCGACAACGTCCTTCCAGTAAGGACAATGCTACCGTCACGTCATCCGCTGCTTTGGTATATGCGGTTTGAGCACGAAATACCCGAAATCATCAAGCGTCACAAAGCCGACTTGTTTCTCTCAACTGACGGATACACCCCCGTGCATCCACCCGTGCCTACATATAATATTATTCATGACATTGGGTTTGTGCATAACACTAAAAGTCAGCCGTTTCTGACTAATCGTTACTATAACCGCTATTTTCCGCAGTTTGCGCGCAATGCCGGCCGTATAGGGACGGTGTCGGAATACTCAAAAGCCGATATTGTAAAAACTTGGAATATCAACCCTGACAATATAGATGTCATTTACAATGGTGTGAAAACTGTGTTCGGGCCGCTTGCTGACACCGAGCAGCAACAAGTGCGCGACAGAATTACCGACGGGTGTCCGTATTTTGTGTTCGTGGGGTCGCTCAATCAGCGTAAAAATGTCGAAGGAATGCTGCGAGCTTTCGATATTTATAAAGAAAAGACAGGCTCGGTCCACAAGATGGTGGTGGTTGGCGAGTGCATGTGGTCGATGTCGACTATTGATCATGAACTTGAGCACATGCGTCACGCCGATGATGTTATCTTTCTTGGCCGTTTGCAGCCGCAAGAGCTTGCCCATGTGGTGGCAAGCGCACAGGCGCTTGTCTTGGTGTCGTTTCTCGAAGGGTTTGGCGTACCGCTTGTCGAAGCGATGAACTGCGATGTGCCCGTAATAACATCAAACTGTACATCGATGCCTGAAGTTGTAGGGGATGCCGGATTGTTTGTCAACCCGCAGTCAGATGCCGAAATTGCCGCCGCCATGGAGCATATGGCCGCTGATGCTGAGTTGCGCGCTAAGCTTATTGCAAATGCACGGATTCAGCGGCAAAAATTCTCATGGAACAAATCGGCCGTCGATCTTTGGAACGGGATTGAGAAGCTGATGGTCGGAAAAGATTAAATCCGGTCTTATTCCTTGTAAGTTTTTACTTTTTCGAGTACTTCATAAACAGAGTGCGCCCAGTAGTTGCGCAAGCCGAAACCGGCAGGTTTGCCAGTCAATGACCAATGACGAGAAATGTTACGAGTGTCGATATCGAAAAGCACAAACTCGAAAGTTCCCTCCTCGCCAGGCTTGTCGAGAGTTTCCATAATCATCACCAAACCTACTCCGTGGTTGTACGGAACAATATTCAAGTTTCTGACAGTCTGAGCAATAATCGAATCGCTTAGGGAGTGCCCCTTGACAATGGTTTTGATTGAATCGAGCGGAATAGTATCGTTCATATTGGTCACGGCATCGATGCGGATTTCGTTCATTGGTTTGCCTACAAACTTGGCCACGTTGTATTTCTCGGGTTCCGTGATAAATAGCATATTGATGTCACCGAAGGCCTTGCGGAGTTTTTCGGGCTCGTCAACAGAGCCGTAAACACGGCCTTTAGAGAAGTCGATGCCATAGAATGTCATACTGCCAAGGCCCGCCAGCGGACTCATTTTCTTTTGTGCCGTGGCCGATAAAACCAATGCGGCCACCATTGCCAATGATAATACAATTCGTTTCATATCTTTTTTTTTGACTTCAGACAACGGACGTCAGACTATAGACATCTTCCATCCAAAACACTTATAACTTTTAAAACTTATTACTTATAATTTATCTTAAATCATAGAATTTCACCGGTTTGCGGCTCATTTCGGGGTAGAGCAGTTTGTTGATATACTCTGGCGACTCGAAACTGATGGCCGGCGCCACACGCACCTTCGAGCGGAAAATATCCTTGATTTCCTTTGCATAAGCCTCATCGGAACGTGTAGAGCCGATGCGCACCTTGATATCGTCGGTGCCAAGCTCGTTGGTGAACACCTCAACCACATAGTTTTTCACATCGTGGATGCCGTCCAGAATATCGAACAATGCGGGCGGGTAAAGTGTTGTCCCTTTGTATTTTATCATTTGTCCCTTGCGCCCGATGACAGAACTTAGACGCATTGTGTTGCGGCCGCATTTGCATGGCTCGTTGTAGTGGTAGCATACGTCGCCAGTCTTGAATCGCAGCAGCGGCATTCCCTCAACGCCAAGCGATGTGATGGTTACCTCGCCCGGCTCGTTGTCGGCCACAGGCTGGTTGTTCTCGTCAAGGAACTCTACAATGATAAGCTCAGGCTGTACATGACCGCCGTTGTATTGATCGCAATCGGTGAACGACGACTGCATCTCGGTGCTAGCGTAGGTGGTGTGCAGTTTCAGTTCTGGCCACTTCTCGTTGATTTTCTTGCCGAGCGTGGTGTATTCGCCATCGGGTTTATATAGTGCTTCACCAATGCAGATGCACTTCTTCAAGCTCGAATGGTGATGGTCGATGCCGTTCTTTTCTGCAAAATCGGCTAATTTTATCAGGAACGAAGGCACACACATGCAGCATGTTGGATGGATGCGGTTGATGGTGTCCCACTGCAACTCGGGTATTCCATTGCCCACACGCGAGACTCCCATACCCACTTCGCGGCAACCAAGGAAATAAGCCAGACCAGCCATAAAACGGCGGTCGATGGTGACCATTTCCTGCATAATGTCGTTGCGGGTGAGCCCGGCTGTGGTGAACGACAGATACTCGTTGTAAGCCAGGCGGTCAAGGTCGTTATTTGTCAAGGCGAACGTCACGGGGTTGCCCATTGTGCCTGAAGTGGTTACGTAGTCGATGACATCGGCCTTGTCGACGCACAGAAACTCATCGTTGTGAAGTTGCAGGTCGGTTTTGGTGGTGACGGGGATCTGCCGCAAGTCTTCAATGGTGCGTATCTTGCTGATGTCGATATGGTTATCGGTAAACATACGCTGATAGAATTTCGAGTGAGCCTGCAGATAGGCCAACGCCTCGGCCAGCCGTGCCTCCTGAAAAGCTTTGATTTCGGCCGGAGATTTGTACTGAATTTGTGAATCTTTTGTAATCATTATCTGTTTGTTTTTCAAACGTGTTGCCCACCAAAAGAGATGCGTTTGGCAGCCAATTGACGCATCACAAATGTAAATATTATTGGTAAACTGGTGTCCCGATAATTATTGTGACGAATAATCGGTGAATTGAGGGCAATCAACACTAACACCTTCTTGTTCTAGTTTGAGGGGGGGGGTAAAAAACAAAAACCGCGGTTCCGAACTTGTCGGACCGCGATTCAGTTAGCTTTTGTGGCGCTGACGGTTAGTTACTCTTCAGCCGAATCATCGCTGATTTGTAAGCATCCGTCTTCAACCACAAACACAACGTCTTTGTAATTAGGATTGACGTTGCAGAAATCGTTGCTGCTGATGCGCATCGGATAGGTTCCGGCGTTTACAGCACTAACCGAATCGGTTGCGTAGCAAACAAAATCGTCTGCAGTGTAGCTGTCTGAACTTGCTTTGAATGTGTAGCCAATAGACGATTGGCGTTGGCCATTAAATGTCACATTTTTAATGTTACCTTTGATTGTCACCACAATTGTGTTGTCGTTGTTTTTCAACATCGATGATGCTGCGGTAATCACGCCACCCATTACTAATGCAATTGCTACAATGTGTAAAATTCTTTTCTTCCTCATAGCTTTAACCTTTTTTTCTCTTTGCAAAATTACTTTCCATTATTGCTTTGGAATGATATTCATCGACTATTTTTTCAACACAGCAAATG
>CAMKOM010000028.1 GCA_946414435.1 uncultured Bacteroidota bacterium
GCTTTGCCGTTAGCGGCCGCAATGGCTCGAAAGGCTCTGCAACCAACAATCTTTTTAATATCGACCTTGCCACTGATGCCAAAACACTCAATGGCGTGAACCGCGTTTACTGGTACCCCGCCGAAGAGAAGAACGCTTTTATGGCTGGTAATCTGAAAGTAGACAATGCTAATGATGTTGGTACCAACTCATTCAATGCCGGCTACCAAAATAAAGCCAGCGGCGACTTCTCGCAAGCTTTTGGATACAAATCGGAAGCTACTGGCACAACAGCAATGGCTATAGGCAACCAAGCCAAAGCTACTGCACAAAGTTCGTTTGCCTTTGGTGAGAGTACAACAGCCGCAGGACAAAGCTCGATGGCTATTGGTGTGGGTGCGCAAACGGGTTCATCAGCCTCAAACGCTTTTGCTTTTGGCAAGAATGCAATCTCACAATCTGCCAGCTCGGTAGCCATTGGCGAGAGTGCAACCACGGGCACATCCGCCTCAAATGCCTACGCATTTGGTAAATCAGCTTCGGCTACAGGCTCGGCCAGTTATGCATTTGGCGCGTCAGCCACATCCTCGAATTCAAATGCTGTTGCTTTTGGAACATCGGCTAAAGCACAAAATTCAGATGCCTACGCTTTTGGTAACAATGCACAGGCTACAGGTGTGGGCAGCTACGCATTCGGCTCAGGAGCGATAGCTTCTGGGAAAAAAAGTTTTGCTTTCGGTGGGGACGGTATTGACACGAATGGTTCAACGTTGTTGGCACCCAAAGCTACTGGTGATTATTCTTATTCTATTGGCGCAGGAACAGAAGCTACAAAAAAAGGTGCCATTGCTTTAGGAGTTAAAACATCCGCAAGTGGCGAATATTCCATGACAATGGGATATAAGACAACAACTTCAGGTTCGTATTCTGTGGCCTTTGGAAAAGAATCAGCAGCTACTGGTAGTGCATCTTTTGCTGTTGGAAATAATGTAAAGGCTACAGGAGATAATAGTGTAGCAATGGGGAATAATTGCGAAGCCAACGGAAGTAGTAGTATAGCTTTTGGAATTGAAGCTAAAGCCGAAGAAAACTATAGTATGTCTATAGGGTATATGACAGAAGCCAACGGTGGTGTATCTACTGCAATGGGTTATCGGACAAGTACTTTAGGGGGATATTCAACAGCAATGGGTTTTCTTACTACTGCAAAATCACTTTGTGAAGTTACTATAGGAAGTGCTTGTACCGATTATGAAGTTGGTACTACTAATCAGTCTGGCACCACTTTTTCAGGTGCACATAGATGGGTAACTACAGACAGATTATTTGTAATTGGTAATGCGAACCCCTATAGTAGTAATAGAAGCGATGCTTTAATTGTTTACAAAAACGGCAATATGACAGTAAATGGGAAGATAACCCACAATGGATTGATATCATCGTCAGACATTCGCCTAAAGAAAGATGTTCAGCAACTCGATGGTGCTTTGGATAAGGTGCTTAAACTGCGCGGCGTAAGCTTCTATTGGAAAAGCAAAGAGGAGATGGCTGCCGCCCGTGGCAAAGATGCCAACAACTTCAGTTACGGTTTCGGTAGCGAGAAACAGATTGGCGTCATAGCCCAGGAGATTGAGCAGGTCTTGCCCGAACTGGTTGTAACTGACAACGAGGGCTTCAAAGCCGTTAAATATGAGAACCTCGCGCCTGTGCTCATCGAGGCCATAAAAGAGCAGCAGGCAATTATTGACAACCAGCAGAAAAAGAACGATGAGCTGGAGGCCAAGGTGGAGCGATTGGAGAAGATGGTTGAAGAGCTGATGAAGAAGCAGTAGAAGGAATTAGGAGCAGTGCAAGCATCGTCTGTACTGATAATGCAAAGGCCGGAATCCAAATGGGTTCCGGTTTTTTATTTCATTGTTTGAGCGCTGTGGCTAACTTCCCAGTACCAGCACGCACACGCCGATAATAATCCCCGCAAGGGCAATGCCTTTCGATTTCAGATTGTGCTCATGGAAGATGGCCGCGCCAAGCAGGAATGCCAGCACAACGCTGCTGCGCCTGATGACCGAGACCACACCAAGCAAGGCTTCGGGCCGCGACAGGGCGTAGAAATACATGAAATCGGCCACAGAAAGGGTGATGCCAATCATCGGGATGATGATGCGCCAGTTGAACAGCGGCGGCACAGTGCGCTTGGGTAGCCAAAACGCCAGCGGAATCAGCATAAAAATGCCCATATAGATTGAATACCAAGTCTGTACGGCCATACGGTCGTAGTGGGCAAGCAAATATTTGTCGAACAGCGATGACACCGAGCCAAGCAGCGTGGCCGTAACAATGGCCCAGATGGCGTGGTTGCTCTTGAAGTTGATGCCTTCCTTCTTTCCCGCTTTCGCGAATAGGTACGACGAGAAGATGACCACCGCAAACCCCAGCCACTGCCAGCCGTTGAAGCGTTCGCCATAAATCAGAAAAGCGCCGGCTATTGTCCAGACAGGACCCGTTGAGCGAATGGGCGCCACAATAGTTATCGGCAACTGACTCAGGGCTTTATAGGCAAAAATCCACGAGCTGCCGACAATCATAGCCTTTATGAAATAAAGAAGATGCTCGTGAGCGGTGATTTCGGGCACGTAGAAAAGATTGTCTTCAGTGACCACCTCAAACCGCGACAACATCAGCACAACGCTAAACAGCGCCGCACCCGTGGCGGTTGCCACAAACAAAACGGGAATAAAGGCATTGCCCCGCAGCGATGCTTTTTTCAAAATGTCGTAGCAGCCCAACAGCGCACTCGACAACAACGCAAACAACAGCCACATAACGATTGAAAAGTTGAGAAGTTTAGTTTAAAGTTTGCCAAACCGTGATTCGTAATTCATAAATCCTAATCCTAGCTATTGGAACTAAATGTCTTCATTCCAAATTTCCCAAGCCCGCACAGCCTGGCCAATCAGCATATCCAAGCCGTTTTTGATGGTTGCGCCACGCTCTTTGGATTTTTGCAGGAAGAGTGTGGTCTCGGGATTGTAAATCAAGTCGAAGCAAAGGTGTTCAGAGCCGATGGCCGAGTATGGAATATCGGGGCAGGCGTCGGTTTTGGGCGACATGCCCAGCGGTGTGCAGTTGACTATAAGTTTATGGTTTTCAATTAATCCGGTGGTGAGTTGCTGGTATGAGAGAATGTTGTTGGCGGCATCGGCGTTGCGCGAGACGAATTGATAATCAATCCCCAGTTTTTCAAGCACATAGCGCACGGCTTTCGATGCGCCGCCAGTTCCCAGAATGAAGGCTTTGGTGTGGCAAGGTTTCAGCAGCGGGCAAAGTGAGTTCTCGAAACCCACAACATCGGAATTGCAACCGCGAAGCCGCATGGTTGAACCATTACGGATAATCTTTACAACATTCACTGCTCCAACCTTTTGCGCGGTCTCATCTATCTCGTCAAGGAAGGCCATCACTTTTTGTTTATATGGTATGGTCACGTTCAACCCAGAAAGGCCTTCAACTGACAGCACTTTTTCAGGAAAAAGGGCGATGTCTTCAATCTGAAAGTTAAGATATTGGGCATCAATATGTTCGTTGGCAAACTTCTTTGTGAAATAATCTTGCGAGAACGAGTGCCCCAATGGGTAGCCAACCAAGCCGTAGGTTTTCATAATTACGAGTCAAAATTAAAAAGGGGCGATGAACGCCCCTAAGAATTTATTTGCTGGCCAATTCTTCGAAATCGAGTATGAGCGAGAATCGCCATGTGTTTTTCAGCGGACTGTTTGAGAAGTTGCCGGCTGGAATCAGATACGAGAAATCGAGTCCAAGCATTTTCATTTTCAAGCCTACACCTGCAGTGAAATATTTGCGGTTGCCCTTTTTTGCACTTTCGTGGAAGTAGCCCAGGCGTGCTGCAAACTGATTGGCATACCAGTATTCGGCACCTATTGATGTGGTTATCTCTTTTATCTCTTCACTGAAGCCGTCGGGAGCATCGCCAAACGATTGGAACACACCTTGAATGATGCCCACATCGTCGCTTTTGCCTTTGATTATCTCTCTATGTGCTACAGAATCACTGCCTAGGACATCACCATAAATAGGTGGAGTCGGAACCAATAGTTTGTTGAAATCAATGGTACCGGTAATCTTGTTGTATTTGTCAATGTTCATTGTAAGAGATCCGCCAATGCCAAGATTTGTCGGGATAAAGTTCTTGCTTTCTGGGGTGTAGCCAAGTTTTGCACCCAAGTTGCTGATGCTGAAACCGGCCGCCCAGTCGCAGTCGTATTGCCCGAGTTTGATTTTGTCGGTGTAGTATCCGTTGATGTCAACAGCAAACGATTTGCCCGCTTCAACCTGCTCATTGTATTGCCCGCCTTGTCCGCCTGTCAGGTTCGAGTAGATGAACCGTCCGGCCAGGCCGAGAGAGAAATTGTCAGAGAGTTTGCGGTTGTACGACAAGTCGAAGGCCATCTCGTGTGGAGAGTAGCTGCCCATACCGTTGCCGTTATTGTCATAGAAATTCACATTACCCATTGAGAAATAGCGCAAACTGCCGCCAATGGTCTGTAGCTTATCTATTTGATAATAACCTGAAACGTAAGCCAAGTTCATATCGTTGATGAGTTGTCGCAACCATGGCACATATGTGATCGACAATCCGTATGGAGTCTCAACAAAAGCCAGTTTCGATGAGTTCCAGATTTGTGCGTAGGCATCGGGACTCAATGCAATTCCGGCATCGCCCATGGCGCCAGAGCGTGAGTCTGGAGCAATGCGCAGAAAAGGCACAGCAGTGTTGATGGCGTTCGTCTTGTCTTGACCAAGCATATCGGAATAATTTGCGCCATTTTGCGCATTCAATCCTAAGGTGCAGACAAGTGCTGCAGCTGACATAATAATTCTTCGTCTCATAACATAAATTTTTCGTTGCAAATATAGAAACTTATTTCGGGTGGTTTTATTGCCTTTCGATAACCATTTTGCCCGATTTTCTGCATTTGCCCATAGAACCCGATATTTCAGTGACAAAAAGATATATTCCGCTGTCGATTTTCCGATCGCCATGTTGGCATGCCCAATATAATGGTGATGTGTCGCCAACTCCGCGTTTCTCACTGATCTGGTCAACCATTCGTCCTTGCATGTCGTAGATGGTGATGGTGATGTCGACAATGTTGTCGGTTTGGTTGTGGTTCACATAGAAATAGGTGTCGTCGGTCACTGGGTTTGGAAAATTGTAGACATCGCCAATGGCAGCCGAGTTGCTGTTGCTTACCACGAAGGTTATTTCAACCTCCGACGGGTTGTTGTAGATGTCCCACGCTATTAGGGAGAGTGTGTGCTCGCCGTCTTCGAGATTGTAGAGGTTGAAACGGATTTCTCCGGCGTTGTAATGGTCGATGAGCCCTTCGTAGCAGTCGTTCAGCACAATAGCAGAGTGCACATCGTAATCAATCATTGCCACAATGTCGTGTCCGACACCATTGCCCGTTGTGTTGATTCCCGATTCATCGTAGAGCCTCGCCATGACAATAGGGTTGCTGCCTACAATGAATCCATTGGTGAAATTGGTGTCGGTCATGAAAATTTCAATTTCGGGGCCGTCGAAGTCGAAAACTCTGCCGTCGTCGGGTGTTCCTCCAATCAGAATCCGGTCAGAGTAGCCCATGGCTTCGTTTGAATCGAGCACGGCG
This sequence comes from uncultured Bacteroidota bacterium, assembly GCA_946414435.1. GTDB lineage: Bacteria > Bacteroidota > Bacteroidia > Bacteroidales > SZUA-534 > RUG13583. The sequence goes on from CAMKOM010000028.1 coordinate 5,670, forward strand.
TATAGGCTCACCTTACCGAATCCGTATGAGTAATTGATGTCTTTCGGAACAATGAATGAGAATTTGTAGTGCCCGTCGGTTATCGATGCGCGGCCTTGATAGAGGACGCTGTTCTGCGTTTCGAAGTCGATTTTTGGCGAGGCCTTGTCGTTGGAGCGCGTTGTGATGGTTGTCTTTTTATCGAAAACTGTTGCGTAGAGTATTCCGTTGGTAGTGAGCAGATTGTCGTTGGCGTCGTACACTTGGCCTTCAATTGTCACGGTGTCGATGGCGTTTATTGTGTCGGGAAGGTATCTGATAGGCCGTCCATTGATTTCGGTAATGTTGACACTGTTGCCGCGTGATGGCGCCAGGCGGATTGCCGGGTCGCCAAGTAGTATGAATTTGCGTTTGTTTGACGATACAATAGAACCGGTTTCATTCTTGGCGTTCATAACAATGTCGCCAATCCGCATTCCGTTTGTAACATCTTGATAGAACATGTTCCGGCCCAATTCGTTGTTAGCCGCGTTATAAACCACCCGGGTTGTTACCAGAGCAGCTATGGCGCCGCCTTTGGGGTTGCGGACAAGAATTTCGCCCAGCGAGTTGAACGTGTGGTCGTCAAATCGGCCCACTTCACAACTTGCTGTGAACACAAACGGCATTCGGCCGGCATTGGTTAAGGCATCAGCGTCTTGCAGCATGAATATCGATTCGTGCGATAGTTTGCGCGGGCCGCCGTGGCCAATGTATATTATAACCGCCGCTCCATTGGCGAATTGCATTTTTACTGACTCGTTCACTGCGGGGTATGTGGCTCCCGATGAACCCGAAAATTGTTCATAAGCATCAAGATAAATCTTGTTGACATTGTATTCGGGCTGGTTTTCTTCAATAACAGAGCACAACTTTTCGGCATCGTACACAAAATCGCCCCTTTCTTCGTCATCGGCTATAATAGCAATAGTGTTTGCCCAGCCACCAGGGTCACGGTTGGTCAGATGGCGGCGGATTTTGTCCACCATTCCCTGTGCTTCGGCAACCGTGTTTGCAGGCAAACGGCCAACGGCGATGTCGAGCATGCCCGACAGCCCGCCTTCATCGTCATCGAGCAGGCCGAAGAAGTCGTCGCTAACGCAGCTCTCGCTAATCGATTCGGCATCTTCGGTTTGGTAGGTGAGGATATGATTTGCGTTGGTACCAAGAATATTACGATTGTCGTATGTGCCGTCGCCAAACAAAAGCAAGTAACGGAATCCACCGTTGCGCTTGTAAAGCATTCTTGCATAGTTTCTTATGGCGGCAACATCAGGTGTCCCGCTCGAAAATTCATTGAAAATCTGCTGTTGGGTGACCACTTTCACATTAAAACCATCGTGAGTGCGGTGAATGTCGGCCAGCTCGTCGGCTTGTGCCATAAAGTCAGTTGGTGTGATAATCACCATGTCGGGTGTCGACGAGCCGTGCAGGTTCTGGTTTCCAATCTCGCCAAGGTCCGTACCGCTTGTTATTGGCGATAGCAGATTGTTGGGGTCGAATGCCACAAACTCTCGGATTGTGCCTTGTGGCACTACGGCAAACCTCGATGATGTGTCGGAGTGGCTCACGCCAACAAGAAACGGATCGGTGGGGTTGGTAATGTCCATCACCATTGGTGTGGTGCCGTTGTTGGCGATTTCGAAAACAACTGCAGTGCTGTCGGCAGTGCGCGAATCGCGGAAATGTAGTTGCCGCTTTCCTGTGTATGTGAGTTGCTCGCGTGCGTTGACACAAATCTTGTTGATGTATCCTTCCGACGAGATGTTCGAACTTGTAAGGCCATAGGCCAAGTTGAATGTTGATGACAATGGTGTGAACGAGAACACTTTCTCACAGAAATCGGCATAACGATAGTCGTCATAGGGCCGTAAAATGTCGCAAGTGGCTACATCGTGCCCCATGTATCTGTATCTGAAAAATGCAAATGCGGTTCCGTTCATCATGCGGCCTGCCGATTGGGCAAGAACTTTCACTGGCTCATCGGCGACAATATTTGGGAAACTGAATTTTGTTGAATCAATGCTGTTGGTTACCAGTCTGTTATCGTACCAGCGCAAACCGGAGGCCACCAAATTGTATCTTTCACGGCTATAGTAGGCGTAGCTATCGAATGTTGTGGCATGTGTTGCATCGAGAATAGAGTCGCCAACCGCTGTGGCTGCCATATCTTTGCCAGCTCCCATATCTGATGTCAGCATAAGATAGATGCTGTTGGAGTAGTTGTGACGCTTATGCACAAACAATCCCTTTTGGTTGTCGTAGTTCAGAACAATTGGCCCTTGCGCATAGAAAACCAAATAGTCGCCGCTGCCGAAAACATTGTCGGAGCCCATCTCTTTTAGTGTCGGAATTTCGCACATGTCGTTGGGAATGGGTTCGTTGCAGTATAGTGGAAGATTAGCACCGCCATAGCTGAAAATTCTGGTGTCTTGCGGATTTTCCAATCCTATTTTTTTCAATTCGTCGTAGGTAAGTTTGTAAACACCTGATGTGTCGACTTTTATGATGAACCAGCGCCCGCTGTCCAGAAGCGAATTGATTGGTTCGGCTGAGGAGGTCGTATCGGTGTTTGGCGTGTCAGCGCTGTGGCGCATTGTGCCTCTTGTCGGCAAATATTTTTGCTCCGCAGATGATGTGTTCGTATATATTAATGGTGTATTCGCATTTTTGTCACGCTCCGGCAGCAGCTTTTTAATCGCTTCTCGCGGAATAGAAACGGCCACATCTAACTGCGCTGAAGCGGCAAATGTGGTCATAATCAGTACAAACGCTGCACAAAATCGTACCATAAAAATGCAAGTTTAGAAGGCTATAAAAATATAACTTCTTTTTTAACGTTTAACTGTGAGCAAACGGCTGAATAACTAATTTTATTGCCTGAATTCTCATATAAGCAGATGCTTCATAAATGCGCACTGATAATGATTTTACTGGTTTGCTGCTCACACGTTGGTGCGCAGGACAGCCCGCTGACTCTTTGGTGTTACAATCTGCACGAACTCAACCCGTCAATGGCAGGATCTGCGAACCAGCTGAGGCTCAATATCTTTTACCGGAACCAATGGCACAAGACCGATGCAGGTTTTCAATATTATGGTGCATCGGCTGATATGCCTGTCGCTAAAAGTTTGGGCTGCGGTGTCGGATTCACCAACGACCATGCGTCGGCTTTCGCCAAACCCTCAGGTTACGGAACTTGCAGCTACCATATCAAAACTGGCCGGCAGTCTGAACTGCGGTGCGGCATAAGACTTGGCGTTGTACAGAAATATCTCTCGACTTCCGACTTGTCATTTGAGCAAACTGAGTTTGTGCCAAACAAATCATCTGGGATACGGCCCGATGCCGGCATAGGCGTAAGCGGAACAGCCGGTAATTTTTTTGCTGGTGCGGCATTCGACCATCTTTTGCGTCCGCGCCAGGAAATCAATGGCAATATTGGGGTGCGAACGAGCATAAAACTGACAATTGACGCAGGTTATATTTGCAAAATCACCACGCTAGGACAGAAAAATGTCATAGAAATTACGCCAATGGTCATATTTCAGCAGCAAGGAAAGCAACAAAATTTGCAATTAAGCGTTATAGGACAAGCAAATTGGTTGCTGATGGGCGTAGCGTGTAGGAAGAACTTGAATGCCGATATGCCGTATGCATCCATAATGTTGGGGTACAGCACATTAGATTTCCGATTTGCATATAGTTATGATATTGATACAAACAAAAAAACGACAAGAATGGGTAATGCTCATGAGATTTCGATAACAAAATTGTTCGAAACAAGGCGGAAGGGAAAACGCAAATCAATCGACTGTCCGTCTTTTTTGCGATAATATGTACGTTATATATGATTTTATTTATATTTGTGGTTGCTAAAAAACGAACGAAAAACTAAAAGAACGTTTATGAAAGTGAATAAATTAAGTATTGTAATATCCGTTGCCACAGTGGCTCTAATGTCTTGTGGCAAAGAAGTTTCACAAACCACTGGTTGGGAATACAACCTGTCGGACAATGGCGGTTTTGAAAAATTCCGCGGTGAATACGAACAAGAAACAGGACCAGGTTTGGTGTTCATTGAAGGTGGTACATTCACGATGGGACGTGTAGAACAGGACATCCTTTACGATTGGAACAATATTCCGCGTCGTGTGTCAGTCTCGTCATTCTATATGGATGAGTGCGAAGTCAGCAATCTTGATTATCGTGAGTATCTTTATTGGATATCAAGGGTTTATGTCGAATATCCTGAGGTTTATAAAAGAGCATTGCCGGATACTTTGGTTTGGAGACGCAAACTGGCCTACAATGAGCCGTACGTTGAATACTATTTCCGTCACCCTGCATATCAAGACTATCCGGTGGTTGGTGTCAATTGGTTGCAAGCCAATGATTATTGTGCTTGGCGTACCGACCGTGTGAACGAGCGTGTTCTTATCAATTTGGGATTCCTTCTCGAGGATCCTAACCAGATGGGTTCGCAAAACTTCAACACCGAGGCATATCTTGCTCACCAGTACGAAGGTGCTGTAGGCAATGAGATGGAAGACCTTGACCCGAACAAAGATTACCGCAAGGTTAGAATGGAAGACGGTTTGCTGCTTCCGAAATATAGACTCCCGACTGAGGCAGAATGGGAATTTGCAGCTTTGTCAATTGTTGGAACATCAGTTGGTGAGCGTGTTTATGAACGTAAAATCTATCCTTGGGCTGGTGATGGTTTCCGTAACCCAAATTCGAAAGACAAAGGCCGCATTGTAGCTAACGCCATGAGGGCAAGAGGTGATATGATGGGTGTTGCCGGAGCATTGAACGATAACGCCGACATTACTGCGCCTGTGAAATCATATTGGCCAAATGACTATGGCTTGTATTGTATGGCTGGCAACGTCAACGAATGGGTTGCCGATGTATATCGTACACTTTCGGCAGACGATGTTGAAGAGTTCCGCCCGTTCCGTGGTAATGTGTTCAAAACACTTGTCAGAGACGAGGAGGGCAACGTAGCAGAGAAGGATAGTCTTGGCCGCTTGCGTTATCGCGAGATCTCAGATGAGGAGGCAATCGACCGCCGCAACTATCAGACTGCTGACAACATCAACTATCTTGATGGTGACTTTGAATCAAGTCTTGATTATTCAAACGAGGACGCATCGCGTGAAAGAGGCTCGAAGAGAATGTACTTCACTGGTAAAGATCGTCTCGACCCGAATATGACATCACTTGTAAGCGACCATGTTAGAGTTTACAAAGGTGGTGGTTGGCACGACCGTATTTATTGGTTGGGCGCTGGCACCCGCCGGTTCCTTGATGAGAATCAGAGCCAGGACGATCTTGGATTCCGTTGCGCTATGACGCGCGTGGGTGACTCGAAAGGAAACTAATTGAAAACAACAACAACAATAACTAAGCCCTGTGAAAACGGGGCTTTTTAATTAAACAAAGAAAAAATGAACACATCGGCACTATACGATATTTTTCTTAAGTATCCACACATCTGCACCGACAGCCGTCAAGCATCGGCGGACTCGATTTTCTTTGCCTTGAAGGGCGACAAAAACGATGGTAACGTCTACGCCGAACAAGCTTTGAAGAAGTGCCCATACGCTATTATCGACAATGAGGCTTATAAAAAGAGCGACCGTTGCATTCTGGTTGACGATGTACTCGACACATTACAAAAATTGGCAGCATACCACCGCAAACGTCTTGGTCTCCCGATTCTTGCCATTACAGGAACAAACGGCAAAACCACAACCAAGGAGTTGACAGCCCGAGTTCTGTCGAAGAAATACAAGGTGGCATATACGCAGGGAAACCTCAACAACCACATTGGCGTTCCTCTTACTCTTCTGGCAATGGATAAAAGTCATGAGTTTGGCATTGTAGAGATGGGTGCCAGCCATCAGGGCGAGATTGCCAAATTGTGCAAAATCGCGGCTCCTGACTTTGGAATCATTACCAATGTGGGCCGTGCACATCTTGAAGGATTTGGCTCGTTTGAAGGTGTTAAACAGGCAAAATCGGAACTTTACAAATATCTGCATGACAACGATGGCGTAGCTTTTGTAAACTATGATAATGAAACGCTTGAGGATATGAATCCTCCGCACAACATTATCTATTATGGTACAAAAACATTCACCCACTGTCAGGGACAACGGCTCGACAGTCCCTTATATTTATCGTTTAAGTGGATGCCGTCGGACGAAATAATTTCTGACGAAAAAAACGTGAACGATGAATGCTACACGATAAACACGCACTTGATTGGCGCCTACAATTTCGAGAATGCTTTGGCTGCCGTTAGTGTGGGTTATAATTTTGGAATTAGTCCGTGCTTCATAAAAGAAGCAATAGAGGGTTATGTCCCCCAAAACAGCCGCTCGCAATTGGTGAAAACCGACAAAGGCAATTCTCTTCTGCTCGACTGCTATAACGCCAATCCATCGAGCATGGAAAGTGCGCTTAACAATTTTGCGAATATTGATATGCCTAACAAAGTGGTCATTCTTGGCGATATGCTTGAACTGGGTGATGCCGCAAGCCGCGAGCACGGAGTTACGGTTGGAATGATCAGCAAGTTGGAATTTAATAAGGTTTTCCTTGTTGGACGGAATTTCTGCAACCTAAAGGACGCCCATAATTACAAATGTTTCTACGATGCCGATGACTGCGCTAAATATATTGCAGAAAACAATATTACAAACTCAACAATCCTGATTAAGGGTTCACACGGGATGCAAATGGACAAGGTGGTTGAGTTTTTGTAGAGTAATCCATAGAAATCTTTATTTAGAAAGTCACGTCTTTAATCTATTTCTAAACATATCTATAAATAAAAAAGCCAACTGTTTGCAGTTGGCTTTTTTATTGAAAACCTATATTTAATTGTTATGGTTCAAATGTTGGTATTGCTACTGTGACTTTATTAATTGCAACAACATCGCCATAGTAATCAGTAACTTTTGTGTAGAACTCTATAGATGTCTCACTCGTTATATTATCCAGTAAAGATATGCTTATTTGAGAACCAAATTCTACTGAAATTTTAGCTACTTCTTCTGATGCTACGCGTTTGCCATTCCCATCAAAATATATAATATTAGTAGGATTGTTATAAGAAACTAAAGAATTGTTGATAGAATCCAAAAATAAATGCCTACCATCTACAACATAAGAGAACTGATAATAACTGTCTCCTTCTGGCATATCTTCTTCTACTTCATCTGCATCCTCGGTATAAGCTTCAACCTTACCAATCTCGCCAGTCAGCAACATGTCTGAATTCACGTGTACGTTACCATTGGTAACTGCGAGTACTTTGTTAGATGTTTTCTTGTCGGCAACATTGAATGATGAAGAACTGAAATCTATGCTCTCGCTTGTGACCGATAGGTACTCTGTGGCATCTCCATCTTTAGATGCATCGCGGCCCACAATGAGGAATCCGCTGCGGCGTGCCTTATCGCCATCTTCAGTGTCGTCAATAAAGACTTGTGTGCCCTTGCCATCAATTTTGAACATGTCAACATCTTCGGCTTTTGAAGCATCGCGGCCTACAATGAGGAATCCGCTACGGCGTGCTTTGTCATTGTCATCAAGGTCAACATATACTTGCGTGCCAGCACCATCGATTTTCAAGTAATTGTTATCACTGCCATCCTTAGATGCATCGCGGCCAGTAATATAGAATCCGCTGCGACGTACTTTGTCACTTTCAGCATCATCAACAAACACTTGTGTGCCGTCTGCATTAACGGCAAAATAATTTGATGATTCTTCGGCTTTTGAAGCATCGCGGCCCACAATGAGGAATCCGCTACGGCGTGCTTTGTCGGCGGTTTCACTATCATCAACAAACACTTTCACTCCATAAGGATAAACGGCAAATACAGGATTGCCCTGGCTGTCTTTTACCTCAAAAATGGCTTCGTCATCACCAGCGGTGGCTGTTTGTGTCACCTTGCCAGTTTCTTTTGCATACAAAGCGTATGGTACTGGCTGAAGTTGGATAGAACCCAAATCGATGAATCCTTTGCCAGCGTCAACTTCAATTTTGAGCATTATATTCATCGAACTCCAAGGGGCTGACATAAAATCGCCTGATTCTTTTTTACCACTACCTACCATAGCAGAGATGTTGCCGTAGGCGTTTGTTTTTAATTCTTGAGTTTCAACGTAATAATTTGTCGTTCCTTGATGCAAGGTGAATTTTACTTTTACGTCTTTGTTGCTTACTAATGAACCGTCGGCGTTGCGAATAACAGCTTGATAGGCAAAGCTACCTTGAGCCATGGTTGCCACTGTTGCTGTGAATACCAAAGCCACGATTGCCAATAGTTTGATAGATAATTTTTTCATCGTTTTATGTTTTTTATTCGAGTTGGCGTTGATGTTTTCGTTTGAAAACTTGGTGCTTGGGTGTTTAGCCTTCGGCCACAGCGCCACTTCGCAGGTTAAATATTAGGTTTGTTCTAATTCCTTTGTACAATCAGTATTTCATGATTTTGCGATTGACAACGGCCAATCCGTCAACAAACACCTTAACGAAATAGGCACCTTGTGGCAGATTTTCAACATCCATTGTCAAACGGGTGTCGCCTTCAAAGTTATTTTCACCTACTAAACGGCCGGTCATGTCGAAGCATCTAACGATGCATTCGCCTTCGGGTGCTGCACCCAGAGCCACAAATAATTTTGTGTTAACAGGGTTTGGGTAGATGTCAACATCGAAGTTGTTTTTAACAGCCAACTCTTCGTTAATGGCCGTGACGTTCAAGGCATAGCCTTGTTGAAATCCTTGAACTACTACCAAGCCGTCTTTGGCCAAAGTGCCTGTAACGGCTTCACCAATAGTGAAACTGACTGAATAGCCGTCTTTCTCGCCGAAACCGCCAGCAGAAGCAACAACTTCGCTTTGTTTCTGTTGTGCAAATGCGGGTATTGTAACTAACAATAATGCCGCGATAGATAAATGTCTTTTCATAGAATTAATCTTTTTTTCGAAACACAAATATAGATAATCTGATTTTATTGGCAAAATTTTTTTATAACAATTGTTTTGGCGAAACAAAAAAATGAATTAGGCGCAGTGTGCCTATTGATTTACCGATGGCCAAATTATTTGTTTGAGGAATAACCAAAGTCTACTTTTTCCCTCTCACCAAACTCAACACACCGTTGACGAAAGCCAGCGGGTGGACGGGGTTGCCGGGAACGTACAAATCAACCTTGTATTTGTCTAAAAACGAGCGGTTAAGCGCGGGGCTATCGGCAAAGATTCCACCGCTGATAGCGTCGGTGCCAGCCAGAATCAGGATTTTCGGATCGGGGGTAGCGTGGTAGCAGATTTCGAGCGCCTCGGCCATATTTTCAGAGATTGGGCCAGTAACCACAATGCCGTCGGCGTGGCGTGGCGATGCTACAAAGTCGATACCGAAGCGGCCCATATCGAAGTTGACATTGCTGGTGGCGTTCAATTCCCACTCGCAACTGTTGTCGCCTGCGGCAGACACTTCGCGCAGTTTGAGCGAACGGCCGAACAATTTGTGAATCTCAGCGCGAACCTTGTCGGCATCCACTTCAATGGGATGGTCGCCGCTGACAATAAGGCGGTCGCGGTCGTTGGTGGCCATTTTGTAATCCTTGGTGAAACGGATTTTCTCGGGACAGGCAAAGGCGCACTCGCCGCAGAAGGTGCAGCGTCCCAAATCAATGCTCAACGGTTTACCGCTGATGGCTCCCATCGGACATAAGTCGATGAGTTGCTGCTCGTTGCAAGCGGCGTCGGTAATCACAGGGCGGCCACGGAACACTCCAGGAACTTCGGTCGTGGTAACATCGGGAATGAACTGCTTGCCCTGGTGAAATAATATTTTTAAGTTGTTGATAAACATAGCAATTTAGGTGTTAGGCACAAGGCATTAGTAATTTGTATCTGTGTTGTCTGTGCGAACATTTATTCAATCAATCGGTAATTCAATCCTTCAATTTATAAATCGTGTCCGCTGTACGAAAGGTCGAAACTCTTGTTGCAGATTGGAAAATCGGAAATCTCATTGTTGCGGACGGCAAGTGCAAGGCCCAGCCAGTTGTGGAACGATGGGTCTTTAATTTTGTAATGCAACAGGTTGCCTTGTGCATCGGTGATGGCGCAGTGGCAAATTTCTCCACGCCAGCCCTCAACCAGCGACACCACAAACGAGTTGGCTGCAACCTTGTCGAGTGCATCGGCTGACGACGACTTATAATCCATTGAATCAATTATTTGACTCATCATATCAATCGAGCGCAAAACCTCGTCGTAACGGATGCGTGCGCGGCAATAGACATCGCCAACGGGTTCTGTGACAGGTTGATAGCTGACATCATTGTAATAGCCCCACGGATGCGACGCACGCACATCGCGAGGCACGCTGCTTGCTCGGGCGGCCATTCCCACCATTCCAATGGCTCGGGCTGTTTCGGGTGCCACGCGGCCTGTCTGCTCAAGGCGCGACAACACCGACGGCAGGTCGAACGTCTGCTCGGCCATCTCGATAAAATCGGGCTTGTAAGCCTCGATGGTGCTGTGCCATTGGTCGCGCAAATCGGGCGTGAACGGGAAATTGGTCTTGCCCGGACGGATAAGTCCTTTGGCGAAACGGTTGCCCGCCCAACGTTGGAAATAGTTTATAAGCGGCGTGCGCAGACGGCCAAACACCGAGTTGCCGAGTTGGTAGGCAATATCGGTGCAGATGCCGCTCAAATCGCCGGTGTGAATGGCTGTGCGCTCCTGCTCAAGCGCTAGCGCGCGCTCGAGTTGCAACTGCCGCGACGGCTCGAAACCGCAAAGACTCTCCCACACATTGGCAAAGGCCGTGGAGTGGCCGATAACCGTGTCGCCGGCAATGTTCTCGGCCAGCGTTGCGCGTTGCAACAGTTTGGTTTTCTGCAAGAAAAGACTTTCGATGCCTCGATGCTGATAGCCCAACTGAATTTCGAGGTGCAGAATTTGCTCGCCGTTGCAAATGAAACGGAAATGGCCAGGCTCAATGATTCCTGCGTGAATTGGTCCTACTCCCACTTCGTGAAGTTCTTCGCTGTCAACCTGATAGAACGGATAGTTGGCAATTGTTTGACTCTTGTCGGCGGCATTGTGCGGATAGCGCACGGGCTTGAGCCATGGGTGACCGCTGAATCCGATACCGAAATTCTCGTGAATCTCGCGCTCGAACAGCTGAAACGCCGGATAAGTGGCCGTGACAGACTGCAAAGTGTCTGATTTGCTAACAATTGTCGATAACACATTGATTGTGTGCGTCTCATCGTCGGCAATGCAGCAAATGAGTTGCACGCCCTTGTCCGACGGCACACCGTAGTAGTTGACGCAATGCGCTTCAGGCTTGATCAGCAGATTGTCGGTCAGCACTTTATAGAAAGCCGCGTAGTCTAAAACAGGGATTTCGGCAAATGCAATCCGTTGATTGTTTTTTATCGTTATATAGTCCATATTATCAGTGTGTTAACAATTGAACAGCCTCATTAATCAAATCGACAAAGCATTGCGGCGGGCAAAGACCGAGCCAGAACACCAAAGCCAGAAGAACAAACTGTGTGGCGGTTTCGAGTGTGCTAACCTTCACATTTTCAATCTGACCGCAAGTGGGTGCAGGTGTGAACAGCATCTTGAAGAAATTCTTGCCCAGTGCCCAAATAATTATAGTGAGCAAGATAAGCACAAACGCCAACGCAATGAACGAACCAGCCTCGAAAATTGATTTAAACACCATCAACTCGCTGATAAACAGGCCAGAAGGTGGTGTGGCGGTTATGCAAACAAAACCGAGCAGAAGCAGAACGGCGCCAGCACGGTTGTATTTGAGATAATTGCCTATGTGATAGATGTTTTTGGTGTGGTAGATACGGTAAATGTGCCCCACTTGGAAGAACAGCGCCGATTTGGCAAAAGTGTGAAGCACAAGGTGCAGAATTGCAGCAAAATAGCCAACGCCACCGGCCGCCAAACCAAGTGCCACAACACCCATGTGCTCGACACTCGAATAAGCCAACATTCGCTTGACATTCTTCACTTTAATCAGATAGACGGCCGCCACAACCACCGAAAGCAAGGCGGCAGCGGTAACCACATTGGCCGCCCACGGCAGTACGCTTGTGTGCGCCACAATCTGCCACATGCGGAACACGCCCACAAATCCAACATTCATCAGCACGCTCGAGAAAAGTCCAGCCGCAGGCGCAGGTGCCTTGTCCTTAGCGTCGATTCCTGCCGTGTACATCGGCACAAGTCCGAATTTGGCGGTGTAGCCCGCAAAAATGAACACGAAGGCGATTTTTATCCAGAATGTGTCGAGCGACGGGGCTATTGCGACCAGCATATCGTATTGCAAATCAAATTGCTGCGCATTGCCTAGCGATATACCGAGCAGCAGAATGCCAATGAACACAAACACAAGGCTGATGGAGCAGACGAAAATGTACTTCCAAGTGGCCTCGATTGAGCCTGCATTGCGACGGTGGAACACCAGCGCTGAAGCACTTAAAGTGGTGATTTCCACGAAAATCCACGTTACGGCAATGTGCGATGAAAGATAGGCTGCCGACAGCGCCATCACCAACAGCACCATTGCGCCCTGATAGATTCCGCGAACGCGCGGCGAATCATCTTCGGGGTTGATATAGTTGCTCTTATGGATAAGCGCAGGAATGGTGACCACCGTGAGCGCCGACAGCATTATCAGCGCAAGCGCATCAGGTTTGAAATAAACCGCATCGGCCATATCCTTGATAATGAACTCATAAACCGTCAAGCTGCACTGAATCAGTACAAAAAGCGTCATCAGCGCAATACTTGCCACCCTGTTGCGGCACACAAAGAGCAGCAGGGCTATCGTTACAGAAGCAATCAGATATGCAATTATCATAGAATCAAATAATTAATCTTTTATTGTACTCAATTGGTTCACATCGCCGTCGTTGATAACGTTGCCCACCTTGTTTATGAAAATTCCGAGCAGGAACACGCTCACAAACACGTCGAGCAGCACGCCAAGGTTGACCAGCAGAGGCATCTCGTTGCCCACGGCCATCGACAGGATGAAAACGCCGTTCTCGATAAGCACGTAGCAGATAACGTGGGTAATGATTTTCTTGCGCGAGACAATGAAAAACAGTCCGCAGAATACGGCCGCCAGCGCCGCAGCAAAGTACGGCTTGCCCGATTGTGGCATGTCGGCCACCATAGACAGCACATAGGCCGCAGCAATGATTAGAGTTGCCACAATAAGCGACACAAAGTAAGGCACAAACGGTTCGGCCTCGCGTTTTATCTTGTTCTTTTTGATTACGTAACGAATAAAAAGCGGAATGGCCACGGCCTTCACAACCACCGTCTCGAGCAGAATGAACGCCAGGTTGACAATGTTCATTTGGTGTAACTCGACCAGCGCCACGCCAAACAGCAGCAACCCTTGCGCCGTCAGCAGCGACAGGTAGGTCATAAGCCTGTTGGCTATCGAAAAGTATAGAAGCGTTATCGCAAACACTATCAGTAAGATATTCGTCATTGTTTTATTGTTTAATCGGTGAATCGTTTAAAGTATTCAGTCATTCAATCAATCAATTATTGACCAGCATCACGCCGAAAAGCATGAGCAGTGCAAGCGACGAGAGCACCAGAATGAACTGCGCGTTGTGGCTCATGCGGAAGCGCGCCATAAATGACTCGATAATTCCAGCAACGACGGCTACCACAAACTGTATGCCTAAAAAGACGGGCGCGGCCACGCTAACTTCAAGATTACCAATAAAAAGATTGGCAATCAGAGCGCCATACATGGCAAACTTTAGATTGGTGGCGTGCAGAATCAGACCAAGGTCGAAACCGCTGTTGTCGAGAATCATAACTTCATGAATCATAGTTAGTTCCAAGTGCGTCTTGGGGTCATCGACAGGCATTCGGCTGTTCTCAATCATGCAAATCATAAGCAACAGGAAGCAAGCAATACTGACCAGCGCGTACGACAGAGTCGAGCCAAGATGCAAATCGCTGAAAATCTGTAAGAACGAAGTGTGACCAGTTATCAGACCAAGTGTTCCCATCAAAATGAAGAATGCGGGTTCGGCAAGCATCGAGAATAAGGCCTCGCGGCTTGCTCCCATGCCTTCGAAACTGCTACCAGTGTCGAGTGCGGCAATAATGCAGAAGAACTTGCCTAAAGCCAGCACGTAGGCGAAGAAGACGAAATCGCATGGAAACGAGAACAAACCTGCGTTTGAGCCTAATGGCACCACGGCAATAGCCGCTAGCACTGACGCGAAATAAACCGATGGCGCAACACGGAAAACAGGGCTGCTTGTGGTGCTGTAGACCGAGCCCTTGCGCAGCGAGCGCCAAATGTCGCGCATGGGCTGCCAAATACCAGGCCCCTTGCGCCCCGACGCTAAACTTTTTGTGCGGACAACTATGCCCGAAAAGAACAGGCTAACTACCAATATCAGCGCAAAACTCAACATTATAAAGTATTTAGATAGTTAATGAATATACGAACAGCTTGTACAATAAACGGCAAACCAAGCACCAGCACCACAAACAGGAGACCGTAGAGAATGTAATTCTGCAACCGTCCGTTTTGCAGGAACGAGAATTTGCCAAGCAGATAGCGTACCATGCGTAACGGGCTCTTAATCAGATCTGTTTCAACACGGTCGAGTGCTTCGGTTGAATATGATGCCGCGCTTGGAAAAATGCCATCGACTTTGGTTTTCTGCTTGTTAATCAGCAAAATGCCTTTGGCCAGGCGGCGGTAAGTGCGGACAAACGAACTTGCGGTGTATTGCAGTTTGGGCGTCAGTGCCACATAGCCGCACCCCCATGTGCCGCCTTCCGACTCTGGCAGGCGACGGGTGAAGAAGCTGCGGACGGCATAGACAGCCACCACCAACAGAATGAACCACGCCATGTACCAACCAATCTGCGAAAGCGCACCAAACGACGCAGGAAGAATTGGCGCCGATGCGCTCACACCAACCATCTGCCCTAAAACTGACACAATGGCGTTGATAAAGAACTGCGGGAACAAGCCAATGACAACAATCAGAATACCAACCATATACATTGGCAGCAGACGACCAAAGCCAAATTCGGCAGGCTCGGTGTGCAGTTTTGCCCTCGGCTCGCCTAGAAAGACCACGCCAAAGGCTTTTGTAAAGCACATAATGGCCAGACCGCCAATGAGCGCCAATCCAGCCATGGCAAACACAAATATTAATATCGAAGCATTTGAAAACGAAGCGTTTATACCGCTAAATAATCCGCTGTAGATAATGAATTCGGATACAAAGCCGTTGAATGGCGGCAGTCCGCAGATAGCAAGGCTGCCCAGCAGAAAGAGCAGCGCCGTGCGCGGCATCCGCTTAATCAGTCCACCAAAATGCTCAATATCCATTGTGTGCGTGGCCTGATATACATTGCCGGCGCCATAGAACAGCAGCGACTTGAACAACGAGTGGTTGAGCACATGAAGCAGCGCACCTGCAAAGCCTACAATGGCCAGCGGTGTGCAGTTGTAGCCCATGCCAATACAGCCAAGACCGATACCAATGCCAATAATGCCGATATTTTCAACACTGTGATATGCAAGCAGTTTTTTCAAATTGTGCTGCACAATGGCCAGCATCACGCCATAGATACCCGTTACAACCGAAATGACCAGAATGAAGTATCCCACAGCAAGATAGTTGGTGCCGATGAGCACAATCATGCGCAGGATTCCGTAGATACCTATTTTAATAAGAACACCCGACATCATGCCCGAAACGTGCGAAGGTGCAGCCGGGTGAGCGTGCGGCAGCCAGGTGTGGAACGGCACAAAACCCGCTTTGAAGGCAAAGCCGATAAAAAACAGCAGCATAAGGCCGAAACAAGCCGTCGGCGACTGCAATGTGGCAAACTGCACAATGCCCGAAAAATCGAACGTGCCAGTTACGGCGGCTACCCAGACAAACGCAACCGTGAGCAGAGCCACGCCAATGTGCGACTGCACCAGATAGTTGATGCCTGAGCGAATGGTAGTCACCTTGTTGCCCTCAAAAATGACGAGTAGAAATGAGCCAAGCGCCATCAGTTCCCACGCCACCAGAAAAGCAATGCTGTTGCGCATGGCGCATACGGCAATAAGTCCGATATGGACAAGCAGAAAACTCACCCAGTGCAGGCTCAGAGCCGAACGGCGGCTGTGATAGGCTTCCATGTAGCGGCGACCGTACAACACGCTTGTGATCATTGTAAAGTTAATGACCAGGATAAACCATGCCGACAGCGGGTCGATAGCTACCTGAACCGGACCAGTGACAAACGAGCCATGGAACAATTGGTTAAGCGGCTGCCCCATCAGGGCGTTCACGGCCGGCACACTGCTGATAACCGACAGCGCTACAATACCGCATACGGCAACCACGCCCTTGCCTCGCGAATCGAGTAGAGTCACAAGCATTATTGCCGCCAAAAGAGTCAAAAGGTAAATTCCGATAAACGACATTATACTATAATTAATCTTTGTTCAATTTCTTTATTAAATTGATAGTCAGTCTGTTCCTTGCAGGGGAAATCGTTAGGCACCCTCCCCGAAAAGAAAGCGCAAAAGTAGAGTTTTGGGAAACAAGTTAAATGCATTCCAAGCAAAATATTGCGCTGAAAATGTGGAATTTTATGCAAGCGTTTGCAAACAAAGGTAAAGGTGTAAGTTTGGGCGTAGGCATATATATTGTGTAGGATTTTTTATGGAGTAGGAATTAGGATATGTGGCTTCTTGCCAGGGAACGATTACTTTGCTCTAAAATCAGTTAATCACGTATGCCGCCATAAAGCATAATGTGTGTTGTAATTATCATATAACCAAAATGTTGCGAGAAATGTCGCCGCAACGGTGACGATGTCCAAAAAAAATTGTTACGCGCATAACTTCTTTTTTTCTTTGTGTCATAAAATTTAAAACGAAGAATATGAAAAAGATTAGAGTTGCGATTGTGGGTTATGGAAACATAGGTCATTACGCATTGGATGCACTTCTTGCATCGCCAGACATGGAACTGGCCGGCATTGTACGCCGTAATGGGGCCGCCGATAAACCGGCAGAACTTGCTAATTACGAGGTTGTTAAATCGATAAAAGAATTGAAGGATGTTGACGTGGCAATTCTGGCCACACCAACTCGTAGTGTTGAGGAGCATGCTAAAGAGTGCCTGGCGCTTGGTATCAACACTGTTGATAGCTTCGATATTCATACACAAATAGTTGAGCTTCGTCGCTCGCTCGGGGCCGCCGCAAAGGCCGGCAATGCCGTATCAATCATCTCGGCAGGTTGGGACCCGGGGTCGGACTCGATTGTCCGCACATTGATGCAGAGCCTTGCACCTAAAGGATTGACCTGGACTAATTTTGGCCCGGGAATGAGTATGGGCCACTCTGTAGTTGCCCGCTCAAAGAAAGGTGTTAAAAATGCCCTTTCAATGACAATGCCGCAAGGTGCAGGCATTCACAGCCGCTTGGTTTATGTTGAACTTGAGGAAGGCTTCACTGCCCAGCAGGTTTACGACGAACTGAAAGCTGACGACTATTTCGCACATGACGAGCTGCATGTGATTCCGGTTGCCAGCGTCGACGACTGCCGCGATATGGGCCACGGAGTTCTGCTTGAGCGCAAGGGAGTTTCGGGTAAGACTCAGAACCAGCTTTTCGAGTTCAAGATGAAGATAAACAACCCTGCGCTTACCGGACAGGTGCTTGTAAACGCCGCCCGCGCCGCAATGAAACAGAAACCGGGTTGCTACACTATGGTTGAGATTCCGGTTATCGATTTCTTACCTGGTGACCGCGAGGATTTGATTCGGCATTTGGTGTAAGCTGGAATTCGTAAAAGCGTAGTCCTGAATTAATAATCAGGATTGTGTTTGAGAATTTTTAGCTGATAATAAATGCTTGATACCGATAGAGAGTACACTTTATGGTGTTACTCTCTTTTTTTTTGTTTTTATGTATATTGTTGTCTATGAGTGTAATATGGTGATTTTGCTTAGGCTATGTATTTTTTTTGCAAATAAGTTTTGTCTGTTCGCTCAAATCCGATAATTTTATTCTTATGCTTGATGCAAAAAAACCGGTTTTGATCATGCCTAAATTGTTTTGTGATTTCCGGAGTTTGCAGAATGGTAGGAGAGATGAATATTATGTTAAATTGAAGGAGTGGAATAATTCCCGAAAAATGTTAAAGTTATGATTGAAATTATTTGCACAAACAACGGCGAGAGACGCAATTATCCGCAAGGCACTACATTACAGCAAGTTGCCGCCGATATGGGGCTCACAAGCGAGCCTGTTTATGCGGCTTACGTCAACAACAAACTTCAAGAGCTTGATTTTGCTTTGTTCAATCCGTATATAGTTGAATTTATTGGATTTAAGCATTCTGAAGGCAAACGAATGTACGACCGTTCGCTGAGTTTCGTTCTCTACAAGGCCGTCCACGACATTTTTCCTGGAAAGAAACTGAAAATTGAGCATTCAATTTCTAACGGCTATTATTGTGAAATTGAGGGTGTTGACTCTGTCAGCGTTGACCAAGTTGTTGAAATCGACAGCCGTATGCGCGAAATCATCGAACGCGACCTGCCGTTTATCCGCAAGCGGATGCTCGCCGAAGATGCCATCAAGCTTTTCGACGAGATGGGCTATCACGAGAAGGCGCAGCTGCTCAAAACACGCGCACATCTCTATTCTTCAGTCTATTATCTCGACGATGTGATGGACTATTTCTATGGTTGCCTTCTGCCGTCGACGGGCTATCTGAAGGTGTTCAGCATCGATAAATACTACGATGGAATGTTGCTTCGCGCGCCTATCCGTGACAATCCGAATGTTGTTGCCGAGCTTGAGCTGCAAGACAAGATGTTTGATGTTCTGCACGAATTTAAAAAGTGGGGCAGAATATTGAATATCAGCTATATGAGCAATATCAACCAACACATTGAAGATGGCACTGTGGGTGAATTGATAAAGATTTCAGAGGCCTTGCAAGAGAAAAAGCTTGCGCAGATTGCCGATATGATTGCCACGCGTCAGCCGCAGCCGCGACTGGTGCTGCTTTCGGGACCGTCGTCGTCGGGCAAGACCACCACTGCCAACAAACTGGCCATTCAGCTGAAAGTTGCTGGTTTTAACCCTGTTACGCTGTCGCTCGACAATTATTTCGTTGACCGTGAGAAAACCCCGCTCGACGAGAACGGTGACTATGATTTCGAAGCATTGGAAGCACTTGATATTCCGTATCTTAACAACGATTTGAACCAACTTTTCGCTGGCAAAACCATCGATGTGCCGAAATTCTCATTCAAAGACGGTAAGCGCTTCTTTGACGGCGAGAAAATGAAGCTCGACGCCAACAGCATCATCATTGCCGAGGGCATTCACGCGCTCAATCCGAAGCTCACCGCCCACATCGACGACAGTCTGAAATTCCGCGTTTATGTGTCGGCGCTCACAACCCTGTCGCTCGACAACCACAACCGCATCCCGACCACCGATACGCGCCTGATCCGCCGCATTGTGCGCGACTACCGCTACCGCGGCTACAGCGCCAAAGACACCATCGATCGCTGGCCGAGCGTGCGTCGTGGTGAGGACAAACACATATTTCCGAATCAGGAACGGGCCGATATTATGTTCAATACGGCGATGGTTTACGAGACTGGCGTGCTCAAACGTTACGTTGAGCCGATTTTGCAGCAGGTGCCGCCAAACTGCACAGCCTACCGCGAGGCTCTGCGGCTGCTGAAATTCCTGAGTTACGTCAAGCCGATTCCCGACAATGAGATTCCGCCGACATCAATCCTGCGGGAATTTTTGGGTGGTAGCAGTTTCAAGTATTGATGATAAGGCTTTGAAGGCATCAATCGCAGTTTTTTTCAAAAAATGCGCGTAATTATGCCGAAATAGGGCGTGATTAACATTTAATAGATTAAAAATAAGCCCATTGCATGGGCTTATTTTATCTATTTTTCTAACCAAATAACCGGATGGTTTATCAACAAATCTGATTGATTTATAGCTGATTGTGGCGCGTTGGGAAGATATCAACCGCCATGTGTCAAAAAAAACGGGGTGCAAAAAGTCGCGAATGCTTGATTGTATGCGGTTTTTAGTTATTTTAGCATTCAATTGTTTAGTTTGCTTTACGCAGAAATAACTTTATGCTTAAATCGAATTTAATCTTAGGGATTATCAGCGTTTTAATGTTGTTCGGGCTTGTAGGAGAGCCTGTTTCAGTGTCGCTGAATATGCCCGATTCAGCCCAAAGCAACAGTGAGTTTTTGGTTGAGGTTACCATCCGTAAGGGTGATGTTGAGGGATTTGCCCGCTTCCAACAGAAATTGCCTAACGGATTTAAAGCCGTGGCTCGTCAAACAGCCAACGGAGAGTTCTCGTTTACTGATCAGAAGGTAAAAATCCAATGGATGAAGGTGCCTTACGATAAGGAACTGGTGGTTTCGTACGCTATTCAGGTTGATCCTGCCACAGCATCAGGCAGCTACACTTTCGACGGCAGTTTCTCGTACATTATGGACAACTCAGTTCAAGTGGCAACTGCTGGAACCCAAACATTGCAAGTAATTGCCGACGAATCATCGCTTAACCTTGCCAATCAGCAGAATATGGTGATTCAAAAGGGAGATGTTCAAGTGAACTTGAATTCAGTTGACTGCATCAGACAAAAACCTTATCTTAACGATAATAATGAGGTGATTGTCAATTTGTTAATAAATAAAGGCAGTTTGAAAGAGTTCGGCAAAATCCAGGAACAGATTCCTGTTGGATACCGCGCGGAGAGTATAAAATCTAAAAATTCAATCTTTACTTATAAGAACCACATTGTCAAATTCTTATGGATGAATTTGCCGAGCAATGCCGGTGATGACAATTTTGTGGTTTCTTACAAATTAATTCCCGAAGGCGAGATTCCAGACGAGGAATTCCAGATTGTAGGAACATTCTCGTATGCAGAGTCGGACCGTACAAAGACTATCAACATTGCTGAGCGCAATGTAGATTTGGAGAAGGATGAGGACGAGCTGCTTGTACAAGCACCTGAACCAGAACCAGAGCCGACAGCTCCGATAGCATCGTACACACCGGCACCGGAGCCGACATACTCTTATGAGCCAGTATCGACACCGGAACCAGAGCCGACACCGGTTGTTAGCCAGCCATCGAGTGACAACACTTACGCGCAGAGTAGTGGTACAACGTCGTCGTACAGTGAGCCGGCATACGAAACGCAACCTACAGCAACTCCCGCACCGCGTAGTACTCGTCCGACATATCAAGTATCTGCCGAAGATTTGACCGACATTCCGTCGCCTGAGCAAGGTGTGGCATTCAGAGTGCAGATTGCTGCTGGTCACAGACTCGTTGGGAAAAACTATTTCAAACGCTTGAACATCACTGATCAGGTGCAAGTTGAGATACATAATGGTTGGAACAAATACACGGTCGGTAATTTCAGCGAGTACAAAGATGCGCGCGACTATCGTGTTTATGTTTGGAACAATACACCAATCCACGACGCATTTGTATCAGCATATAACAACGGAATGCGCATAACAGTCCAAGAGGCATTGATGATAGCAAACCAAAAATGGTATAAGTAAGAGCGATTGGAGTTAAAGGATTGTTGATGAATAAATTGTTGATTTCCATATTAGGGTTGTTATCCTGCTTGTCTGTTGTGGCGCAGGAGATCGACGACGATTACTTGTCGGTGTTGCTTGCGGAGGAGGAGGAATCAACAAGTGCAGCATTTAAACCAGTTATCGGCTTCGGTGTCGGTAACTTTTCTTTTTATGGTGATGTGGTTGATTATTTCCGCACACCAATTAATGGTCTTACATCGTACAGATTCCTTATAAGCCGAAACGTTAGCAAGTATTTCGACATAGAGTTTCATGGTACACTCGGTCGTGTAGGAGGCAGTTTATATTGTGCTGAAAATGAAACTAAAATCGATTTCTCGCAGTTGGTTGTCGATGGCAAAATTAGCCCCGATAGAATAGTGTTTATGAGCGATGCACAAAGAGCTGACATGCTGAATGTCGCCAATTTCCGTTCGCAGATTTTCGCGGGCGGTGTCTCTGTTGCCTATAACTTTAATCACATTTTGGAACGCAAACGCCCGATTCACCCTTATGTATCGTTGGGAGTTGAGTTCTTCCAGTTCTCATCGAAGGGTGACTTTTTGAATGTAGACAACAAAGCATATGTTTATTGGCCCGATGGCACAATCCGCGATGACCGCGGCGAGATAATTGTCCGTGATTATAAGTACGAAACTGACTTGCGCAAACTTGACCTTTATGGCTATGGCGATTATGCCAAAACAAGCGTGGCTTTCCCTGTTGACGCCGGTTTCAATGTTACGATAACCGACCGCGTCACATGCCGGTTTGGTTGCGCGGCTCACTTCCCGCTGACCGATTATATTGATAATGTGAAAGGTGGTAAGGGTTGGAAGAACGATATTGTTCTAAATACTTATGTATCATTGTCGATTGACTTGTTCTCAACCGATGAGGAGCTTGCTGCTGTCGAGAATTTCCGGAATCTGAAGTTCACCATTACCGACAATCTTGATGAGGACGGAGATGGTGTTGATGACTTCAACGATGAATGCCCGGGCACCCCGAAAGACGTGAAAGTCAACCAGTACGGCTGCCCGCTTGATACAGACAAAGACGGTGTGCCCGACTATCTCGATAAAGAGCCGAACACACCGATGGGCAAGAACGTGATTGTAAGCACCAGCGGTATCAAGATGACCGATATGCAAGTGATTATGTTATTGTATAATCCTGATGCTGTTAAGCATAGTGATACTCGTGTTTACTCAAACACTTCGGAGGCACAAAGTGGTAGTTCGGTTGACGCTACGAAAGGCATTCCTGCCAAATACAAGTTTGTTGATAAGGATAACGATAACTATATCTCACACGAAGAGTTGCAAAAAGCCATCGATGACATCTTCGAGGGAACATCGCCACTCTCGCCAGCCGACATCAACGGCCTGCAAGACTTCTTCTTTGAGCAGTAATCTGTCAATCGCCGCTACAACACCTTTTTCACACCGGGAATCATCCGCAGAAGCCACGTTAGTACGAACGATGCTACGGTTGATAATGCGCTGATGAACACGAATTTACCGAATGCGCCCATCCAAGCGCTGTCGAAAATATTCTGAATGATAATGATTAGCAGCAGGTGGACGATGTAGACACCGTAAGCCTGACGCGAACACCACTGCCAAAATGCCCCCGACCAGTTGCCGTATTTGCGGAACAGCCATACTAACCCGATGCAGAGCATAACACATAAAAACGATTCGTAGATGCCGAACCATCGCCAGACAAATCCAGACCACGCTCCATCACCTCGGACATAGTTCCCGATGCAGAGTGCCACACCTATATATAATGTAATGCGACCGACAGTGTCGGTCATACACTTGAACCAATTGTTGCGTCCTGCCAGCACGCCAATGGCGAACATCATTGCATATTGCAGATAATGAGCTGGTTCGAACTTAAAGAACGACCAGTGAATCCAATAATCCTGTGCGTAGAATTGGCGGATAACATAACTGCCAACGCCCATTACGGCGGCAACAGCTGTCAGTAGTCCAATGTTGATATTGCTTGATAATGAGCAAGTTCGGTTGCACATTGCAAGACGTATCAGTGCGTATACGAGGCAGAACAGAAACAGACTGCTCAAAAACCACGTGTGACCCGACTCTAACGTGCCGCCCAATGCTGTCAGCAATACAGTCATTACGGCCATTGGGATTAGCAGCCGCACAGCCTTTTTGCTGATGAAGCTTGCAAAGCCTTGCCTGTCATAGCTTTGCGGAACAAAATAACCCGAAATCATAAAGAACAACCCCATAAAAAAGGCCGCGTTGGTGCTGAAAAAATGCCAAATCCACGGCATAAACTCGTTAGGATTCGAAGGTGTGTAAGCCCAACCGCCGCCGTCGCCATATGCTAGTCCGGCGTGGTGCGCAATGACCAATACGGTTAGCATAACCTTCAGATTGTCAAGATAGTTTTTGCGTTGCATATTGTTGCCTATAAAATAGTTACATCGACAAAGACGACAACTGCTACTGATTGTTACAAATAGGTTTGTCGCTTCGCGAGAAATTAATAGAAAATTCTAACAAAATTTATAAGAAGTTGATTGTTAAAATTTTATATTGATTTTGAACCAAATTTTCTTAAAATTTCTGTTTGTCAGGGCATACCGAAAAATGTGTTAGCCGCGGATTTTGCTCATACGGTCGAGTTCACGCTTGGTGTCCTTCAGTTTGATGTCCTCGCGTTTGTCGTAGAGTTTTTTGCCTCGGGCAAGGCCGATGGTCACTTTTGCAAGTCCTTTCTCGTTGATATACATTGTGATCGGTACAATCGTAAAGCCTTTTTCTTTGATTTTTTTTTCAAGTCGGTTCAATTCGCGGCGGTTAAGTAGCAGTTTGCGGTCGCTGCGTGGAGTGTGGTTGTAGTGCGTACCATATTCGTATTCAGCAATATACATATTCTTGACATACAACTCTCCCTTTTCAAAAATGCAGTAGGTGTCGTTGATGTTTGCCTTGCCGTTGCGAATCGATTTTATCTCTGTGCCAAGCAACTGGATGCCAGCATTGAACGTTTCGATAATATCGTAAAGGAAGTGCGCTTTTTTATTGCTAAACCGAACGTTGTTGTCCATATCAATTGAATATTAGATTGTTGCAACCAACTAAGGCCCAATGTAATAGCACCATGATGGCGATAACAGTGATTGTGATGTTGCGAAATTTCTTGCTGTCCATATCGGAATATTCAGCCTTCAGCATACACCATAGTAGGTAATAGGAATAAAGGCCGCAAAGATTGAACAAAGGGGCAAGTTTCGGTAGTAGTCCGCTTAGTATCGATGTTACAAAAATCGGTATGAACGAGTAAGTTACGATATAAAATGACCGTATGAGTTTTTGCGGTAGTGAGTAGTGGTGCAGGACTTCGTTCAGTAGCAACGTGAATGCCGCCCCTGACACTATCAATAATGCCAATCGCGGAACTAATTCGTTGATAATGAATAATAACGAGTCTTTGAACATATAAGTGCCAAACATCACGTGCCCAATGTATTCTGCAACAATTATTGCCAGAAAGTATGGAATGGCAACTTCTTTCAAAAGTGCCCTAAAACCTTTTGCATCGCTCGAAAGAGCTGATGTTGTGGCGTTTGGCTTCCTTATGAGGTCGATTGTCAGATTTAAAAGTGATTTTATATTCATCTTGCACCAAAAACGCTGCAAATTTAAACTATTTTCGCAATGCATAAGCAATAAACCATATTACGAAATGAGCGTGAACTTGCCGTTAATCACCATTTTAGGTCCTACAGCAACGGGGAAAACCTCACTTGCAGTAAGGCTTGCCGCCGAATCCGGCGCTGAAATAATAAGTGCCGACTCGCGTCAGGTCTATCGTCGGATGGATATTGGAACAGGCAAGGATTTATCTGATTATCAAATTAATGGCAAGCAAATTCCGTATCACTTGATTGATATCGTTGAACCTGGCACGAAATACAATCTGTTTGAGTATCAGCAAGATTTCTTGAAAGCGTACTCAGACATACAGTTGCGTTCGAAGCAGGCGATTCTCTGCGGTGGCAGCGGTTTGTATATAGAGTCGGTGCTTAATGGCTACAAAATGGCGTCGGTGCCTGTGAATGAGAAACTTCGAGCAGAATTGGAAGGTTATACGGATGCGCAGTTGGAACAGCGGTTGAAATCTGTAAAGAAACTGCACAACAATGCCGATTTCGACACCCGCAAACGCACTATCCGAGCCATCGAAATAGCTGAATACCAAAAAAGTAACGCTGAACAGATACCCGACTTCCCGAAAATCAACAGTATTATAATAGGTGTGCGGATGGAACGCGAAGCCGTTTGCCTGTCGATTTACAACCGACTGAAACAGCGCCTGCGCGATGGAATGATTGACGAGATTCAAGCCTTGCTCGACAACGGCATTGCTCCTGATGATTTGATTTACTACGGTCTTGAATATAAGTTTGTTACACAGTATCTGCTGGGCGAGTTCAGTTACAACTATATGGTTGAGCACTTGAACATTGCCATTCACCAGTTTGCAAAACGCCAAATGACGTGGTTCCGTCGAATGGAACGCAACGGATTTAAAATCAATTGGATTGACGGACAATTGCCGATTGAAGAGAAAGTTGCGATGGCGATGAAGATTTTGGACGGCTATAACAAATAAATACTCAGGATGTCTTTGGCCGTTTATTCTTCACCACCCTTTAAACGTTGCTTCACCTTTTTTTTAATAGTTTTGTCGAAAATGATTTTTGATGATTTATCCTGAGAATTTTGAGCAAAAGATTGATTTCGTGCGGGTTCGCGAGGCAGTGAAGGGCTGCTGTTTGGGCGAAGTGGGCCGATGGCTGACCGACAAGATGCGGTTTATGCCAAAGGCCGCCGATGTGCGCAATCGTCTTGCCGAAGTGTCGGAATTTATGCAACTGCTTCAGAGTCAAGTCGATTTTCCGACCGACTACTTCTTCGACCTTCGGCCGCTTTTCGACAAGATGCGCGTTGAGGGCTCGTTTGCCGAAGCAGAGGAAATCTTCAATCTATATCGCTCATTATCAACGGTAAAGGCTATAGCTCGTTTTTTTGCGAAAGAGGAGAACACGGAGCGTTATCCGTCGTTGAGCGCCATTGCCGCCAACGTGGTGGTGCACACCTTCGTGACAGACAGCATTGAGCACATAATGAGCCGTCAGGGACAGATTCGCGACAATGCGTCGCCCGAATTGGCCGCCATTCGCCGCGAATTGGCTGAAAAACAAGGCGCTGCGTCGAAACTCATTCGCCGAATTATTGCCGATGCGCAGCAGGAAGGTTGGGTTGAACCCGACGCCACGCTTGCCGTCCGCGACGGGCGGTTGGTCATTCCCATTGCCGCTTCGCAAAAGCGCCGCATTATGGGCATTATCCACGACGAGTCGGCAACCGGCAAAACCTGCTATGTGGAGCCCGCGCCAGTGGTGGAAATCAACAATGCGCTGCTTGAACTTGAGTCGGCCGAACGCCGCGAGATTATCCGCATTCTGCGAACCCTGACCGACAACTTGCGCCCCTACACCGATGACCTTGACGATGCGCTTATGTTCTTGGGAATCACCGATTTCATTCGCGCCAAAGCCCGCTATGCACTGCAAATCGGAGCCGCTGTGCCGCACTTGGCCGACAAGCCGCTAATCGATTGGCGCGATGCCCGCCACCCAATACTTCAGGAGGCTTTCCGCGAAGCCGGGCGCACGCTTGTGCCGCTCAATATCGCGCTCGACGAGGCAAGCCGAATCTTGGTCATTAGCGGACCGAACGCAGGCGGAAAATCGGTCTGTCTGAAAACCGTCGGACTGCTGCAATATATGCTGCAGTGTGGCCTGCCGGTGCCAATGGAGCCGACCAGCCACGCAGGAATCTTCACCAATCTGTTTATCGATATTGGCGACGAGCAAAGTATTGATAATGACTTGAGTACATACAGTTCGCACCTGCTGAATATGAAGCATTTCGTGCGCAACGCCGACGGCCGCACGCTGATTCTGATTGACGAGTTCGGCACCGGAACAGAGCCGATGCTTGGCGGTGCCATTGCCGAAGCCATTCTCGACCGGCTCAATCAGGCGAAGGTTTTCGGCGTGATAACCACCCACTACACCAACCTGAAGCATTTTGCCGCTGGACACGACGGAATTGTCAATGGCGCAATGCTTTACGACACAAACCGGATGGAGCCGATGTTTGTGATGGAGATGGGCAAGCCGGGCAGCAGTTTCGCCTTCGAGATTGCCTATAAGATTGGTCTGCCGCAAGATGTGATTGACGACGCCCGCAGCAAGGTTGGCGAGGAGCACCTGAATTTCGACAAGCACCTGCGCGAAATTGCCCGCGACAAATATTATTGGGAGCGTAAACGCGAGAATATCCGCAAGATAGAGCGCCGCTTGGAGGAGATGATGGAGACCGAAAAACGCGAACTCGACGAGACGAAACGTTTCCGCAAAGAGTTGATGACAAAATCGAAAGACGACGCTAAACGCCTGTTGGCCGATTCCAACAGACTGATTGAAAATACGATACGTCAGATTCGCGAGTCGCAGGCCGAAAAGGAGAAAACCAAGCAAGCCCGCCAGCAGTTCGATGAGGCGCGTCAGGCAGTGGAGCAGACCAGCGACGATGAGGAACGTATCTTGCAGAAAATCAAAAAACTGAAGGAGCGCGAAAACCGCGTCCGCACGTCGAAAACAAAGCAGGACGCGCAACTGAAGGCCGCCGATGTGGTTGAGGAGCGCCAGCGCGATTTCACCATTGGAATGCCAGTGCGCATTGAGGGGCAGACAACCGTGGGCGAGATTATAGAACTGAACGGGAAGAACGCCGTGGTGGCTTTCGACAACCTATATATGAATGTGGAAATCAGCCGTTTGCAGCACTTGACCGACGACGAGAAAAAGAAACTTCGCAAGAGCGTGCGGCAGGGCAGCCTGCAGCAGTCGTACGAGTTGAACCAGCGCCGGCTGTCGTTCAAGCCCGGACT
The DNA here is from genome assembly GCA_946414435.1 of uncultured Bacteroidota bacterium. GTDB lineage: Bacteria > Bacteroidota > Bacteroidia > Bacteroidales > SZUA-534 > RUG13583. The sequence goes on from CAMKOM010000028.1 coordinate 34,425, forward strand.
CGATGTGCGCGGAATGCGTGCCGAAGAGGCCGTGAGCCGCGTGGCCGCCTTCATTGACGAAGCTGTGATGGTGGGCGTTTTCGAGGTGAAAATTCTGCACGGCAAGGGCAACGGCATTCTGCGCAACGTGGTGCGCGAGTACCTGCAAACCGTCGATGTGGTGACAAGCGTCCGCGACGAGCACGTCGATTTCGGCGGCGCGGGAATTACGGTGGTGGAGTTAGGATAAAAAGGCACTAGGAGTTAGGCACTAGGCATTAGTTTTGGTGTTAGGTATTGGGGGTTGGGTGTTAGAAATTACGAATTACGAATGCGGTTCTAAACTTTCTAAACTTTCTCAACCTTCTCAACTTTTAAAAATTCAATTCACCGATTCACCAGTTAACCAATTCACCAAATTTTCTATCTTGCCGAAAAAAACAAATGAGCACCATTGAGATACAGTCGTTGTTTGCGGAGCACGGAATCAAAGATACCGGCAACCGTCTGCTGATAGCGCGGGCTCTGCACGAGTCGGGGCAGCCGCTGTCGCTGCTTGAACTTGAGGCGATTCTTGGAACTATCGACAAATCAACCATTCTGCGCACGCTCAATCTTTTCCGCGAGTCGCATTTGGTGCACGTCATTGAGAGTGGCGACGGCTGCACGCGCTACGAAATCTGCCAGAGCCACCACCACGATGACGATGAGGACGAAGACGCTCACCTGCACTTTTTCTGCGAGTCGTGCCATCAAACTATCTGCTTAAGCGATAATCATATACCGCAAATTGAATTACCCGACGGCTACGTTGCCCGCTCGGCCAATTTCCTTGTAAAAGGCCTTTGCCCGAAGTGCGCGAAGAAGGTGCGGTGATTTTTTTGGACAACGGACTACAGACTACAGTCAACGGACGCACTGTCCACTTATCATTTTCTGTTGTCTTACGTCTGATGTCTGATGTCCTTTTATTGTTAATTCCTAATTCCTAATTCCTAAATAAAAACCTATCTTGCAACCGCAAAAAAATCAGCGATGCAGAAAGTCAGGGCAAAAAAGAATTTAGGTCAGCATTTCCTTACCAATCAGACTATAGCGGCACGGATAGCCAATGGGTTCACCCCATCGGCACCGAACGCGATTCTCGAAATCGGGCCGGGAATGGGCATACTCACACGGCACCTGCTCAGCCGCCCCGGGGCCGACGTGCGGGTGGTTGAAATCGACCACGAATCGGTGTGCTACCTGATGGCCGAAATGCCCGAACTCAACGGCCGCATTATCGAGGGCGATTTTCTGAAACTCGACCTTCCGGCGCTTTTCGGAAAGCCCATTTCGGTGGCCGGAAATTTCCCCTACAACATTTCGAGCCAGATTCTGTTCAAGATTTTGGAAAACCGCCAGATGATTCCCCAAATGGTGGGGATGTTCCAGAAAGAGGTGGCCGAGCGTGTGGCGTCGAATCCGGGCTCAAAGGTTTATGGTATTCTGAGCGTGCTGCTGCAGGCCTATTACAATATCGATTATCTGTTCACCGTCAACGAGTGCGAGTTCGACCCGCCCCCGAAGGTCAAGTCGGGCGTTATCAGGCTGACACGCAACTCGGTAGAGCACCTGCCGTGCAACGAGGAACTGTTCACGAAAGTGGTGAAAACCAGTTTCAACCAGCGGCGCAAAACTCTCTCGAACAGCCTGAAGCCAATCTTGCAGGACCGCCGTTGCGACCAGCCGGTCTTCCGACAACGGCCCGAGCAATTGAGTGTTAGCGAGTTCGTGGAAATGACGAACATTATTGACGGACTTTTAAAAGATTGAAATTATGCGTTTTGAGTTAAATAAAGAATTTGTTGAGGAACTGCAGCTTGCCATTCAAGAGCGCAGTGACGAGTCGATAAAATCGATGGTGGCGGAACTTCACCCCGCCGACGTCGCCGAGATTTTGGGCGAACTTGAACCCGACGACGCCCACTACCTTTTCAATTTGCTGCCGTCGGAACTCACCGCCGACGCCATTATCGAACTTGAGGAAGACGACCGCGAGGAACTGCTCGAGGACCTGTCGGGACAGGAAATCGCCCACGCCGTCATCGACCATATGGATTCCGACGACGCCGCCGATATCATCTCGGAACTTCCTGAGGAAAAGCAAGATGAGGTCCTATCGAACATCACCGACATTGTGCAGGCCGGCGACATTGTCGACCTTCTGAAATATGACCCCGACACCGCCGGCGGCCTTATGGCAACCGAGCTCATCAGTGTGAACGAGAATATGACCGTGCGCAACTGCGTTGAGGAAATCCGCAAGCAGGCACCCGATGTGGGCGAATTCTTCTATGTGTATGTAATTGACGACCAGGGGGTTCTGAAAGGCGTTCTGCCATTGAAGAATCTGCTTTTGGCCAACGACAACCAGAAAGTCAAGAACATTGTCGAAGACATAATATCGGTGAAAACCGACGATGATTGCGAAGACGTCGCAAACATTATGCGGAAGTACGATATGGTGTCGATGCCGGTTGTGGACAGCATCGGGCGGCTCAAGGGCCGAATCACCATCGATGACGTGGTGGATGTGATTAAGGATGAGGCCGATGAGGACTACCAGATAATGTCAGGTATCACCGGCGATGTGGATTCGAGCGACTCGGTGTTCAAGCTCACCAAAGCGCGCATTCCGTGGCTGCTGATTGGTATGGGCGGCGGCATTCTGAGCTCGATTGTGGTGAAAGGCTTCGACAGCCACATTGCCCTGCACCCCGTGATGGCCAGTTTCATCCCGATGATTGGCGCTATGGGCGGAAACGTGGCCATACAGTCATCGTCAATCATTGTTCAAGGTTTGGCTAATAACAGTTTAGGCTTGGATTCGGCCGGAAAAAAAATCTTGAAAGAAGTGTTGGGCGCCCTGCTCAACGGCACCATCGTGGCGACATTGGCTTTCCTTTATAACATCTTCTTTGCCAGCGATTTCGCGCTGAGCATTGCAGTCAGTCTGTCGCTGATAACGGTGGTTTTGTTTGCCGCCATTGTGGGCACCGCGCTGCCGCTAGGCTTCAACCGTATGAAGATTGACCCCGCCGTAGCCACCGGCCCGTTCATAACCACCATCAACGATATTATGGGAATGGCCATCTACTTCCTGATAGGATGTTTGTGTTATTCAATGTTTTAACTTTTTTTCGATTTGTTTTGTAATATTCTTGAAAAATGATTGTCAAATAAGAGAAATCAAAAAAAACTAATACTAACTATACCACAACAAAATGAAAAAACTTCTTTTCGCACTAACAGTTTTGTTCGTGTTGCCGCTATCAGTGTTGGCACAGCGCACAATCGAAAACCCCGTAGTCGGCGCCCGCAGCATGGGTACTTGCACAGGATTGTTTATCGAAAAAATTGAGTTGACCAAAAAAGCAACCAAACTCTTTCTGATTTATTACCACGGCATGAAGGATAATCCGTTCCGTTATGCATCGGGCACAACGCTTCGCTCGGGCGACAAGCAGTGGAAACTGATTTCGGCCGATGGAATTAAACTCGACGAATGGGTTTATCCGAAGGACGATGGCGAGTTTATAACACGTTTCGTGCTCAACTTCCAACCCATCGACAATTCGGTTGAAACAATCGATTTTGTTGAAGCCGACGACATAAATTCGTTCATTCTTTATGACATAGCCCTTACCGATAAGGCGGCCGAAGAAATCAAGCGCAGAATCAGCGTTCCCGACGGGGTGAAAGACTATGCCAAAAATATCAAGGATAACGGCCAAAGCCTTGAGCCGAACGAGTTCACAATGGACTCGGCCACCATTAAAGGCACAATCTACGCTTTCGATAAACGGTGTTTTGGTTCAAGAATGAGCGGGGAAGTAACAGTGTACATATACAATCCGATTTATGGCGACCAATTGTCGTATTCGGCGCCAATCAACCCCGACAACACTTTCGAAATTGAAGTGCCGATGACCACAAAAAATCAGATTGTTTATTTGTCAATTTCTCCTGCTATCAGCAACAACGTTCTGCTCACAGCAGGAAAAACTGTGGTGGTGGATTACGATTTCTACGAAGTTTACAAGCCATGGGAACTGCCCAACCGCAACCTGAATCCATATTTTTCGGGCGAAAATGCCGACATCAACTATGCGCTGACCAAAAGTGTGGTTAACGATTTTTTCAGGACTGTAAGCGATGATGAAATAGTTGATTTCTCTATGTCCGAATACAAGGATTTCATAATAAAGAACTACAATGTTTTCAAGAAAAATATTGACAATCTAAGTGTTACAAAACGTAGCAAAGAGTTACTCGACATTGATTTGAAATCGGAAATGGCGTATCTGCTTTCGATGGGGCAACATTTTATTGAAAGTGCAAACGCCCGCCGTAGCGGCAACAAAGAACCAAATCCAAATTTCAAGCGGCCTGAAATGGGCAAGGACTATTTGGATTATCCCAAAATACTTGGCCTTGACGATATTAATATGTTCTACGCGAACATGTTCAGTTACAATATCACAGGTTGGCGTATGTGCTTACAACAAGTTTTTAATAAGAATCTTTCTTGGGAAGAATATAATAACCTGGTGAATCTGACGTGGAAAGAATTGGAATCTTACACCGATATTCCTGAAAATGAGAAGCCAGTTCATGCATCGCTTGTGGAAAAGTTGGAGAAATCCGAAACCCGCACCGACGATGAAAAGGCCTTCTTCAAAAAGTACTACTCGGTTGTCGACAAACACATGATGGATATCCAATGGGGAACTGAAGATGCGAATGCTTGTACGAATGAAGTATTCGGCACGGGTGGCAGTTTTTTCAAGGATTTCATAAAACTGCAAGAGTATTGTAGGTCGCTTGAAAGTATGATAGTTGTACCCGATTCACTTGTGGCTGAAATAGAGAAGATGCGTTTCCCGTTCTATGCCGAATACGTCAAGGCTCAAAATGCCGCCATCACCGCCAAAATTGAAGCAGAAAAAGCGCGCGGCGGCTATTTCATTCATCAGGCAGGCGAAAGTGAAGGCGATTCTCTATTTGTCGATTTGCTGAAGGATTTCAAGGGCAAGGTTGTGCTCATCGATTTTTGGAACACATGGTGCGGCCCGTGCCGTTCGGCCATCAAACAGATGGAGCCAATGGAGAAGTCGTTCGAAGGCAAGGATGTTGTATTCTTATATCTTGCCGACGAATCGTCGCCGTTGGAAGAGTATAACAACGTCATTGTTTCGATGAAAGGCCACCACTACCGCCTGACGTCAAAACAATCGACATCGCTGAAAAATAAATGGAAATTCTCGGGAATTCCGTCGTACGTCATTGTTGGCCGCGACGGCATGGTAAAAGATTTCCACACAGGATTCCACGGTGCCGATTATTACAAGGCGAAACTTAATGAGGAGTTAGGAAAGTAAGACGGATGTTGGGCATAGCGATCTTATGGTCGCTTGCCTTCAACCGCCTGAAGATATCTCTGCCGCGGCTACTGGTTCACTTTGTCCTGGTCCTGGTATCGGATTTATGACTCTTGCGAACTCGTGCAAAATCAATCTTTTGCCTCAGAAAGTTGGAATAAATCATCGCCAATTGTTATCGGTAGCAACAATCAGAAATATGTTGTTTCCAACCATCGCGAAAAGAACACATTATAAACCGAATATCTGCGTTCGGTTGGGGTAATGGTTTCGAGCAAAAGTTCTTTGTCGGTCAGCGATTCGAGGTTGCGGCGGGCGTTGGTGGCGCTGCCAATCTGGTACTTCGCCAGAAAATCGGCTGACGTTACACCCTGCACCGACTGCTCTTTGGCCACGGCAATGAGCATCCGCCATTGTTGGTCGGTTATCAGGTCACGGATTTGCAGGAAATTCGATGATTCCTTCTCCAAAATCTCACGGCTTGCCTTGCGCGCCACATCAATGGAAACGGTTTTTGGGCGCCTTGCAAATATTTCATTACAAAGTGATTGCGTGTAGAATGTGTGGCGGCGCGTCCATTCTAGAATGTAGTCCATTGCCTCGTCGGTGACTGTTGCCGGCGCAAATTTCTCGCGAATGAAAGCCGAATATATGTCGGCATCAATCTTGCCGAGTGACAGTTGCCGCGTGCTTGAGTAAAAAGGTCTTGCCGCATCGGTAAATATTTGAGACATAATTGATTTCTTGCTGCCGCAATAGATAAAACTAATGTTGTGCATCTGTTGCGTGTAGGTTCGCAGCAGAGCCTCGACATTTTTTTCTGGATATTCTGTTATCTGCTGGAACTCATTGATTGCAAGCACCACGCGCTTTTTCTGCGAATTGAGAAAATCGAAAAGACCTTTGAGAGTGTATTCCTGCTCGTTTGGCGAGACAAAGTTGAACCCCACCTGCGGCAAACCGCTTGCTGGGTCGTAACTTATTGTTGGGCGATAGCCTTTGAGCAGCGTCATAAACTTGCTACCGATACTGGTTTTTTCGGGAAACTCGGCAAGAATGGCTTCCGACAATGTTTTTATGAAGTCTTTCAATGAAAGTGTGGCAAAAATGTCAACATAAATGGGTGTTAACGGCAATTTTTCTTCCGAAATTTTATAAAAAGTGTGCAAAATCAGTCCTGTTTTTCCCATTTTTCGGGGGGAAATTAGCGTTGTATCCAGCCTATTTTGTATGTTTGATAACAATGTTTTGGTTTCATTTTCTCTGTCGCAGAACAATTCTGGCGAGATGTAACCCTTTGCTAAAAACGGATTTGTATTCATGATTCAAATGTTTTTGCAAATGTAAACATTTATTTTGAAAAGCCTATTTTAGGTAGCCTATTTTAGGTAACCTATTTTAGGTAACCTATTTTAGGTAACCTATTTTAGGTA
>CAMKOM010000029.1 GCA_946414435.1 uncultured Bacteroidota bacterium
GTTTGTTAATTAATTACAATTCAGTTTGAATCTGCCAACACAGATCGGCATATCGCACAAATATAAGCATATTTTTCTGACTATATTATCATTGAGAAATGATTTTTACGAATAATTGATTAAAAAAGCGATTGTCATCACTTTATTTGGCATCACTCCTCTTCCACTTCATATTTCTTTGTAATCATGTCTGTCAAATCGATGCCGCACTCGGTCATCAGGTTCAAGAAGTGGTTGTAAGTCAGTTTGATATCGGCATCGACTGACGCCACAAACTCGTCCTGCGGCTGTTTTGCAGCCGCCAGAAACAGATGCTGGTGAAAGCCCGACGTGTCGTCGGCGGTGATTTTCCGGGCATACGCGCCAAAGTTGCGGTCGCAGGCATCCAGCAGGCGGTTGGCGTTGGCCCAGAGCGTACCCATAAAGTCGATGGCGCGGTTGGCGGCTTCGGCAATGAGCGACACTCGCCAGCGTGTTTCGCCTGTTGGCAGGTCGTCGAAACTGCCGTCGGACCAGATGCGCCAAAACTGCCGCAAGGTGTTGGCATCGTTGCAGAATTTCTTTTTCAGATAGTCTTCACACTTTATTTTCAGACGTTTAAAATTCTTATCGCACGCCACAACGCCCTCTTGTGCGAAACTTTTCCAACTGCTTGTGGCGGCCTGCACTTCTTCGAGCGAGTGAAACGGATACCGCTGTGGAATGTCGAACGGAATGCCAAACTGCTCTTTGGCAGCTTCGGGCACCATCTCGTCACCGTTGCAATCGCGTATGCCGTGGAACCAGAGTTTAGGCTCTTCGTAAAAACAGATGATGCGGCTGTAGGGGCTAACCATCTCAAACATAAGCGTATAGCCATCAGGGATGCGGTCGGTCCAGTCGGTGCCGGCGGCATTGAGCAAAGTATCGAGCATTGTGGCTGCATTGTCATAGGGCGAGCCGGCAAGGTCGATGTGCCAGATGTCCCAACCTCCGTTCGAAACCCAATAAGTCTTGCCTTTGTGCTTGAACATCTTTATCAGAACGCCGTCGATTTTTTCGCGCACAATGGCTGATTGCCAATCGATTGTGTCGGCGTGTTCATCGTCGAAATTGAAAAATTTGATGTATGGGGCACAGATAATGTTACCGTCGTCGTCGACCACCGTGCCACGGCACTCGCGCACCACATCGAGACTGAAATCGCAATGGTGCATATTGTACATCAGCAAGTTCCACCTGTCGTTGAACGGGCAGGGCGATATTCGCACGCAGTACGGCCTGTGATGAATCACATCCTTCCAGTTTTCTGTGGTGCGGATAAACTCTTGCAGATGAATGAAATTGTTCATTTTTATAACATTTGAGCCATCAATCATAACATCCATTCAAATCCCCCCCCATGGCACATCAACAAAAATACAAAATATCACGTTTTTCAACGTTGGCATCTTTTGGGCAGCGCCCATGTCTGTCTATATTGCCCATTCATGGTTCACTTCATAACAATTTACACAAAAAAAATCCCCCGACGGGCACCGGGCCTGACGGGGGATTTTTATGCTTGACCGGATAATGTTGAACGTGACACACCCCTCGTTGGCGCAAAGGGCGATTATCTCAATTAACCTGCTATTCTCTTCTCACTGGGCGAACAGTTAATCCCCTATAGCGATAGCCAAGATCCGTTGTAACACTCCCACTATTAGTCAAATTCATATAATACGCATATTGTGAACTATAGTAAGTTAATGTCCAATAGTGACCTGAAGATGATTCGTTGGATTTAGTGTTACCATCGTAATAGCCTGCAGCTGGCAGGAAAATATGCGCATCGGCAAGAACGTAGTTACTATTGGCGCTTAGTGATACGGTTCCAGCATCGGATGATCCTTCTTTTGGATTATAAACTATAAATCCTTTAACATTTTTGCCATCGTAGTTATTTGTCCATTCCCAATAACATTCAGTCTTAAGATTATCAAATTGTGCCTTACTTGGCATTACCCAATTATTCCCCCAATGTTTTCTTGCAGGGTCTTGTTGATAATTGCCTAGGTCGGATTCAATCATCGAGTTAGCATAATTATTATAATTGTTTAATGTAAAACCAGAAGTAGCAGAGGAAGGCAACCCCCACATATAATAACCTCCGGGACCATAGGGGGTATCTGACTCAACGTTGGTTGTTGCCCATTTGGTTTTGCTCGTTCCCAATTCAACATAGTAATGTCCATCGGCTTCAACCATCCAATCAGGAATTAATTTTCCGTTGTCAATAGAATAAGTATGGACATCACTCTGTGTTATTTCAAACTTTCCGCACTCATCAGCAAGATTGGTTTCGGTTTGGCCGTCTGCCAACTCGTACTTTAACACCTGCGCGGAAGCAGCATAAGTTTCGGGTGTAATGGTAGCCACAATGCCGTTGGCCTCGTCAGGCGGGGTTAGCTTGCCGGCAATGGTGATTATGTTGGTGCCTTGGTGATTGTGTTTTGACCGGTCTTCAACGTAAATATCGTTGCTATTATTAACCATTGTTGGGTCATTGTTTTCGGTGGTGCATTTTGGAACATAGGCGCTGCCGCTTATACTGAACGTTCCTTGTTCAATGAAAATGCCGCTTCCGCGTTTGTCAGTACCTCCAATCTTTGTTTGATACGCCTTATTTTCTTTGATGACTCCGCCTGAAAAATTGAAAACGCCTTTAACATATACACCACCACCGTTGCTGGCCATATTGTCAACAATCAGGCCATTATTCATGTTAAAAGTACCGTTGTCTCCAACCAACACTCCGCCACCATTTAGAAAAATAGACCCCGACGTGAATTCTCCACAACTATTATGGCTTATTTCTCCATTATTCATAGTGAAAGTTCCATCACAACAAACTCCCTGACCATACGCATACGGGCCTTGTGATGAATTGTAAGAAATATAACCACTATTCATCACAACTGTAGCGTCGTTATCAATGTAAATACCGGCACCAGCTGCATCACTAGTGTTGTTGTAGAAAATGCCGCCTGTAAGTTCGTTTTCTTCGTTACCAAGATAAACCGTGCCTTTGTTATAAATACCTCCACCCTTTGAAGCTTTGTTCGGGTTATCTTTTTTACCTATCTGCGCGGTACCAGTCATTAATAATGTTCCTTCATTATACACACCGCCGCCACTGCCAGATGTTTCATTTCCTGCAATCATCGCACCGTCGGCAAGCGTAACGTCTGTGCCTTCTGCCATCATTATTCCTCCTCCGTTTTCGCCGGCATATCCGCCTGTGATTGTCAGGTTGCTGATTGTTATCGGGCTTGTGGTGTTGATGGTGAGCACGCGGCCTCTACTACGGGCATCGAGAACACCGTTGGGGTTGTCGCCATCAACGCCGTCAATGGTAATTGAGCCGACATTGATTTTATTACTCAGTGTCTGCGGGCCTTTCACGATGCCTTTCACTTTTATGGTCACATTGTCGTCGTTGGTGTACAAACTATTCTCAAGATACTTTCCAACCATGTTAATTGATTCGTACGGGCCGTCGGCTGAGACGGTGAAGTCAGTCTGCTTAAAAATCGGCATTATCTCAACATCGCCGCGGATAATGAAGGTGCGGGTGCTGGTTCCTTCTGAGACTCCGTCGCTCCAACCAATAAACTTATTCTCTCCCTGCTGAGCCGTCAGCGTCAGTGGGGTGTTATACGCGACGTTCTCCAAATGTGTAATTCCGCTGTAGTTCTTGCCATCGCCATCGGTAACTGTGCCGCCCAATGCTATAATGGTAACATCGAAACCTTTGCGCAGCTTGTCGAAGTGCTCTTCAATCTCCCACTGCGAGTAGTTGCGGAAGTCATCAGCATCGTCGGAAAAATAAACATAATCGCCAAACTTTGTTTCGCTTGCTGTCAAAGAACTAAACGCATCATAAGATTCAAACTCCAACAGATCCATTAAATTCCCAAGGTTTTTGGTGAACAATATTGCTCTGCTACATTCCACCACAATGTTTTTCTCCTTTCTCATAACAGGAAAATTTTGGTTTGCATTCGGCACAATATCGCCATTGTCATTTAACGTGAAACCTTCTGGTACAACAAACTCTTCAACTGCAAGCGGATTGCCATCAGAATCTACGGGGTCAAAGAAATCATTTTCAACTTCAGTAAACGGCATTGGGTCTTCACCATCTTCACAAATATATGTTGTGTCACGGTAGAGCTTTTTACCTTTACCATTGTCAACAAACCAATAGTTCTGGTACTTTGTTTCACCGCTACTATATTCATATTTCAAACGCAAATACTCATCTTCGTTGTCGTTTCGGTAATATGTGTATGATACTGCATCTTCATTCGTAAATGAGATTGTTCCCTTGGTGTATATTTTCTTGGTTATGAATGGATAGCCAATATTACCTTCGAATTTCAGGTATTTGCTATAATCGCTGTTAAGAAGATTCTCGTCGTTGATTATGAAGGAATATTGTAGTTCATGTACAAATCTTTCATCGATTTTGCCTTTTAACTCAACCACCTTACTAGTGGGGGTGGCAATTTTCGAGAAACCGATATACATAGTTTTGTCTTCAACGCCTTCGTCAAGAGTAACGCTAACAAAAGCTGCGTTGTCAAGGTATACATTTGCAATTTGCGAGCTGCTAACGTTAAAGCTGCACTCATTGCCGGCGGCATACACTTCATTGTTTTCGTTGATATTAGAATTGTTCACATTGAGCGTTGCACCACCGCACAAATAGATGCCACCACCGGCACCCTCATGAATAGTGTTTCCGCTTATCTCAGCACCGTTTTTGAGCGAGAGTGTTGCGTCTTCGGCCACGTATGCACCGCGGTTATTGCAATTTCTTACTGTTCCGCCAATCATCACCAACTCTCCTTTTTCAACATTTAGGCCGCGCACAGTATTAGCATTCTTGGACACATTACACCCGTCGAGTGTAAGGCGTTTGCCCGAAAGTTTCACGGCATCACCATTCGTTGATGCCACCACTTCGGCGTTTCTGACAATCACCGGTATGGCGGTTGAAACGTTGATACCGCTAATTACTCTGTTTCCATAGTTGCGGCTGGTGAAATCGATGGTGATATGTTTGGCATAGTTGTTAAGCGAATCGCCAACATTTATAACTCCAGTGTTGGATTTCTCCACATTTATTCTCCAACCGCGCAGGACGTTGTCATTTTCATCAATGATTCCACTAAACGCTTCGGCAATAGTCTTGTAAGGTGCATTTTCAGTGCCAAGAGTAACATTACCGTTGTAATTGTTGTTTACCCACAATACTGGCGATACATCCTTAAACACCGGATAAATTTCGGTTTCCATCTGTGTAATTGGCAGATGCAGCACGCTGTCGGTATAGCGGCGGCCGTTGCAGCGCCAGCTGTCGAACACCTGTCCGTCGGGCACTTTGGTGACGGCCAATGTTACGGTTTCGCCTAACACGGCCCGGTATTCTTTATTATAATTGCCGCCCGTCTCCACTTCGAATGTGCCTTGCGATGTCTCAACCTTGGCTGTGTAAACCTGCGGGCCTCCCAAGTATAACCAGCATCCAGGATAAGCCGCCTTGCTGCTTATGGTCACATTCAGGCGCGCATACTCGTCGGCATAGCCTAAAATTGCACCATACGATATGTCATAGTCGGTTAAGGCAAAGCTCACTTTGAAATTGTCGAGCTTACGCAACGGCCAGACATTAATATAATCACTATAACGATCTGGGAAAAACACTGCCACACAAGCATCTTGCGGAATGGCGGTCTCCTCGCCATCGCTGTTGAGCATCAGAATGCTTTCCGGCGAAATCAGCGGCACAACCAGAGTGTCGTGGAACGATGCAAGCCAGCGGTAATAGCCCTTCACCATTTGGTAAGGAGAGAAACTGAAATTGCCATTAATGTAGATTCTGTCGAAACCGTCGGGGTCGTCATCTTCATTGTCAGAGATGTAGATGTTGTATTCCTCGTTTTTATCAACATCGAGCGCGGGGCGCAGGCCACCTTCCATGGCCATGTCGCTGTTCATGGTGACAGCTGTCTCAGTGAGCTGCAGGGCGGTGCTTGCCGGGCCTTCCTCATTGGCGGCACTGCTGACAACTGAGAGTGTGGCTGTTGTCAGGTTAGTTTGGCTGCCGTTGATGTCGACAATGCCATTGCCGTCTTTCGAATCACGGCCAACAATAAGGAAGCCGCTACGGCGCACTTTGCCATTGCTGAGGTCGTCAACGTAAACGCTTGTCTGGCCGCCGTCAACAGCAAACATATTATTATCAGCGCTTTTGTCAGCGTCACGACCGGTAATATAGAATCCGCTGCGGCGTACTTTGTCCTCGCCGTTTGCGTCAACATAGACGGTTGTCCCTTTGCCGTCAACTGTTAAGTATTCGTCCTGCCCGCCTTTCGACTCGCGGCCGGTGATGTAGAATCCGCTGCGGCGCACTTTCGAGTCGTCGCCGTCAACATGGATTTGCGTTCCGTCGGCAGTTACTGAAAAATATTCTTTCTCGGATTCTCCTTTGGAGGCATCACGGCCCACTATAAGGAATCCGCTGCGGCGCGCTTTGTCGCTGTTATCGGTATCGTCAACGTAAACCACAATGCCGTTGTCGGTTACGGCAAATACGGGGTTACCGTTGCGGTCGTTCACCTCGAAGAGCGTTGCTCCGTCTTTGGTGGCACTGCCCACTGTGGCCGCACCGCCACCTTTTGGGGCATACAGCGCGTATGGCGCCGGTGTCAGCTTGGTTTCGCCGAGCAGCTTGTAGTTGGTGCCGCCTTTCGCATCAACCTCAACTTTAAGGGTGATATCGAGTGTGTTCCAAGGCACATCGGCCATTGAGCCGCTTACTTTGTGTGCTGTCTCGCCAATAATCACGCTCACATTGCCATACTGGTCGGGTGTGGCGTTTTGTGTCTCAACATAATAGGTTTTTCCACCGTTCGTCAGGCTGAATTTCAAGCCCACCTTGCCTTGTGTAACAAGATTTCCTTCGTTGTCGCGGATAACTGCCTGATAGGCAAACTGTTCTTGTGCGATAAGCTGCACAGCGGCAACCATGATAAACAATGCCGTTGCCAATGAGTGCATAAATAAATTTTTCATAATTAGTTATTAATAAAACCAGATTGGTATCTGTTAAAAAAATTGGTAACGCACAAATATAATCAATGATTTGCATTTAAATCACTGTTCTGCCGCGAATTTTTTCATATTGTCGAGCAAACCTGCGACAATAATCACGTCGTCTTCTTTGAAAATGTAGTTGCCATCGGGCGAAAGGGTTGTTATTGTCTGCTCGCGCGGAATGAGTCCCTTCTTCCCTACCGATTTGATTGCCACTGTTTTAAGTTTGAAACGCGACTCCAGATTGGCCGTTTCAAGCGTGTGTGAAATATACTTTTGCGGCACTTTAAACTCCACAATCACGTTATTGGCGTCTATTTCAGTGATTTTAAGTGCATTTTTAACTTGAAGTTGCAAACTTATGGCCATTGCCGTCTCCGACTCGGGATGAACGGTGTTCTCGATGCCGATTTGGTTCAAAATGCTTTTGTGCATTGGGCTGATGATTCGTCCGATAATGTTGTTAGCATTCAGTTTTTTCAAGATTGACAGCGTCAGAATCGACGAGCCCACATCCTCACCAATGGCCACAATCACCGCATCAGTGTCGTTGAGCGGAAGGGTTTTCACTGCGTTCTCGTTGGTGGTGTCCATCTCCATCACGTTGCCAATCTGGTTTTTAAGTTCATCAACGCGCTCAAACTTGTTGTCGATACCGATAACTTCATGCCCCTGTTCGGTCAGGCTGATGGCCAGCGTCGAACCGAAATAACCCAAGCCAATAACAATAAACTTCATATCTTGTCTGTTTTAATTTTCAATTAGTTGATAGTTAGATTCTTATAAGGATACTTCGCATATTTTGCCTTACGCGACACAAAGATTCCCGACAGCAATGTGAGCGGGCCCACACGACCAAGGAACATCATCACCATGGTGAGCACCTGCGACGGCAACGACAGATTGGACGTACCAGTCATCGAAAGGCCTGTGGTGCTGTACATCGACACTGTGTCAAAGAACAGCCGCAGCGGATTTTTGTCGGGTTCAAAGAATGCGAACAGGATGAACGCCGCAAAAATTATCAGCAGCGACATAGTGACAAGCACCAGCACACGCGAAATGGTCTCGAAACCAATGCGATGGTAGCCGATTTCGATGTAGCGGTTGCCGCGAATGAAACTGACGATTGAACAGAGCGCCAAGGCGAAAGTGGTGGTTTTGATGCCACCCCCCGTCGAGCCAGGCGACGCCCCAATCCACATGATGCCCATGATGAACACCATGGTGGCGTTGCTCCAGCAACTGATGTCGGACACGTTGAAACCCGCTGTCCGCGCCGTTGCACAACAGAAGAACGATTTCACCCAGCGCGACACTACGGAATCGTCGGCCAGGGTGTTGCCAAGTTCCAGATAATAATAGCCCACAGTGCCAAGCACCAGAATGCCGAGTGTGGTGATTATGACAATGTGAGTGGCCATATCGGACCCAACACGGCTCGCAATGCTGCGCCTGTCCATCTGAATGCTAAGCAGTTGGGCCGTCTTGTTGCGGACACTGCTGTATAAAGCTATCAGCACAGGGAAACCTATTCCGCCAAGCGATGTGAGAATTGCGACTATCATCAGCAGGAGGTTGTTGTCGGCAACCAACGGATTGGCAAAACCATCTGGCAAAGTGGAAATTCCACAATTACAAAATGCTGACACAGAATGAAATATCGCAAAGAACACAGGGTCGATGATATTGCTGTCGCTGATGCTCAAATAGATTGCCACCGCCCCGATTGCCTCGAACAACAACGTCAGCGACAGCACTTTGGCAAGAAACGAGAAGATGTCGCTCATGGTGTCGGACGAGAACATGTCTTTGAGCAGTATGCGGTCCTTGAACGAGACCGTTCCTGTGAAGGCGAAGGCGAACAAGCCAGTGAAGGCCATCACGCCCAAACCGCCAATCTGAAACAGGAAAAGCAGAATCACATTGCCCTTAAACGTCATTATTTCAGGCATATCGACAATTGACAAACCCGACACGCAAATGGTGCTTGTGGATGTGAAAAGCGCCTCGAAATAACTAATCTTGCCAATATGGACATTAGGCAGCATGAGCAGACCCGAGCCCACAAAAATCATAATTAGGAAACTGAACGCGAAAAGCAGCGGCGGCGACATCTTCATTGATGTGATGACCTTTGCCACCTTGTAGAAATCGGACACCAGGATAAGCCCCATAGCTGTTGCCACCGCTGGGAACGTAGCCAACAGCGAGCTGCCTACAAAATCTGTCGCGAAGGCGTGCGAATTGGGCACAAAAACCACCGTACAGGCAAGAAATATCAGTACATCAATCCATCGCGGAAAAATCTTCCGGCTAACAAATATGTAAATGTCGTGAATATATTTGGCTATATAAGTGACAATGAATATCTTACTAATAAGAATCTCAACATTGTCCTGAACAATCTGGTGGTGATAGAATCCAAGTCTGGCGACAAGCAGTGTGGCAAATAAAAGGCTGCAAACCAGTATTACCAAATTGCACGCGGTGGATATCATGCTGAAAAATTTCAGCAGGAAATCCTGTACAATAAAGTAATGCTTGAAAAATCGTTCTTTTAGCCTGAACAGAAATTTGGTGCCCATTGTCGATTCTAAAAGACAAATTGCGCCCACCGCAACCTAGCGGCAGGCGCAAAATGAATGTTATTCAGTACTCAAAACCTTAAACTCAACGCGGCGGTTCATCGCGCGTCCTTCTTTGGTTGAGTTGTCGGCGACAGGTTGGTCGAATGCGTACCCTTTGTATTCAAGACGGCCAGCATCAACACCTTCAGAAACCAAGAAATCGACAACCGATTTGGCACGAGCCTCAGACAATCGCTGATTGGTAGCCTTGCTACCCTGATTGTCGGTGTGACCAGAAATCTCGATACGCATAGCAGGAATCTCGCTCATGAGTTTTGTCAGACGGCCGAGCTCGGCATATGATGTTGGTTTCAACTTGGCGCTACCCGTCTCAAAGAACACGTTCTTCAAGATTATCTTCACGTCCTTCTTGATGTTGTTCAAAGCGATATCTTTCTCAATCTCTTGATACTCAGTTGCTGCCGGTATATCGAAGTTCTCTGAGTGGAACAGATAGTTGTCAGCCTTCACCATCAAACCGTAGTTCTTACCAGATGGCAGCGAAACAAGAAACTTACCTGTTGCAGAGTTGGTCTGCGATGTAAAAATCACTTCGTTCTTCTCGTTATCGACAATATCGATGCTTGCGCTAACCGGTTCATTGCTGATAGCGTCGCGAACAACACCTTTCACAATGGTAAGGCGGATTGTAACCAGCTCAACCGAAGCTTCCATAACCATATCAGATACCGGTTGCGAACGCGCCGAAATCAGGTTGTCCTCACCAGATAGTGTATATGGTTTCTCTGGGCCGAGGAATGTCATTCGGTAAATGTCGAGACCACCGGAGCCTTCAGGACGCACGCTGCTGCAATAGCCGTGGCGGCCGTTGGCCGAAATCACAAAGCAAAGGTCGTTGCCCGGCGAGTTGATTGGGTAGCCCATGTTCACCGGCTCTGACCAGTTGCCTTTATCGTCCATGCGCGACATGAAAATATCGTAGCCGCCCATTGTGTTGTGGCCACGCGAGCTGAAATAGAGAGTACGGCCATCGGGGTGCATGAACACAGCTTCTTCGTCGTACTGAGTATTGATTATCGGGCCTAAATTGACTGCTTCACCCCATTTGTCTTTGGCTGTGCGTGTGCAGACATAGATGTCAGAGCCGCCGAAGCCACCCGGGCGGTCGCTCACGAAATAGATGCGGCGTCCGTCTGGCGAGAAGCAAGCCGACGTCTCGCGATACTCAGTGTTGATTGGTTTAGGCATAGCCTTCGGATATTCCCATTTGAGACCTTTCAGCGAGCACTGCTCAATGTCGCCACCACCCTTGCGGCCGTTGTAGATGAGCAGTTGCTGACCATCGGGGAAAAGACCAACTGTTGCGTCATCGAACTGTGTGTTGATGGGCTCACCAATGGCGTCAGGCACCTGCCAGTTCTTTTTCTCGTTGTAACTTACGTAGATGTCTTCATCGTACTGACCATCTTCAGGGCTCTCTGTGCGGCCGTTGTTGCGGTTCGATGTGAAAATCATCATCGACTCGTCGGCAGAGATGAGCGGGCTGTGGTCGTTGTAGCGCGAGTTGAGCACTGAGCCTGCATTGTCGATGAACGCACGTGCCGGATTTTCCATCAACTGCTTGCCGCATTCACATTCGGCAATGTATTTCTCAAGTTGCGGTTTCATTTCCGGTGCTTCCATCGGCGTGAGCACTGCCAAATGGGCCTTGTACTCACCTATTGCCTTGTCGTACTGACCGTTAAGGTGATAACTGCGGGCGAGCATCAGATGGATGTCGTCAGCCACATCGCGACGCAACTGATAGGCTTTCTCAAAATAATCGAGACTCTTGAACTTCATCGGCAGATTCATATAGCAAACGCCGATTCGGTAGTTGAGCAGCGAATAGTTCGGATTAAACTTCTGAGCTTCAAGATAATACTGTAAAGCTTCGTAATAGAATTCCTTGCCGAAAGCCGCTTCTCCAGCCTTCAAATCAGAGTTGGCCTGCTTGAAAGCGTCTTTCTGATTCTGGAAATAGTTCTTGTCAAACGGAATGTCCTGGTTCTGGCTGAAAGCCGACAGGCTGCAAACAAGTGCTGTTAAAATTATATATATGCGTTTCATAGTCAACTTTGATTATTCATAAAACGAAATGTAGTTTCTTGCTTTGGTGATGCCCAACTCGTAAGCCTTGCGCCAGTCGGTCACAGCATCGTCGAATTTGCGCTGCATCTCAAGGCAGCTGCCACGGTTCAGATAGGCTTCGGCAAAACTTGCATTGATGCGGATGGCGTCGCTGAATGAACGGTAGGCGGCATCGTAATCTTTCTTTTTCATTTGGGCGATACCCATATTATTATATGCGTAGGCGTATTCGGGATTAATCTCGATGGCCTTCTGGCAGTCGGCAATCATTCCGTCAAAATCGTTCTTTTCGAACTTGGCGCGGGCGCGGTTGTTGTAGGCGATGAAATATTCCGAATCAAGTCCGATAGCCAAACCGTAATTACTGATGGCATCGTCAACGTTGCCTTTTTTGAGCAGCGCACTGGCCATATTGTTGTATGCTGTGGCCAGCTTCGGGTCGATTTTGATGGCCTGCTGATAGTCGGCAATGGCACCATCGTAATCTTCCTTCATACGCTTGGCGCTGCCACGGTCGTTGTAGGCCTGGGCGTTGCTGCCGTCGAAGGTAATTGACAGTGTCAGATTGTTGACGCTCTCTTCGTAGTTTCCGCATTCAAAGTTGGCCACACCGGCGTAGTAGTATACCTTGGCTTCATTGTAACCGGCTTTGATGGCAAGTTCGAAATCGTTGAGCGCGTCGCTCGAGTTGTTCTGGTTGAAATAAGCCAGACCACGGCCGTAGTAGGCAACAGGCGAGCCGTCGAGCTCAACCGCCATTGTGAAATCTGTTATGGCGCCACTGTAGTCGGCTATTTCCGATTTGGCGAATCCACGGTTCACCAGGGCCTTGGTAAACTGCGGATTGTACGACAATGCTTTTGTGAAACTGTTTATTGCTTCAGTAAAATTGCGCTGGGCCACAAAATCGTTTCCCGCATTGAAAGCGACTTCCGCTTCCTGATTCTCGGCAACCACAAGGGTCGAGTCTTTGCTGGCGGTGGTTTGTGCGTATCCGCTGAAACAGAACGCCAAAGCTGCGGCCAAAGAAATTGATTTAAATCTCATTGTGTTAAAATTTAATCGTTTACATATTTTTATGGAAGAGCCAAACGGCCCACCAAAGAAAAGGCTAAATTATAACAATTCGTTTCAAAAACAAACCGCCATAACTTTAAAAATGGTGTTATTTTTATCAGAATAGCGCTGATTGGTGTCGAAAACCCAATCCCACTCGGCATCAGGCGGCGTCTGCGGCAAATCGGCATAAACAAGCTGCGTTTCGATTTTTGACGAACCGTCGAGCGGAATGTCAATCTGCCGGTAATCAGTAATCAGGCAGGTGCGGCCCTTGGGCAACCAATTGATGTGATTCTGCTGCACCGTTTTACGGACATTCTTCAATTCCGCTTCATCTGTTTTGAAACGCTTGCGAAGATAATCGCACAATATTATATCGAGCTGGTTGAGCAGATTGACCGAAACCACAAGGTCGAATCCGCCGAAATCGAAAGCGGCACCTGGCAGCCATTTTGAGAATTCATCGAAGGACTGTGCGCTCATGGCTCGCTGTACGGCGCCCCCTGTCAAGTCTGCTGTGACAAGCCGCACGTTTGGCATCCGCGCCGCGCGGATTTTCACCGGCTCAGGATGCACAATATCAACAAGCACAACCGACTCGAACATTTGCGCGAGTTCGTCGAGCGGCACATCGTAGAGCCAACCGCTGCCCAACACCGCCACCGACCGCTTTTCGGGCACTTTTTCTGCTGCCGCGATTATGAAATTCCGTGTGTTCTGCAGATGTGACTGCCAGTTGCCACTCTCGCGCAAAAAACGATTCCGGATGCCGTTTTGGTCGCTGACATAACCCGCACGCCGTGCCGCCACAGACAGCGAATCCGTCCGGAACAGCCTATTAAACAATCGATTACAAAAATCCATAACAAAACGCATTTTGATTGTTGCGCCAAACCCTAAAAAAAGTAATTTTGAAAGTTACACACAAATAAAAGGAAACTATGGCTTGTAACAAATGTAAGTTCGCAACTACGGCCGTCAGAATTGTGTGCTGCCTGGCCCTGGCCATACTGGCACAGAGCGCCGCTGCGCAGTATTCGCAATCGGAACGGAAACAGTTGAAGACGGCCAACAACTTTTTTGAGACGGGACTGTATGAGAAGGCCTTGCCTATCTACATCCAGCTCGACTCTGTGATTGACGACATCAACCTGCGCTATCAGATTGGCCTTTGCTATCTGAAATCGCGGTTTGAGCAAGAGAAATCCATCAGTTATCTGGAAGAAGCCAGCGTTTCGGCCGGAACGCTTGTGCCGCTCGATGTCATCTGGAACCTTGGCGACGCCTACCACGTGGCATACCGCTTTGAAGATGCCATGCGCGAGTACAACAAGTACATCACCCGGACTGCCAAAAACGACAAGGCCGACATCAACAAGCTAAACCACTGCAAGCGAATGATTACCGTTTGCCGCAACGCCATTGAGATTACCGAACAGCCTTATAAAGTTGATATTGAGCCGATGATGTCGCTCTATACCGCCGAATCGGACTTCAATCCGCTCATCTCGGCCGACGAGAGCGTGATGCTCTTCATGCGCGAAACAGGTGTTGGCAAGGGCTACGAGACATCGCTGCACATTATGATTTCGACTAAAGACGCCGACAACGCTTGGGCTAAACCCGAAAACGTCAATCTCGAACTCGACCACAAGTTGCAAAACCAAACCGCCATGCTGGCAGGCTTGTCACCCGACGGCCACACCGTGTTTCTCAATTTCGGCGAAGGCCTGAACAAAGACATTTATTCAGGTAAGCTGCAAGGAAAAACCATTACTGAAGTCAAAAAACTGAACAAAAACATCAATACACCATACTATGAAGGCGCGGCCAGCATAACGCCCGACGGCACAAAACTTTTCTTTGTGAGCGACCGTCCCGGCGGACTCGGCGGACGCGACATCTACGTTTCGACACTGAACAAGAAGGGTGAATGGGACGAGCCCGTGAACCTTGGCGACAAAATCAACACAAAATTCAACGAAGACGCACCGCATATCCACTATGACGGACAGACGCTGTTCTTCAGCTCACAAGGACACAACACCATTGGCGGAAAAGACATTTTCAAATCGCGGCGCATAAACGGACAGTGGACTGAACCAGAAAACCTTGGCTTCACAAACACCACCATCGACGACCTTTCGTTTGTGCTGAACGCCAGTGGCGAATACGGCTATTTTTCAACTTCGCGCAACAATTCGTATGGCCGCCAAACAATCATGAAAGTGGGCTACAAAGACCCTATTCCATTGACTTTGGTGAAAGGTACTGTGCTGGCCGGAACACCGCCAAAGCCGATAAAGGTTGACATCAAGGTCTATGACAAAACCACACACGAGCAGATTAAATATGTGTACACACCCGACACCGAAACGGGCAAATACCTGATGATTTTCCCGCCGGCAAAGAACTACCAACTGGTGATTTCGACACCCAACTTCATGCCGCAGCTCATCAATATACACATTCCTTACCAGAACTACTTCTACGAGTTGTATCAAGAGATAACGCTGCAGCCTATCAAGCTGAACAACAGTGAGATTGGCGAAGAAGTGATGGTGAACAACGTGTTCTACGACATCTACAAGACGGCCGAAGCCGACTCGATAACAAACAATAACTCGCCTCAGCAGCCCATCTACTATGAACATCTGCTTGAGTTAGTCGAAAACATCATTCAAACATCGGACACCATTAACAAGCTGAGCTACAACACACAATCAAAAAAAGAGAAAGCGCAGCTGAAAAAGAACACCGACGACCTGCTCTCGCTCATCGAAGACGCCATCAACACAAGCGACTCGGTTACATTGAGCATTTTGGATGCCAACTCGAAGCAGAAGGACAAGGTTACCGAAACCCACTTCTACACCGACGGCATCAAGAGCAAATCGGTTACAATGCAGGTGATTGGGCAGGACACGTTCTACACCGCATCGCCCATCGACTTGAGCCGATTCGAGATTCCGACGCGCAACCACAGCAGCATCAACCGGCAGGAAAACATCAACCCGGTGCTGTTCAAGGTGTCGCAACCCGATCAGCGCAAAGTGGTGCACAAGCACACGCTCTACTACAAACTCAACGAGAGCACGCTGACGGCCGAGTCGAAAAAGGAACTGCAGCAGATTATCGACCTGCTGATTGACAACGCGTCAATCGGTGCCGAGATAAACGGCTACGCCGACACACAGGGCGAACGGTCGCACAACATGAACCTGTCGCAGCTGCGTGCGCAGAACGTGCTGAAATATCTGATAGAGAACAACGTCGACGGACGGAAGATAATAACTCAAGGCCACGGTGAATCGACGGCGCGCGGCAAATACGACAGCCGCACCCACGAGATGAACTATCGCCGCGTGGAAATCATATTATTCGAACTTAAAGACTGACGACATGAAGTGCATCAAAACAACACTGATAGCCTTTGCGACAGTCTTTATGACAATGACTGCCGCGGCGCAATACTCGGAATATGAAGTGAAAGCCGCCTACATATTCAATTTCGCCAAATTCATAGAGTGGCCCGCCAACTACATCGATGGCGACACACTTTATCTGTGCGTTTACAAGAACGACCCGTTCGGAATCATTCTGGAAAAAACCATGATTGGGCGCAAAGCCAATGGCAAAGACTGGAAAATCAGACGGATAGCAAGCCTGGCTGAAACCGACAAATGCCATATGCTCTTTTTGTCGGACATCAAACAGCACGAAGCCCTGCAAGTGATTAAAAGCATTGGCAACAAGCCTATTGTGACCATCGGCGACGAGTTGGGATTCCTGTGCGAGATTGGCGGAACAATAAACTTCCTGCCGCAATTCTCGGAACGACAGTTCGAGATTAACAAGGATGTGGCCAACGACATAGGCCTGAAAATCAGCCCAAAGCTGCTGCTGCTTGCAAAGATAATATCGACGAAAGAAGATGAATTTTAAGGACTTATCGATAAGGACCAAAATCACAGTAATGGTGACGGCCATCAGCGTTGTGGGACTGATTGCCGCCGGACTCATCTATGGCCATTACGACAAGATGCAGTTCAACAAGCAGACACTGAGCAACCTGACCATTCTGGGCAAGATTGTCGGCGACAACAACACGGCCAACATCATGTTCGACTATCCGCTCGACGCGCAAACCGTGCTTCAAACCTTGGCGGCCGACACCAACATCCGTGTGGCGCGAATCTACGACACCAACCACACGCTATTTGCCGAATACGCACAAAGCCCCGAATACAGCAACACCAACCTTGACTTTATATCAGCCCGCGACACCTTTGCCTTCCACGACGACGGCCTGCTGGTGAGCCGAAACATAATTCTCGACGACGAAATCATCGGCTCAATCTTTCTGCACACCAGTCTAGACAGTTACAAAAAGCGCGCGATGCAGTTTTTCAGGGTCTATCTGTTTATGATTCTTGCAGCTACAATTATCGCGCTGCTGCTCTCAAGAACCATGCAGAACGCCATTTCCACCCCAATCATCAACCTGACACACACAATGCGCGACATGTCGAATGTATCTGATTATCAGATTAAAGAAACCGAAAAGCGCAAAGATGAGATTGGCGAGCTGATGAAGGGGTTCAACTCGATGATTAAGCAGATAAAAAAACAGAATATCGACCTTACTCTAGCCAAGGAACAGGCCGAAAATCTAGCGAAAATCAAAGACCAGTTCCTTGCCAACATGAGCCACGAAATCCGCACCCCTATGAACGGTGTGATTGGCATGGCCAAACTGCTGAACGACACCAATTTGACACCCGACCAAAAGACTTTTCTCGACAACATCACCATATCGGCGAACAACCTGCTTGTCATCATCAATGACATTCTGGACTTCTCGAAAATTGAAGCCGGGAAAATGGAAATTGAGAAAATCGACTTCAATCTTAACAAGATAATCAACAATTTGTCAACAACTTACAAAATGTCGGCAGAAAACAAAGGGTTGTACTTCAGAGCCATCATCGACCCGAATATGCCGAAATATGTTGTGGGCGACCCCACCCGACTGAACCAGATTCTGAACAATCTGCTCAGCAACGCGCTGAAA
This sequence comes from uncultured Bacteroidota bacterium, assembly GCA_946414435.1. Taxonomy (GTDB): domain Bacteria; phylum Bacteroidota; class Bacteroidia; order Bacteroidales; family SZUA-534; genus RUG13583. Next base: position 17,980 of record CAMKOM010000029.1, read on the forward strand.
TTCACCGAATATGGCGGCATAACACTAACCATCAGTGTTTTAAGACAAGACGCCGACTCGAGCGAGCTGAGTTTTGCCGTGCGCGACACCGGCATAGGAATCCCGAAAGACAAGCAGGAACTGATTTTCTCAAGTTTTTCGCAGGCTTCGAGCGACACCACACGCAAATACGGCGGCACAGGTTTGGGACTGACCATTTCGAAACAACTTGCCACAATGCAGGGCGGCGACATTCTGCTCACAAGCGAAGACGGGAAAGGCAGCACTTTTGACTTGAGAATCACTTATTTGCACGGCACTAAAAAAGCCAAAGAAACCGTCAGGACAGAAACCGATACAGCTGCGGCAAAAGTTAGTATCGACCGTACACCGAACATTCTGCTGGCCGAAGACAACGAAATCAACCAGCTGTTTGTCAAGACGATACTGAAGAAAGACTTCAATCTGATGATTGCCCCCAACGGCAAGGTGGTCATCGACCTGATGAACAAAGAAAGATTCGACCTGATTCTGATGGACCTGCACATGCCCGAAATGGACGGATACACAGCCACTTCCATCATCCGTAAGATGGACGACCAGGAAAAACGGACCATCCCGATTATTGCACTCACGGCAGCCGCCATCAAGGGCGAAAAGGAAAAGTGCATCGGCGCAGGAATGGACGACTACATTTCGAAACCTTTCGAGACGCAGGACCTTATCAATATGATTTACAAGCACATCGGCGGACAAATATTGCCTAACGACGAAACTGACGATATTGATGATGCTGACGCACAGGCCAGCATTGAGCACAATTACAAATTCATCGACCCGCAGCACCTGGATTCCGTGACCGGCGGCGATGAGAAATTCAAAATCGAACTTGTGAACGTCTTCATCCAGCAAATGCCGACTCTGCTCGTGGGACTCGAAAAAGCCCTGCAAGAGAAAGATTACAAGCAACTTTCGGCCATCGCCCACAAAACAAAATCGTCAGTGGCACTGATGGGCATCGAATCGCTGCGCGCCGACATGGCCGAACTCGAACAAAAAGCCAAAACCGGCGACGACACCGAACTTTATTCAAAAATAGTCACCAACTTTATATCAGTCAGCACCGATGTTCTGACTGAAATTGAAACATTTAGAGATTCACTAAAAAACGACGGACTATGATGGAAATAAACAATCAAATCGCAGGTTGCGCCATTGCAACCCCAAAACCAGGAAACCGACGACTGACAATCAGCAACGACAGCGAGTTCAAATCGCAGATTAACACCGTTATTGACCAGCATGAGTACCTGAACATCATTGTTGATATGAAAGATATCGACTTGATTGACAGTACCGGACTGGGCACGCTGATTAGCGTCTTCAACCACGGGCGCAACAACAACTGCAAAATCAAATTCTGCAACTTGAGCGCCGCGGTGGCAAATGTCATCAAGATGACCCGAATCGACCAGATTCTGGACATCTACCCGACGCTTGAAGCCGCCAAAAGCTCACTGTAACACTTTGGCGGACAATGATTTCTGTTACCGACGAGATAAACCGGCTTTATACGTCGTGGGCTGGTGGCAGCTATGCCCATAGCTCACCCCTGCCCCGCTCTGGGTCCGACAGGCAGTATTTCCGCCTGACGGCCGACGACCAGCGCACGGTGATGGCCGCCTACAACCCGAATGTGGCTGAAAACGAAGCCTATTTTGCTTTCACCCAGGCTTTCGCCGATGCGGGCGTAAACGTGCCGAAAGTTCTGGCCGTAAGCGCCGACCGCACTTGCTATCTGGTTGAAGACCTTGGCTCGGAACCGCTCTACAACCTTGTTGTGGAAGCCAACGGCGCACCCAACGAGCACCTTGTGCGACTCTACAAGCGCGTGCTGACCGACTTGGCCCGAATGCAGGTTGTGGCTGGCCGCAACATCGATTACTCACTCTGCATCGGGTCGCCCGATTTCAACCAGACGGCCATTCAGTGGGACCTTAACTATTTCAAATACTGCTTTTTAAAGAACGCGCACATTGATTTCGACGAACTGAAACTCGAAGCCGACTTTGAGACCATCAAACAAGCCGCCGCAAGCGCAGACTGTCAGTTCTTCATGTTCCGCGATTTCCAGTCGCGCAACATCATGCTGAAGAACGGCGAGCCTTATTACATTGATTTTCAGGGTGGCAAACGCGGTCCACTGATGTACGATGTGGCGTCGGTGCTCTATCAAGCAAAAGCGAAATTTAGCGAAAAACTGCGCAACGAACTGTTCGACAGTTATATAGCCGCACTGCAAACGCTCATTCCCGCCGACCGCGAACTGCTGTTCAGACAATTCAAACTGTTTGCCCTGATTCGCACGCTGCAAGTGCTTGGCGCATACGGTTTTAGGGGCTACTACGAAAAGAAAAAGCACTTCATTGAGAGCATTCCTGCAGCTGTGAAAAACTTGAAAGACCTGCTGGCGCTGAAATTCATCAATCTTCCTTATATTGAAGCAATTGCAAGCAAGATTGACATTGCCGAACCCGTTCCCGACAACTACGACGGCCTGACCGTTACGGTTTACAGTTTCTCGTACAAAAAGGGCATCCCTGCCGACTCGGAAAACGGCGGCGGATTTGTGTTCGACTGCCGCGGACAGCACAATCCTGGCCGCTACGACGAGTATAAATCACTCACAGGCCGCGACCAACCAGTCATCGATTTCCTGAAAGCAAACTCAACCATCGACGATTTTCTGGCCAAAGCCATCGGGATTGTTGAGCCCACCATTGAGACCTACCAGCGGCGCGGCTTCAAAAACCTGATGGTGAGTTTCGGCTGCACTGGCGGCCAGCACCGTTCAGTCTACTGCGCGCAGAACTTTGCCGAACAGATTGGAAAGAAGTTCGATGTAAGAGTTAAGTTGATACATAGAGAGTTAGGAATTAGAAATTAACAGGTATGAAAATGGTGTTAGGTGTTGGTATAGTTCCAAACTTCTAAACTTCTAAACTTCTAAACCTTTAAACAATTCACCAATCATTCAATCCTTCAGTCCTTCAATCCTTCAATCCTTCAATCCTTGAGCCATGGAAGCAATGATATTCGCTGCAGGTTTGGGCACCCGCCTTCGACCGCTGACAAACGACCGCCCGAAAGCACTGGTGGAAGTTTGCAGAAAAACGCTGCTGCAACACTGCATTGAGATGCTTATTGGCAATGGCGCCACTCGCATTGTGATTAACGTGCACCACTTTGCCGAAATGATGAAAACGTACATCGCCAACCTGAAGTATAACGTTGATATTCAAATATCTGACGAGAGTCAATTGCTGCTCGACACTGGCGGCGGACTGAAAAAAGCCGTCAGCCTGTTCAGCGGCCGAGAGCCTGTGGTGATTGCCAACGTTGACATTCTCACCAACATCGATCTGCGGAAAACGATGCAGCAACACATTGATTCAAAGGCCGATGCTACACTTGCCATCCGCGACCGCCAGAGTTTGCGCCAACTGCTCTTTGATGCCGATTGGCAACTTGGCGGCTGGCAGAACAACAAAACGGGCGAATCAATCATTGTCAGCCAGGCCAAAGAACTTAAACCATTCGCATTCAGCGGAATACACATCATATCGCCGTCGCTGTTCAGCAAATTCCCTGCCGACGATGTCTTCCCCATCATTCCGCACTATCTGAAACTGGCTGAAAGCCACAAAATCATCGGCTACCGCCACGACAGCGACTATTGGTTCGATGCTGGCTCGGTTGAAAAAATCGCGGAAGCGGAAAAATTCCTAATTTCAAAAGGATAAATCGTTTGTCACCGATTTTTTTGTTTCTCATCATATTTTTTCATCACTTAAAAACCTTTATCGGCAGTTGCCGTAATATGGCTCGTTATTAATGATTAAAAAAATAAAATTATGAGAACACGACAAATTAACGCTATTCTGTTTCTGACATTTTTAGTTTCAATGCCAAACACTGGCTTGTTTGCCCGAACAATAACAAGTACATCATCGCAAAACGCTACCGAGCGCCTGAATGAGACACTTGTTATAAACTCTGATTATACCATAAATGGAAACCTTACCGCTACTGAAGTAACAATAAATCCTGGTTGCACTCTTACGATAAACGGACATCTGAACACAACTGGGAATCTCACAATTCTGGGTGATGGAAGCCTTGCCATTAACGAAGGCGGCGAGTTGCTGGTTGCCAACAACTTCAACGCAAAACACACTGAAAATGGATTGATAAACAAAACGAAGAACTATCCCAACGTTGTTGTAAACGGCTGTATGACAGTTGAAGGGACGTTTGCCTGCGAGAGTCATCTGACGGTTAACGGTGAGATTGAGACTGAAGACGCCATAGTTAAACAGGATTTGACAATTACCGAAAACGGGGCTTTGGTTGTCTATGGCCAATTAACCAATTATGGTGTCATAACCGACAACGGCCGACTGGAAGCAGGCCGAATTGACGTGGTTAAAGAACTGACTATAAGTTCAAACGCCATATTGTATGTGAACAAAGACGAATCGGACTCTAAAACGAATGGCGATTTAATTGTCAGAAAAGACGGAAAAATCTCTTTCGAAAAGAACTCTGCCACTATTGTTGAAGGTGATTTGATTCAGGGCGGCAGCACTTTACTGGGAATCCACCTGCTATTCCCCAAAACAGGTGACATCAAGGCTTATAAAGCAACTGTAATTGTTGAAGGCGCTTACCATATTTATACCACCGAATTTAACAGGTCCGATGCCAATTGCGAGTGCATTGACCCTAAAGATAATCCGAGATTTTTCTCATTCGGCGGAATAAAACAAAGCACTATTAAGCAACAAACTTTATAACCCGTTTTTGCTGATAGTTTTTGATTGAAACACAACAACCCCGATTCTGTATTGAGTCGGGGTTTGTTTTTGGCTGACAGAGCAATATTGTTTCGCCCAAAAAAGAGTCTAGCAATTTGGCGGCTGACAAAACGAAAAATCAGCGAAACTTTTTAAGCCCGCCATCGTACAAACTTTTGTATATTAATGTAAAAAAGCAAGTTATGAAAACAAGACACATCATACCGATTCTGCTGGCGTTGGTTCTTGCGCCCACTTTGAGTGCTTGGGCAAAGACAATAAGTGGAACAGAAACACAATCAGGCACCCAAACTCTGAACGAAAGTCTGACAATAAATGGAACCTACACCATTAACGGCGACCTGACCGTAAAAGGCAATGTAACCGTAAACGGAAAAGGTACGCTAATAATAAACGGGGACTTGCATGTAACGGGCAATTTTACAGGCGATTATCAAAGCGAATGGTTTACTCCGAAATATTTTTCGAATGTGGTGGTCAACGGCAATTTGGTTGTTGACAAAAAGCTTACCGCCGATGGCAATATTACTGTAAATGGTGACTTGACGGCCAACAGCATGGATGCCAACCACAGCATTACAATTGGCGAGGACGCATCGATTACAATCGACAACAAACTGACCATCAACACAAATACTACAGTGAACGGCCAACTGCAGGCTGGCTCGGTGGAATGCGACTCCCCCCTGACAGTTAACAATAATGCAACATTGACCGTCCGAGGCAAACTGACTGGCAATGACGACATTACAGTGAATGGACATTTGGAAGCTGGCGAAGCCGACATCAACGAAAACCTGACCATTGGCAGCAATGCAATGATGGTCGTCAACGGCCTGCTAACCGACGATGGCAACATCACCGTCAACGGCAGACTTGAGGGTGGGCAGATTGAAGTCTATGAAAATCTGACAATAAACTCTAATGCCATATTGTTCGTAAACAAAGATGAATCCGACTCTAACCCTACTGGTGATTTAATAGTTAAAAAGAACGGGAAAATCACATTCAAAGAGAACTCGACATCTTTTGTGGAAGGCAATTTAGTACAAGACGGCAGTACACCATTCGGACTTGGACTTGTATTTCCCAACACTGGTGATATTGACGCTAAAAATGCCACGTTAATTGTTGAAGGTATTTATGATATATATGAAACCGCCTTTGGCACTACAGATTCAAATTGCGAATATATTGACCCAGGGAATAATCCCAGTTTCTATTCATTCGGTGGTGTCACCCCTGAAAATGTTTTAAAAGCTACCCCAAAAGGAAAGGCTGCTTTCGAACAAGAAATGGGAAGCCTGGAAAGTCTTAAAAATCAAATCCTTCCCATCGAGCTTGTCTATTTCAACGCGCTTGAGTTTGGCGGCGGCGTAAGGTTTGAGTGGGAAACGGCTTCAGAACTGAACAACGACTTCTTCACTATTGAGTTCAGCATCGACGCTGTTGAGTTTGCCGAACTGACTATTATTGAAGGCGCTGGCACATCGACCGAGCCGCAAAACTACCGCTACACCGACTTCTCGTCGCATGCGGGCATCATCTACTACAGGCTCAAACAAACCGACTACGACGGTAACTTCAGTTACTCGGAAACCGTTCCTGTGGTATTTGCAGAACACCATGTTGCCGAAACCGAAGACATCAAATTTGTCGTCTATCCGAATCCCGCAACCGACCATATCACCATCAGCGGCGGCGAATACGAGAGCATATCGTTTGTGTCGGCCAACGGCGCGGTGCTGGGGCGTGAAGCGGCTCAAGGCTCACACGACATTACAAGGCTGCCCAAAGGCTTGAACTTTGTGATTATCCACACGGCAAACGGCGACGTAAGCGAAAGGTTTATCAAACGCTGACAGTTATTCTAAAACATGAGCAACCCCGACTCGAAACCGAATCGGGGTTTGTTTTTGGATAGACACAATCAACGTTCATATTGCTAACAGAGGAATTGTGTTCACATCATCTTCGCTAACTATATCAATCATTTATTTCTTCTCCAATTTCTTCGCCTCACTTATCGAGATTTTCTTGCCATTGTTGAACGGAACAATGAATGCGTCGGGGTATTCAGCGCTGATGGTCTTCTTATATGCCGAAGCCTCGTCTAATGTAGAGAAACGGCCAATCATATACTTGTATTTGCTTCCGTCCTTATACTCGAAAATATCAGGCTTGCCACTGAATTTCTCTGTCGGATTGGGCACGGGCACCGATGTGGTGGCCACTTGCAGGCGGTAGCAGAGCACGTTTTCGCCAGACGCAGCCTCGGTGTCATCTTGTGCTACGGTAGTAGCCTTCTTCACCTCGCGCTCTTCGTCTTCGAGCGACGCAAAATAATCGCGGATGGCGCGGTAGATGGCAGATGCAAGATAGTCCTGTCCATTGGCCGACATCAGGTATTTTTCTTCCTCTTCGTTCGAGATGAAGCCTGTCTCAATCAGCACACTCGGCATCTTGGTGTGCCACAGAACCAGAAATCCGGCCTGTTTCACGCCACGGTCGGCGCGTTTGGCCTTCTCACGGAACTCGTCCTGCACCATCGACGCAAGTTTCAGGCTCTTGTCGAGATATACGTTCTGCATCAGCGAGAAGATGATGTACGACTCGGCCGACGAAGGGTCAAACCCCTCATACTTAGTGTTATAGTCTTGCTCTAAAACGATTACCGAGTTCTCTTTCTGTGCCACATCAAGGTTGCTCTGCGACTTGTGCAAACCCATTGCAAACGTCTCGGTACCAAATGGTTTGGTGTTTTTATTTGAGTTGGCATGAATCGACACAAAGAGGTCGGCGTTGTTTTTGTTGGCAATGGCGGCGCGCTCGTCGAGCGGGACAAAGAAATCGTCGTCGCGGGTGTAGATGACGCGAGTGTCGGGCGTGTTTTTCTTGATGTAATCGCCCACTTTGAGCGCTATCGAGAGCACCACGTCCTTCTCACGACCCTTTTTGCCGACAGCGCCAGTGTCGTGGCCGCCGTGGCCGGCATCGAGCACCACGGTGTGCTTGTACGTCTGTTTTTTCTGCGCGTCAGCAGTGCTGAAGCCGGTGTAGATTGTCAAGACTATTGTCGCGATTAGAAGTTTTTTTCCCATCTGAAAATTATAAAACGGCGAACATTCGTACGCACCTTAAATTTGTTTAGTTTTGGCACGCAATAATAATATGTGTTATTGCGTAACAAAAATAGTATATTTTTCTATTGATTTGAAAACAAAAGGCCTTCTTGCAGCATTGCTGATATGTTTGGTCACGGCATTGGCTGTCGGTGCGCAAACTATTGATACCGGCACTGTTAGCAACGTTGCAAAATCAGATACCACGGCAATGGTCATAGCCGCCGCCGATAGTGCGTCCATTGCCGATTCGGCAACGGCACCCGATTCGGTTGGCGAGAAAAAGCCCAAACCGAAAAAGCAGTTGCTGACTACTGACGTGAAGACCAGCGCCAAGGATTCGACCATTTTCTCGCTCGACGGCAAGAAAGTCTTCCTTTTCGGCGACGCAAAAATCGAATATGAAGACATTGAGCTGACAGCCGCCTATATCGAAGCCGATATGGACCAAGGCATCATCTACGCTGAAGGCGTGACCGACTCAACCGGGACCATTCAGGGCCGGCCTGTGTTCAAGCAGGGCAACGATGAAATGAAAGCCATCAACATCACTTACAATGTGAACACCAAGCGCGGCTACATCGAGAAACTCTACACCGAGCAAGAAGATGGTTATCTGCACAGCGAACTAACTAAGAAAGAAGTAGATAACTCGATAAACATGCTTCACGGCAAATTCACCACCTGCGAGCTCGAAGACCCTCATTTCTATCTTGAACTGACCAAAGGAAAATACATTCCTGACAAGGCGATAATCGCCGGACCATCGTATATGGTGATGGCCGACATTCCGCTGCCGTTGGTGATTCCGTTCGGCTACTTCCCCATCACCAAAAAGAAGACATCAGGCTTTCTGATGCCGCGCGTGGGCGAAGAGAACAACCGTGGATTCTTCCTGTCGGACGGCGGCTACTACTTTGCTGGCAACGATTATGTCGATTTCACGCTTCGCGGAAGCATCTACTCGAAAGGCTCATGGCAGGTCAACGCATCGTCGCGGTACAAACTGCGGTATAAATTCTCGGGCAACATGAACGTGACCTACGCCAAGAACGTGTTCAGCGAAAAGGGCTTGAGCGACTACAGCGAAGGTCAGGAATACCGCATCATGTGGACTCACTCACAAGATGCCAAGGCTCGGCCAAACAGCACTTTCTCGGCAAGCGTAAACTTCTCGTCGAGCGGCTACAACAAATACCAGACAACGGCTTCGCAGGACTACCTGACCAACACCACATCGTCGAGCATATCGTACCAGATGAGCCGCATTTTGAACTCGCCATTCAGTTTCTCAATGAACATCCAGCACACGCAGAACACCCGCGACTCGAGCCTAAGCCTAACGCTGCCGAATATGACGCTCACAATGAGCCGTATACAGCCATTTAAGCGCAAAAAAATGGTGGGCCAGATGCGTTGGTACGAAGACATTGGTATAAGCTATTCTGGGACGTTTCAGAATAGGGTTACAACTCACATAGACAGTTTGTTCACCGACCAAACACTCGACAAATTTGTCTATGGGGTGAAGCATAGCCCATCGGTAACAAAATCATTTAAAATACTGAAATACTTCAGCTTGTCACCAGGCGCATCATATAGCGAGCGTTGGTATTTCCGTCGTCATTTTATTGAGCCGCTCAACGACACTACCCCTATAACCAGCAAAAACTACCGCGAACGCGAAGAAAAAGGCTTCTACCGCGTCTACGACTATAGTTTCAGCATTGGCCTAAACACCACGCTCTACGGAATGTACAGCTACCGACGCGGCCCGGTGAAGGCTCTGCGCCACGTGATTACGCCAAGCGTCAGCTATAGTTGGCGTCCCGATTTCGGACAGGAAAAATACGGCTTCTATCTGACCGACCCGCGCGACACCACTGGCACGAAACTATACTCTCCGTATATGCACGGCATTTACGGCCTACCGGGCAGTGGTCGCAGCAGCGCATTCAGTTTCTCGCTCAACAACAAGTTCGAACTGAAGGTGAAGGACACCAAAGACACTGTGAAACAAGAACGCAAGGTGTCGCTGCTTGACGCTCTCAATTTCAGCACATCATACAATATGCTAGCCGAAGAGTTCAAATGGAGCGACCTGAATATGTCGGCCAAAACAACGCTGTTCAAGACTCTCGGCCTGCAGATGAATGCCACAGGCTGCTTTTACGCCATCGACTCGTTGGGCAAGAAAATCGACGAGTTCGAATATGACCGCACCGGCCGGCCGTTCCGCATCACAAGAGCTTCGCTGTCAACTGGATATAGTTTAAGTTCGGAAAAATTGTTTGGCAAGAATGACGATAAGAACAAGACCGATAACCAGCCCGAAGACGACCACCCGATGTACGACGATGACCTTGCCGAATACGATTATTTCAAGATACCGTGGAGCATCAGTTTCAGCTATAGCCTCACCTATACAAAACCCGGCCATGCAAGCAAGCTGTCGCAGTCGCTAAGTTTCAACGGCGATTTCAGCCTCACACCAAAATGGAAAATCGGTTTCTCGTCTGGCTACGATTTCGATTCCAAGCAGTTCACCTACACGCGGTTCAGCCTCTCACGCGACCTGCACTGCTGGGCCGCATCACTCAACCTTGTGCCGTTCGGACCACGACAGAGTTACACGTTCAACATCGCTGTCAAATCGGCCATCCTGCAAGACTTGAAGTACAACAAGACGCACAGCTGGTATGATAATTAATCCAAGGATTGATTAATTGAAAGATTAAATGCGCGATGTGAGCGTTCTTACCCTTTCACCCCAAGAATATACCCTGTTCCGTGCACGTTGGTAATCTCAATGTTCGGGTCAGATTTCAGGTATTTGCGCAGTTTGGTGATAAAGACATCCATACTACGGGCGGTGAAGTAGCCCGTCTCACCCCAGATTTTTTCAAGTGTCAGATTGCGGTCAACTACGTTGTTAACGTTCTGATTTAGAAAACATAGCAGTTCCGCCTCTTTGGGCGAGAGTTTGGTTTGCGAGCCGTCTTCGAACGTCAGTGTGCGGTTTTTCACGTTGAACACATAGCGGCCTATAGTCAGTTCCTCAACAGAATTATCGGGCTGCTGACTTGCGGGCGTGCGTTTCAGAATGGCCTTTATCTTATAGATAAGCAGCTCAGAATCAAATGGTTTGGTGATATAATCATCGGCACCAATCTTGTAGCCTTTAATCATATCTTCCTTCATATTCTTGGCAGTCAGGTAGATAATCGGCGTGGCGGGCTTCAACTGCTTGATTTCGGCACCAATGGTGAAGCCGTCGACGTGCGGCAGCATCACATCAAGAATGCAAAGGTCGAACTGACCTGCTTTGAAGGTGGACACCGCGTTCAGACCGTCATCGACAAGCGTAACGTCCAAATCGTTCATTTCCAGGAACGAACGCAGCACCGAGCCGAAATTCACATCGTCCTCAACCAAAAGAATCTGTTGCTTTGACATATCTGTAAGTATTTATGATTCAACGTTTTCATCTATTGTCGGCAGCCAGATTTCAAAGGTGCTCCCCTCGCCTTTCTGACTCGACACTTTAATCTCGCCCTTGCACGAGAGCACAATGGCCTTCACGTAACTCAATCCAAGACCGAAACCTTTGACTGTATGCACGTTACCCGTCGGGTGGCGGTAGAATTTCTCGAACACCTTCTCCTGCGTCTCCTTGTCCATACCTATTCCCTTGTCGCTCACCGAGATAAGCAGGTCGGTACCAATGTTGCGGGTGGTGACAGTGATGTCGGGCGGCGTATCGATTGAGTATTTGTTGGCATTATCCAACAGGTTGTAAATCACATTGATAAAGTGCGATTGGTCGACGCGGGCAAAATCGTTTTTTGCATTGTTGACAAGTTTGATTGTGCCGCCGCGGTGCTCCACCTGAAGGCTAATATTGTTCACCGCCTTCTCAATAAACGGCTGAACGTGAGTCGGTTGCAAGTTCAGATTAAAATCTTTCTTGTCGAGCATCGACATTTGCAGCACCGTCTCCACCTGACGGTTCATTCGGCGGTTCTCCTCCTTGATAATGCTTGTGAAACGCTGAATTTTCTCGGGGTCGCCAATCACCGACGGCGACGTGATTGAATCGGCGGCCAGTTGGATTGTGGCCAGCGGCGTCTTGAACTCGTGCGTCATATTGTTCACAAAATCGGTCTTCACCTCCGACGTGCGCTTTTGGTCGACCATTGTGCGGATTGTCACCCAAAATGTTATCAATATGATAGTTGTGAACAGCACCGAGCCCCAAATGGGCAGCATCACCGAACTGTAAATCACGTTGCGGCGGTCGGGAAAATAGACCGACAGTTTCTCGTCGTGCTGCGCGAAATCGTTCGGGAAAAGGCTTGTTTTGAAAGTGTTCTTCTGACGCTTATATCCTTTCGATGAAAGGTTTTCGTAAGGCACGCCCTTGCTGTCGGTGACGGCAAACTCAAACGGGAGGTCGATGCCCGCGTTGCGGAACTCAAAGGCAAGTGTTGGCTTGATGGTTGTGAAATCAACGCGCTCGCCAATCGGCCGATCCTTGACATTGAATTCAAAAAGCATCTGCTCCATCAGATTGTTGAACTGACGCTCCATCCCGCCTTCAGCTTCGCCGTCGGGTTGCGTCACCGAAGTATATGCCTGAAACGACAGATTGCCGCCGTCAACAACCGTATCTAACTGATAGGTAATAGTTTCGGTATTACCTTTACGTTCCTTCCGCATCTTCGACAGATCGAGAACACGGTCTTTACCGCGATTGCCGAAATCGCTCAGTGTCATAATCAACGACTCCTCCTGGCGGTTACGCGCCTTGCCAGCCATTCCGGCCATAAAATTTGATATGAAAAAGGCGTTCTGGTTGCGTTCAATGCGATAGGCGGCGTTCATCAACGCGCGGTTGACGTGCTGCGCAAACTGCTCGTCGCGCACCGAAATGGCTTTGCGCACCCAAAAAATCTGCACGGCGATGATGCCAAAGAGCGATATAATCATCAGCGCCAGAATGCCCGAAAAACGTTGTCGTTTCACTTTATGCAAATTTATGTTCAAATGTAGTCGAAAGTACGACACTGCAAAATTAACGTTCTGACGGCAGATTCAACGGCTTTTAACGTTTCGTTAACCCTTTTTAACCAAGCCTTAACCAGCCTGCAACAAGGCTCAGTCTATATTTGCATCGTTAATAAAACAGAATATTCTTTTCATAATTGGTTTTATAGTTGCTAACGCAGCCCCCCAATCTGCAATCTTTCACCGAAAACGGCTTTCAGCTCCCAACTGAAGGCCGTTTTAATTAGGTGCAAACTATATTATTCTGCCATTAACTCACTATTTTCCAACCTTGTTTTTGCTTCCATAATCCGTCGATATGATTCATTGATGCGTTCCTCCTGTATTTTTCCACTCTCCACAAGGCGGACGATTATTTCGACAGCATCTTTCACAATATCAGGATTATATGTATCGATATTGTTCGAAAAGACCAGTACGTCCACACCTGCGTTTATTGCAAGGCAAATGGCGTCTTCAAGGCCGCAGTACTTGCTTATAGCGTTCATCATCATATCGTCGGAAAAGATTATTCCATTGTATTGCAATGAGTTGCGCAACATAGAAATTGTTGCCTCCGATAACGTTGCCGGATAGAGACTGTCTATATTGCGGTTGAAGATGTGCGATGTCATTACTGCAACTTGCAACGAATCACGCAACAACAGCCAATATGGCAGCAATTCGGTGTTGGTCCACGTTTGCGTCACGTCAGCAAGCCCCAAATGAGTGTCGCTGACCGAGCTGCCATGACCGGGGAAATGCTTAATAACGCACAGAACCCCTTGACGGTTGTGCTCATCGACAAACCAACGGGCATTACGGGCAACAACCTCAGCGTCAGCTGAATAAGAGCGGCCTATTCTACCAATTATCGGGCAATCGGGATTGGTGTTGACATCGACCGACGGCGCAAAATTGACATTGAAACCCAACGATCGGCACGTTTGCGCTATGCGACGGGCGTAAAAGCGAGTACTGTCCTCATTATCAAGCGTTCCTAAATATTGCGGCGTTACAGTCGGTTCAAATCCGTAGCGTGTTTTCAAACGCGACACGTTGCCTCCTTCCTCGTCGACAGCCACAAAAAGCGGTTTGCGAGCGAATCGGCGCAAACTGTCAATCAGACATTTAACTTGCCGCTCCGAAACCACGTTGCGCGGCCTGCTCTTCGACGGCACATCGTAGTCGAACAGAATGACACCGCCAATCTGATAGTCGCGCAGCCAATGCGCCACTTCGCTTTCAGCCGTTATGGCCGTGTCACGGAAACCGATCATAAGCATTTGCGCAACTTTCTGTTCAAGCGTAGGGTTTGCACCATTTTTTGTCTGACACGACATCAAAACACTCAAAACAGCCAACAAAACAAGTAGTTTTTTCATATCAATAAATCACTTATTAACAATTAGAAAGCCTTCAAAACGTGAACATATAACCCACTCTTTCCCTGCTGCGTGAGCGTACCCTCAACACGGAAAACAATATCGTAGTAGGTTATCATATCGAGTCCTGCCCCAACGCTCATCAATCGTCTGTTTGCCAAATAGTTATTTGTTCCAGTACGCGCATCAGAGACATAGCCCGCATCGACAAAAACATCGGCATACAGGCTGTAATGCACCTTGTTGAACTCGTCCCATGACCATCCGTCAATCTTCTTAATCCGCATCGGCACAATAGCAAATTTTGCAAAAGCGCGCCCGGTTGCAAATCTCTGACCGTCAATAACATAATACTCAAATCCGCGCAGATAGTCGAGATAGCCCAACGCCTGCTCGGTGTAGTACGGCTGCGGCTTGTCAGGTGAATATTTGGCCAGACCGCCGACACCGGCATAGAAGCGATGCCCCAAATCGAAATATTTGTAGGCTGACAGCCTCGTGTACCACGAGCCATCAAGCTCATTTTCAAGCAAATTTAAACCGATTTTGCCGACTTCAAGCGTCAGGTTGTGGCCCTTGAGCGGATAGAATTTATAGTCGCGGGTGTCCCAATCGAACGTATAAGCCACTTTAAAATATTGAGTGTTAGATGTTTGCGTGCCAAAATAATCGGGATTAAGGGCGATTATTGTATCGGCGACATTGACATGAGCGTAACCTGCTGTAACAATGTGTCTTACATCGTATTTAGGGCGGAATGTGTAAAACAGGAACAAATCTTGATTTTTAATTACCGGCTTGCTGTTGTTGCGGTAATATTGCAAGCGACAACTATCTGTTGCATAATGTTTTTCGTGTTGCCGGTAGAGCGAAAGCTGAACGGCAAGCCCGTGTCTTTTGTCGGCCGTCAGATACGGCACATCATAAAAAAGCTGAAACTGCTGCTTGTAACCAAAGCGGAATTTCACTTTCAGCGTCTCGGCACGGCCACGGAAGTTATTGTTAATGAGCATCAAACCATAATTGATGCGGTTCCAGTCGCCATCATCGAAAAAGGCACTCAGATTACGGTCTGCCTGCTCAAAAATCAGATATGGCCACCAATACCAACGCTCCTCGAGCAGCACAAGAACTTGTTTCTCATGCTCGCCGGCATCTATCAAACTAATTGTAACATAATTAAATAGCGATGTATTGATTAGATTCTCCTTAGACCTTGTAAAAATGGTCTCAACATCGGCGGCCTTCAGCGTGTCGCCTTCGGCGAAAAGCAGTTCGCGCCTGACAATGGGCTCTTTGGTGGTGCGGTTACCGGCAATAAGTATCTGACGGACAACAAAATCCGACTGCTGAAAGACAGAATCCCGCGTTTGAGCATTGGCATTGAAAATGCTCAAAAACAATATGTTAGCAAGGATTATTATAGATTTCGCGCTCACCTAAACATTCAAAAATTTCATAAACAAGTTGTAGCGGTCTTCGAGCATCGTGTCAATCTCATGGTCGCTTGCAAACACCTGCACAATTTTGTAGCTGTATCGTTCAAATGTTTGAATTACAGGCGAAATATCGGTCCGATTGAACTTGATTGTCACATAAATTTGATCGGGATTTGAGTGGTTGTGAACAAAAAGCCCCATAATTTTGGTGTCGTTGCCTTCAACAATCTGCGAAATCTGACTCAACGAGTAGTCGCGAACTGACATCTCGAGCACCATTATGGCACCACGACCTCCGGCCGATACCATCTGCGCGAACTCGTGCGAAAGGTCAGATAAAGTGATGACTCCCAAATATTTATCTTCGACATCGAGAACCGGCAGAACCGACAAGTTGTTCTCAGCCAACGGCTGCATTGCCTCTATAATATGCTGATTGTCATGCACGAACGGCCGCGCCATTACAACAATCTGACTGCTGATAGCATCGTCTGGGTTGCACATATCATAAATCTCGCGCTCTGACACTAGCCCCAGATACTCGCCGTTATCAACCACAGGTAGATGCGACACCTTAAACACGTCCATCCAATTGAGCGCGTCGGTGCCGGTGTCGGTCTTGTGAATGGCCGGAACTACATCCGATAACAAATCAACAATTTTCATACTATAAAGATACGGTAAAAGTAAGAAAAAGTGCAAACCGCTGAACCACACATTTACAAATAGCATCAGCGGCTCAACGAAACCGTTATTTGCGTGGACAAGTGATTGTTTTTCGGCAGGAAACCAATATAAATTCCCGGGTTCTCATACAGTACTAAAAATTCACCGATAGTTTCACATTGAAACGACGGCCCGTGAGCGAGTTCTCGACGGCATACTGACGATTTGCAAAATCGGTCACCCACTCAAACGAAGCCACGTTGCGGCGGTCGATAACGTTGAGCACTTCGGCGCAAATCCACGCTTCCTTCACGTAGTAGAACGGATTGCTTTTTGAATAGGTCTTCTGACTGTTTTTCAGGCTTTTAGAAAATCCCAAATCGACACGTTGGTACGACGACATTCTGCCTGTGGCCATATAGCGCGGCGACTGCGGCGGCCCGAACGGCAACCGTGAGCCATAATTGATTTGCAAATGCACTTTATAATCGGGGTTACCCGGAAAATAATCCTGGAAGAACATACTAATGTTCAAACGTTGGTCGGTCGGGCGCGGAATATAGCCTGGATGCGTCTCGTACTCATTACCGTCGGCATCAGTTCTCACCCACACATCGTTGCGGATGTCTTCTTCGGTCTGCATCAGCGACAGACTAAACCACGATTCAACCCCCTTCACAAACTCACCGTTGATTTTCATATCGAGCCCAATTGCATATCCGTCAGCATCATTCTGCCCCGAATAGATTGTACGCAGGTTGTCTATATGGTACGATATGAGGTCGGTCATCTTCTTATAATACAACTCTGTGATGAACTTGAACGGGCGGTTCCACGCGATGAAATTCCAATCGGCACCGGCAACAAAATGCAGCGATTTCTGCGCCTTGATGTCGTTGTTAATCTGGCCATCAACCATACGCATCTCTTTGTAAAATGGTGATTGATAATAATATCCTCCCGAAAGTTTGAATACAATATCACGTCGCCAATTAGGCTTGTATGACAGGCTCACGCGCGGCGACAAGAGCAACTCGTTGTTGAACGTCCAATAGTTGGCACGCACACCCATTGTCAGGTGCATTTCCGATGAATCGAGCATAAACTGGAAAACATCCTGTAAATACGCCTGTAACCTATTGGATTTGACGTCATTATCGGCCCGCAGACTATAACTCATATTCACCTTTGTCGGTAAATGAGGCATTGAGTAGCCGGCCGAATCAATCATTGTCCATTCCGACAGATTATCGTCAATCTGCTGGCGCTGCACCGATAAGCCCCAGTTTAGGAAATGGTTGCCATGGCTCAACAATCCTCGATGCTCGATACTTATTACACTTGCATCCAAATAGTTACGACCATGATTGCGGAATGCGCCAATGCCCACCGTGCTCACACTATCACTATAGGAGCTTGTACCTACTGCGTTATCTATTTCATTTATAAAGTATTCGCTCAAAATATCGTAGGTTTCGCTCTCATGGGTAGTGAAGGCCGATGCCGTGAGTTTCAAGCTGAAGCCATCATTCACTTTAAAATCGACCGAAAGAGCGCCCGTGTAGGTGCGAAACGCGTCTTTCTCGCGTCCCTCGAAGAACATACGCAACTCCATCGGCTGGTTTAAAAGGCCGAATTTGGTGCGGCGGTTATGCGGCAGAAAATTATAGACGTTGCTTGAGCAGTTGCCAAGGAATCCCAGTTCAATGCGGCTGGTAAGGTCGAATGACAGATATGTCTGAAAATCAATAAATTTCGGGTCATAATCGCCCGACGTTTCGAGCGAGTTGAGCAGATACTTGGTCGTTTTGTAGCGAATGCCAGAAATGTGGTGGAAACGGTGATTAAAACTGTCGCCGTGAAGCATCACCGAGCCGCCGAAAAGGCTGCCCGACGCCATTCCGCCCCACCCTGCCGGCCGCTTATATTTAATGTCGAGCACCGACGACATCTTGTCACCGTATTTGGCATCGAAACCGCCGGCCGAAAACAAAAGCGACGACACCATATCGCTGTTGACGAAACTCAAGCCCTCCTGCTCGCCCGAGCGAACCAAGAACGGTCGGTACACCTCTATTCCATTGACATACACAAGGTTTTCGTCGAAACTGCCGCCGCGCACCGAGTATTGCGAGCTCAACTCGTTGTTGGCCGCCACGCCCGGCATCGTCTTAATCAGGCTCTCAATGCTCCCCGAAGCGTCGGGCAGCACGCCCATCACCTTGGGGTTCAGTCGCGTAAGTGTGCTTTTGCGCACCTGGACATCCTCAACTGTCACTTGTTCAAGCTCTTGCGATGTTGCCACCAAATCGACATCGAGCCTGCGCTGCTGCCCCTCGGCAAGCATCACCTGCTCCCACCGCGTCTGATAACCAATCATCGAAAACGACACGTAAACCGATTTGCCAGAAGCGATTTTAAGCTTGTAAGAGCCGTCCTGTGCTGTGACTGTGCCCGCTTCGTTGTCCTTCAGCACCACATTGACAAACTCGAGCGGCTCGCCCGACTGGTTCGTCACCCGCCCGAAAATGCAGGTCTGCGCCCCGGCAACGCCCGACGTCAATATCAACAATGCCAATAAAAATCGTCTCACAAATGGTGATTTTGCTGCAAAAATAATCATCTTAAACGAAGTTCGTCGCTCACAGTCGACTATCGGTAAACAGAAACTCAACAATCGGCAAAATATTGTTGGCCGGCGGCTGATTATTAAATCTAATTTCTATATTTAGACAAAGTTTTAAAAATGATTTAAAAACAAGGTGATTTTTCGCCAACTAAAAGAAACTCAATATGGTAACACAATTTCAAATCACATTGCCCAACTATCGCAGAGGCTATCATCTGATAACCGGCACCATTATGCAGAGTCTGCCCGAACTGCCAGAAAGCGGCTTGCTGCATCTGATGATTCAGCACACATCAGCCGCATTGTCGATTAACGAGAACGCCGACCCGGCTGTCCGTAACGACTTTGAGTACGTGTTCGACAAACTCATCCCCGAACGCGACCCCAACTACACTCACGACACCGAAGGCGCCGACGATATGCCGGCTCACATCAAAGCGTCGATGATTGGGCCGTCGGTGACCATTCCTATCACCAACCACAAACTCAACCTTGGAACGTGGCAGGGAATTTATTTGTGCGAGTTCCGCAATTACGGCGGACGTCGGAATATTTTCGGAACAATTCTGAGTTAGATTTTAGAACGCAGATGACGCAGATTTAACGGATTCGCGCGGATTTTTTTCGCGCAGATGACACAAGACCACACTGATTTACACTGCGAATTGTTTTTAACTACAGAACGCACGGAAAACTCTGAATTTAAAGCAACCTAAAGGTTGCTTTTTTTGTGACTAACCGTTTTTTGCCGATTAAACCAAATGAAAATCGTCGGAATGTCACTCCTTGGCATCTGTATTTGATTGCCAATGTTTTAACCATAAAACACGTAGAGACGCGCCTTGGCACGTCTCTACAACACATTATCAATTATTTATCAATCATTCACCATCACCCGTTTGGCCACGGTGCCAACCTTGACAATGTAAACGCCTGCGCTGTTGACGCGGATTTCCGTAGAGACGCGACGCGCCACGTCTCTACAAATCAACCGTCCCATTGCGTCATAAACGCAGATTTCATCGGTTGCGTTCTCTATCACAATGGTGTTTCCGCGTGCGTAGATGTTGACGGCGTTGGCGATTGTTTCGGCGACGGCGGTGTTGTCCTTGAATATTACATAACTAACTTCAGATTCGCTGAAGAGCCAGCCAGCGGGCCATTCTGTCGCACCGCTGTAGATGGTAAGACTATAACATTCATCGAAAGCCCTTTCTCCAATTTCGGTTACAGATTTTGGTATGTTCAAAGATTCCAAATGGCGGCAATTATAGAACGCCGCTTCGCCAATTCTCTCAACACCATCGGAAATGGTTGCCGATGACAGGTTGATGCAATCGCAGAATGCTCTGTCACCAATGGTCTTTACACTTCCTGCTATGCTGACTAATGACAATTGCTCACATTGGCCAAAAGCATCGTTGCCAATTGTTTCAACACCATCGGAGATGACTAAAGAATTCAAATTGTCGCATCCCCAAAATGCACCTTCTCCAATG
This sequence comes from uncultured Bacteroidota bacterium, assembly GCA_946414435.1. Lineage (GTDB taxonomy): Bacteria > Bacteroidota > Bacteroidia > Bacteroidales > SZUA-534 > RUG13583. The sequence continues at coordinate 38,622 of CAMKOM010000029.1, forward strand.
CTTTTCACGCTTCCAGGAATGGTTAATTTTGTCAATTCATCACAATTAGAAAAAGCCTCTTTTCCAATCCTTACAACACCTTCGGGTATCGTTACTGATGCCAAATTTTCGCAGCCAAAAAATGCCCATTGGTTAATGCTTTTAACAGAGTTAGGGATGGTTACTGATTCAAGTTCACTTTTATTTGTAAAAGCACCCCCTAATATATACTTGCAATCACTATGTATTTTGCAAGATGTGGCATCCATTGATACCTGATTCAATATTAGATATGGATTTTCATCGTTGCCCCAATATCCGGCATTTTCGTAATAAGTGTACCTAAATTCCCCTCTGAAGGCGCTCCACCCAATGCTTATGACAGACTCAGGAATGTCAATTGTCTCAACAAATGGTCCAGATGCATCAAGACATCCATTGACAAGATACGCCGTCAGATGAGTTTTCTCGGCATCGGCAAAAATGCAATTGCCATCAACTATTCCGTTGATTGTCAATGCTCCCCACGGGCTGCCAGAAGCACTGCCGTTGTAAACCACATTTTTAACGTAGCTGAATGCGTAATCACCAATGGTTTTTACTGAATTAGGTATTGTCAGCGATATCAGATTATCAGTATAGGCGAACGCACTTTCGCCAATATTAGTAACAGTGTTGGGGATGGTTATTGATTTCACATCGTTGTCGTCGTAGAACGCCTTATTGCCAATGCTCGTAACAGTGTATTCAACGCCATTGTCGGTGATTTTGCTTGGAATAGTAATAACACTGTCGGTGCCTTTGTACTTGGTGATTTCGATATTGGTGCCGTTGATGACTTTGTAGGTGAAACCAGAAACGCCTTTACGACTGAATACCACTTTAACAACAATGTTGCTTCTTACGTCATCAACCGAGTATATATAATCGCCATATATATATAAAACTCCACGTTTTCCTTCGAATTCTACATCGGTAACGCTGTACCCCTCATTGGGTTTTGGCGTTACGGTGACCTTGCCGCCTTCGGGAACAATATAACTTTCAACATCAACAGTTCCGCACATGATGTCCGCATCGATGGTAACAAGATAACCGCCAACTATATTCTTGAACATTCCGAAAATAATGTCCTTTTTATAGTAATCGACCTTGCCTACTGGCACGTAGAGCGTGCAATTGTCGTAGTTACTGAAGCAGTATTCGTTGGCCTGATTAACGCTGTTGGCAGCCACAACCAACTTCTTCAAATTCGGGCAGTTGGCAAACGACATGCTGCCGTAGCTGTTGCAAGTTGACGAAATATTTACCTCTTCAAGATTGTTGCAATAGCAGAATGCATAGCTTCCCAAATTGGTAATACCTTCGCCTATGACCACTTTTTCTATTTGGTCGGCAATATCCTGCCACGGTCTGTCGACTTCGGTGCTGAACAAATCCACGGTTTTGTATTTGTCAATTGAACCTGTGCCGCTAATGGTTAGGGTTTTCGACGCCACACTGAAACTCCAGCGGGCATCGTCACCGCAGGTTCCCGCATATACTATTTTGGCAAACTCCGCCGTAAGCGTTGTGTCGGATTTCACGGTTATGGTTGCCGTTGCGGTTGTCAAACCATTGCTCCACTTTACAAATTTGTAACTATCGGCAGGTGTGGCTGTTATGGTTACGGTTGAGCCGTTGGCATAAGTGCCGCCACCGCTCACGCTGCCATACGAGCTGTTGT
>CAMKOM010000030.1 GCA_946414435.1 uncultured Bacteroidota bacterium
GAAAGCGGGTGCAAAAGTACTCGCTTTTTCGTTTCGCGCAAGAGGATTCGTTGAAATTTTTGAAAAAAAATTACGTGTTTTTATTACGCTGTATCTGTGAATATTACATCCTCAAATCGTAATTATGGCAAAATCTCATAACACACAAAAGATGGATTTTACCGCTTACGAGCGTCATTTTTTGAAAGTAGACAGAAAAACTCTTTAGTAGAGATACATATTATATATATGTGTATTACACATTCAACAACTTCTTCACTTCCTCAACTGACAGTCTGCGACGTTCTGCATAGTCGGTAATTTGGTCATTATCAATCTGGCCGACAGAGAAATAGCCAGCTTGTTCGTGTGCAATCAGCATTCCGCAGATGCTTGTTGTTGGCTGAATGGCATACGACTCGGTGAGTGAGACGCCCAACTTCTCGCGAGCGCCAATAGCATTGAATACCAACTCTTTGATTGAATGGTCGGGACAAATGGGGTAGCCAAAGGCAGGGCGGATTATCGGCATTTGACCGACAATCTGCTTTTGCATCAGTTCGGCGGCGGCTTCGGCCAGACGGGCGCAGAGCGACTGCCGCAACAGGCACTCAAACGATTTGCAATCGGTGCACAACTGCTTGTCGCTCACCTTAATGCAGAACAAGCCAATTGGCGTTTGACGGTCGGCAGTTGAGAAGTAATCGGCAAGCGACAGGAAGTTGTTGCCAAAATTCTGGCTGCGAAGCATCGGCAAGCGCGAGCCGTTGTCCAAAACAATGTCGTTGCCGTCTTTGTGAGCGTTGAAAAAGTTCAGAACCATCGACACCTCGATGCTGTGGTCGATGCCGACTGATTTCAGAAGGTTTTGAGCCGATTCAAGTGTGCGGCGGGCCTCGTCGTTTTCGAGCAACTTTTCGAGCGTTGCGCCCTTGAAGCCCCAAAAATAGAGCAAGTGCGGCCAATCAATAAACTCTCGCAACTCGCTCACAGGGATGTTGGTGCGTTCAATATTCTCGGTGCTGCCAAAGCCGTTGACGAACGTCGAAAGCGCAAACTGCGGCGCCTTCTCGTTGGCGGTGGCGTATGGTTCAATGTCGGTTTTGCGCTTGTCGTAACTGTCGCGGACGGCTTGTTGGACGCGCTTGATTTCGGCAATGGTGGCATCGCGGTCGCTCAAAAGGCGCTTTGCAAGCACGGCCGAAGCCGATGCGTCGTTGCCGTGAGCCACAAAATAACTGTAGCGCGTGGCCAGTTTCACAGCCGTATGGACGACTGAAGTGGTTGCGCCACCGACCAAAACAGGTATCTGAAGATGCTCTTTTTCAAGCATTTCGCACAGTTGTTCCATCTCTTTCAGCGATGGCGTGATGAGTCCACTCACGGCGATGATGTCGGCATTTTCGCGCACTGCGGTGTCAATGATGGTGCGATTGTCAACCATCACACCTAAATCGATGACATCGAGATTGTTACAAGCAAAAACGATGCCCACAATGTTCTTGCCGATGTCGTGCACATCACCTTTGACGGTTGCCAGAACCACCTTTGCACGACGGCCTGTATCGCCCGAAGCGTTGTTGTGCCGCTCAATTTCGGGCTGAAGAATTGTAACGGCCTGCTTCATCACCTTTGCCGACTTAACCACTTGTGGCAGAAACATTTTGCCCTCGCCAAACAGTTTACCCACGCGGTCCATTCCGTTCATCAGCGGGCCCTCAATAATATCGACGGGGCTGCCATATTGCTGCATTGCCTCGCCCAAATCGGGCTCAAGAAAATCGGCGTTGCCTTTCACAAGCGCGTACGCAAGTCGCTCATCGACAGACTGTTCGCGCCACGCTTCCTGCTTTGTGGCGGTGTGGCTGCCCGCATCGGCCGACTCCTTCATCCGCGATGCAAGGTCGATAAGCGCTTCGGTGGCCTCGGCAGAGCGATTTAGAATCACGTCCTCGCAGAGTTTAAGCAAGTTAGGTTCAATCTCATCGTAAACTTGCAGCATTGCGGGGTTCACAATTCCCATATCGAGCCCGACGGCCGTGCCGTGGTAAAGGAACACCGAATGCATCGCCTCGCGCACGGGATTATTGCCGCGGAAAGCGAACGAAAGGTTTGATATTCCGCCACTTGTGCGTGCGCCAGGCAGGTTCTTTTTAATCCACTCAACGGCGCGGATGAAGTCGATGCCGTAGTTGGCGTGCTCCTCGATTCCCGTTCCGACCGACAGCACATTCACGTCGAAAATTATCTCGTAAGGCTTGTATCCAGCCTTATCAATCAGCAAGTTATAAGCACGTTCGCAGATTTCAATCTTGCGCTCGAAAGTTGTGGCCTGCCCCACCTCGTCGAAAGCCATCACAATCACAGCCGCCCCTAACTTCCTGATTTCGCGGGCTTTCTGCAAAAATTTCTCCTCGCCTTCCTTCAGACTTATCGAGTTGACAATGCATCGCCCTTGAGCGTTTTTTAGCCCAGAAAGTATTGAATTCCAATCAGATGAATCGACCATAATTGCAGCCTTCACAATTTCGGGATCGTTGCTGATGTAGCGGATGAAATTCTGCATTTCGGCGGCGCTGTCGAGCATCGCGTCGTCCATATTGATGTCGATGATGTCGGCCCCGTCTTCAATCTGCTTGCGCGCGATGTTGGCGGCCTCCTCGTAGTTCTTCTCCGAAATGAGCCGCGCGAATTTCCGCGAGCCTGCCACATTGGTGCGTTCGCCCACATTGGTAAAATTGCGTTCGTTTTTATCGACAATCACCACGTCCAAACCACTGACAATCAATCGTTCATCAACCATGGCGGGAATACGCGGTGCGATGTCTTTCACTGCATCGGCAATGGCCTTGATGTGCGCAGGCGACGTGCCGCAGCATCCGCCCGCAATGTTTATCAGTCCGTCATCGGCCATCTGCTTGATAATGTGCGCTGTAGTCGATGGCAACTCATCGTACTCGCCCATCTCGTTGGGCAGGCCTGCATTTGGGTAAAGACTTAAGAAACAGGGCAGTTTGGCCGAAAGTTGCTCAACAAACGGCCGCAATTCCGATGCTCCAAACGAGCAGTTCAGACCGAACGAGAGCACAGGGTAATGGCTGATGCTGACGAAAAAGGCTTCAATCGACTGGCCCGTGAGTGTGCGGCCGCTGCGGTCGTTGAGCGTGGCCGAAATCATAACTGGAATGTCGGTGCCGCGGCGCTCCTGCACGTTCTGGATGGCGTAGAGCGCGGCTTTGGTGTTGAGCGCGTCGAAGCAGGTCTCAATCAACAGCACATCAACGCCGCCATCTATCAGTCCTTCAACCTGTTCGGTGTATGCATCGGCCATTGTGTCGAAGTCGGTGGCGCGGTATTCGGGATGGTTGATGTCGGGCGACAGTGACAGCGTTTTCGAAGTCGGACCCATACTTCCAGCCACCCAAACCTTGCGGCTGGTGCAGGCGTCGGCCACACGGCGGGCGTTCTGCGCCGCAGCGGTGTTCATCCGCCGCGCCAGGTGCTCACAATGGTATTCGTGCTGCGATATCTTATTGCTGCTAAACGAGTTAGTTTCAATAATATCGGCTCCCGCGTCCACATACATCTGGTGCACTTCAGCAATCACTTGCGGCGCGGTCAGGTTCAGAATGTCGTTGTTGCCCTTGAGCATCACGGGGTGATTTTTGAACTCGTCGCCACGGAAATCGGCTTCAGTCAGGCCGAATTTCTGGATGCAGGTGCCCATTGCGCCGTCAAGAATCAAGATGCGTTGGTTGAGAGCCTCTCTTATTGTCATTATTTAATGATGTTTTCTACAAAATTCAACTTCAAAATCGCTATAAATCAATCGGTAAAGTTCGTCCGAAATTTTCTGCAAATATATAAGCGGTTTGTTTGTATCTGCAAAATTCTACAACAACTTCCCCTTCAACGCTTTAACCGATTCCATTCCCACTTCAATCTGGACATTCTGGTAAGGAGCCTTAAGTTGTATGAGTTTGTTCCGCTTCAGTGTTGGGCGGATGCGGTCTACCTGGCTGATGTTGATTATATAATTCCTTGATACTTTGAAAAATATGTCGGGATTTAATTCTTCATACAATCGGGAAAGCGATTTATCAACGCAACCCGAAAACTTGTCGTTGCAAAACACACGGATGCTGCCCAACTCATATTCAATGTAGCAGATTTCCTGCGTATCGACAATGCGGGTGGAGTCGGCGCGGTGCAATTCCAAGCGCTGACGGTATTGCGCTGGTTTGCCGCGCAGATAATCCATTGCCCGTCGCGCGTCGTCAACGCCTGTGTGCAATATCCGCCGTTCGTATTTTTCGAGTGCGCTCACAATGTCGGCCATATCGTATGGCTTCATAACATAGTCGATGCAGTCGTAGTCGAAAGCCTTGAGCGCATACTCTTCGTAGGCGGTGGTGAACACAATCAGGGCGTTGGTGCTCACGACGCCGAACACGTCGAAACTGTAGCCGTCCTCAATGCGGATGTCGGCGAAAATCAGTTGCAAGTCGGGGCAGGCGCGAATCAAATCCACGGCGTCGGGAATGTTGGCGGCCGTTCCAATCACCTGAATATCACGTCCGCAGTTTTCAAGAATCGACAGTAGGCCCTGCGCAAGTGGACGCTCGTCTTCAATTATCAGCACTTTCATAATCATTCGGAATTAGTGGCAGTTCGACAACAAAACTGTTTTCGGTCTTGACAACGGAAATTTCCTTGCCGTAAATCATTGAATATCTGTCGCGCAACGTTTGCAGCCCCGTGCCTGTGGCGGGCATACTGCTTTTGAGCGGATTCAGATTGTTCTGAACCACAATGCAGTCGCCACGGCGGCCGACGTCAATCACAAGCGGGCTATCGGCGGTGTGGCTGTTGTGCTTGATGGCGTTCTCGAGCAGCCCCTGAACCGACAGCGGCGGAATGAGCATATCGGTTTGGCGCAGCGCGGGGTCGATGCTGATATTTACGTTTGAGTATCGGAGAGTGATGTTTTTAGCATACTCTTCGGTGAAAGCAAGTTCCTGACTGACGGGAACGGTCACGGCGTCGCCTTTGGTGACAATGTAGCGGTACATTCGGCTCATTGAGTTGCAGAAATCGGCGGCGGCCTGCGTGTCGGTCATTATCAGATTGCCCAACGTGGCCAACGAGTTGAAAACAAAATGGTTATCGGTTTTGAGTTTGAGTTTCTCAACCGACATTTGCAGCGTGAGCGCTTTCTCTTCCTTCAGTTGCAGTTCGGCCTTCAGGGCCTTTTCGGCTTCGTCGCGGTAGCGGTTGGTGAGCGACGATGTGAGCAGCACCGATGTTATGAAAAACGCCACCAAACTGTAGCACAGAAAGGCGTCCCACGACAATTCCAATTCGTTCCAATAAAAGAGATGCGAGATGTACGACAGCGCCCCCGCCGTCACAATCACCGATGCAAGAAGTATCACATTCTGAATGAGCACGATAAAAGTGGAATACTGCGCATTGCGGAAAACGCGCAGCACCATTTTGCAAATCAGGAAAGAGCATTCCATAATGATGACCGTCTCGATGGCGCTCGTTATGAAATCGGCAATTATCTCGCCGATGCCGCGCTGGTAGGTTCCGTAGTCGCCGTCCCAAACTTCAATCAGCGACCAAACCGTGTAACTGACCAAAATGGCCGTAATCAGCGTGAGCAAGTGCCGCCGCCGCGCCACCTTTCGGCCCGAGTCCTTCGTTCCAAAAATATTCGTGTCCATTTTCAACCGTTTTGACACAAAAGTAAACTATCCGAAACAGAGTTCAAAAAGGCCGATGTCGGGTTCACGGCCCAAAATGTCGGGTTCGCGATGTCTTATTTGCACAGCGTTGCGGGCCGCCGCACTTTTGCAGCGCGAACAAAAAAATGATTGAGTTATGAAACGGATAATTCTTCTGATTGCTGCTGCCACAGTTGCGGTTTGTGCCAACGGGCAAATAATGAATATGATGAACAGCGTGCGCACGGTGTCGGTGAAGGCCACCCTTGCCGACGCCCAAACGGGCGAGCCCATTCCCTACGCCGCCGTCTGGCTTACGCAGAAAGACGACACGGTTATCTGCAACTACGGCATTTCCGACGATGCTGGGCGCGTGGTTATCAGCAATGTCAAGCAGGGGCGCTACGATGTGCACATTGAGACGATGGGCTACGAGCCGTTTCTCAAGCCGTGCGATGTCAAGGTTCAGGAGTTCGAGAGCGAGCGCAATCTGGGCCGTATTCCACTCACACCTAGCAACATACAAATCGAAGGCGTCACGGTTTCGGCCACAGCCGTTCCCGTCAAGGTGAAGAAAGACACCATTGAATACAACGCCAACGCCTACCACGTGACCGAGAGCGCTATGCTGGGCGATTTGCTCAAGAAGATGCCTGGAATGAAAGTCTCAAACGACGGCTCGGTGAAGGTCAACGGCGAGCAGGTGAACAAGATAACGATGGACGGCAAGACGCTGTTTATGAAGGAGCCCGCAATGGCTGTCAGGAATCTTCCCGCCAAAATTGTCGATAAGGTGAAGGTGATTGACCGCGCCAAAGACGAGGCGCAGTTTACAGGAATCGGCACCAAAGACGACCAAGAGAAGGTTATCGACCTTCAACTCAAAGAAGAGTACAAGCAAGGCTGGTTCGGCACGCTGAAAGCAAGCGGCGGCGCGTCGCTGCTGCCCAAGGACGAACTGGAGCACAAGGGGCAGGGACAGGTGCTCTACAACGCCAACGCAATGCTGTCGCACTACTCGCAGACCGACCAACTGGTGCTGCTCGCCACCGCGATGAACGCCCCCGAGCCTGGCGGAATGAGCGATGAGTTTATGGATTTTGAGATGGAAGGTATGAGCAACGACCTTCTGGCGGGCAAGCGCGGACTGACCACTTCGGCCCAAACTGGCCTGAACTACAACACCACACGCTTGCTTAATCTGGAGTCGAGCGTCAGTGCAAACTACAACTACAACCGCAAGACAGTCAACGAAGAGTCGTCGCGGACGTCGTTCGTAAAGGACAGCCCGAGCCTTCAGACCGACGGCGTGTTCCGTGGCGAGAACAAAAGCCACAGCGCAAGCCTGTCTGCCGAACTCAAAAACGCCGACAAGTCGAAGTATCTGTTCGCGTTCCGTCCGTATCTTAATTTCGGCTGGCAGAACGCCACCACCGACAACAGTTCGACAACGTCCACCAACGGCGTCGAGGACAACAGCAGCACGTCGTCGGCAAGCACCAATGCCACAACCGTTTCAGTCTTTTCGGAACTCGAGTTGGGCGTGCGCGATTTGGGCCGTGAGCGCCGCAGCCTGACGCTGAACGGAATGTTTATGCTCGACCACTCTGACGGGAAAAGCCGCGAGCGCTCGCTCACCACAATGGGCGCCGCCACCGACAGGCGCGACCTTGACTACGACAACAACACCCGCACGCTTATGCCCGAACTGGAACTGTCGTATGTGGAGCCGATAGGCGAAAACTGGGCCGTACAAATCAGAAACACTGGCAGTTACACCATTTCAAAAACCGACAAGGCCGCCACCGACATTAACGACGCGAGCCGCAGCGACTACTACTTGTCGTACTCGCTAAACGAAGACTACGACTTGCGTCAACGCCTGCTTATGCAGTACAAGAAACAGGAGTTCTCGCTGCTGTTCGGCCTGCAGATAAACGAAGAGCAGAACGTCACCACCACCCGCCACCTTGGCCTTGACAGCGAAGTTGGGCGCGGCGAGTGGATTCTCAACTGGGCGCCTTTTGTCGATTATCAGCACAAAACCGACTACTTCACGGCCCGCCTGCGCTATTCGGGGCGCAGCACAACGCCGTCGGGAGCACGAATCGTCCCCACACTCAACTTGAGCAATCCCGTGCAGATAAGCGTGGGCAACATTTATCTGCGTCCGCAGTTCGCCCACAATATGTTTCTGACGTTGCGCAAAACCAACCCGAAGGATTTCTCGTTCTTCGAGATTTTTCTTGACGGCGGCATTGTCAGCAACCCCATTGTATCGGCCAACTGGTTTGATAATCAGGGAGTAAGATATTCGATTCCTGTCAATTCAAAGAGTCTCGGAGTGAACTCGTCGGTCTATGCGTCGTACAGCAAGCCGTTCGGCCGCAACGACAATTTCACCCTTACACTCGACGCCGATGTCAGTTACAATCACGCAGTCGGCTATCAGGCCACGGGCGCGCTGCAGGCAATCGACAAGGATAATTTCAACTATTCAAACCTGATGTCGTGGTTTTGGAAAGACGATGCCGACGAACGGTTCTATTCGGGCAAGAGCGGATTCGCCGAGAGCCGCACCAACACTCTGTCGCTGGGCCTGTTCCCGAGCCTGATTTACAGGCAGAGTTGGCTTTCCGCCACCGTTTCGGGCTTTGCAAGCAACAGCCGCTCATACTATTCGGTCAGCGGCACCAACGATGTTAGCACCTGGGATTTTGGCAGCCGTCTGGAATTTCTGGCCACCACCAACAGCGACTGGGAGTTCAGCAGCGACGTGAGTTATATGTGGTATCGCGGCTACTCGCAGGGTTACGGCGACTCTGAACTGCTCTGGAACGCGGGTGTGACCAAAACTTTCGGCCGATTCACCACGAGCCTGAAAGTTTCCGACATTCTCAACCGTCAGAAATCGCTTCACCGAACCGCCACAGCCGACTATGTCGAAGACGTGTACCGAACCGTTATGGGCCGTTATTTCCTTTTGGGCGTGGCCTACAATTTTGGCAAGATGAACGCGTCGCAAGGCAAGCAGGTTGAAAAGGCGATGTGGGAGATGCAGTGGTGATTTGGATGGTAGAATATTGATAATCAGATATAAAAACGGCAAGCAGTTAACCTTCACTGCTTGCCGTTTTTTTGTGAACTGTTGTAGCCAAACGTTTTTTATCTGCACAAAGCCTTGTAGAGATTGATTTTTGCCTGTTGCCATTGCAAGCGGTCGGCGGTGGTTTGCAACTGCGCGTTGAGCCACGACGATTGGGCGGTCAGAACTTCCAGATAGCCAACCGATTGCGAGTGCTGCATTAGAAGCAGGCTGTTTTCGAAAGCCTTCTGCGCAGCGTCGGATTGAGCCTTGCGCAAAGTTGCTTTCTGTTCGGCAGCCCTGCATTCCGACAGGGCGTCGGCCACTTCGCAGCCCGCCCGCAGCAATGCGTCGCCGAAAGCAATCTGCGCCTGCTGCTGCTGCGATTGCGCTATTTTGTGGTCGGCGCACAGCCGTCCGTTTTGGAAAATCGGTTGTGTGAGTCCGCCCACAAGTGTCAGCAGCATTTTGGCGGGGTCAACAATCATATCGCCCATTCACCCGAAAAAAACGATAAACCGCACGATTGTGCCAACCTGCGGGGCTTTGTTTGCTATTTCAGGTTGCGGGAAATGCCACTTTTGAAATTAATAAAAGTAATAAATACTTTTATAATTAATTTTTTGATTATGTTTGTGTTGACAATCTGGTCGGGAAAACGGATTTTTAACATTTAATAACTTCAAAAACAATGAAAAGATTTGTGTCTTGCGCACTTCTATCTTTGTGTTGTGCAGGTTGTTGCGTGGCGCAGGGATTTAAGAATCCTGTTTTGCCGGGATTTCACGCCGATCCGAGCGTGTGCCGTGCGGACGACGATTTCTATTTGGTTAACAGCACGTTCCAATATTTTCCGGGTGTGCCGGTGTTTCATAGCAAGGATTTGATTCATTGGGAACAAGTGGGCAACTGTCTTACCCGAAAGTCGCAAATCGACCTCACAGGTATCTACAATCAAGACAATGCTCAACGCGGTTGGACAAATGCGGGCGTATATGCCACCACAATCCGACATCACAACGGACGGTTTTATATGGTGACAACAGTTTTCCCGTCGCGCAGGCATTTTTATGTCTATACCGACAATCCCGCCGGCGAGTGGTCTGAACCCATCGTAATCGACTTTGCCATTGGTAGTTGCGACCCGACATTGTATTTTGAGAGCGACAAATGTTATTTTCTTTGGAAAGAGGGCGACATCAAGATTTGCGAAATCGACGTTGAAACCGGCAAGAAAATCGGTGAAATTCATCATCTTGGCGTCGGACTTGGCGGACGTTACCCCGAAGGTCCTCACATCTACAAAAAAGACGATTGGTATTATATGATGTTGGCTGAGGGCGGCACCGAACAGGGACACCACGTGAATATCCTCCGCAGCCGCTCGCTTTTTGGACCTTACGAAAACAACAAGGCAAACCCGATTCTCACGCATTTTAGTATGGAGATGCAGAATAGTGATATTCAAGGACTTGGACACGCCGATTTGGTACAAGCGCCCGATTCGTCGTGGTGGATGATTTGCCTTGGATACCGCACAAGTGGATACCTTTTGCACGTTATGGGGCGTGAAACTTTCCTTGCGCCCGTGCGTTGGGACAAGAATGCTTGGCCTGTGGTAAATGGCAACGGCACTTTGCAAACCGATATGCAGTGCGCCACGTTGCCGCAAGTGCCTTTTGCGCCCGAACCTTTGCGTGAGGATTTCAATTTTATCAAGCGCAACGCCCCCGCCGACAGTTATTCATCGTTGGGACTTCCGATGGGTTGGCACAGCATTGGCAATCCCGACCTTTCGCGCTATTCGCTTACCGAGCGCAACGGTTGGTTGAGGCTCAAACCTGCCGCTGGAATCACTCTCGACCACGCCACGTCGCCTACATTTGTGGCAAGACGTCAAACCGAACGCAATTTTTCGGCAACAGTTTTGGTAGATTTTTCGCACCTCACCGACGGTATGCAGATGGGTATCACAGCCTACGCCGCGCCGCTCAACCATTACGACGTTTTGGTAGAAATACGTGGCGGCAAGTTTTATGCACGCTCCAACATCCGCATTGGCGAAATGGTACATTCGTTCAAGGAAATACAGTTGAAATCCACCACGGCATACCTCCGCATCACATCCGACAAAGAGTTTTATTACCTTGAAATATCCGACGACGGCAAAAAATTCCAATCCCTCGGCCGTATGGATTTCCGCTATCTCACCACCGAAGTCATCGGCGGCTTCACCGGCGTAATGTTAGGCGTATTTGCCCAAGGCGGCAAAGGGTATGCGGATTTTGATTGGATGGAGTATAAGGGGGAATAAAACTACAAGTTGAACGATGAAAAGACTTATATTATCAATAGCAATTTCTGCATCGGCGTTGATGGCTGATGCGCAAAATGTTGAACATCTGCTTCTTGGCGGATGGAAATTCCAAAAAGGCGCACAATCGGGCGCGGAAAATCCTAATTTTGACGATTCAAAATGGCAATCCGTCACAATCCCGCACGACTGGGCAATCTCTGGCCCTTTCGACAAAGAGGTTGACAAACAGGTAGTTGCAATCGAGCAAAATGGCGAACTCGAAGCCACCGAAAAGACCGGACGCACCGGCTCTCTGCCGTGGATTGGCGAAGGTTGGTACAGAAATTCAATCGAAATTCCCGACGGATACAGCCACGCCGAACTCATTTTTGACGGCGCAATGGCTGAGCCGAAAGTTTATGTGGAAGGCAAATTTGCGGGCTATTGGGCGTATGGCTACACCACTTTTGCCCTCGACATCACGCCCTATCTCCCAAAAAACGGCGGCAAAATCACGCCGGGCAAATACTCCGTTGCCGTCCACCTCAAAAACCGCGAGGAATCCAACCGCTGGTATCCGGGTGCGGGATTGTATCGTCCTGTAAGACTGTCGCTTTCGCAAGATGTGGCGGTCAAGACTTTCGGTATTTTTGCAAGGACAACGGGCATTGAGGGCATCAATTCTGACGGCACTTCGGCTAAATCGGCAAGGATTACCGTTACAACCGCATTGCGCACCTCCAACCGTCAAAAAATCAAAGTGTTGCACACTTTAATTGGCAATGGCTCGGAAGTGGCGCATACCGAGACCGATTTGTCGGGCAACGAAACCACACAGATTTTTACAGTCAACAATCCCAAACTTTGGTCGCCTGAACATCCGGTGCTTTATTTGCTTGAAACGTCGGTTATTTGCGATGGCAAACTCATTGATCAACAGCGCACTAACATCGGTATCCGCACCGTGGAATATGGCGGAGAGGGATTCAAACTCAACGGCAAACTCACAAAATTTCGCGGCGTGTGCCTGCATCACGATTTGGGACCGCTCGGCACGGCATTTTATAAGGCAGCATTCCGCCGTCAAGTGCGGTTGTTGAAGGAAATCGGCTGCAATGCAATCCGCACCTCCCACAACATTCCCGCGCCGTGGCAGATGGACATTTGCGACGAAATGGGCATTCTCGTCATGGCTGAATCGTGCGATATGTGGGTATCGCCAAAATGTAAAAACGGTTATGCAATTTTCTTTGAACAAATTGACAATCAATCACCTAACGCTGACGGTCGTCCGTGGTGGCAGCGCGATTTTGAGAATCTCGTTGTCGTCAATAGAAACCATCCATCAATCGTGATGTGGAGCATTGGCAACGAAATCCCCGACCAAGGCAGCGCAGTGGGATTGAAATATACACGCCTGATACAGAGCCTAATACATTCACTCGACAACACACGCCCCTGCACCCAAGGCCTCGACCGTGGAGATTTGTGCATTGAATCGGGAGTTTTTCAAAATACCGACGTGCCGGGCTACAATTACCGTCTGCACGTCTATGACAAGGGGCATGAAAATTCGCCCACAGGACTTGTTCTCGGCACTGAAACGGCTTCAACAATTTCGAGCCGTGGCGTCTATAAATTCCCCGCTGAGGAAAACCACGGCGACGCATACGACGACGGACAGATTTCGAGTTATGACCTCGAAAGTTGTATTTGGAGCAATTTGCCCGACGACGACTGGATTTGGCAGGACAAGGCACCATGGGTAACAGGCGAATTTGTTTGGACAGGTTTCGACTACCTCGGCGAGCCTACTCCATACGATGATTATTGGCCGTCGAGGAGCAGTTATTTTGGAATTTTTGACCTTGCAGGACTGCCCAAAGACCGCGCATTTTTGTATAGGACGCATTGGGCTCCCGAAGAAAAAACGCTCCACGTACTCCCCCACTGGACTTTCCCCGACCGCAAGGGAAAAGTAACGCCGGTGTTTGTTTATACATCATATCCAGAAGCCGAACTGTTCATAAATGGCAAGTCGCAGGGCAAAAAACGCCACATTGATATGACGCTCGACGACTACCGCAACAACCGCATCGACGTCAGGATGCCGTGGGGCGATATGTCAAAATTTGCCGACCCCAACGCCCCCGAAGGCAAAAACCGCCTCGACCGCTACCGTCTGCGCTGGATGAATGTCAAATACGAGCCGGGCGAAATCAAGGTAATTGCATACGACAAAGATGGCAACAAGGCGGAAGAAAAAATCATCAAAACCGCCGGCAAGCCGCATCATTTGGTTTTGGAAGCCGACCGCAATACGCTGACCGCCACACCGTTAGTGAAAGGTATGCCGCAAGATTCGCCCGATTTGAGTTTTGTGACGGTTTCAGTGGTTGACAAGGACGGCAACCTCTGCCCCGACGCCGCCAACCAACTGACTTTCAGCGTATCCGGCTCTGCAAAATTCAATTCCGCCTGCAACGGCGACGCCACATCTACCGAAGTATTCACCAATCCGACAATGAAAACATTCCACGGAAAAGTTGTGGTTGTAGTAGAAGCCAAAACGGAAACTGGCACAGCCACGCTCACAGTAAAAGGCGACGGATTAAAACCCGCAACGGTAACTATCAATGTGAAATAAGGGCCATATCGCCTATTCACCCTAAAAAAACGATAAACCGCACGATTGTGCCAACCTGCGGGGCTTTGTTTGCATTTGTATATGCCTATATTTGTGAAGTTTAAACTATACACGTAAATCGATTATGAAAAGAAATTTGTTCTTCACTGTTGTGGGGATGGTTGTTCTGCTGCAATCGTGCTCACAGCAAAACACACCGACGGCCGAACAGCGCGCCGCCGACCTTCTGTCGCAACTCACGCTCGAAGAGAAGGCGTCGCTCGTGCTGAAC
This sequence comes from uncultured Bacteroidota bacterium, assembly GCA_946414435.1. Classification (GTDB taxonomy): domain Bacteria; phylum Bacteroidota; class Bacteroidia; order Bacteroidales; family SZUA-534; genus RUG13583. The sequence continues at coordinate 14,008 of CAMKOM010000030.1, forward strand.
TCGTCGCCTGCCATTCCGCGGCTCGGCATTAAGTCGTACAACTGGTGGAACGAAGCGCTGCACGGCGTGGCCCGCAACGGCTCGGCCACTGTCTTTCCGCAGCCAATCGGTATGGCTGCTTCGTTCGACACCGAAAAAATTGAGCAGGTGTTCACCGCCGTTTCCGACGAAGCCCGAATCAAGTACGCCAAAGCCGTGCGCAGCGGGCGCGTAAGGCAATATCAAGGACTGACGTTCTGGACGCCCAATATCAACATTTTCCGTGACCCGCGCTGGGGCCGTGGTATGGAAACTTACGGCGAAGACCCGTATCTGACAGGCCAACTGGGTATGGCTGTTGTGCGCGGTCTGCAGGGCGACCCCGATGCGCCGATTCTTAAAACTCACGCTTGCGCGAAGCACTACGCCGTGCACTCGGGGCTCGAGAGCAACCGCCACCGTTTCGATGCCGTGGTTTCGGAACGCGACCTGCGCGAGACCTATCTTCCCGCCTTCAAAGATTTGGTGACAAAGGCTGGCGTTAAGGAAGTTATGACGGCCTACAACCGTTTCCGCGGCGTGCCGTGCGCGGCGTCGGAATATCTTGTGAACGATATTCTGCGCGGCGAGTGGGGCTACAAGGGGCTGGTTGTTTCCGACTGCTGGGCCATTCCCGACTTTTTCGAGCCCAACCGCCACGGATATGTCGACAATCAGGCTATGGCAGCCGCCGTGGCCGTCAAAAACGGGCTCGATGTTGAGTGCGGCTCGTCGTTTATGAGCATTCCCGAAGCCGTGAAGAGCGGCCTACTTGATGAGAAGGACCTTGACCGCAACTTGCTTCGCGTCCTGACCGAGCGCTTCCGCCTTGGCGAGATGGACAGCGCGGCCACAACGCCGTGGGACAATCTGGACACCGCGCTGCTTGAAGGCCCCGCACACCGCGCACTCTCGCTCGATATGGCTCACGAGTCGATGGTTCTGCTGAAGAACGACGGCATTTTGCCCCTGAAGAGCGGTCAGAAGATTGCGCTTATCGGCCCCAACGCCGACGACGCCGAGATGCTTTGGGGCAACTACAACCCCATTCCGCGACAGACCGTCACTCTGCGTCAGGCAATGCAGCAGCGCGTTCCTGGCCTTGTCTATTCGCGCGCCTGCGGCATTATCGATGCCGAATATATGCCCGCCCCCGACCCGCGTTTTGCCACCGCTTTCGCCGATATGAGCGACGAGCAGATTGAAAATGTGGCCAAGCAACTGGCCATTGGCGTGGGCGATGTGAAACGCCACCTGCGCCGCCACGAGCAGATGAAGCGCAGTTTCCTTCCCGCGCTCAATATGGATTCGGTGATGCTGTTGCTGAAAGATGTTGATATTGTGGTGTTTGCAGGCGGAATATCGCCCCGTTTGGAAGGCGAAGAGATGCCCGTGCACGTTCCTGGCTTTTCGGGTGGCGACCGCACCGATATTGAACTGCCTGGCGTTCAGCGCCGTCTGCTTGCCGCCCTTCGCGATGCTGGCAAGAAGGTGGTTCTGGTCAACTTCTCGGGTTCCGCCATTGGCCTTGAGCCCGAAACCGAAACCTGCAACGCCATTCTGCAGGCCTGGTATCCTGGACAGGATGGTGGCACGGCTGTGGCCGATATTCTTTTTGGCGATGCCGTTCCGTCGGGAAAACTGCCCGTAACATTCTACAAAAATGCTGACCAACTGCCTGAAGTTGAAGATTATAATATGGAAGGGCACACCTACCGCTATTTCCGTGGCGAGCCGTTATTTGCTTTCGGTTACGGATTGAGTTACACCACTTTCGCCTACAGTCAGCCGACGGTGAAAGGCAAAAAAGTGGTTGTTTCGGTAACCAACACGGGCAAGGTTGACGGCACCGAAGTTGTGCAACTCTACGTCCGCCGCCCCGACGACGCCGCTGGTCCCGTCCTGACCCTTCGCGGATTCCAGCGCGTGGCTGTTCCTGCAGGAAAGACCGTCAAAGTCACCTTCCCGCTCACCGACGAGACCTTTGAGTGGTGGGACGAGAGCGCCCAGAATATGGTTCCGCTGCGTGGCCAGTACGAATTGCTCGTTGGCGGTTCGTCCGATATGTACGATTTGCAGGCGGTTTCTTATATGTTCTGAAACTGATATAAAAACATGAACGGCAAGCAATCTGCAGTAATGCTAATTGCTTGCCGTTTTTTTGTTTCGCCCGTTCAAGGCGCAATGGTATGCGACTCGCAAAAGCGTCTGTCGCACAATTATCATTCAATAATTTTAATCGAATACTTCGCTTCAAACTTCTCGCCTGCAGGCAGTTTAATAATTGCCTCTTTGTGAGCAAGTTGACCATCGGTATTTTCGCTGTCGGCGATACCAAGCCACGGCTCGATGCAGACAAACGGTGCTTGCGGTTTAGCCCAGATTCCCAGATAGTTAAAATCGGGGAACTCAACGGCCAAGGCAGTGTCCGACTTGTGACTGCGCAGCGTCACGCAACGTGATTTCAGGTTGCGGAAAATGAGCGCGTCGTTGTCGAACAAGTGGTCGGTCAGCGGCAGTATGTTGCTGTCTGTCAGCACAGGAATGCTCTCGTTCTTCACCAGGCCGTCAGGGGTGAGCGGGCTAGTCGAGAGAGTCTCGCGCTCGCTGAACTCAAGGTAGCAGTCGCTGTAACTCTCGCCCGCGTTAATCGGGCAATTGAACGCAGGGTGCGCGCCAACCGAAAAGTACATATCCTGATTGTCGGTATTTTTGATTATATGCGTGATAATCACATTGTTGTCCTTCACGCGAAAGTTGATGTCGAACGTGAAGCGGAACGGATAATGTTCCAGCGTGCGCTCGTCGGCCGTCAGGCGGAAAGTTATGCGGTCGTGTTCCTGCTCAATGACGTGGATATTGGTATTGTGGCGCACGATTCCGTGACGCGGCATACTGAAAGTCACGCCGTTATGGCTCGACTGTCCGTTCTTCAGGCCGCCCACAATGGGGAAAAGCACAGGCGCGCTGCTGCCCCAAACTGATGGGTCGGCGTTCCATACAAACTCGCGGCCGCTTGCCTTCGACACAATAGAACTCAATTCAGCGCCCGTCTGCTCAATTTTGACGGTCAGATTCAAATTGCTTATCTCACATTCCATAATTTATTGGTTTATTGATTTTTGAGTTATATTTTTTGATTAAGAGATTGTTCATATTCGTTTTTCAGAAGGCTGAACACTTCAAGGTCGTTATAGTGGCCGTTGCCGACATTTCACCATCGCGCTCAACACCTTCAAGTTTGAAATTCAATCGGATAGGTATCCGTCGGCTGCGTTCGTTGCCAACGGCGCACTTGATTACCAAACGATTTGTGGCGGTCTTTGTAAAAAGTTGATTGACAAATGCTTGAACGCTTCGTGTCATTATACCGCGACCTTGCAGCGGCTTGGTCAGCCAATAGCCCAACTCGCTGATGTGCGATAGGTAACTAATGTTTTTCAAAGCGATGTGCCCCGCAAACTGTCCGTTGTAAACAATTGAATAACTGCCGATTCCTTCGCAGTCGCAGTTCTCAATGTAGTCGCACACGTCGTCGAGTGTATTGAAATCGGCGGCAATTGGCAGCCACTGGCGCAAGTAGTTGCCCTGCGTGCTGAACGCGTCGAAAATCAGCGGCGCGTCACTCATTAAAGTTGGACGCACGGTGATTTCGTTATCGACAGTAATTGTGTGTTGCATAATAATTTACAAACGGACAGACAATCGGTTCAGTCCAATTGCAAATATGCGTTTTTTGATGTCAATAGGCGCTGTGGTGGTAAACAATTTTGACATTGCTGTATATCGCCCAAAATCAACTATCTTTGCCGCAAATTTTTCAAGAATGGCACATAAAGCAGGCTTTGTCAATATTATCGGCAACCCGAACGTGGGCAAATCAACGCTGATGAACGCCTTTGTGGGCGAGCGGCTGTCCATTATCACCAACAAGGCGCAGACCACGCGCCACCGCATTATGGGAATCGTCAATGGCGATGATTTTCAGATGGTTTACTCTGACACGCCGGGCATTCTGAAGCCGCACTACAAGTTGCAGGAAGCAATGCTGAAGTTTGTCGATACGGCGCTGGTCGATGCCGATATTATTGTGTATGTGACAGATATGGTTGAGACGTTCGACAAGAACGGCGAGTATCTTGAGAAGGTTCGCAAGAAAAATATTCCGATTATCCTGCTTATCAACAAGATAGACTTGAGCAACCAAGCCGAACTCGAGGCAAAGATTCAGATGTGGCGCGAGGTGCTGCCCAACGCCTATATTTATCCCGTTTCGGCGCTGCACAAGTTCAACACGGCCGAGGTTTTCGAGAAGATTAAGGAACTGCTGCCCGAAAATCCGCCCTACTTCGACAAGGACGAACTCACCGACCGTACGCAACGCTTTTTCGTTCAAGAGATTATCCGCGAGAAAATCTTCCTGAACTACAAAAAGGAAATTCCGTACTCGTGCGAGGTGTTGGTTGACGAATTTAAAGAAGGTCAGGAACTTACACGCATTAGAGCAATAATTTACGTATCGCGCGAGCAGCACAAGGGCATTATTATCGGCCACCAGGGCGCGGCGCTGAAAAAGGTTGGTACTGAGGCACGTAAGGACATTGAGCAGTTTGTCGGCACCAAAGTTTTTCTTGAATTGCTGGTGAAGGTGCAGAAAGATTGGCGCGACAAGGACCAAAACTTGCGTTTCTTTGGATACGAGCAAGATTAAGAACGTAAACAATTAACAATGAATAATTAACAATTAACAACAAAAGGCTGCTCAAAGCAATCTGTGGTCTGTTGTCCGTTGTCTGAAGTCCAAAAAGAAACTTAATAGATAAAACTTAAAACGAAATTAAAAATGGCGAACATTGTTGCGATAGTAGGAAGGCCAAATGTCGGCAAATCAACACTTTTCAACCGGATGGTCGAGAGCCGTCAGGCTATAACCGATGCCACCGCAGGCGTCACCCGCGACCGCCACTACGGCAAGTGCGAGTGGGGCGGACTTGAGTTTTCGGTTATCGACACGGGCGGGTACGTCACAAACAGCGACGACATTTTCGAAGGTGAAATCCGCAAACAGGTGAAACTGGCTGTGGATGAAGCAGATGTAATTCTCTTCCTGACTGATGTAACCGGCGGTGTAACCGACCTTGACGACGATGTGGCCGAACTTCTGCGCAAATCGCGCAAACCGGTTGTTGTGGCCGTCAACAAAGTGGATAATATTGACCGACAATATCTTACCGGCGAATTTTACTCGCTTGGACTGGGCGAAATCTACGCCATTTCGGCAATAAACGGTTCCGGCACCGGCGACCTGTTGGATGCCATTGTGGCCAAATTCGACCGCAACAAACCCGCCGACGAGGCACGCGACCTGCCCAACATTGCCGTTGTTGGCCGCCCGAACGCTGGAAAATCGTCGTTTATCAACGCCCTGCTCGAGCAGGACCGCAACATTGTGACCGACATTGCCGGCACCACCCGCGACTCAATCAACACCGTTTACAACAAGTTCGGCTTTGAGTTCAACATTATCGACACGGCCGGCCTGCGCAAGAAGAACAAAGTTGAGGAAAACCTTGAGTTTTATTCAGTTATGCGCGCCATACGCACCATTGAGGAATCGGATGTCTGCTTCCTGATTATCGATGCCACGCTGGGACTCGAATCGCAGGATTTGAACATTTTCAGTCTGATTGTCAAAAACCGCAAAGGAGTTGTAATTCTGATAAATAAGTGGGATTTGATTGAGAAGGAAAAGAACACGATGGAAGAGTACGAGGCTGCCGTCAAGGCCAAATTGGCGCCGTTCAACGATGTGCCGGTGCTGTTCATTTCGGCTCTCACCAAACAGCGTGTGTTTAAGGCAGTTGAGACGGCAATGCAGGTTTACAAAAACCGCAAACAAAAAATCTCGACAGCCAAACTGAACGAGGTTATGCTAGCCGCCATCGACAACTATCCGCCACCGACAGTGAAGGGTAAATACATAAGAATCAAATATGTAACTCAGTTGCCGACACCGTCGCCGCAGTTTGCCTTCTTCTGCAATCTGCCGCAGTACATCCGCGACCCGTACCGCCGCTACCTTGAGAACAAGATGCGCGAAAACTTTGAATTACAAGGCGTTCCAGTGCAGATTTATTTCAGGGAGAAGTAGGGTAAAAACACAGAAATCAGGGGACTGATGAAGGTTTTATATATATCGGCTTAAATTCTGGGAGTCATCGGTTAAAATGGAAATTAAGCTTTCTGGATATAATTGGTTTTCTGACAGTTTCACATATGTTAGAGGGTATTGCTTCGATTCGTGCGGAGAATTGCTGATTGGAAGCAAATTACTAGAGTATTTTGCAAATGCCAGTGACGAAACAATGTTTCTAAAACGGCTTTCAGATGCTAATGGGATTTTCTCTGTAGTAATTAACAAGTCTGATTTTAAAGCAATTGCGATAGACAGAAGCCGCATTTACCCTTTATATTACTCGACAGGTGAAAGCACTATTATTACTGACGACCCACACTTGCTTTTGAACAAATCATCGAATCTTGATAATCAGTCGGTCGAAGAATATCTTTGTTCAGGAGCAGTATTTGCCGGCAAAACTCTTGTGAAAGGTGTAATGAGTGTTAAACCTTCACATTATATTGTATTTGAGCAAGATTCGCATCGAGAAATAGAGTATTGGAATTACTGCACAAAGATTGGATGTGAAGTAGATTGTTCTCTCGAACAACTGGATTCCGTATTTGAAAAGGTTTTTACACGTACTGCCGCCATGGTGGGTAACAGACAAGTTGTTGTACCACTGTCCGGAGGATTGGATTCCCGTTTGATAGTTTGCTGGTTGAAACGGCTTAAAATAGAGAATGTTGTATGCTACACGATTGGCCGGCCAGGAAATTCCGAATATGCTACCGCTAAAAAAGTAACCGATAAATTAGGGTATAAGCATTATTTTATCGACAATACAAGTACCGATTTTGTACCCGCAGATTATTTTAAAGATGCTGATTTTCAAAGGTACTGCCACTTTATTGGTAGTTTAGGGAACTTTCTTTGGGTTTTCGAATATTTCGCCGTAAAGTGGATGAAAGAAAAAAAACTTATTACAAGCGATGCCGTTTTTATGCCTGGCCATACAGCTGATTTCTTTGCCGGAAGCCAATTAGTAAAGGCATTAGTCACGCATCGAAGTTCTGTAAAATACCTTACAAATGCCATTATGTTCGATTGTTTCGAATACCATAGGCTCTCTTCGTCTGTACGGGACGAAGTAAAGGCATATTTTACAGTAAATAAGGATCTTAATATTTCCGCACACACGAATTATATGTCATTTATCATACAAAACAGATTGGCACACCAGATAAATAATTCTGCAAGATTATATGAATTTTTCGGACACGAAGTCTGCTTACCTTTTTGGGACAAGGAGTTGCTTGATTTGTTCAAAGCATTGCCATACAAAAAGTTAGAGAAATGCAGTTTTTATGTTGAATATGTATCAAAATTAGTATTCTCGAAATTGGGTGTTGACTTTCCACGGACTGGCAAAAGCAAATTCGCGATTATACGCCAGAAATTGAAAAACAGACTAAAACCATTTATTCCAAAGGTAATAGCGCATAAATTTGTTTCATTACACGATGATATATGCGAATGCGAACTTACCGCGCCAATGGTTAAAGAACTTGTGGATTCTGGAATTTATGCCAACAAACACCAATTTCTATCATACAATGAGGTTATGCGCGATTGGTATCTTCAATTAGTACATAAAAAAGTGCTCGGTTCAATATATACACAAAAAATATAACTGAATCACTGTTTATTATCATCTACGACCAATAATTTTTCATATCCTGATATCAAGCGGAAATACCAAACCAATTGCGCAACAATAGCCACAAAACTGGCTGTACAATAACCAATTATAGCCGTCAAGAAATTCTCAGCCGCAATGCCAACAATCATACCACCTAACCTTAGAGTAAAACCGAAAATCTCGAACAAAAAAGCTGTTTTTTGCTTTTTGAAAATGTCCGGCAAATAACATATTGGTCCATACATTACCACAACAAAAATCCAAGGAAGCATTACCCTTATGTAATGTCCTGTTTGCGACCATTCATCTCCTAATAACCATGCTGTTAGCTGTGGTAGCACAAAAAACAAGCATACAAATGCTGGTAGTGTTATGGCTGATGCCTTTGTCAAATAGCTTTTGAAAAATCCGCGAATACTCTCGCCACGCTGCACCCGCTGCGTTGTATCTTGAAAAAACACCTGAAATATCGACCTTATAATCAGGTTGATAGGCGTAAAAGCCAATGTTAGGGCCATACCATAGAATCCGATATCAGACAAACAGAAAAATGGGGCGAGCAAGAAAAAGGGCAGATTGCTGCTAATATAGTTGGTAATGCTTCGCGGCAGCGAGAACTTAGGGAAATTGACGTACTCGCGGGCCATTCGGCGGCATTCATCCTTGTCGAAAGTGAGCAGTGGGCGGATTGCTGTGCGGAAAGTGGCCGCAATGTTTGTCGCGAGCGCAATAAATGGCGCTATGACCGAGCCTATAATCAGCCCGTTGCCTGCAAAACGCGCCAACCCCCACTTCAGACCTGCACCAGAAACGCTTTGTGTTATTTGATAGGCACTTACCGATGTAAAACGTTCGTTGCGGGTGTGCCAGTAGTTGAGCAACGTCCAAACCGAAATGGTAAAAATGTAAATTGGTAGCATCCAATAACTTGTGCTCAACTGCGGAACGTTCAGCAAATTAGCGATTGAACTGGCAAACGGAATCGACAACACGAATATTAGGCTGACAATCAGCGTTATGACAAACCCGACGTGAAAGCAGGCCACACCGCTTTTCTCGCTTTTCGGTAGCATAATCGAGTTTTGGTATTCGGCAGTGGCGAACAGCGTAGCAATGCCGCCGATAGTCAGAAAAATGTTGAGTGTGCCAAAGTCGTCGGGCGTGTAAAGGCGCGTCAGAATAGGATAAACCAAAATTCCGATAGCCTGCGCTATAATATTGGCAGTCAGCAGTTTTGAAGTATTTTTGACTATGCTTGAGTTCATTGGATTCGCCTTTTTGGTTTGCGTAAGCTAATCACATTTTTGTAGCCACAACGCAAACTTTTTTCTCTTTCTTCACCTTGCCGTCAAGGTCGAACAACTCGCAGTAAATCACGTAGATACCCGTTGGAACGCGGCGATTGTTGTCGTCAAGGCCGTCCCAAGCCCAGAAACCGCTTGTGCCAAGCAGTTGGTTATTGACTAATGCGCGCATTTTCAAACCTTTAGCGTTAAAAATGGTGACATTAGCCACATATCCCGCTTCATCGACGTTGTATGCGATTTCGAGTTGGTCTTCAAAGCCGTCGTTGTCGGGCGAGAAGACTTCGTTGTTAAGGCTTATGAGCGATTCGCTGTCGGTGGAAATGGGACGCGCGGCCGAGTTTGGCAAGCCAGGCGTGGCCCAGCCAACCTGTTCCGATGCCGAATGCCAGTTGCCAGGATTGTCGGCATGTTGCTCATTGTCAATGCGTTCCAGACTAACTCCGTTCAAATCTTTCAGCAGCCCGAAGTGCATTTTGCTCGAGTAGTTCACTTCGTCGAAAATGTTGCCAGCGGTGTCGGCAAGCACAATGTTGCCTTCGCCGTCGGGCATCGACGGCAGTGAAGCCACTTGGTACAACTCGCCGTGGCGGTAGGTTGCGGCAATGTTGGCAATGTCGGTCGAAATGGCTATGTAGCTGTTTGGTAGCAAAATAGAACCAAAACCATCGATTGTTTTCGGGGTTTTCAGATTGCCGTCTGCGCGGGTAGCCAGCACCAGGCCCGCAATGTTTATGGCGTGGTCAGAGCGGTTGTAAAGTTCCACAAAATCAGCGCCATTGGGGTAAGGATTGAACAATATCTCACTGATTATCAAGTCGTTCTTTTCCGCTTTCTGCGACAATGCAAAGGTGGCGGTGTTATTGCCGATAGTGTTTCCTGCAATGTCCTTCAAACCAGCGTCAATAGCCAGCGTATAAGTTTCATTTTCAGATAGTTCATTATCAAGTTTGACAATAGCCGTCGCCAAATTCGTGCCCGACGTCTGCGCGTATGTGGCCGCACAACCTGCAGGTTCAATGCCTATCATTTCGGGGTGACCATCGATTGTAACGGGCTCACTGAAAAATAGTTGCAGAGTTTTTTCGGCCGTTGGCACCACTCTTATCAGTTGCGGACGAACCGTATCAATAATAATTTGATTTATAGAGTTTTGCGCACAAGGTGTGCCGCCAATCGTGCTCGCGGTTTGCGCCCAGTTGGCGACCGACTCGTCGGCATTGTCAACGTCGATACGCTCAAGGCTGAAGCCGCCAGCCGCCCTAAGGTCGTCGGCAAACCAATTCTGCTTGTAATCGGTTTGGCAGACGGGGTGGTTGTCGACATCGAAAATGGTGATTGAACCCGATTGCGGCAAGGCGGGCATTTTGCTCACATTCACCACGTTGCCGTATTTTTGCATACCATTGTCGCCGCCGTTTTTGGTCAGAATTGCGTAATTTTTTGCACCAACCATTCCATCGTCGATAGTGTAATATTTGTTACCAATACGAATATTGTAACCAACCAGATAAATGTCGAACGAGCTGCGATTATAGAGTTCAATCCATTCATTTTCAGGCAATCCTGCCGATGGTTCGGGTGTGGCCATAATCTCGCTGACTACAAGGTCGTATAGTTGGGCACGGTGGTATGTGAATTGTATCGTAGTGTCTTTCATCACGTTACCGCACTCATCGGTAAGTTTTGAAATTTTAATCTCGTTCTGAGCATCAGATTTGAATTGTGTACTATAAATCACCGTCAACTTATTGTTTTCGGGCGAGAAGGCACCAGGTTTCAACGAGCCCAAACGGTAGTTATCGGCCGAAGTCATCGAATTATAGGTTGGTATCTCAGAAAATTCGAGCCGCAACTGATTGTCGGCAATTGGCATAAGATTAACGATTCTGACGGGTGTTTTGTCTCTGTTTATGGCATACACCGAGTTACGCTGTCCAGGCGTGCCACCGCGTTTGTCGGTTGAGTAGGCCCAGTTGTTCCATCCGCCGCACGTGTTTTGTGGGTCAATGCGCTCGAGCGACCAACCGCCGTTGGATTTTTCGGCATCGGAAATCACTTTGTCAGAGTAAGTTAGGCTGTCGATAGTATGACCTTGGGGCGAGACGAGCCGTAGGGTGCGCCCCGAGTTTGTCAGACTTGTTGAAGTCAGTCCGCTCGCAGCCTTGCCGTAAACCGAGAATGTATCGACAGCTGTTGCTGTGGTGATAATCAAATAGTTGCCCGCCGCAATAGTCGAGTCGGGCAGTTTGCGGACGGTGCCGCTTATGTCGAGAATCCAACCGCCAAGCGAAATGCTGCGACTGCTGCTGTTGTAGAGTTCCAAGTAGTCGTAGTTTGGCAGAATGCCGTCGGTCGAGTTGTACATTATCTCGTTGAATACCAAATCGAAAGGCTCGGCGGGCGGAATAAACTCGAAGTCAATCTGCTGCGGATCCATTGTCAGGCCATTGCGCCCGATTATGCCCGAAACGGCCAGAGTGTGCGTGCCAGCGGCAAGACTGCTTGTTTTGATTGTAACTTTCAGTGGTTCATCGGAATTGAACTGCGCGCTTGAAACTGCCGCGCCGTCAATCGTATAGTTTGCCGCGTTGACCGCCGACAGCGAGTCGGGCGTACCCGAAAATTGGATTTCGACGGTCTTTTCATCAACGCAAACGGCTGATTGCAAGGCGATTGGCGATTTCTGCCGCACAATGGTTGTGTTGCCAACCCAAAGTTGACCAGCACGTGTTTTTGAATAGACAAAATGGTAGCCGTGATATTGTAAATCGCTGTATGTGTTGTCGATAAAGTCGTCGCCAGCAATGGTGTCGGTCGAAGTTTCGGGGCCGACAATGTAACTCAACGTCCAACTGCCTTTGGGTGTGCGAGTTACAACCATTTCAACCGCTTTTTCGGCCGTCCATTGGTAACGGGTTTGATAGAGAATTTTTTTCGAACCTTTGTCAATGCGGTACATTGTCAGATTTTTCTCACTTGCCGCCTGACAAACACCGACCGCGTAACCACTTATCTTACTGTCAGATAGGTCGGTATCGGAAGCCATCAGCCAGTAGCAGAACTTGTTGCTTGTTGTCGGCTCGAAGCCTGACGATAATCGGAACGTCCAAGTGGTTGTGCCATTGGCAAATAAGCCATCGGTATGAGCCGAAAGGAAACTTTTTCCAGCAACGCCTTCAAGATTGTGCTTAATCAGCGAACCATCTGAAATCCAGTCGGTTGCATTATCCCAACTATCGAGCGCATCGCCACCCCGATTGTCGCAAAAAAGCGTGTCTGCGGGTAACTGACTGAAAGTTATATCGTTGGCAAAAACATACCCGCTATTGGCACTACCTAAAAATATTGCCAGCCAAAATAAACAGAGAGAAAATTTTTTATTCATCTTTGTACGATTTCAAAAAATCGGTGCGTCAGAGCATAAGTCTTTGATAATCAAAGCATCTCAAAACATCGATTTTAAATTTCGAATCGAGTTAAAGATAGAAAATTATTAATAAAAAATTTAGACTATGAAGATAGCCGTTGTTGGTGCCAGCGGTGCCGTTGGCCAGGAATTTTTGAAGATTTTGAACGAGCGAAATCTTCCGATTGACGAGTTAGTGCTGTTCGGGTCGGCCCGCAGTGCAGGAACTTCTTACGAGTTCAAGGGTAAGAAAATTGTGGTTAAAGAGTTGAAACACAACGACGATTTCAAGGACATCGACATTGCCCTGACGTCGGCGGGTGCCAGCACTTCGAAGGAATACGAGAAGACCATTACAAAATATGGCTGCATTATGATTGACAACTCGAGCGCGTTCCGTATGGATACCGACGTGCCTTTGGTTGTGCCCGAAGTGAACCCCGAAGACGCACTGAACGCACCGCGCAACGTGATTGCCAACCCGAACTGCACAACAATCATTATGGTGGTGGTTTTGAAGGCTTTAGAGCAGTTGTCGCACATCAAGCGCGTGCACGTGGCAAGTTATCAGAGCGCAAGCGGCGCGGGCGCAATGGGAATGGCCGAACTCGACCAGCAGATTAAAGATTATGCTGCAGGCAAAGAACTGACTGTCAATAAATTCTCATCGCAGTTGCTCTACAATGTCATTCCGCACATCGACGTCTTCACCGACAACGATTACACCAAGGAAGAGATGAAAATGTACAACGAGACCAAGAAGATAATGCACTCTGACATTGCCGTAAGCGCCACCTGCGTGCGCGTTCCCGTGATGCGTGCCCACTCTGAAGCCGTTTGGTGCGAGACTGAAAAGCCAGTTTCGCCTGCCGATTTCCGTGCCGCTTGCGCGAAAGCCGCTGGCGTGACGGTTGTCGACAACCCGGCAAACAAAGAGTACCCAATGCCATTGTTCGTCGCAGGTCAGGACAATGTGTCGGTAGGCCGTATCCGCGCCGACATTGCCAACCCCAACGGAATCACCTTCTGGTGTGTTGGCGACCAAATCCGCAAGGGCGCCGCTCTGAACGCCGTGCAGATTGCCGAATATCTGATTAAAACGAAATTCAAGAAATAAATTTTGGTGTTAGGTGTTGGGCATTAGGTGTTAGTAAGTGCCTAAAACCTTTTTCAAGCGCCGCAATTGAGGTTTTTCTCGGTTGCGGTGTTTTTTTGTCATATAAGCATGATATCCAATCCATCAAAGGTCATTCTCATGTTATCGCAGTATATCTAATATGATTCATACGGTAATAGTTTCAACACCACGCACAAAAAAAGCACCACCCAAACGGATGATGCTTCTTTCATTCTTATGATTTTACAAATCAATTGCCAAAATCGAGCACAGATGGGTAGCCGGCTTCCATATCCACTACCCAACGTTTAAGTATGGCGTTGTCATCACCGACATAATTGTTCAAGCCATAGTTTATGGTGGTGAATCGGTAATCTTGGTTTTCTGTACCACCGCAGTTTTCTACGGATCCTGCTGTAATTGTGCCCACTAAGGTCGTCATTTCACCTCCTTGAACTACTTCTACTGTTTCTTCTATTTCAAAAAAACCGCACAGGGTTGCAGAACCATAACGCACGCGTGGGTCGTTGTAAACCATGTTATTTGTACCGTTGTTGTTGACAACACAATCTTTGAGCCAAAAGCATCTATCGCAACTCGAAGTATTATCGTATAAGGCACCACAGATTGCACCTGGAATGCCGTTCAAACCGGAAGAACTATTATACGATGTCTGCATCGAAATAGTGCCATAGTTCACGCAGTTCTTAATTTCTCCGTAGTTACTTCCACAAATTCCGCCAACCACACCATATTCCCCAGCTTGATTCCCAGCCCCATACGTTCCTGTAATGTCGCCAGTATTGAGGCAGTTTTCAATCACTCCGTAATTGTGCGTACAAATGCCGCCTATAGGATTTACAAATTTAACCTCAGCCGATACATTACTCCAACAGTTTCTAATTATGCCTCCATTCATGTTTGCATGGCAAATGCCGCCACTGAAACCAGCAGGGTATTGTGCATCAGAAAGACCGCATGTCACACTTGATTCAACAGTAACCTTAACATTCTGTATAATTCCTTCGTTCCGCCAACAGATAACCATAAACTTATCTTTGTTTACCGAATTAATAATCAACGTGTGGCCATTGCCATCGAACACACCTTTAAACGAAATTTCATCTCCCGGGTCGTATGGTTTAAAATCGTTGAGTGTCAAGTTCTTTTCGGTACTTTCGACACTTATGTATAGATTTTCAGTGTTGGTTTTATAGAAATTCAAGGTATCGAACAGAGTCTTGTAGCTTTCTGCTGAGTTAATCTTGTATTTAACATAGCCTTTATCGCCGTATGTTATCTTCTCTTTGATATATCCGTCGAAACCTATAGTATAAGCGTTATTAGTCAATGCGAACTTGCCATACTCCGCCATTAGCGTTGTTGTGCTGATTGGGGTGCCATCGTTATCAATTTTCGCCAACTCAAGCACTTGTCCTTCATAATCGTAGTTTTCCATTGTGATGGTTGCCACATTAGCATTGCTGAGCGGGCCGGCAATGGTGATAAATTCACCGTTGTCAAGGTAAATGTCGTTTTTGCGAATACCTGTGCAAGGAATATACACATTGCCTGAAATCTTGAATGTGCAATTAGATGTATTCATTCCTATTGCTCCGCCTTGGCAGTAATTAACTTCATGCCAGCTTAGATCGTTGCCTTCCATTGTTCCACCCTGCAAATCCAAAGTACCCCTTGCTATTCTTATCGCACCGCCATTGTAAGGTGCCGAGTTGCCATTGATTAAACCTGCTTTTATGGTTGCCGTACCGCCTCCGTCAATAAAAATTCCGCCACCAGATGCTCCCCAATCCTGAAGATCACCTTTTGTTGTTTTGTCGTTGCTGACAGAGCCGCCTTCCATGGTGAACGTTGTGCTTTTATAAAGGTTTATCGTATCATTATTGCTACCATCATACGTCGCAAACATTACTCCACCACCATAAAAATCAGCTTCATTGTTGTCGATTTTGCCGCTGCTTGTGAGCTTGGCTCCTGCATCCAAATGTATTCCGCCTCCTCGTGAATTACTATAGTTATACATCACCTCCGCACCATCTTCAATAATGACTTCTCCGCCACGGCTGTATATTCCTGCACCTCCCGTGGTTGAAGTACTATAATAGATGGAGTATATTTTGACATAGTTATAGCTTACCATTGAGCCGCTTTCGAGAGTAAGTGTGCCTCCTTGGTTGTAAATACCGCCACCTCTTAATCCTGCAAAGTTTGCGTAATTGTTATCAGTTGCCACTTTGCTAACTCCGGCCTTTCCTACAACCGCACCATCGGCAAGCGTAACTATTGTGCCTTCGGTCATCATTATTCCGCCACCGAAATTGTTTTCATCATTTTCATCATTTACATCATTATCATTAACATTAGCCTTTCCGCCCGTAATTGTCAGATTTTTGATTGTTACGGGACTTGTGGTATTGATGGTGAGCACGCGGCCCAGTTGGTTTCCGTTGAGAACGTCGGGGATATCGTCATCGTTGCCTTGAATGGTAATTGAATGCACATGAATATTACCGCTGAGTGTCTGCGAGCCTTTCACGGTGCCATTAACGTTGATTACCACATCGTCGGCGGCGCCACATTTCTCAATAACCTTGTTTATCAAGTCAAATGATTTGTACGGACCGCCGGCTGAAACGGTGAACTCCGTCTGCTTGAATATCGGCATTATTTCAACATCGCCGCGGATACGGAATTCGCGGGTTGTTTCTTTGACTCCGTCGCTCCAACCAATAAACTCATTCTCTCCCTGCTGAGCCGTCAGCGTCAGTTTGGTATCATATTCCACATTCTCCAAATGCACAATACCGTTGTACCTGTTATCTTGACCATAGGTAACCGTGCCGCCCAATGCTATAATGGTAACATCGTATCCGTTACGCAGTTTGTCGAAGCGCTCTTCAATATCATCCAATGAATAGTTGGGGAAACCATCATTTTCCGTTTTTATTTCATCATTCACAGCATCGCCGAAATAGGTGCTGCCTTGTGCCCATTGGAGTATTCCTGCACCATTAAGGCTATAACCCGCCCTTCCCTCAATGCAGAGCGAACGCTGAATAAGACTTTTGAAGCCGGGAAGAATGTTTTGGAACAAATCATCGCTGGTGCAACTGGCAATAATGCCTTTGTTCAGAAATGCAATGATTTTATTTTCATTGTCAATAATATTACCGTCTTCATCAAGACTTAACTCAGCAGTATTCACTGTCAGCAGGTTTTTAAAATCGTCAGTTCTGTCGAAACTATAATCATCCCACTCGTCAGGCCAAGAGAAGCCGCCAGAATAATATTCATCTAAATCAGCCCCGCTGCCGATTGCAAAACCTTGGGCATATCCATTGGATGCATAAATAGTGTCGCAATAAACTTTACCGCCTACAAGCCAATAGTTATGGCATTCATAATCTGATTCCTCCCAATTGTATCTCAATCGCAGATATTCTTCGTCATCCTCGCCACGATAATAGGTGTAATAAACATCTATCTGCCCAGAAACATTCAAACTGATGATTCCTGTCGAATATATCCTTTTGGTTATAAACGGTTTGCCGATATTGCCTTCGAATTTCAAATATTTACTATAATCTTTGTCAAGAAGAGCCTGGTCGGTGATTTCGAAGAAATATGGAAGCCTATGCTCGAGTCTTTCATCGACTTTGCTTTTTATCTCAACCACTTTACTGTCGCGGTCGGCAATGTTGGAAAATTCAATTGTGCTCATTTCAACGCGTTCATCGTCGAAAGTAACGCTGACAAAGGCTCCCTCGCCAAGTCCAACCTTACCTATATCTGACCCTCCACTAACGTTGAAATTGCAATTACCGGCGGCATACACATCATCGCCATCTTTTTTAACATTGCCGTTGGTGTAGGAATTGCTAACATTGAGCGTTGCGCCCCCGCACAAATAGACGCCGAAACCTTTTTGGGCAGTATTGCTTTCCAAAGCAGCTTCGTTTTTGAGCGTGAGTATTGCGCCATCGGCCACGTATGCGCCGCCGCCGTTACCATTTTCGCTTTTGCAATTATTAACAGTTCCGCCTATCATCACCAACTCGCCCTTTTCAACATATAAGCCGCGCTTTTTCTGGTAACCATCACTGCCATGCACAAGGCAACCATCGAGTGTCAGACGCTTGCCCGAGAGTAACACGGCATTGCCTTCAACCGGGGTTGATTCGTCGATATATACTTCGGCGTTTCTAACAATCACCGGAATGTTTGCTAAATCGGTGATGCCGGAAATTCTTCTGTCAAAATCTCCCTTGCCAACAAAATCGATGGTGATATGTTTGGCATGGTCGTTAAGCGATTCGCCAATATTTATCACATCCATTTCCGAATTAGTAACATTTTCCGAATTAATTACATTGATTCGGAAGCCGCGCAGGGTGTTGTCGTTTTCTTCAATGATTCGCCCAAGCGCAGCGGCAATGGTATTGTATGGTTCATCTTTAGTGCCTAAACCGCCATCAGCAGCATTGACATCAACCCACAAAACAGGTGATATGTCCTTAAACACAGGATAGATGTAGGTGCTCATCTGTGTTATTGGTAAATGCAGCACGCTGTCGGTATAGCGGCGTCCATTGCAACGCCAGCTGTCGAACACCTGTCCGTCGGGCACTTTGGTGACGGCCAGTGTTACGGTTTCGCCAAATACAACCTGGTATTCATTATTATAACTGCCGCCAGCTTCCACATTATTGAATGTGCCTTGCGATGTCTCAACCTTGGTTGTGTAAACCTGCTGGCCCCCCAGACTAAACTGACAACCCGCATAAGCCGCCTTGCTGTTGAGTGTTACTTTGAACCGGGCATACTCTTCGGCGCTTCCGCTGAATGCCGATGTCGGATAATAGTTGGTCATTGCAAAGCTGACAGAAAAATTGTCGAGCGCAGCAAGCGGCCATACATAGATTCTGCCATAATCATATGACACAACCACAACCGCATCTTCGGCAATGGCTGTCTCCTTGCCCTCATCATTGAGCATCAGGAAACTATATCGCGAAGTCAGTGGCACAACCAAATCGTCATGGAAAGCACCAAGCCATGAATAACCCGATTGATTGTAAAATTCGAAATCACCCCACGAATTGGCATAGTCGTACCCGTCGGGCTCGTCATCGGTTTCGGAATCGGATAGCCAGATACTGTATTCTTCCATTTCTTCTATTTTCTCATCACTGAGCGCCGGGCGCACACCACCTTCCATGGCCATGTCGCTGTTCATTGTAATGTTCTCTTCAGTGATTTGGAAGGCCGAGACTGGTGCATCCTCCTCGTTTACACCGGCATTGGCAATCGAGAGCGTTGTTGTTGTCAGATTGGTGCGATTACCGGTAATGTCGACAATGCCATTGCCGTCTTTCGAATCACGGCCAACAATAAGGAAGCCGCTACGGCGCACTTTGCCATTGCTGAGGTCGTCAACGTAAACGCTTGTCTGGCCGCCGTCAACAGCAAACATATTATTATCAGCGCTTTTGTCGGCGTCACGGCCGGTGATATAGAACCCGCTTCGGCGTACTTTGTCCTCACCGTTTGCGTCAACATAGACGGTTGTTCCCTTGCCGTCAACAGTCAGGTAGTCTTCCTGCCCGCCTTTCGACTCGCGGCCGGTAATATAGAATCCGCTACGGCGCACTTTCGAGTCGTCGCCGTCAACATGGATTTGCGTTCCGTCGGCGGTCACAGAGAAATATTCTTTCTCGGATTCACCTTTGGCATCCTCGCGGCCCACTATAAGGAATCCGCTGCGGCGCGCTTTGTCGCTGTTATCGGTATCGTCAACGTAAACCACAATGCCGTTGTCGGTTACGGCAAATACGGGGTTACCGTTGCGGTCGTTCACCTCGAAGAGCGTTGCTCCGTCTTTGGTGGCGCCACCCACAGTGGCTGCGCCGCCACCTTTGGATGCATATATTGCGTATGGTGCCGGATTAATCTTGGTCTCGCCAAGCAGCTTGTAGTTGGTGCCGCCTTTCACGTCAACTTCAACTTTAAGGGTGATATCGAGTGTGTTCCAGGGCACATCGTCGAAACTGCCGCTGACTTTGTTCTTGCCGTCGCCAATTATGACGCTAATATTGCCATACTGGTCGGGTGTGGCTTTTTTGGCTTCAACATAATAGGTTTTCCCGGCATTCATTAGGCTGAACTGCAAGCCAACCTCGCCCTGAGTGATAAGATTTCCTTCGCTGTCGCGAATAACTGCCTGATAGGCGAAACCGGTTTGTGCCACAACTTGTACGGCTGCAACAATGGCAAACACTACTATTGCCAATGTCGTCGCAAATAGTTTTTTCATATTACTGTTTGTTAATTAATTACAATTCAGTTTGAATCTGCCAACACAGATCGGCATATCGTACAAAAATAAACATATTTTTTTTGTTTTTACTCAATTTTTGACTGCTAAAATTATCAGAATACGACTCTGAGCAATAAAAAAACGCTGTAACCGATAGTTACAGCGTTTTTTATTGTAATCTGCTTATCAAAGCATCAATTCACCATCACACGTTTTACCATACTGCCAGTTTTTACAATGTAAATACCCGAGCCATCAATGGTTATCATTACCAGAGCGGTATATATACTGTTTTTATATACCAATGAACCCATCGCATTGTATACAAATATTTCATCTGTGGCATTTTCAACCACAATGGTATTACCGAAGGCGTATATGTTCACTGGAGTGGGAACCGAATCTGGCACAAAAGTATCGTCTGGCAGCTTAGTGCCTTCGGCCACTTTTGTGTCAGTTGCGCCACAACCACGCTCACAAGTGGCGGTTTTTGTACCGTCAGCGTCAGTAGTTGCATCGTTATTATAAACGTAGTCTTTAAAATCGTGCCCCAAGGCGGCAATTTCTTCTTGAGCAACCAATACGGCATGGCATACTGAGCAGTGCTTGCCCTCGGTTTTGCCTGCAGCAGTGCAGGTGGCTGCAATGGTGGCGTCTATAACCTCGGTATGGCCGTTAGCTGCAACGGTATCTGAATTATAAGCATACTCGCAAACAGAGCATGTGTGGGTTGTGTAACCAACTGCAGTGCAGGTTGGGGCAGTAACAGTGTCGCTGTAAGTGTGGCCAGTGGCTTCTATGCTCTCGCCCTGTTCAAAAATCTTGTTGCAGATATTGCAGAGGTGGTCACCCGTGTAACCATCCTCAGTGCAAGTTGGCTCGGCGGTGTTTATGGTGGTGTAGCCCTCGTTGTGCGGACAGGCCGTGCGGGTAACCACAACCTCAACGCTCACGTTCTCGTAGTTGTCGGCATCTTCGCCTATGTATTCTGCCGTGGCGGTGTTATCGCCCACAATAAGGTCTTGGGCATCTACCCATTGCCAGTTGTCGGGCAAGGCCACGTGCTCGGTGTTGATGTAGTATGTCTCGATGGCCGTTGGCATATCGGGAGCGTTCTCTGCCTTGTTGATGGTAAGCACGCCGTCTGTCACCACAAACTGCACCTCAGCAAAGTTGGAGTTGGTGTTGCTGAAATTGTCTGCTGAAAGTTCCATGGCATACGTGCCGTGAGCCGTGCCGCTTGCCGCGGCAGTTCCACTGAAGGCAATATCGGTTTCGGTATAAACGCTCGTTTCATCCTCAATATCAACAATGTAGCCGCTAATGCTTTGTTCTTCGGTGTTGTAAGTAGCGGTGTTGCTGTTACCTGTAATGGTTACCACAACGTTGGTGTTGGGGGTGATTTTGGCTGTGGCAGTAGCAGTAGTAGCAACCGAATAGTTGCCAGCATCAGTGCCGCCTAAGGTTATATTGCTGAAATTCACTGTTATGCCATCAGCCACATTAGCATCGGCAAAGGCTGTAGTGTAATTAGCAGTCACATTATCGCCCTCAACAACGCCGACAAGTTCTACTGAGCCAGTAGCAGTAGTTGTGCCGTCGTACATTTTATCCTCTGCTGACACGTTAATGGTAAGCGCCTTCGCGGTTATATTGGCCGTGGCCGTTGCAGTCGAGGCAACAGTGTAATTATCAGCGTCAGAACCACTTTTGGTAATATTGAATGTCACTTGCTTGTCAGTTCCAACATTCTTGTTGTCGAATGTGGCTGACGAGTAACCGATAGTAACATTATCACCGCTGACTATTCCCGATGGTGCCAACGTGCCTGTGGCTGCAGTTGCGCCATCATAGGTTTTGTCATTGGCCGCTACGGTAACAGAGATAGTCTTTGCTGTGATATTGGCTGTCGCCGTCGCCGTCGATGCAATTGTGTAGTTGTTTGCATCGGTGCC
>CAMKOM010000031.1 GCA_946414435.1 uncultured Bacteroidota bacterium
ATGCTGCCGCCAACGCCATCAGCATCTACACCCAAAACAATGTTATTGTGGTTGAAAACGCACAGGATGAAATCCGCGTTTATGATGCAATGGGCAGAATGGTTGCTCGTAGAGACGCGGCGCGCCACGTCTCTACAACCGAAATCCGCGTCAACGGCACAGGCATTTACCTTGTCAAGGTAGGCGACACAGTTAAACGGGTGATGGTGAACAAATAATTCATGTAATTTTTTGAATAACGAATCATAATACAAACATATATAAACCACTAAAAATCAAATAAATCACACGACAAATGAAAACCAAAACTTTAATCTTGGCCATATTATTGTTTTCTGCTACTATGGCATCTGCCCAAACCAGCAATTTAGGCCCAAACGTCAAAGGCGTAATTGAAGGGGAAACCCTTACAATTTCGGGAACAGGCAACATGAATGATTATTCTTCCACATCATCATCGCGGTTTGGAAATATAACAGAAGTAATAATTGAAGAAGGTGTCACAAGCATTGGTGATTA
This sequence comes from uncultured Bacteroidota bacterium, assembly GCA_946414435.1. Lineage (GTDB taxonomy): Bacteria > Bacteroidota > Bacteroidia > Bacteroidales > SZUA-534 > RUG13583. The sequence goes on from CAMKOM010000031.1 coordinate 520, forward strand.
TGTGTTCTGTAATTGCACCAGCCTTACCACAGTCACCATTCCCAATACGGTTACAAGCATTGGCGGCGCTGCGTTCCAAAATTGCATCGGCCTAACATCAGTCACCATTCCCAATACGGTTACAAGCATTGGAAGTAACGCCGCCTAAAAACCAATACTCACAAACTCTCTCAATACGCTTACTAACTTACTGAAACCCACCTATTTAAAAGCGTATTTTTCTTTCTCTTTCGTCAGCAATAAAGCGCATTTTTAAGCAATTTTCACACATTTTTGTTTCTCATTTTGTTTCTCGTTTCCGAATTTTTGCTATCTTTATAGTGTTGAAAATTTAAAACCTATAACGATGAAACAGATTGTTAAACTGCGAGTGAAAAAACTCGCCAATGGTCAAGGTTCCTATTATCTTGATTGGTGCCAAAACGGCAAACGCAACTATGAGTATTTGAAACTTTACATCGACCTCACGCCGAACCCATCGCGCGAAGTCAAAAAGCAGAATGAGGATGTTGAACAACTCGCGCAGACAATCCGCAACCAACGCGAGAACGAACTAATCAAAAGCCCCTGGGGAATCAAAAAAATCAATCGTTACGAAATGTTTACGGAGCGCCTCGTCACTCTGGGAGTTAACTGCTACGACCAGCGCAAGGTGTGCGAACTCTTCAAAAAGTGTTTCGGCGGTGATGTTCCCCTCGTTGAGATGGACCGCGAGAAGATTCTCACTTTCTACAAATTCCTCATCGATTGCGGCTATTCACAAACCACTATCAAAGGCTTTTGGGATAGAGTGAAAACCACCATCAAAAGCGGTGTTTTCGATGGTTCAGTCAACCCCGATTGTATGCGCGACTTCCCAAAGGTAAAGCGCCCCGCGCCCGTTGTAACCTACCTAACCGCCGAGGAAATAACCAAGTTGAAGAATGTTGAATGGGCGAACAAAGAGAGCAAACGCGGCTTTTTATTCGCCATCTATTCAGGCCTGCGTTATTGTGATGTGCGAAAACTCAAATGGGAAAACATCACCGCTGATAATTTCCTCGTCTTCAATCAAACGAAAACGCAGATTGATGCGGCCACGGGTAAAGCCTACGCCATCACACGTCTGCCGCTCAACCGCCAGGCGATAGAGATAATTGGCGAGCGTAAACGGCCACAAGACCGCGTTTTCAAATTGTGTGCAAATGACACAGTAAACATCCATATTCACGAAGCAGCCAAGAAAGCGGGAATCGAGAAAAACGTTCACTTTCATATGGCGCGGCACACGTTGGGCGTGCAGTTGCTTTGCAACGGCGTTGAAATTTACACCGTCAGCAAGTTGTTAGGCCATAAGAGCATCCAAACAACGCAGCGTTATTATTCCAACATCACGGAAGATAAAGCCCTCGACGCCATCAACAAACTGCCCGAGTTCTAAAACGCAAAAAGCGGACTGCAAAAGGTCCGCTTTTTTCTCTTTAATCACCTAATAATCAATGTTTTTATAATTGCTTGATAATCAATAAGTTAAATGATTGATAATCAGTCGGTTGATAGAGTTTTGCGCAGAAAATAGGCATTGCGCAAACTGCGCAAACTGCGCAAAGTGCGCAAAACTCACTGCTTTTTGTAAACGCCCTGGCGAACCCTGACAACACGCCCACGGGCTACTAAATCCGTGATATGCCGTCGCGCAGTCGCTGGAAGGATTTGAATACTTTCGGCCGCCTTTATGTAGTCGGCGCGGTCGAACTCATTCGGCAGCACGTCGAAAAGGTTGTCGGCCGCAGTGCGCTGCGGTTGTGGTTGGGGACTACCGAAAGCCGCGGTTTTCGGCAGTCCCATATAGACGGCTGCAGCGTGCTCGATGAGTACGCCCGCAATAGACAACGCCGCGTTAAAATCGGCATCGCTGCACGTTATTTGGTTGGCTTTGGGCTGAATATCGACAAGACGCAGCGCAGTAAGCACCATCGCCACGCGGAACGTTATCAGCCCAAGCCGCCGCACTGTGCCCAGGAACCTCAACCCATAACGGCCCGAATAGTCGGCGGTCGCTTCGGTGAAGAACTGGTTGAACGTCTTGCTCTGCTTGCTGCTGAATTTGAAACGAGTGAGTTGGCACGCTTTCAGATAGTTGTAAACGTTGAGAAACCGCTGCGCGAAGAAATCAAATTGAGTGTCAAGTGTGCGGCTGCTTTTTGTGTCGAACACGTTGAGCCATTCAATTTTTACGGGCATCGAGTAGAACATAAACCGACTGAAAAGGCCGTTTTCTGCGTCTGGTATCAGTGTTGACACCTGGCGAGGCGTGCCGCTAAAAATTGCCGAGAGTTTTGGCTGCAGCAGTTCAACGTGTTCGCGGTTGCGGCGGCGCACATAACTGATGGTTTCGTGGTGGAAAGCCTTTCGGAACCCGTCGCTGTAATTACCGTGCTCACTCTTGAAGGACTGCGCCAGCGTATCGCCTTCGGTCTCGAAGATAAGGCCAACGCCCTCGTTATCGTTGAGGATTTGAAAAACGCTCGTCGCGCTCGCGTTGGCAGGAATTATGAGCATACGCTGCGGAGGTTCCTGCAGCCGTTCCAATTCGCTTTTGTCGCGCGTACGGTCGTATATCTGCATCAGTCTGTTGTACTCGGTCCACGCCAGGCGTGTAGCCTCGCACAGTTGGCGGTGTATTGGGTACACCAGGCGACGGCAAAGCGATAACCGACCTTTACCCGATGACGCTTCGGCCGTAACAAAAAGATAGAGATTCGGGAACACCTCGCGCTCACCATAAACGCCGTAGAGATTGGGCAGACAGGCCGAGAAGGTGACAATCGAGCCGAGAATAAGAATGTCGGCATCTTCGCTGCCATTGGCGCAGTGCGCAATGTCGCGAAGCAACGGCGGCAGCAGTTCGACAACTTCGGGCCGAATGGTCGGCAGCGGCACACGCTCGGCTTTCGCCGTTTGTGTGTCGGCCGCCGTGGGCGATTCAGGCTGCTGCGCATCTGATTCGCCCGAAATGTTTACGCCAGCATTTTTTGCAAGGGCAAAAAATGTGGCTATCGTTACGCCGTGGCCGTGCGACTGCAAGCAAGCAGTAAACTGCTTGTCAGTCTCTGCGGCTGCGTAGTCGGGATAAAAGCGGCTTACACGTTGGTAATAACTGCGGCCGCCCTCGCCAAAGGCATCGGCCAGCGCAAAACCAACGTTCCGCCATTCCTCGTATGTCGGCGCAATGTCTACGCCTTGCGCCTCAATTCGGCCGACCACCGACTGCACACGCGCTGCCACATCGTCGGCGCTTATCGTCTGCGGTTCACGCTGCCAGGCTATAGAGTTGAATTTCATATAACATTGGGATTTGCGTATGCGTCGGGGTCGTATGGTAGGAAGCAAGCACGGCACACGTCGCGGCCGCTGCGGTCAACCTCAACACCGTATGTGAATTTTATGTAGTTGGCCACTGCGGTAAAATACTCGCTGTGCGACAGTGTGCACTTGTCAATTGCTATAATCCACTTCAGACCATCGCCCGACGGGGAACGGAAAAGCAACTGTGTTTCAAACATTGTATCACCAAGCAAGCGGTTTTTAAGTTCCTCAACGTCGGCAATGTGGTCGAAGTCCAGGCACATCAGCCCAGAGTGCTGAATGAGTGCATCGGCGCGGCGCGAGTTGAACGTGCCGCTAAACGTGCAGAAATCGAACACACGGGCTTTATAATCACGCGCTGCTGCTTTGTCCGTTATCGCTCTCAAACACTCGGTTATGGGCTTGTAATACTCGCCAGTGATAACCTCGTAGACGTTTTTGAGCGTTACATTCTTATAGGGCACCAACGAGCGCACAGGACCGCGGAAGAACGAGAACCGCACAGGTTCCCGATTGCGGTACTCGTCGCCAATGTGCAAATACAACTCGTCGTTGAGTTTGCGCAGCAACTCATCGCCGCCTATTTTGTAGTACAACGCTGCAAAGTCGAAGCAGTCGCCGTTGAAATCAGGCTTTGCAACGTCGAAGTGTCGGGCTATTTTTGAGTTTACAGTTGGGTGGATTTTGATTTGCAACGTTGGCGAGTTCTCGTTGAATGGGTTTTTCACCATCACCGCGCTGCCGTCCGCTTTCCATTGGTAGTTTTCGGGATAGAACAACCGCAAAACGTGTTTGTAAATGTCAACGCCCCAATGCGTTGCCCTTAAAATCGCGTCTTTCATAACCCTCTGCGTTTGCGGTTGATAAACTTGTTCGCTTGCGCTTCAAGTTCTTCTGCTGAAGCGGTTCGGTTTCGTGTGAGGTAGTTCGACAAATCCTCGCGGCGGAAATAGTATTTCTTTCCTGCAGGGCAGAAATACGGTAGTTCGCGGTTCTGCGTCAGTCTGTAAATGTGAGCCTTCGACACATTCAACATCCTTGCCGCTTCCTCAACACTCAAAATGTCTTTCCCGTTCAGGTTCTGCGTCGATAGCAAATCTACAATCTCGGCAAGCATTTCTTTGATTTCGTTCATTTTACATTGTTTTAGTTAAACAAAAAAAGCCGTGGTTTTCACCAACGGCTACAAATAGAAATCAAAAAGCGCCTTGGGTACACCCGTGGGTATACCCAAATTTAAAGCACAAGTTTCTCGGCAATGCCACAAGCCAACAGCAGCGCTTCTGCCTGGACTGCTTCCATATCGTTACGCTCGAATTTCATTTCGTCTTTCAAGTACTTTCTTATGTTGTCCTCGGAATAGCCCGACAAAAAGCCAATCAAGCGCGCTATACAAGAAGCGTCAATATTTGCCAACGTCACACCTGCACGCCTAAAAACGGCCATACAAGTTGAGGCAATCACCTTCATACGTGCCTTTGCGCGTGTGCCAGGGCTCTCTTTAGTCAGTTTATCAAGTTCTTCAATCAGGTTCAATTCCTCATTGATAAAGTTTACAATGTCGCCCGCCTCATAATAGGTGGACTGTAAACAGCGGCACCGAAGTTCAATCAGAGCCGTTTTTCGTTCAATGCTTTTCTCGCCGCCTTGTGTCGCCATAATCTTATCAAGACGGCAGCGCATCTGTTCCGTTGTTAGTACATCCATAAGAATTAGAATTAATCTGCGTTTAATTTGAAAATCTTGAATTTGCAGAAAATCCACACGTAAAAGGCTAAAAATCTGACAATAGGCCGTTTTGTGTTGGTGAACGTTTTGCGCACTTTGCGCAGTTTGCGCAATCGCTTTTTCTGCGCAAAACTCATTTTATTATTGCGCACCCATCTCAACACAAAATCGTAACTTTGAGCCACTTACAACAAAATTGCTTATGGAAACAGTATCTAAATCGGTGCGCTATCCGTCGCTTTTTCCTTACCAACTCGCACGCCACGCCGAAGTGAGCCGCCGCACTATGACAAAGTGGATTCACGCCCAGCGCTTGCAACTCGAAGCCTGCGGCTACTCGCGCAAGCAGCGTATTTTACCGCCTTCGGCCGTAAAATACCTGTGCGACTATTATTGTATCATTCTGTAATCCTTTTTCCGCAAACAGAATGCTGGCAGAAATAATACTATCCCAATCAGAGAGAAAACCAAGCCGCCAATTGTACCAACGGCCAATGGGAACCAAAATCCTTCTTTGTCGCCGCACATAAACGGTATGAATCCCAATGCTGTCGATAGAACGGTCAACATTATTGGAATTATTTTGGTGTTGTAGGCTTTCAGATAGGTCTGCAACACGTTGTTGCGCTTAATTTTTCGGTATTCATTAACTACATAGATGCTTGCGTTGACGGTAATGCCGCAAAGCAATATGAGTGCTGCAAATCCGCCCTGGTCAAAATTGATATTGAACAGGTAGAACGAAAGGAACAATCCGATGTATGATATTGGTATTGTCGCGATTATCACCGCCGACTGCCGCAGCGAGTTGAACAAAATGGAAGTGATGAACACAATTATCAGCACCACTAACGCCAAAAGCCAATATTGCGAATTGCCGCCGCTTCCCCAATAAAAGTCATTCTGATTGGCAACGATGCTGTAGCCGAGCGGCAGACGACTTTTGTATGTGTCAACCACCTGTTCCATTACCTTCTTACCCATCTTGCCCGAACCAATATATTCATATTGCACACAAAGCCGATATTGCTGGTTCTCTTTGTCAATGCGTTGCGGGGCTTGCGTCTTTGTCAGTGTGCATAGTTCACCAATCTTGTATTTACGGCCGTTACACTCAAAAGGCTTGTTCAGCATATCCCACACGACATACTGATTATATTGGTCCGATGTCAGTATTATCGACTCCTGCTTGTCGCCGTTCCACACCATTCCCACATTGTTGCTGCCGCGAGCACTCACGCTGAGTGCGTAAAAAAATTGCTCTACGCTGATGCCCTGCTGCGCCATCAGTTCTTTGTTCGGTTCAAGTTGGAATTCGGTGTAATCGGTTTTCTGATATGCAAATTGTGAGTTGATTTCAACCTCTTTAATTCGCTTGTAGGTAAGCAGATGGGCTTTGATGCTGTCGGCGCATTCGCGAAGTTTCTCGTAGTTGTAACCCAACAGTTTTATGTGGTAACTTCCTGCCGACTCATACACGCTGTTACTGAATCCGTTGTCGGGCAGTCCGTAAACGCTCCAACTGCCGCCGCCCAATTGCAGGGCTTTGGTTATCAGGCTCGATTTCAGCATATAGGGAAAAGCCGAATTTCGCGCCTCAGGCGTGAAATATATGCTGATTTGTGCCTGTTGCGAGTTGTAGATGCTGGTCTGGAACTGGCGCACTTCAGAGAATGTGCTTATGTAACTCTCCATTTTCTGCACAATCTCGTTCATCTGCGCGAGTGTGCTGCCGTATGGCAACGATGCCGACACTTGCAGCACCGTCTCTTCGCTCTGGCTCCAATAACTGCCCTGATATACCTTTTCCGAGAACAGGCGCAGCGTGCCGCCGAAAACCACATCAGTTATCGGGCGAATCTTCTCCTGATAAACCTCCGTGCCGAAAGTGTTGTTGTATAATTTCGCCCAAACCGATTCACTATCAATTGTTTTCGGCATCATATACAGCGGCAGACCGAAACTGAGTATCAGAACGGTGACAACCCAACGACGGCGGCGCACCGAAAAGCGTATATACTTGATATAAAATCTGTTGAACCGTGCCGCAAGCCTCAGTCTGAATCGTTGCCGCTTCTCGCCGCCACTGTCTATCTGCAAATTCAACAAGGCTGGTACGAGCCATAGGGCTGTGCATACCGACAATGCCAAATTCACAATCATAACTGTCGAGAAGTCAACCAAATTGAGTTTCAGGCGGTCGTCAAGGAAGAACACTATACTCAAGGCCGCTATGGTTGTGAGCGTAGCGGCCAAAATAGGCAGAATGGCCGACAGATTGTGTTTCCGCCGCCAATGGTCAACCATAACTATTGTATTATCAATCATTAGGTTGAGCGATATTGTTATGCCCGCAAGCGAATACAGGTGCAACTCAACGCCAAGCAGGTAATAGGCGATGAAGGCAATGGCCAAATTGCAAGTCAGACTTATTGTCACCACCACCACGTAACGCCAACTCAATGTGGTCAGAAACACAAAAAGCAGCAATATGGCCACCGTCAGACAGGTGCGGAATGTTATCTTGCTGATTTCGGTGTTGATGTATTCCGACGCATCGTAACTTTTGTGCAGCTCATAACCTGCGGGCAGTTGCTGCCGCAGTTCGCCAATACGCTGCACTATCTGCTGTTGCAGTTTCACTTGATTAGCGTCAGCCGTCGCCGTGAAAGCCAAATAAATAGAGTTAAGTCCGTTGATGCGGTAGTAGCTTGTCGGTTCGGCCTCGCGGTATTCGAGCCGCGCCACACTGCCCAATGAGATATATTGGCCGTCGGGCAGGGGTATGCGTATGTCGGACAGGCTGATGGCCGTGTCGGCGGCGTTGTCGGTCTGTAAAATGAATTTGCCGAATGTCCGACTGAATTTGTATTTCGAGAAAGCCGTCTGAACATCGCGCTCGCTCACACCAAGGCGGCTCAGCATATCGGCATCGTATGTTATGCACCATTCCATTGGCTGCGAGCCGTATATATCGACGGATTTGATGCCGACAATGTCGGTGAATCCGGCTTTGAAAACTTGATGCACCTTCTCGTCGATGTCGATGGAATTGCCCATTGCGTTTATAGTGTAAACCAAAAATTGCCGTTCATCTTCATCGTTATCGTTCGAGCTGCGCACCGTTATGTATGGGTAGCTTGTGCCTTCTGGCAAATCGGGGTACGCTTGGCGGATGATGGTGGAAGCTTCGAAGCGCGCCGCATCCATATCAACGTGTTTATCGAAGTTAACTGTGACATACCCACTGCCATCCGATGATGTGGAATTTATGCCAACAATGCCGCTCATTCGGGCAAGCATAGCCTCAATGCGGCTTGTTACTTCTGTCTCAATAACTTTCGATGTTGCGCCTTGCAGTGAGTATTGTACCGACATCGACGGCATATTGCGCGACGGCGACAGCTTCAGCGGCAACAACGGGAAAAATGCCAAACCAATTATCGACAGGCAGATAGCCGCCACTAAAACCGTGAACGGCGACAATGTATGTTTTGTTTTTGGCATATAGCAGATGTTACTTCACCAAATTGTCGTAATCAAATTTGTCTGACAGTGAAAATCCCAACTCAAAGTCGTAGAGCGTCAACTTGCGCAGCTCGTAGTAGCACGACCAATAGTTCTGCATACTCTGTATGTAGCTGTTTTGGGCGTTGAGCAGTTTCTGCTGCGCGTTGGTCAGGTCGGCCACCGTGCCGTTGCCCATCTGGAACAGCGAGCGCGTCTCTTTGTACATATCATTGGCCAAAATGAGAGCCTGTTCGGCACTTGCAAGCAGTTGGTGGCGCGAGCTCAGCTCGGCCGTGGTTATTATCACATCCTGTTCAAGCTCTATTATTTTTTGCTGTGCGTCAATGTTTGCTATCGACAGGTTGTTTTTGGCAATGTTGCGCTGGCCGCGGCCTTGCTTCCAATCCACGAGCGGGATTGACAGCGACAGCGACGCAATGTCCTGCCGCATAGGGTCGCGGTATGAGTCGGCAAAGTTGTCGGCCGCCTGATTGAATCCCACGCTGGCGTTCACGCTTGCGTTGAAGCGCGTTGTCTTATTGGTTCTGTCAAGTTCTTTTTCCGATTCGGCCACTGCCTGCATCTTCTCTTTTATCATATAGCTGTTCTGATGCATCATTTCCAATGCCTTGTCAACATCAACAACTGGCAGCGACGGCGAGCCAGGCAGCAGAATTTTTATGTCGGTGTCAGTGGGCATTCCCAAGAACGATGCAAGATTAAGGCTTGCACGCTTGCGGGCAATCTCGGCCGTGGTTATCGAGTTCCGTGCGTTCACAGCATCAAGCCGCAGCGACAGAAGATCGTTTTTCTTTATCGAGCCGATTTTGTAACGCCGCTCGCCAATCACAAGCAGCGAGTCGCAAGCCGCCGACTGCTCAACAGCCATATCGTATTGCGTTTGTGCAGTTGCAAGGGCGAAAAAGTAACTCACAGCCGTGGCCGCCACCGATTCCGAATTGTAGAGATATTCAAGTTTGGCGCGCTCATATTTCAGCGGCTCAATACGGCGGTCCCATTTGAACTCGTTGTAGCCCAGCATCGAGTGGTGGTAGCCAATGCGGATGGGCGTTGTCGTAAACTGGTTGTAGGTGTTATCGCCGAAATTCCGCAGATACTCTGCGTTCGTCTCAACAAAGAACGCGCCGCCGATGGGGTCGAAATTTTGACTCAGAGTGAGCCCCGCCGATGCTGAATAACTTTTCTGCTCGCGATAGACATCAATATTGTTCTCATAATCGTAGCGGCTTGTAAGGTATCGGTAGTAGTTCGCTGGCCGCAGCGACAGGTCGAGCGACGGCAGCCTTTTCCCTTTATAATTCTTGAACGTCCAGTAACTCGACAGGTAAAGGTTTTTGTAGCGGAACGCCATCAGCGAGCTATCGTTGGCTATGTTGATAACCTGCCGCATATCGAGCGTCACCGTGCGCTGCTGCGCATTGGCAACCGCTGCCGTCATCACTATGAGCAATATCGTGACTATGTGTTTCATCTTTAAATCTTTATCAATTATTCCCTAATATTGAACATCGAAAAATTCTAATCATTATTTCCTCCCCAAATTCGCCACCATCGTATAAACCAGCGGAATCACAAACAAACTGACTACCGTTCCAATCACCATTGTGGCAATCATTGCAATGGCAAGCGGCTGTTGCAATTCCGACCCCATATCGCTTGTGAACAGTATGGGCACCATTGCGCCAATGGTTGTGAGCGAAGTCATCACAATGGCACGCAAACGCCGCTGTCCTGCCGTGTGAACGGCTTGCAGAACAGGCATTCCACGCTTGCGCAGCTCGTTGATGGCATCAATTTTCAGAATCGAGTCGTTGATGACAATACCGCACGACACTATGATGCCGATGCACGACATTAGATTGAGCGTATGGCCGCATAGCCACAGCACAAGCAATCCAAACGCCGCATCAATCGGTATCTCAATGAGCACAATCAGCGGCTGCACAAAACTCTCAAACTGTGCGCTTAGAATAAAATACATCAGCATCAGCGATATGAGCAGCACCACAATCAGGCGGCTAATCATCTTCTTGTTACTGAAGAACGAGCCGCCAAAATCGACATTACAGCGGCTGTCGGAATCAACAATCTTGCGGACGGCATCGCAGAGCTCGTCGCCGTCGCTTACGCCCCAAAAACTAATTGGCACATATACACCCGACTTTCCGGCGGTGATTGTTTTAAGGTCCTCGGTGGTTGTCTGACTCACAAGCGCACGAATGGGGACTTCGGTTTGCACATCGTTGGTGGTTACTTTTATCGTGCCATTGTGAATAATGTGGTCGATGTCGGCGTCGGGCGTAACCAGGAATACCGGCATATAGTTGCTGTACGAGTGCAGCATTGTAACCTGCTGCCCGCCTATCGACGATTCGAGTGCGTTTTGCAGATGGCTGTAATCAACGCCATATACTTCCATCAGCCTGCGGTTGATGGTTATGGTACGCACATTGTTGAATGTCAGTGTTGACGAGCGTACGCCTTTGGTGGCTGCTTTTATCTTGTCTTCCAACTGACGCATCTCGCTGGGGCTGAAATCTTTGCCTTGCGATGTTATCCGTGCTTCAACATCAGCTTCCGCCGTGTTGAACAGCCGCTCGAATATGGTTGTTGGCGGTGCGAATGTTACCGATGCTTCCGGATGATTGGTTGCAATCCAATCAAGCACTTTGTGCATGAGTGGTTCAATGCTGTCGGGCGAAGCGGTGCGCCAATAGAGCGATGCCTCGGTGATCGACAGTTTGTCGTCCATGTCGACAATAAAATCCTGCGGACCAATGTAGGCCGAATACTCCTCGACCGAACCAGCCACAAACTGCTGAAGCGCGTCAGTGCGCTGGCGGTTTTCGGCCAGATTGACATCGGTGTTCCATTCAATGCGCGCCTGGAGCTCGCTATAGTCGAGTTCTGGCATTCTGCTCTTTTCTATCTTATTGAATACCAGCCAGCATAACGGCAACGACAGCAATATGAAAGCAACGGCTACAATCTTGTGGCTGAAAACCCAATCGAATCCGCCGTTATAAATTTTGGCTACCGAATGGATTCGGTTGGGGTCTGAATATACGTTGCGCTCAGCCTTGCGGGCCATAATCTGCCGATAGAACACAGGCAGCAGCACAATGCCCACCACATACGACACGGCCAACCCCGCGGTGATGGCGAATGCCTGGTCGGCGAAGATGGCGCCAGCCATACCGTCAAGAAAAACGAGAGGTAGAAAGACCGCAACTGTTGTAAGTGTGGAGCTCAGCAGCGGTGTTATCAATTCGCGCGAACCCTCGACACAAGCCATCCGCAGTGTGCGGCCACGCTGCCGCCATTGCGCGATGTTCTCACTCACAATCAGTGCGTTGTCTATCATCATTCCCGAGACAAGGATAAGACCTGAAAGTGAAATGATGTTGAGTGATTGCCCGAATATTCTGAACGGCAGAAATGTTACAATAAGCGACACCATCATACACACGCACACAACCACTGATGTGCGCACTCCGCCCATAAACAGCATAGCCACCACAATTATCAGAATCAAGCCCAGAACAAGGTTTTGTTTCAAGTTGCTGATGGTATAGTCGAGCAGTTCGGTCTGGTTGCGGCTCACATCGAATTTAAGTTCGGGAAATTGCGTCTCAAACTGCTTCACAAGTTCGTTCACCCGCTCCTTCATATTGTCCATTCCCACGTCGGCTTGTTTTATCACGGCAAGCGTTACTGTCCGCTGACCGTTGGCCACTGCCAAACCTGTCTCTTGCTTCATCGCCTCCGACACCGTGCACACATCTTTCATCTGTACAAAACGGTCGCCGGCCTTTATGTATATGTTTTCAACGTCAGTCTTGTCGCGCAGCAGTGTGGCCACCTTCACGGTGTACTCATAGATGCCGTCTTTCACACGCAAGCTGTTCGCTGTCAGGTTGTTGTTTTTCAAGGCATTGCTGATATCGTCAATGGTAAGGCGGCAAGTTTTCAGTTTTTGCATATCGGGGTCGATGCGCAGGTGCTGCCCGGGAATACCCGTAATATCGGCCATTGCCACTTCGGGCAGTTGCTCTATGCGCCTGCGCACAATGTTTTCCACCACATCGCACATCTGCATGAACATTTCGTCAGAGTAGCTGTTGCGCAACGACACGTTGAGGTAGAACACCGGAATGTCGGATGCCGACGCTTTCACCGCTTTGGGGCGGGCAGTACCTTGCGGTAGGGCGTTCATTGCCAAATCGAGCTTCTCGTTCACATCAATGTAGGCATAATCGGTGTTGGTACCGAATTTGAAACGCATCTCGATAAGCCCCACGCCGTCCGACACAGTGCTTCGTATCTCGTCCAATCCGCCCACTTGCAGCAATTGTTGACGCAGTTTCCCAACAACGCTGTTCTCAAGTTCGCGTGCCGATGTGTTGGCTTGCGTTACCTGAACGGTTATTTGCGGAATGGCAATATCGGGCAACAGCGATACCGGCAGACTGCGGTACGACACTATTCCGATGATGAACACCGCCAAAAATGCCATCAGCACAGCTATCGGTCGACGAATCAGAAAATCCATTTGTTCAGAATGTTTAATCGGTGAAACGGTGAATTGTTTAAATGTTGAGTCGCTTCGCTGTTTAGAAGTTTAGTCGCTTCGCTGTTGAGATAACTAACCACTTCCAACTTCTTAACCTCTCGACCTTTCATTTTTCATTGTTGGTTCCTCATTCCTCATTCTCAATCACCCTTACCTTACTCTTATGTGCTAGGAACGTATTCCCGCTTACCACAACCGAATCGCCTTCATTAATGCCCGATTCAATGACAATGTTGGTGCTATTCTCGGCGCCTTTCTCAACATAAACCCATTGCGCCTCGTTGTTCTTTACGGTGAACACCACAGGACGCCCCGAGCGCATCACCACGGCCGTTTTGGGTACTGAAACGCATCTGCCAACAATGCGGTTAACCTTCACGCTCACGTTCATTCCCTCAAACAGTTCAGCGCAATTACTGATTTGTCCCTTCACCTTCACCATTCCGTTAGTCTCAACAAAAGGGTTCACTTCAGTAACACGCCCTGTCCACTGCCTGTCGGGCATTGCAAAGGCCGTCACATCAATGGCCGCACCTTTGGCCACTATCGGCAGTTCGCTTTCAATTATCGAAAACTCCACATTCATAGCTGTTTGGCTGATTATGCGGCACATTGGTTTCGACTGGTCGGCCTTGTTGCTCGCGCTCGCGTTCAGGTTGGCCACAATGCCGCTTATGGGCGCCACCACTGCGCAATGCTCGGCCTCGTATTTGGCCAACTCGTATGAAGCCACAGCGTTACGGTAGCCGCTTTTTATCTCGGCAATGTCACGCACCTTTTCCGGGATGTCATCGGCTTCCGGCTCATAGCCCTGCCCAATTAGGTTGTCCATCATCTGAAGCCTTGCCTGCTCCATATTCGATTGGCTGGTTTTCAGCGTGTTGTTCAGGCGGAACGCTTCCAAACGGGCCAAAGTGTCGCCTTTGTTCACGCGCTGCCCATTGCTCACGCGCACATCGGCAATCCGCCCGTCGGCTTCCCAAAAAACATCGGCGTATGTGCCCGCCGTTACCTTTCCGTTGCTTATAATATCAATGTGGAAATCAGCGGTTTCCGCTATGGCCACCTCAACGGTCTGCGCCGTCTCGTTCGGCAGTTCTTCTTGTTTGTCATCGTCAATGTTAGCCTGTCTGCCTCCGCACGACACTGCCACCATCGCTAATGCTATAAGTTTCAGTCTGTGGTTCATTTTTTCTATTGTTATTAACTCTTGCCCCAAATATATCTGATATACAACGAAATTAAAATATTAATCATTCCATTGCTCCGCCTTCAATGCTAAAAACTATTGTTTCCTTTCCTTGTACACCCACATACACTTCCCTCATAAACTGCTCTGGCTTTTCTGCTTTAAACCTTATGCTCACAATTGCGCTGTCAGCAGGTTCAATGCTGCGCTTGTCTATTTCGGCAGTTGTGCATTCGCACGATGTAAATATAGTATCTATCAGCATCGGTTCATTGCCAGTGTTGTGTATTGAAAATGTTGTGTGCTGCTCTGTTTGCCAATTGAATGACCCTAAACTTTTACGTTGGTTAAATGGCTTTGAAACTATGTTTAATTCGGGTTTAATACCCAAACGTTCGCAGATCGTACGAATATATAAATCGCGAATTTGGGGATTTTGAACGGGGTTGCCAATTAAAACGATGCGGTTGTTTTCATCGAGTAGGAAGCAATGGAATAAATTGTCGTGAGGCAGTTTATTCAACCTAAAAAAAATATTTTCAAGGTCAATGCAAACAGGAAACCAAAAACTATCGCGTTGTATGACATATTGAGCCTCACTGATTTTTCGGGGATTAATTATAGTTATCAGTTGTAAATCATCGTAATCTTTGAAATCATCCATAAATGTATTCCAATCCGACAATCTTAAACGGCATCCAAGACAACCTATCGAATCGACATAATTCACAATTTTAATTTTCCTGTTCAACGAATATTTTATTGTATCTAAATCAGAATTCACGAATGCAGCATCTTCGTGAAATAAAATCTGTTTATTAAGCAGTTCCCTATATATGTGAGACAATTTGTGTTGGGCGTTTTTAGCGCACGAACAAGCTATTAGCATAATAGCCAATAGAGCGATTTTCCTATTGAAAACAAAAATACGTCTCATAATATCGCTCTTTATTCATCTTTATTTGTTATTCGCACTTTCTTAATTGCTCGCACCAAAAGACCTTCGCAGCGAAGTTCGCCAGAATATCCTGCGCTTTTTGCAAAAAAAATGTAATCTCTACCATTATTAGAACAAATGTTAGAAACTGTACTTGTCCAGTAAACACAATGTGTATCATCACATTTTAGAGTAGTGCCATCCATATAACCGCCTACAGGAAGAAAGATATGTGTGTCGGCAAGTGAATATGATGATAATGTTTTTTTGCCAAAAACACCTTTGTCCTCATCTTTTTTGGCACGATAGATTATGCAACCTTTTGTGCCCGTGTCGTTATAATTGTCTGTCCATTGCATATAGCTATTATTGAATAGTTCATGCCAATCATCAACAGTTGGTATCATATATGAATCGCCGTATGTGATATATGCAACATCATCAATAGGCTCAAGATTCCTAAGACTATCGGAAAAACCTTCTGCACAATAATTATCGCTCTTGCCATACTTTGTGATGCCGTTCCACCTACCATTACAATATTTATATGTTTCCCATGAATAGTCGGATTTTGTGGTAGTTTCGCCCCAGGCATAATAATTGCCAGCATCCCAAGGCTTTTTTGCACCAATATTGCATATTGCCCAGAGATTACCTGATGGCAAATCAAAATCAACTAATTCAACATTCCCTGCAGCAAGGTTTGTTAACAAACAACAAATTGCGGTATAGACTCCTGCGCGTTTATTACAATTCATAAAACAATCTAATTGTAAGTTATTCAAAATAATTCCGATAAATCGTACTTAACCAAGCAAGCCTCAGGGTTAAGTGCTATTCCATATAAAGTCTTAGTATTGTCGTCGAAATCTATAGTTCTAAGTTCCATATCTAATATAACCTTTTTACAAAGGTCACCCGACCACGAGAATAGTAGAAGTGTATTCGTGATAGTATTCTCCCATCCCCTATATGGCTTTCCAATGTATAGGAAAATGGCATATTTATCAGATGCTACAACCGTTGAAGTTGACATAAGATTATTTCTTGTTATAAGAATATAATCAGTCGATGATTTATCAAATTCAACCGGTTTATAAACAATCGTTTTATTATTCTCGAACGAATTGTTTATAATGTCCCCAAATCCAAAACTTGTTTCATCGTAGGCACCATAGGCATAATGCTTTTCATCTGGCGAAACTGCAACTCTTGTGTTGCAATAAAAAGCAGCTAACGCTATCGAATCCATTCCTGGAACACGGCACTCTTCAGGGTATTCCAATAAAGACTGTAATCGGCCAGTAGAATCAATCAGAGCAAGCATACCAGGTTTTTCAAAAGCTGGTGTTGTCGGGGCAACTAATTTATGACCATTCAATATGGCAAATGAAGGGCCCAATACAAGTTCGTAGTTAATCAGTTTCTCAATAGTAATGGAATCGCCTTTTATTAGCAATTTGCTCAATGCTTGATGTCCGTCATCCTTAATATACATATCATTTTTATATCGTTTAAGGTTTATTATCTCTGTTACATCATTTGGACCACTGCCTTTACTGATTCCACTACACACTTTTGAGTAGTCGTCCGATAGAAACGTAAATACATTGTTTTTTGTAAGATGATTTCGGAATACATAATAACCATCGATTTTGAAAACACCAATGGGATTGAGTATTCCTTTCGACTCCAAATCAATAATCACTGAATGATTTAGATTAATGGTGTCAACATTTTCTATTTCTTTAAGCTTATTGTTGCAACCAATGAGTGTTAGTGTCAATAAACTAATGTATAATGTTCTGTTTTTCATGTTATTTTCTTTAAAAAAGAAATAGCCAAAATAGTATGGCTATTTCTCGACATATTATAGTTGCTATTTCTCATGTGGTATCTGTACCATCCAAGATAAGCTCCTCATGTTAGTTTACACCCCAGCACTTGTTATATAACCTATTTTGAACTGACCAGGAAAGGCACCATGAAAGCAGATACATTCAGGATTACCATCACATTCATAAAATGGCTCGCCCAAAGCCAATTTCTCAATATTTTCCAATTGTAAATCAGAAAGTTGATTTTTATTCATATCTGCTTTATAAACATTTACTGCTGCTATTGTTGCAATTGCAACTGCTAAAAATATCTTTTTCATATTCTTACTTTTTTAAATTTATAAATAATTATGTCTCAAAATAATACCAAACAGTCGACTTGTCTGTTGGTATGCTACCACTTCTTTTGTCTCCGTTTGTAGTAGCAACAGAGTTGGTTTCGCAACTGCTTCAATTGCAAAAACAAAGTTTTTAGTTTTTCGTATCTATCAGCGTTAACCTCCTTTTTTGAGGGTTAATAATGAGGGTAGGTTGGTGAAGCACCCGTTCAAGAATAACTTCACTAACCACCCGTTTTTTTATATTTCTAATAACCAATGTCATAATCCTCCCCAATTTCGTAATCGCCTCCGTTATCGCCTAATATCGTATATCAATATTCTGTTATCCCCCAATCATTTTATCCCCTTCATATACTTTTCCGCCTCCTCAATCATCTGCCTTGTGGCCTCCGATTCAATCTTCACCGGCTTGTTCAGAATAATATTAGCTGCTCGTTCCGCTTTTTCGGCATTATAACTTGCCGAGTCGGAATACATCTTAAACATCAGATAGTGCGGATACAGCCTGTTTGGCACGCGGTAAGCCGATTTGGTAAAATACTTTTCCGCCATATCATATTGCCCAAGCATTTGGTAATTCTTTCCTATCACATTCAGCGTCATCGCATCGTTTAGCAACTGGTCGGCTTCAAGCAGAATCTCGTTCGATTTCTCATAGCGTCTCAGATTGTGTAGAGTGTGGCCGTACTCATACATAAATCGTCCGTTCCACCGCATTTGATCATATAGAACCGAATCTTCACGATTAGCCACATCGTACGCCTTCACTGAGTAGAAATGTTGTATCTTAGCCCATTTGCGCAGTCCTTGTTCATGGTTTAGCATATTGTCAATATTTATGAAGCACACAAGCCCAACCATCAGCAGAGCCATGGTGGCAACTATTCTGGTTATTATGTTTTGTTCCATCCAACTCCACCAGCATCCAATGGCCATTACCAAAAGCGTCGCCACAAAAACCGGCACGTGCATAGGGTAAGAAGCCCACGCAAAAACCATCATAGTAATAATTCCACCAACCAATCCGTATTGGCGGTTTCGGTGTCCGGCCACCATTGTCAGCACAACAAAAGCCAAAATGCCCAACAATGCCGGTAGTCCCCATTCAACAGCAGTGTTCAGATATTCGTTGAAAGCATAATCGGGGCAGCCAGCAGTGTCAACATATCGCTCCGCTGCCATAATGTTTCCATCGGCATCAGTGCCGCACTCTCTGAAATATTTTTCTTGTGCCTCAGCGTATGCGTGTTTGAAATTCGTGTGTCCCGTCCACGGCGAATCGGCAACCGCCAAAGCCGAAATCTTCCACATAAACACGCGCCCCGCCGCAGAGCCGCTTTTCAAGTGCCAGGCACCAGCCGCCGCCACAGTCAGAATAATAGGCACACCAATGGCCAACACCATTTTCTGCCATCTTTTTTGCGGCAAATATTTCCGCCAGTTCACGTGGTTGGCAACCACATAAAGTGCTCCGCACAGTGCCGCCGCCCACGCTGTCCGGCTCATCGTCGATGGCAGAACCAACGCAATCAGCACCAAAACTACAACAATCACATAATACAAATGCTTATGGCACAGACTGATTTTCAGTTTCTTAATATTAAGGCCGAAAATCTCATCGTCATCAACCGACAGCCGTTTCTCCTTCAATGCCGCCGAGAGTGCCACCACAAACCCTATTGCCAGAAAACCGCCCAGCGGCCCCGGATTGTAAAATGAGCCAGTCTGCTTGTACAGAGAGTGGTGCGACCACGAAAATCCATATAACTGCATAGCAGCCAGCACCGCCTCAACAGCACAAATGCCTATGGCTGCACAAACAATTGTTCCCGCAATCATTTTGCCGCGCGTCACCCACAACGCTGTTATCAGCACCGTCATAACCACGCAGCCCCGTATGCAGAACCGCTTCCATTGCACCACCTGCAAAACCTCATCGCAAGTTGTCACCGCTCCATAGTTCAGCATCAGCAGCCACATCATCGCCACCAACACCCCAATTGCAATAATTATATCTTTAATTCTCAACAACATATCCCATTCATAAACTCGTTAGTACCTCTAATGCTGTTAATCCGTTCAATTTCCATTTTGTTGTTCTGTATGCGACGTACTCGCCGCAATTCCCGTCTTGTTCCGTAGCCTTTAGGTTGCGTGTTTTGTTGTGTCCACTGTCCCTCCGCCGAGTTTGTCCATTTTTGCGGCAATCCTTGCCGCAACCAGTGTTTGGTATGCGACGTACTCACCGCAATTTCCGTCTTGTTCCGCAGCCTTTAGGCTGTGCGTTCGTCGTGTCCGCAGCCCCACCACTGTGTTTGTCCATTTTTGCGGCAATCATTGCCGCAACCAGTGTCCGGTGTGCGGCGTACTCGCCGCAATTCAATAAATCATCACCACCTTCCCCACAATAAACTCCTCTGGCACCAATCCCCAATAGCGTGAATCCGTTGAATACAAAGCATTATCCCCTGCCATAAAATAATACCCTTGCTCCATCACGTGACTCGTAAAAGGCTTACCATCAACATAAAAACGGCCGTCTTTTTCCATAATATCCTTATCTATTTCCCATTCAATCAGTTTTTTGTAGATAGGTGCGGTTATAGTGTCAAGAACTATCCTGTCACCCTTTTTCGGAACATAAAGCGGCCCCATCTCACGCATATTCCAATGATAAACCGGATGGTAAAACGGCGCAGTCCAATAAGCTATGTTCTGATTTGTCGCCGCCGACGAATCACGTGTCACTTCCTCAACCTCATCTTGCGCCTTAATATATCCCAACTCGCCATCAAAACCGCTTACGTGGTAATATCCGTCGCGTATCTCAAAAGTGTCGCCCGGCAGCGCAATGCACCTTTTCACAAAATATTTAGTCTTGTCAAAACTAACTGAATCCCAATTCGCATAATAAGGATTATTGAACACCACAATGTCATTATGCTTTGGCAGGTTACCTCCATTTTTTCGTGAAATGCAGCCGTGCCGCACATTGTCAATGTCGCAATTGTAAACCCGTAGTCCGTAACTCCTGCCATTCACAATCACGTGCTTCCCAATTTCTATCGTCGGCAGCATCGAACCCGTTGGAACCTTGTACAAAAGGAAAAAATACGAAAACAAAACAACCCGCACAGTCCACAATATTCCTCCTACAAGAATTGCCCACATTAGTATGTTTACTATGGGTTTTGAAATCCTACTAAACTTCGGATTATCCGTTATCCTGTTCATCAGCATTCCCATTCTCGAATCATTTGGAAAAATCTCCCGTTCAAAAGGATTAACAATACGCTCTCGTTTCTCTTTCTTTCTGAAAATCATTCTTAATTATTTGTTTTGTCCTATGTCACCGCGTTTCCCGTTGTGTTTGTTCATTCCAGCGGCAATCCTTGCCGCCCTCTGTTGTTACGTTTTGCGGCGTACTCGCCGAAATCATCGTCGCAGCGTTCCCGCAGCGTCATCTTTGTCATTATGTGCGGCGGACGCGCCGCAATTTCTGTCTTGTTTCGCTGCCTTTAGGCAGCTTTGCTTTATTCGTTTTGTTCCTCGTTTTCGTCTCGTTCCGCAGCCTTAAGGCTGCATTTGTTCGTCCATTTTTGCGGCAATCCTTGCCGCAACCTGTCGTCTAGTGCGCACCATACTCGCCGCAGTTTCCGTTCCTCTGCCATCACTCATCCGCACCACTCACCACCAAACTGGCTTGCCTTCATTGTAAAGAAATGGCCTTTCATCCCATCCCTGCGTGTAATCCTTCACCCACAGCAGCGCGTTTTTCGGCACATTGTCATAGTGCAGAACGTTCCCCTCAGCCTTTTTCTTCCCAAGCGAAATCCATTCGCGGTTGTTCCAATACTTCAGCTCATACTCGTCGCCCGGGTGAATATCATTGTCATCGCTACGCGGCACAACCCTCACAAAATCCACTTTCTGTGCCTTGTCGAAATCCTGCCCAACCCACGCGCCATTGGCGTTGCCCGTAGCGTCAGCATCCGTTTCTGTCAGCCATTTGTCGTGGTCGCCGGCCGATGTTTCAAAATTCGTCAGCCAGTTGTTGTCAAACGCCTTGTCTATTATCTCTTTTTCAGCAAACGGGCAACCAATGTTTTTCCCCTTCAATCGTGTCGTATCACTGAAAAACGCTAGTTCCGCAATGCTTCCAAACGTGCCGTCAGCTCCCAAGTATCGCCAGTAGCGGTAGCCTTTGGTGCAGTTCGTCGGAATCTTGTCCGGCACATACTCGTCCGTTATGGTGTGAATTGTCACAGCATCGGCAAAATCAGCACGGTTCGAGGCCTGCACTTTTCCACCAAGCAGACGGCGGCGCATCTCAACCACCTTTTCTGATTGGAAATATTTGCGCCGTATGTCGATGCTCTCCGTGGTGCCGTCCGTACCTTCAATATAACTTAGCGAACCGTCCTTATGCACAATGAACGGTTTCGACAGCGGCACCAACTGACGGCCATTGTAGCCAAGCGACATATACATAATGTTCCGCCCAATGTTTTTGAATTTGATAGCCTTACCGTCAATCTCGCCATAATCAACCACACGCCAGATGGTATAATGGCCATCGAACACCGCTAAATAGGCATAATCCTCAACCTTCTTGAAATCCTTTGGCAGTGGCAGCTCAATGTCCGCTGTGCGCACGTAGTGGTCTGTAACATCTTCCTGATGGATTCCAAACGGATATTTCATCACCGAGCGGTTTAAATACTTCAACCGCTCATAGTTGATTGCGTACGAGTTGCGGAAAACCTTCGGCAGCGTGTAATTTGTAAAAAAAGCCTTGCCAGGTGTGGTTGATAAATCCCACTCCGACGGCAACTCCTCGCCGCGGTCGTTGAGCATTGTAAACCAAGCGTGTCCTGCACGGAATCGCCCGTAGCAAGGCACCTCATCAATGGCCACAGGCAAACCAAGGCTGCGGAATGCCATCACACCGAGCGTAACAAAATCAATGCACCGGCCAAATTGTAGGTTGACCATTGTCTCGGCACTGCGCAACTCAATGGGTGCGTCGGTGTAAATCTCAAACCGTCCCAAACGTTCAAGCACATACTCGCGCACCACCTCAAGCGCACGGAATGTTGAATAGTAACTTTCATCATTCGGCAGCCATTCCGCAAGCGCCGCGCCATAATGCACTTGCATTGTGTCACGCCACGCATCAAGCGATTGTTTCTCAACGCATTTATACGGCAGCAGCCATTCACAGAACTCATCAAAAGTAACGTGCTCGGCAAAGCGGTTTCCTCGCCACGTTGCAAACGCCGCGTCAATGCTTTTTATAAGATAATCAGCCTTTATCACCTTAATATCCTGCACCGATTGGCGTGGCAAATCGGCAAACTCGTGTTGCGACAGATAGAGCAGCGAATCATACTGCTCCTTTGGCGGCATATCCGATTTTGCCAGATTAAGCGCAATCCTGTAATAATCATCAATTCGGTTAGTAGAATAAGAAAAATGCCCAGGCATATTCTCAATCAGATACTTAGTCGCCCGTTGTTTTTCCGTGTCGCCAGTGTTGTCATAGTGTGCAATCACCCGTTCCAACTCCGCACGGTTCTCACCCGCTATTTCAAGAGCCTGTTCAAGCGGCGATTGTGCGCGGAAACAAGATGTTAGCAGTAGTACACTAGCCGCAATTATTATATTAGATTTCATTTGTTTAATCAGTTATTTATTGTTCTTTGCTTGCAAACAGATATTTCAATCAGCAGAATATCAAACCAATACCGTTAGCATTCATTATCGTTAGTACCCAATCCCGTTAGTACCTTATACCGAAAAATCCACTTTTATTTTCCCCCATCCTTCTCAGCAAACACATATTCCTGCACTAGGCAACTGAAAATCATTTTCCGATTCTCGAATAGTAAAAGATTATTCCACTGCGCTACCGCTTCAAGGCTGCGAGTGATGCGTCCTGTGGTGTCGTACAATTTGCGCTCACAGGCAGGGCTCGCAACGTGGGCTTTCTCAAGTTGCGATTCAACGGCACACATATCGGTACCTTGCACCACGGTTATGAGCGAATCGTAGCGGCACTGGCCAAAGCCCAGATTGAAAATGAGTGCCGCATAGCCAGCTACACTTGCCGCATCCTTTGGGTTCAGCAGACAGACAAGGTTGCGCCCGTTTTCCATTGGTAGATAAGTGGCTGTTGGGCTATCAGCCTTTCCTGCGACTGCATTTAGCGCGCTGACAAGTGGTTGGCCGTGGGCTGTCCCCACGAATACGAACACAACAACCACAGCCAATAAAATATTATGTTTCATATAATTAGCCGTAAATTAAACTTTTTTGTCATTAAACACATATTCCTGCATATTGCAACTGAATATCAAATCAATATCGTTAGCACCTAATCCCGTTAGTACCCAATATCGTTAGTACCTTATACCGAAAACAACGCTCCTTCGTAACCCCAATTACCGCTCATTTATCGAAACTAACCCTATTCCATTTTCGAACCTATATGCAAAGACAGTTGTGTAGAATATCAGTTTGCCACTATCAAACAATAAGATGTTGTTATTATCCGACAATGTATTATAGTAGTCTGTCAATTCACCATCATCATCAATAATATACCTTTCAGTTTCAGGTCGATAAATACTGTCTCTACCCAAATAGTATTCAACATTCATTAAGTAATTGCTGTTCAATACAATGGTGAAGAGGCTATCGTAGTTGCAGACTGAATACTTCAATGATTCAAGAAACATCGCATAGTTTCCGATACAAATAGAACACGATGGGTCAAGCAGATACAGCAAATTGCGTCCTTGTTCGTTAAATTCCTTTGTTTCAACAACTATTTGATTTGAATCGACTATGGCGGCATTTATGTCATCAACCAATGTATGTTTGCTGTTGCAAGCGGCAAGCACAAACAGGCTAAGGATGAAAAGAGATGTTTTTCTCATAATCAATCGAGTTTAGCCTTGTACATTGAACGCTCATCTTCATATACCCACAAATACAATGTGTTGCTGTTTTTACTATAACTCAATCGGACAACATTTTTCCCTTTTGCACTGTACCTTGCAATAACATTCCCATCCCAGTCGAGATGGAATATCTCTCTCTTCTCCTTTTCTATTTCCACATAATTATCAGTATCCTTGCATTTGCGATTCCGACGGTTTGCCACAAAAATATTTTCGGTGTCACAAAATGCAGCTCCGTAGTAATGACTCATTCCGTCTCCTTTTTGAAAATACATATAATTGTCAATTGGCGCGTACTTTCCGTCATCGGGTTCCGGTCCTTCTATCTTTTTTATGACATTCAAATCTTCGTCAAAAATCTTTATGTAGGGTTGATACATGTAACAACACATTATTCGCTTTTTTTCTTTGTTAACGGAAATAGTCCAATTAGAGACATCAGATGTTAAGTACTTTATGTTTTTATAATCTGACAAATCATATTTTGGATTAAACGAGCCGTCGATGTTCACTTTATAAAACTCGGGCAGAGATGCGTTAGGCTTGCAGGCACTGCTACCTGCGAAATAGAAACTATTCGAAATCAGGAATGAAGTGTCGCTAAGTGATGCCCACTCAGAGATGGTAACCCCTTTGACATCAATAATATTTGGTTGGTAGCTATTGCCACGCATAATGGCGGAATCAATATTGAAAGGAATCAGTTTCCTTGTCACATAGCAATATACGTCCAAATAATTATTGGAAAGACGCCCTATTATAGCCAGGACTTCATTTGGACCTTTGCCTCGTGTGAAATATTCACCTATTATATTTCCATTGTTGATATTTACCACAGTCAGCATATGGGTAAGTGGATATGGGTCGCCGTCTTTTAAAACCAATAGTATGGAATCATTATATATGAAAGCGCTGGCGCACCGCATTAGGTATTCTTCCGGAATATCAAGTTTTTCTAATTTTAAAGGTATTACTTCCGGCAATGTTTCGTCGGACAATGTTACTGTTTCATATTCAGCATTATGTTTCTGTCCTATGTTGCACGATGCAAAACTTACTAATATTAAAAGCAGAACAAAGAATTTCATATTCAGCGGTTTGTGTTTGTTGAATAAACCACACTAAGAAAGTGTGGTTTATCAATTATGAATTAATAATCTTTTTTACACCAGTACAAGTAAAGGGTTCTGAAAAAGGTCCAATTTTATATTCTCCCCCAGTCCCAATGGAACCACCAACATTACAAGTCACATCGTCGCTCCCATCACAGATTGTATAAGTGACACGTACAGGCGTACCGTCGCTACGTAAAAGGATATGCTCAGTTACAACAACACATTCGCTGGCCTCCGCAATATTATCCAGATTCAGCAAGGAAAGTGCACAATTTCTTGCATTTACATCATTCGCCAAGTAAACATTCACACCTGCCACAGCCACTACAGCCATAGCCAAGATTTTATTACGTAATTTCATTTTTCTAAAATTTAAAGTTTAAAAATCGTTTGTGCCCAAAAGTAATACCAAGCGTCTGGCACTTAGCCCGTTGGCATACTGCCGCTTGTGGCGGCTCAGTGTGCGGCAGCAACTGAGTTGGCTCGCAACCGCTGCGGTTGCGCAACCAAAAGGTGAGTTTTTCCGTATATTTGCAGCGTTAACCTCCTTGTTGAGTGTTTAACATAGGGTAGGTTGGCGTTGCGCTCTTCAAAATCACTCCGCCAGCCTCCCGTTTTTTAATGCACCATTTCGCAGAAAGAATCTTCCAAAAATCACAAAGAGTCAAACCAAGAAATGATGTATGTCAAAGTTTGTATATTTTTTCTAAAATTCCAAACAAATTAATGTAAAAAATACACTTATACAATCGATTGACAATCAATAAATTACCCCCCCCCCTATATACTAATTCCTTTTGTTCTCTCCAAATTTTTTAGTCAAAAAAACGAACATTTTCTCAGTTGTGCAAATCAAATAAACATGCATGTTTTCTCTAATATGAACAAATTCATATATAAAAAAGTGACTCGCATCTTTTTCAATAATGTCTTTTATTATTCGACATTACTGCGGATTATTTATAATGGAATAAATCAAGCAACCATTTATATAATCTTTGCCATACATTAATTTAGTTTTAGTATGGCAAAAACCAATAAGGCCACTTCATATAAAATCGGCGAAGGATTTTATAGTCTGGTTCAGTATTGATTGTGCAATGCAGAATTAAATGTTGCTTAAGTGATTTAAAAATCCTTCTATCAGAATTGGAAAGTTTTTCTGTCGGTGTAACTGGCGTCTTGTCTGTTGGTCTTGTGGTATCAAGCGTAACATGCCAATAATTTGCATTAGTCGGAGCATGTTGTACTTTGATTCGCGGTCGTATTGTAACAATATTTTTCTTGTTCTCAAAAGCTCCTACAATATGAGCATCATATCTTTTCTCATTGTCAGTAGTGGCTTCTGCTGCTAGTTGCGCGTATTTATCGCGTTCTTCTGCCGTATCAAAGTGCTTGTATGCTGGAAATGTCCTATTATGAATCTCACATACATAAAAACACAAACCAAAACATGGGGAGGTGATTGAATAACTTTCTTCTTCTGAAACAATTTTTGGGTTAACACATCCTCCTTTCCAAGATGCTTTAGCTTCATCGGCAACAGGTAAGAATCGCAAATGAGCATTACTTCTCGTATCAAACAGCCCGCCAGCAAGTGTTAAAGAAAGGTTTGCCATGCTATTAGTGAACACTCTTTCGTCCAACAAGTTTACACCTTGTTCGGTTTCTTTTGTATAGTCTTTTTCTTCACCTTCGACTAACCGCACAACCATCAAATTATCAAACTTTTTAAGAAGGTTATCTATATTTAACCCCTTCTTGTAGCTTGCCAATGGCAGTATTTCTGTTGGATAAGGCTCCTTCTTTAAACACATGGTTTTCTTATGCAGTAACAGAATTGATTTTTCTTACAATTTCTTCTACGGGCATCTCGTCAGTGACTAACAAAGTGGTTCCTCTATGTAGTGAAAATACCATAGGGGAGTCCTTATCTTCATCAATGAAGCAAGATATACTAAGTGTCAATCCGCTTGACAATTTCAGAATAGTGTCAATACTGGCATCATCGGTGTTGTACGAGGTCACATTGTCTCTAAAGTCCAACTTGCATAGCGCATTGGCCATTGCAGTGAAAAAAACTTGTTTTTCTGCAGGAAAGCCTTCGCTGTACCGCGCAAACGAATGTTTCATCGACTGAAAGCGTTTTTGCATTTTCTCTGATTCTTTGTCTATCGTTTGCTCATACTGCGTGCGTACATATACATATTTGTCTGTTGAATGTGAATAAAACACCAGCATGGGGCCAGAGTTATAAAGTTGCTCTACAGATATATCATTATTCGATGGATGGTATTTGCTATCTGTAATACCACATAGCAGGGCTAAAGTTATAATCCCCTTTTTAGTGTAAGATATTGCAGTATTCCCCAATTTAGCGGAAGATGATATTGCTGTATTCCCAATTTTAGTGGAAGATACTGCAGTATTCTCCGTTTTATTATATTGATTCTGATACATTTTCAATAAGTTTTTCTTTTATTCCCAATATATCATCAAAGAATTTGTTCACACCTTCCGTATCCAAATCTATTGCTTTTTCAGGTGTGCTGTTTATATCTAATTGCAATAATACCACTTGTATTTGTTGTTGGCTTTCTGCCCCGACTCTTATTTGAACTCCATCAGAAATATTGTGCAGTAGGTTCATTTCTATCTCTTTGCCACAAATATTAATTACACGTTTAAGTAAGAAGTTAAAATTCACATCACGCATAGGGGTGCCGTCATAAACGGTCTTTTTAAGTAAGCCATCCCAACGCGCATCGTATGTTCCGTCTTCATATCTTATTGCATAAAGTGGGGCGTATGCTATTCTGGTTACTGTAGATATACTGATTTCTTTCATAATCGTAGTAAACCAGTTTGCACATTTTTTACAGAAATTCATTTCTGTTTCATCACCATATTTGGCATCTTTGGTGAGAATGATGTCTATTTTACCTGGTAGAAAGACAATATTATAATCGCCACCATCGTCACCCTTCTTGAATAATCTCCAAGGCATTCCATATTGTGGTTCTGTTGGGTTAACGCCAGGCATTATTATTTCTGGAGCACTGTAAACATCGCTTTTAGGTAAAAGCATCTCCATAAACTTGTTCGCATTTTCAGGTGTATATCCAATAATTTGCGACACAAATATTGTTCCTCTCAATTGTGCGATACATAAATTATCTTTCATAAAAATATCACATTGTATTTATTACTCAACCTTTTATATAGTTTCCCATAAATGGAACGCAAAAATATAATAATATTCTATATATAATTTTTTTTGTTTTCATTTAACATAAATTTAACAAAAAGAAGACGTTTATACAATTTTCTTTGTAAATATAGTTCCATTTCAACAAGAGGCTTCCCGACTCACTCGTAAATTCGTTTGCACCTAATTTCGTTTCTTTTGTTTTGTGTACAACCTTCAGGTTGTGTTGTTTGTTGTTGTAGCAATGCTTGCCGCAAACAAAACAGGTTAAGAGTTGTTGGAATTTGTTTAGAACTTTCCATTTGCGTACTTTCTTTTGTTTCTACCTTTGACCGTGCAAATATTGCAATTCAACATATTTTGATTATGAGTAATGTAAATCACACAGATTTAGAAGCAGCACTTGATAAATACGTCAAAACTTATCTTGAAAAGGTTAGTGTTGATAATGCGCAGCAAGTAATTTCCGAGTTTAACGAGAAATGGAAAACAATTGTCGGTTATAAAGCCACAACTTTAGATAGTCAATCTAAATATGGTCTTGCTCTTGTTTCGCTTTCTATTGCATATTATGAACTGCCAGAATCATCGGAAAAAGACATTAGTCATTTGTCAAGATTGGTGGATGAATATGATGATGACACTAATACAAAACGAACCTTATATGGTCTTGAAATCAATCAATCCCTACATTATAATATTGGTTCTTGTTGGCATAAATTGGGTGTTTTATATGATGCTAAAGCATTAGAATCTTTCAAAAAAAGCATCTATTATTCTTTTTCGTTATCATATTGTATGAGTCGCCCAATAACCGCATACCGTTTTAAAAAATGTTCTGAGCATCTATATCAATCACTAATTAACGAACAATTAAACATATCATCACCCACAACTTTTAATGACCCATTCGATAGCCCTTTATTAGAATTATTAGAATCTGATAGTTCTGACATTAATCGTTTGTTATATCAAGCATACAAGGAATGTTTGAAAGTCGCGTGTTTTACAGATAATATAAAACAACCATACCAATTAAACAGCAATCTTCCTGAAATACGAAACGAAAAAAAACGAGCAAATTGTAAAGAAGAGTTTTTAAATAGTCTGATGTGGGCGCATTATGCTGATTCACATAAAGGTATATGTATCAAGTACAGATTCGACAATTTTGTTACCAAAGTGGGATGTACTGATAAAAACGTTGTTGCATATTTTTACGACATAGAATATTACGATGGAGACGTGGAAAAAATAAAAAAAGACGACAGAACTATTTCTTTTAAAAAAGCCTTTTTCTATAAAGGCAAACAATGGGAATATGAAAATGAATTGCGGTTTCTTTATTATGATGTAAATGGCAAAGGAGATTACGCAACGATTGATGTACCAGACAGTATTGAAGCAATATATTTCGGGTTGAAATGTTCTGAAAAAGATGAAAAAGCAATCCGAAAAATTATGAAAGATAAGAATGTGCAATTTTATAAGATGCAAATGGACGAAAAACACTTCGGTCAATTAAAGGCTGTCAAAATATAATTACTATTCATTATCTGTCCCATCAGTCTCACAAAATGTCGTAATTGCACAATCGCGTTAATTCGTTAGTACCTTATCGCGTTTCGTTTGTTATTGCAGCAATGCTGGCTGCCGACAAAAAAGGTTGGCCGCTAAAGCAACCAACCCTTTTGTCATTTCCTCAATGCTCTTGTTCCAATCGCCACCGCCACCACCACACCCAAAAAGAAAACCCAGTCATTCCGTTGTTTAATCACTCTGTCAAGTTGCTGTTGTTGTCGGTCAGTAGTTGAGGTTGCTTTTTTAGTCCTGGTTATTTTCACCACACCGCCGCCGTTCTCGATAAGGTCGGCAACAACGCCAGCGCACTCTTGGTCGGCAAGCGTCGGCTCAACAGGCCGCTGCGCGGCAAATCGCCTACGCTTGCCTCTTTCAGCCTTTCGGCCTTCATTTTCCCCACGCTCGTTGTTTGCCGTTGGTTTGTCTATAGCGTCGGTGTTGCTCGCAAACACCTCAATAATCGTTGTTTGCTCACTCTGTGCGGTCGAATCCGTCCGCGCTTCGCTTCGGCCGATATTCTTACCGCACTTGCAACCCCAAAGCAACCAAATTGCCGCCAATGCCAAAAGCCAAATAATAAGCACTTTAGCGTTCATTTTTGTATGTCTGTCTATCATTGTCGGTTGTTTTTAGGTTGGTTTCCAAATTCCACTTGTACGTCAAAACAAGGGCAAGCCTTGTTTGCGTACTCATTGTGTCCGTGCACAGGCACGTCCCCAAAAACGTCACGCAGCAAACGCACCGCCACTTTCAGTGCCTCGCGTTGTGCCTCTGTTCGTGTGTCGGCAGGCTTGCCGCAAGCGTCAAGGCCGCCAACGTAGGCAATGCCAATCGAGTTGGCATTATGGCCTTTACAATGTGCGCCGCACATCGTAATCGGCCGACCGTTCTTTATTTCGCCGTCGGGCATCACAACATAGTGGTAGCCAACATCTTTGAATCCCTTTTGTTTGTGCCAGGCACGCAGTTCGTCAATCGTCAATTCCCGCCCTGCCTTCGTCGCCGTGCAGTGGATTATAATTTCATTTATCGCTCTCATAGTCAGCCGTTTTTAGTTCGTTAAGGTCAATGTCAAAGTGTCGGGCGGTTTTATCAATTAGAATCCGTCGAGCAATCCTTGCCCATTTGCTGTTGTTGCAACTCGCTTCGTTTTCGAGTATTGAGCACAATTGCCAAAAGCAGACTGCACCAGCCGCGATGTTCGTCAGGTGCATTTTGGCACCCTCGAAAACTACGCTCTCGACCAAATAGGCAAGGATGATAAGCCCGTAAACCTTAATCAGAGTAACCACCACTTTGCCCATTGCCGACGATTTGAATTTGCCGCTCGCTTTGTTCGGCTGCGCCTCACTTGCGCGACGCGCCAAACGCCACGCGCTAACCACATCGTACAAAACGGCCACAGTGCAGACCGCCATAAATGGGAGAGTTGGTTCAAGGTAAGCGGCCAATCCGCAGAGTGCAGCACCCAAGTATTTAATTATCGTTTCCATATTGCTGTGTTTTAGGTTGTTAAACAATCGCGCTCAAACTGAAAAGGCGGCTTTCGCCGCCCTTTCGTTTTGCGCTTCTTCGGTTTACAGCGTGCCGTAGTAGTGCGCCATAGCCGCACCAAAAGCCGTTTTGTACTTCGCCGATGCCTGTGCAGCGGCTTCCCATTCTGCCTTTTTGGTGGCATCCTTCAAGTCGGCTCGTGCTTGCGCAGCGGCAAGTTTGAACTTCTCTTGAACTTCCAACTGTGCTTCGGTTTGCTCACCCGAGCGCAAGCCGATGCGATAAAGGCAAGTTTTGCCATTGATGATTCTGAAGCAGAATCGGTTTCCGAGTTTTCCAGCCAGTCCTTCGGTGACCAGATTGTCTTTAACGTAACTCATAGTGGTACAATTAATTTGGTTGAACAATATGTTAATTGGCTGCAAAACTATTGTCGGCTGACGGCTACGATGCCCAATATTGCCCGATAACGTTCCGTAATCGAGCAATCGCCCGATGTCGATTTGTGAAAAAAGGAGCGTAGCCGACAGCCGAAAGCGGTGCTTCGCAACGTCCCGCCCGCCCACCCATAAATTTATAAGGTGCTGACGCATAAGAGTTTTTTCGCAAAGCAAGGGCAGACGCTAGGCTTAAACATAATGACAATTATAGGAACTCCTTCGCTCCGTCGGTGCTCCTACGCTACGGGTCCTATAATTGGGCATTATGTTAAACAGCGCTGCCACCCCTCAACCCCAAAAAAATCCGCGTGGGAGCCCTTTTGATTTCCCACCGCGTGCGTCTTTTTTTGGGGCGTCGGGAGAGCGGTAAGGCGAAGAACTTGCAGTCCGTTCGACAAATGCCGAAGCAACTAACCGACTAAACCGACAAATCCCTGTATACAAAGCCTATGGCGAGCCCACCAATGGGCGGTTCGCGCTCTTGCCAACGCCAAACTTGCACCTTCCAGCCGCACTGACAGCGGTCTTGCCGTGCTCAAGTCACTCTGCGGCTCGTACCTCGCTGCAGGGTGGTCTCGCACCGCAAGCGCATTTTTATCATTCAAGCGCTGCCGTGTCCGTTCCATTCCGAAGGCTTCCAACCCACAGCCCTGGATGGCGGTTCCCAACCCTTCGCATTGGCAGGCCCAATCTCGACCTTCGGTCTCGATTGGGGCTACCAGTGCCCAACCCCAAATCGCTATCCGTGCTTCTTCCCACCCAAAGCCTTCTGCATTCCACTCACACGTCAGCACTTGCCAGCCCACAATCGGTGCAAGTTTCCAACCCACAGCACTGAACCGCCCTCGCACGCCACGCGCAAACTTCACGCTCGCGCACAAGTCAGTCCTTGTCAAGTTTTCTTTCTCTCGCACCCAGCGCCGCGCACTCAATCGGGCGGCTCGCGCTTCTTCTCACGCAGTTCGCTTCACGTCGGAACGCCGTAAGTGGTTTTTGCCGTGCTCGGTGCACTCTTTGCTCGTTCCTCGACGCAGGGTGCACCTCGCACCGCAAAGGTTTTGTTTATTTTCTTTCCCAAGCCCTGCCGCGTCCGCTGCGCTCGAAGGCTTCCAACCCAAGCGCGGCGACGGACTTTCCCACCGCCCACGTTGCCGACCATATCCAACCGCACAGCCAAGCGCAATATGGTCGGCAATGTTCACAACCCACAGTCCGACACCGTGCCCCAACGCCAAGCCTTCTCACTACGCTACCGCGTCAGCGCTTGTCGGCGTTCCGATGTTCCGCTCACCTCAACCCACAAGCACTTCGCCGCCCTCGCACCCAACCGCACAAGCCAACCCACGCCAACGCGCCCAGCCCTGCTCGCCATTTGCCCTCGCCAGCCCCCAACCACCCACCCGTAGGGCGCGCGCTCGGCTCTCTGCCTCGCTTTCGCCCGTAAAGGCGTGCTTCGCACAAAACTTGTTTTCGGCTGGCTCGTGCAACGTGTAGTTTTCTTTATGATGGCTTAATGATGGCTTAATGATGATTATCGGATTTTATCGATTCCGATTGGGCAAACAGTCCCTCAAAACGAATAAGCCAAAAAGGAATAGCAAAGATGGCTTCACGCCGCGCCCCTGCAAGGTCAAGCCCTTCGGGTTTTTGAAAAAAATCTTCCTTTCCTCGCTTCGCTCGAAAAGAGTATTTTTTCCAAAAAACCTTGCGTGTCGCTCTGTTTACGCCCTCTGTTTTGCATTCCTTTTTTCTTTTTTTCGGTTTTTCTTTTTTCGGGGTGCCAGTTTGTTCGCTGCGCTATGCTCTGCCCACCGCGCACCGCACCGCCGTGCGCCGACCGCACCCACCAAGCCACCGCACACTCGGACCGCGACCACCGCCCGACACCCTCGCGCCTGGTTTCCGATGGCGGACAGGTTCCGACAGGCAACCGACGAACCGCCGCCGCCCCGTCATCGTCCGCAGTCGATGAAGTTCGGCCGAGCGTTCCGCACCGATGGGGCAGCCATCGCGGAACCAAGCCAAGAAACAAGAAACGTTTCTCAATGTTTAGGGAAACACGAGAAACAAAATCCGTTTCTCGTTGTCAGTCAATGAAAAAGCCGACAGCCACAAAATGGCCATCGGCTCACGTTGAAAATTTAACCATCTAACGATGATTTGCCCAAATATAGCGTTTTTTGCGTCTGACAAGCGTTTTTTGCTACATTTGTGAGTCTTTTATGGAATTTTGCAGTTATGCTTACCAATGCGAATAAAGACACATAACACGCTTACAATTATATAAATGGTTCTAAACTGTTTCTCAAAAATCGCAAATGATTGGTTTTCAGCGGGTAATGTTACTTGCATTGGCAGCAATGCGTTCTTTGGTTGCAGCGGCCTTACATCAGTCACCATTCCCAATACGGTTACAAGCATTGGCGACTATGCGTTCTCTAGTTGCAGCAAATTGACAGAAATAAATGTGGAAAGTGCCAACACAAACTATACATCCGAAAACGGAATCTTGTTCAATAAGGACAAAACCACTATTGTATGTTATCCTAAAGGTAAAACAGAAACAACATACACCATTCCCAATTCTGTTACAAGCATTGGCAGCGATGCGTTCTATAATTGCAGCAAACTTACAACCGTCACCATTCCCAATTCGGTTACAAGCATTGGCAGCTATGCGTTCTACAATTGCAGCGGCCTTACAACCGTCACCATTCCCAATTCAGTTACAAGCATTACCAGCTCTGCGTTCTCAGGTTGCAGCGGCCTTACATCAGTCACCATTCCTAATTCAGTTACAAGCATTGGCAACTATGCGTTCAATGGTTGCAGCGGCCTAACAACAGTCACCATTGGCAATTCGGTTACAAGCATTGGCAGC
>CAMKOM010000032.1 GCA_946414435.1 uncultured Bacteroidota bacterium
TTCCCGCCAGAGGACATAAGGAAGTTACAGACGCCGCCGTGGCTGCCACTTGCACAGAATCAGGCTTGACCGCGGGCAAGCACTGCTCGGTTTGCAATACTGTTTTGGTTGCTCAGCAGACAGTTCCCGCCAAAGGACATAAAGAGGTTACAGACGCCGCCGTGGCCGCCACTTGCACAGAATCAGGCTTGACCGCCGGCAAGCACTGCTCGGTTTGCAATGCGATATTGGTTGCTCAGCAGACGATTCCCGCCAAAGGACACACTGAGGTTACAGACGCCGCCGTGGCCGCAACTTGTACCGCCACCGGCTTGACCGCGGGCAAGCATTGCTCGGTTTGCGGAGAGGTTTTTGTTGCGCAAGAGGTAATCCCAGCAATAGGCCACGAGTTTATGTATTATATCTATAATAACGATGCTACCACAATCGCTGATGGCACAGAAACTGCCACATGCTCACGTTGTAGTGCAACCGATACTCATGTGGTTGAAGGCACAAAATTGTTTGATGTCACATCTGTTGCCGATTCTGCCGCCAACGCAGTCAACATCTATGCAAATGGTAACACAATTGTGATTGAGAATGCTGCAGAAGATATATTTGTTTATGACGCGATGGGCAGGTTGGTTTGTAAGAAAGTGGCGTGCAGCATTCGTACAGAATTACACATAATAGTTACAGGTGTTTACATAGTAAAGACGGGTTGCACGGTGAAACGTGTGTTTGTGAATTGATTTTTGATAAAATATTGATTATGTGTAGAGACGTCATATGGCGTCTCTACTTTTATTTATGTCAATTCGTGTTTTATTCGGATTGACGATAATTCAACGCCTCTTCTCCCTTTAAACTTTACTCATTACACTTAACACCTTACTCACTTTTTTTCATAATTTCGCACTCGGATTTTGCGGAAGCGCGACTGCTATGCAAAATACTGAATGTTAGATTATTAGTAACTAAAAAACAAATATAAAATGGCAAAAGGAAAAACACTGTTGATGATTCTCGATGGATGGGGAATCGGCAACAAGACAAAAAGTGACGCAATTTACACTGCTGGTGCGCCTAATATGGAGCGTCTGGCAAAGGAATACCCTAACGCACAGTTGCTTACAAGCGGCGAGGACGTTGGCCTGCCTAACGGACAGATGGGCAACTCTGAGGTCGGCCACCTTAATATTGGTGCTGGACGCATTGTGTATCAAGACCTTGTAAAAATCAATCGTGCCTGCGCGGACAACAGCATTCTGAAAAATCCTGAGATTGTTTCGGCCTACGAGTACGCCAAGAAGAACGGCAAGAGCATCCACCTGATGGGCCTGACGTCGAACGGCGGCGTGCACTCATCGCTCGACCACTTGTTCAAACTCATCGAGATTGCAAAAGAGTACGGCATCAGCAATACTTTCGTTCACTGCTTTATGGATGGCCGCGACACCGACCCCAAGAGTGGCAAGGGCTTTATTGCCGACCTGCAGAAACACTGCGACGCCAATATCGGCCACATTGCAAGCATCATCGGCCGCTTCTACGCTATGGACCGCGACAAACGCTGGAACCGCATCAAAGTGGCTTACGACCAACTGGTTAACGGCATCGGCCGCAAGGTTGACGATATGGTGGCTGGTGTGCAGAGTTGCTACGACACCGACTCGGAGGAGCATAAGAATACCGATGAGTTTATGGAGCCGCTTATCAACGCAAATGTTGACGGCCGCATCAAAGACGGCGACGTGGTAATCTTCTTCAACTACCGCAACGACCGCGCCAAAGAGCTCACCATCGTGCTGACACAGAAGGATATGCCCGAAGAAGGAATGAACACCATTCCGAACCTGCAGTACTACTGTATGACGCCGTACGACGCAACTTTCACTGGCGTGCATATTCTGTTCCCGAAAGAGAACGTTACCAACACTTTAGGCGAATATTTGAGCAGCAAGGGCCTGAAGCAGTTGCACACTGCCGAGACCGAGAAATACGCTCACGTGACCTTCTTCTTCAACGGCGGCCGCGAGGCACCATACGAAGGCGAGGAGCGCACTCTGGTGGCATCGCCAAAGGTTGCAACCTACGATCTGCAGCCCGAAATGAGCGCTTACGAGGTGAAAGACAAACTGATAGCAAGCATCAACACCAACAAGTTCGACTTTATTGTGGTGAACTTTGCCAATGGCGATATGGTTGGCCACACTGGTGTTTACGAGGCCATCTGCAAGGCTGTCCGCGCCGTTGACGAATGCGTGGGCGAGGTTGTGGCTGCCGCACAGAAGAATGGCTACAACACCGTCATTATTGCCGACCACGGCAACGCCGACAACGCCATCAACCCCGACGGCACACCAAACACCGCCCACTCGCTGAACCCTGTTCCTGTGATTGTGGTTTCGGACGATGTGAAGAAGGTTAACAACGGACGTCTGGCCGATGTTGCACCAACCGTGCTCACGCTTATGGGGCTCGACATTCCTGCCGAAATGAACGGGAATGTGCTGGTTGAATATTAATTATAAGTATATAACACACCTAAATGCCGCTTCACGATTGTGGGGCGGCATTTTTTGTGATTTTTGTCAGTAAAACTCGCACTATTAAAAAATAGTCTTGCTTTTGCAGAACAAGTTTTCTACAATTGTATTGTATAATTGACAATTAAATGGGACTCTTGAAAATATCGGTTTTGGCTGGAGCGATTTCGACTGCAAGTCTCGGTTGCTCGACCGACAGCGATGTGGCCCGTTACGTTGACGGAATGCTCATCGATGATTATACCGCATTCGATGGCTGTGGTTGGGTGATTGAATCTGACAATCAACTATTTGAGCCGACGAATATTGATGATACCTGTTTCCGTATACATTTGGTCGATAGTGTGAAAGTTCGTTTCGCCTATACCGAAGACGAAGACCAAAAGTCATTATGTCGGGTTGGAACAGTTATTAAACTGCTTGATATTTACCATCCAAACGATAAATAGAGCCTTATCTACAAAAAAACTGACACCAAATAAACTAGTGCCTTAATCCTTCACGCACCTTACCGAAATAGCGTTCTGCGGTTTCTCGTAGTAGATGAACGGCTTTTTCAGGTTCTTGTGGTAGTAGAGTTTCCAAATGTTGTCGTGCGATTTCGACGATGACCACAGCGAAGCCGAACTGCCTGAGTTCTGAAATTCGCCGTTGTAGAATCCCGCATACACAAGGTCGAACGGATTTATCAGATTTTCAACCACAGAGTCGTTGCAGAGAGCCACCGAAAGGTCGGTCAGTTCGGCGTGTGTGGGTATGTGCCAGCCGTCGGGGCAAAGGCCTTGAGCGCCTTCATCGGTGTTGCCGTTCATTGCGGCGTCCCACGTGTAGAGCAGTCCATTCTCGGGTGCGTCGGGGTTCTCAAAATATTTCACTTCGTCGCCGTTGGCGTTGGTTTTCGCCTTCAGATTTTCGGTCATCCAAACGTGCTCACCAACAATTGCGGTGCGGTAACTGTTGCCTTCGTTGTCGATGCAGAGCGGGCAGTCGGGACCCGTAACTTCAATAGTATCAGCGCCAATGCGGCCTTTGGCATCGGTGACAGTAACAATGTAGGTGCCTGCCGCCAAGTTGCTGATTTCGGCCACGGCCTGATTGTTCGACCAACGGATGGCGTACGGCTCTTTGCCGCCGCTGATGGTTATCGCTATTGAGCCGTCGTTGCTGCCGTAGTCGGACAGGGGCGTCACGTTCGATTCAATCTCGATTGTTTTCTGACTGCAACTTGCTAATATTGTGCCGATTACTGCGGCTGATAACAGGCTTTTATAATATGCTCGCATATTCCGTAAACGTTAAATAAAAGTTAAACTGCCTTGAAAAAGCGTTTAAAAATAGCAAAAACATAATTATATGTTATTCGTTGATGGATTTTAACCATCGGAATTGCATTTTTTTTAATGAATGTGAAGAAAAAGTGTCTTCAGGAGGTTAAGGCACTGCATATTTGTAAATATCCCATTATATATGATAAGTTGCTAATTTGTTTGTACATTTAAGGCTTGAAATGGAATAAAATGAGATATGTCAGGGCGTAAACACATAGTCGGGTTGTGTGTATGTTTTCTGTTGATTTCGGCGCAGCGGATGTTTGCGGCTGATTTCCATAGTATTAGTGATGCATACCATGTGTCGATACGAGAGACGAACTCTGTTGTAAAAGACGATGATGGATTTGTGTGGGTGTCGTCGAAATTGGGGATTATGAGGCTTACTGACGATGATTGTCGAATTTACCATCCGCCTTACAGTAAGGTTGACATGGTGACAGTTAAACTAGCCTTTGGACATGGAAAATTGTTGGCATTCAGCAGCAGCAGCCAGATTTTCGCGTATAATCCGGCTACCGATCAATTTGAACCTATAGCAAATATTGCCACAGAGTTCAACCAAGAGGCCACCACGGTGGGCAAGATATTGATTGACAGTAGAGAAAATGCTTGGATTGCCACATCAATTGGACTTTGTAAACTTGATGAGACCGGCATTCGCAATATTGATGACAAGGAACAGATTGATTGCATAGAATGGATCGACGATAGCACTATGTTCGTTGCTCGTCGTAACAGCATGTATACTCTTAATATTAATACTTTGCAACGAGGTTGCGACATAGCTAATATTAATGTAAACGCAATAAAGTCGAGTTTGTATTATGATGGCGAGCGGCGATTGATGTGGATTGGAACCAAAGCAAGCGGATTGTTTTTATATAATTTCGATACCGACCACACTGATGCAGTCAGCAGTAGTCGGATGCCGCGCCAACCGATTCTGGCGCTTGAGCCGCTCAACGACAGCACAATGCTTGTCGGTTATGATGGTCAGGGTGTCTGGTGCATCGATACGCGCACTCTGCAAGTAACCAATGTTTTTAAAAGCGATATCAATAACCCTAACTCACTGCCAGATAATGGAGTATATGATATTATGTGTGAACCGGACAACCGAGTTTGGGTATGTACATATAGTGCTGGTGCGGCGTTTTTCAGTATCGAACAGCCATCAATTAAATTCATAGCACACAAAACTAATGATATCAACTCGTTAAGTGATAATAATGTAAACGATATTATCGAGGATTCGCGCGGAAATATCTGGTTCGCAACCAATAATGGAATCAACCGTTATGTACCATCGGCAGATCGGTGGTTGCGAGTTATGGCCGACGGGCAGAACCAGTCGCAAGTGTTTCTGTCAGTGTGTGAGGATGCTCGAGGCAATATTTGGGCGGGTACATATTCGTCAGGTATCTATACGCTTAATTCTGACGGGCGCGTATTGTCGCACCGTTGGAGTCGTGATGGCAAAGGCCAGTATTCGAATGATTTTGTGTTCGACATAATGCTTGATAGTCGCAAAAACATTTGGATTGGCGGTACCAACAACGACGTCTTCTGCCATAATCTGCAAACTGGTGACTATGACAATTACGGGTATGTGCCGCTTAATACGTTTGCCGAACTCGACAGCGCGCGCATGCTTTTTGGATGTACCAACGGATTGATTATGGCTGACAAAGCGACTGGTGACAGGACCGTTCTCATCAATAGGGTAATTATCAATGATATATTGGTGACTGATAGCGCAATTTGGGTGGCGACAGGCGGCAACGGGTTACTCATGTTCGACCGCAAAAACAACCGGACGGTGCAGTTCGACAAGCGCCATGGTTTGCCTTCGGATTTTGTCACCAGCATTATGTCGGAGGGGGGCAGTTTGTGGATTGGCACTGAATTTGGATTGTGTAAGAGTAATTTGGAGGTTGGTGGTGTGTCGGACTACGCAACCAAATTTGGAGATAACCAATTGCCGGATGGAAATCTGCAACATTCGTTTGTCTTGGTTGACGGTCTCGCTGCCACGTCGTTCAATCGTGCGTCGCACTGCAAATTGCGCGATGGTACCATAATTTGGGGAACTAATCGTGGCGCGGTAAGTATCAATCCTTCGACACAGTTTGGACGGCAGCCCTCGGGACGGATATTCTTGCAAGACATCACTGTGGCTGGGCGCTCTATTAGAAACATAGAGGCTGGCGGCCGCATCATTGACCATATTGACTCACTACAATTAAAACATACGCAGAACACGGTGCGCATAGAGTTGGTACCTATCGGTAAAATGGCATTACCTAACTTCTCGTGGTGGCTTGAGGGACTCGACGATGGTTGGAATCAACCGACAGCAAGCCGTATTATTTCGTACTCCAATCTCCCTGACCGACAATTTAAACTGCATATCAGACTTTACGACAACAGTTTGTCTCATGTTATTGATGAACGTTTATTGTTCATCGGTGTCACGCCGCCGCTTTGGCATAGACTATGGTTTATTGTCGTATGTTATCTAATTGTGGGATTGGGGGTATACATGCTGATATCACAATATATACAAAGTATAAAGAGACAGCACGCGGAAGATAAAATACGTTTTTTCACCCAAACCGCACATGACATTCGCACATCGCTGACTTTAGTGAAAGCGCCAATTGAAGAACTGGCGAAAGAGAAGAGGCTCACGGCAGAGGGCCGCCGTAATCTTGAATTGGCGTCGAGCCAGACTCAGCAATTGGCAATGGTGGTTACTCAACTTATGGATTTTCAAAAGACCGACACAGGGAAGGAGAAAACACATTTGGTCATGACAGAACTTGTCAGCTTTGTCAGCAATAGGGCGCAAATGTTTGAATCTGTGGCAGCTGGCAGCGGTATTAGGCTTGAGTATGAGTGTGATAACGATAAGTATGTGACTGCTATTGACCAAAACATGATCGGAAAAGTTATAGACAATCTACTGTCGAATGCCATAAAATATTCACAGGGCGGTGGTGTTGTAAACATTAGCTTGAAATGTGACGAGAAGGCGTGGCGGCTGATTGTAACCGACCATGGAATCGGCATTAGTCGTCAGGCACAAAAACGCTTGTTCACAGAATTCTACCGGAGCGAGAACGCAGTGAATGCAAATGTGATTGGTTCCGGTATCGGGTTGATGCTTGTCAAAAAATACGTGGAATTGCACGGTGGTAATGTCGGTTGTACAAGTCAGGAAGGGGTGGGGGCAGTCTTTACAATCAATGTCCCCCGCGAAACATCCGGTAGTGAAGTGTCTGGGGAATTGACGGGCAAAAAAACAATTGGGGTGGTCAGGAAACCCGAGCATACCGAGGACATCGGAAAGTCGGATTATAAGTTGCTGATTGTTGAAGATAACACCAACTTGCTGAATTTTATGAAAGACACGCTGTCGCCCGATTTCGATGTCCTTACAGCCGCCAATGGCGCCATCGCATGGAAAATTGTCAGTGCGCAGTTGCCCGACATTGTGGTTTCAGACATTATGATGCCAGAGATGGATGGATTCGAACTATGCCGTCATATTAAATCAACATTTGAGACAGCGCATATTCCGATAATTCTACTAACAGCCTTGTCGGAGCAGACTGACCAACTGAAGGGCCTTAAGCTTGATGCTGACGATTACTTGACGAAACCTTTCGACATGGAGGTGCTTCGGCAAAGGCTTATGGCAACATTGCATAACCGGCAGTTGGTTAAATCAAAGTTGTTGAATAGTTTGTCGCACGGAATGCCGGTTGTGGAATTAGGGAACAAACAGAACGATGATTTTTTGCAGAA
The DNA here is from genome assembly GCA_946414435.1 of uncultured Bacteroidota bacterium. Classification (GTDB taxonomy): domain Bacteria; phylum Bacteroidota; class Bacteroidia; order Bacteroidales; family SZUA-534; genus RUG13583. Next base: position 7,673 of record CAMKOM010000032.1, read on the forward strand.
GTTGTACGATGTGGTAAAACGGAACATGAGTAACAATGAGTTTGACAAAGAGCAATTTGCTAGCGAGATGAACGTCAGCCAGTCGTTGTTGTATAAAAAAGTGAAGGCACTGACAGATACTTCACCAACCGACTTCATAAAAATAGTCCGACTCGAATATGCGCAACAATTGCTTAAGACACAGCGATACAACATAACCGAAATAAGCGAGATGTGCGGATTTGCAAGTGCAGCCTATTTCAGCACTGTTTATAAAAAACAATACGGTGTGCCGCCATCTGATTTTTTGCAGAACAGTCAGGTGTGATAAAGGTCTATTTATCCATTTAATTGTCTCGAACAAATGCAAAAGATGATAGGTCATTAGCCATATCAGCATAAGAAATCATAAAAAACAGAATTAAACCATAGTGTGGCGGTAAGATCTTTTTGATCATATAAACGTGCTGTCCGCGTTTTTTGTAGCCGTTTTGAAGATGGGAAATGATGTAAAAAATACATTTCTCATATGACAGAAGGATACGTCTGTCTCATATTTCTTTTTCACAACCGATTGCATAAATTGTTATTATGGAATATACAGTAAATCAAAACATTACATAATAATACAACCGATTGCATAATTAATTTCAAACGCGTTTTTTTGAAAAAAGTCTAAAATTATAAGCCAAATATCTAAAGTTGAAAGTCAAAATCGGCGTACAGGGATAGTTTTACTACGAGCAAAACGCTACAATTTTTATGGGGGTAATTAGAAACATACTCGAACGTGTTACAACAATAGATACGCTGATGAAACTAATATGTGCCATCTGCATATCCACAATGGTTATACTCATAATAATATGTTGTAGTGGCGAGACAAAAAACTTGTCATCAGCAAATAGCAAAGAAAATTCGACACCTTCTCTTGCCAATGGCATAGAGGAATGTAGAACTATACTATTTAATAACTAAAAAAACCAGTTTATGATGAAACATCAATTTTGGAGAAAGGCGGCTGCAATGCTGCCGACATTGTTGCTTTCATTCTGTACAATGGCGCAGTCTCACAGCGTGAGCGGTACCATTACGGATGAGGAGCAGCTCCCCATTCCGGGAGCCAACGTAGTCATCAAAGGAACATCGGTGGGTACAATCACCGGCGGTGATGGCAAATTTACCATGCAGGCTAGCGATGGTGACGTGCTTCAGATTTCCTACATTGGCTACACAACAGAGGAAGTTGCCGTTAACGGCAGTGGTCCTTACAACGTCAGCCTTGTTCCTGACATGGTCGGCTTGAGCGAAGTTGTTGTCGTTGGTTATGGTACACAGCGTAAAGAAGCTGTTACTGGATCTGTTGCATCAATGAAGGGCGATGTTGTCCGTGAGATGCCTGCAGCCAACATCACACAGTCCCTGCAAGGACGTGTGGCTGGTGTCGAGATGCAGCAGACATCATCGAAACCTGGCGCTACAATGCAGATTCGTATCCGCGGTACCCGTTCGTTGAATGCGAGCAATGATCCGTTGGTAGTGCTTGATGGTATTCCGTTCGCAGGCTCGCTGAGCGACATCAATCCAAACTCTATTAAGAGCATCGATATCTTGAAAGATGCTTCGGCAACGGCAATCTATGGATCTCGTGGTGCCAATGGTGTTATCTTGGTTACATCGACAAAAGGCAATCTGAATCAAGAGGCAACCGCAACTTACAGCGGATATGTTGGTCTGAAGACAGTCTTCTCGAAATATCCGATGATGGATGGTGAGAAATTCAAACAAATGCGTCAGGATGCCGACTACACAAACAAAGACGGATCACTGATGGAGCAGGAAGACGATGCCAACACCGACTGGCAGGACGAAATGTATGCTAATGGTCTTGTAACAAACCACGATCTTTCAATTGTGGGTGGCACAAAATCGGCATCATACAGTTTCGGTGGCGGCTACTATAAAGAGGAGTCGGTTCTGCCTGGCCAGAACTATTCGCGCTTGTCGGCCCGCGCCGCCATTGACCAAAAAGTCGGCAAATACTTGCGTTTCGGCTTTACAAGCAGCAACAATTATTCTATAAGCAACTATTCAAGCCTCGGCATCTACTCGGTGCTGTCAGCTTCGCCACTTATCAACCCGACTGACAAGGATGGCAATCTGCGCCGCACGATTGATATGCCGGAAGACCAAAACTCTTGGCTGTACACTCGTGAGGCCATTGAGAACCTGATTGACGATGAGAAATGGGTGAACAAAAACAAAGATTACGGCACCTATAACAGCTTCTATGGTGAGATTTCGATTCCGCGCATCGAAGGTTTGAAATACCGCGTGAATGTGGGATTGAACTTCAAATATTCTGAATCAGGCAACTTCCAGGCTCAAGGTGTGTTCTCTGGCAATACTGATTCGCCATCGTCTGCATCACAAAGCAAATCGACCACAACAAACTGGGCTGTCGAGAACTTGCTGACATATGACAAGACTTTCGGCAAGCACACTATCAATGCTGTTGGTCTCTATTCTGCTGAAAAATCAGAATACTATGGTTCGAACATATCTGCAAAGAATCTTCCATCGGACTATATGCTTTACTACAACATTGCACAAGCTCCGGTTGAAGACCTTAACTTCAACCCATCGTATCAGGGTTACAGCGATTCTGGCTTGAGGTCGATGATGGGCCGTGTAATGTACTCGTTTGACGACCGCTACATGTTGACCGTAGCTGTCCGCAAAGATGAATCATCGCGTTTGGCAAAAGACAACAACGCACACACTTACCCCGCTATCTCTGCAGGTTGGAACATTGCTAAAGAAGGTTTCATGAATGGTATCGACTATTTGAGCTCACTCAAGCTTCGCGTAGGTTATGGTGAGACTTCAAACCAATCGGTTGATCCGTATAAGACTCTTGGTTTGTTGTCGACTCGCGCCACAAACCTTGGCGACGCACAAACTTATGGATACTATGTATCAGAGCTTCCAAACCCCAATCTCGGATGGGAGTACTCAAAAACCATGAACTATGGTGTTGACTTCGGTTTCTTCGATGGCCGCTTGACCGGTAGCTTCGAGTACTATGTTCAGAAAACACACGATGTGCTTCTGCGCGTGAGCTTGCCTGCAACAACAGGTGTTAACAGCATTATGAGCAATATCGGTAAAACAGAAAATAAGGGTTTCGAACTTAACTTGAACGGAACAATCCTTGATGACTTCAACGGTCTGACTTGGGAAGCCGGATTCAACATGTACGGCAACAAGAACAAATTGGTGGCATTGGCGTCGGGTGTTAAGGAGGATAAAGGCAACTGGTGGTTTGTTGGTCACCCGATTGATGTGATTTACGACTATGAGAAGGTTGGTTTGTGGCAAGAGGAAGATGCCGACGTTATGGCAATTGAAGAGCCTTCAGCCGAACCTGGCGACATCCGCGTAAAATACACTGGCGAATTTGATGAAAACGGACTGCCTGTTCGTCAAATCAATGATGAAGACCGTCAGATTATGGATATGAACCCGAAGGTTCAGGGAGGTTTCAACACCCGTCTGTCGTGGAAGGGATTTGATTTGAACGTGATTGGCGCATATAAAGTTGGTGGTAAGCTTATTTGCTCGCTCTATGCAGCTAACGGCTATCTGAATATGCTCACAGGCCGCCGCAACAACGTGGACGTTGATTACTGGACACCGGAGAACACTGGTGCAAAATATCCGAAACCGGGTGGTTTGCGCAGTGGTGATAACCCGAAATATGGCAATTCGCTCGGATACTTCAGTGCATCTTATTGCAAGATCCGCACAATTACTCTCGGTTACAACATTGAAAAGAACAACTGGGGCTGGATGGAAGATGCAGGTATTCAAAGAATCCGCATCTACGGAACCATACAGAATCCTTTTGTGATTGCATCGAAATTCCACAAAGAGACAGGACTTGACCCGGAAACCAACTCTTACGGCAATGAGAATATGGCATCAGGCTCATACCAACGTCGTTTGCTGACTATTGGTACCAACACTCCGCAAACCCGCAGTTTCTTGGTTGGATTGAACGTAACATTTTAAAAATCTACAGAGATGAAAAATATCAATAAAATATCATTGCTTAGCGCCGCAGTAGCTGTGTCGCTGGGCTTCGCCAGCTGCTCTGACGTTCTCGATGAGCATCCGCGTGCCATCTTTACCCCCGATTTCTTCGGAACCGACCAGGGTATTAGTGGCGGACTGAACAACATGTACAACAACCTGCGCAATATGTACGGCCAGGGTTACTACTTCAACGCTTGCGAAACTGGAACCGACGAGTTCACATGGGGCGTTAGCGCTGATGCAAACTTCAAAGATTCCGACCACTCGGAAGGTGCTGCTGTAACCACCTCACAAAACTGCCGCGCCGACGTAATTTGGCAACCAATGATTACCAACATCAACTCGGCAAACCAGTTAATCGAATATGGCAAAGACGCATCTGTATCGTTGATTGCCGAAGCTTATTTCTTCCGTGCTTTCGACTATTTTTTGCTAGTTCAAACTTTTGGTGGTATTCCGTTGGACTTTGGTTCGGGCGAGCTGAAACCGAATGACAAGCCTATCCGCACATCGGTTCGTAACAATGTAGCCGAAGTTTACACAAGATGTATCTTCCCCGACCTCGAATATGCTATCGAGAATCTGCCAGAAACACCTCGTGCAACTGGTACCGTTACTAAAAATGTGGCACGCCTCTATTTGTCAAAGGCATATCTGACGTACGGCTGGTGGCTCGAGAATCCGAAAAATATTCCGACATATCCTGCTGTAAACGGCCAGTTAAACGGATCTCGTCAGGACCCCAACGGTAAATCGCCGGCCGATTATTTTCAAATGGCCTACAATGTTGCCCTCGATGGTATCAACAATCCTGGCCCTTATGCATTGCAGGAGACATTCTACGATATGTGCATCGCTTCTAACGAGCGTAACTCCGAAATGATGCTTTGGGCTGACCATACCGAGAAAAGCGAGCTTTACAATGGTGGTAGCTTGACCTACGGTTCTGGTGGCGCGCCTGACAACTTCGCATTCTGGATGTGCAACTGGAATTATCCTACAATGGTGGCCTATGCCAGCAAAGCACTGGATGATAAAGGTGTGATGTCAGAGCCAGTCAATCCGGTCGCTCGTGAGGCAAAACAAGGTTATGGCCGTCCATGGTCGCGTATGGCACCAACTTACAACGTGTTCACAGAGACTTTTGCCGACAAAACTCACGATTCACGCTATGATGCTACTTTCCAGACCGTTTACCGTGCAAACTGGAATCAAAATAACATGGATTATGAAGAAGTTTACTGCGCTAACGGAATGCCAGTTAAAATTGGAGAGGCCGTTTTGACATTCCTGGGAGAAGATACTGATGGCATTGACTATGCCGATGTTGCCACACAAGGCGGAAAACTCGGCCTTGGCGTAATGAAGGGTGAAGCCAGCTACGTTGTCGACCCGCGTCACATCAGCCGTCTGCGCTATCCTGGTCCGTTCAAAATCAGCGACCAGCGTACCGATTACGACAAGACTAAAGCCCTTGGCGACCCGAACGCAGGTAGTGTCCGTCCGTTCTATATCGCGAAATTCTCAGAGCTGTATCTTATTGCCGCAGAGGCTGCTGTTAAAGGCGCAAGTGGTGACAAATCAGCTCGGGACCTTGTCAACGTTCTTCGCGCACGTGCTGGTAAATGGAGTTACAGTGTGGCTGACGCAAAATCTGTCAGCTTCGATTACAGCAAGGAAATGACAAATGCCACCCCTGCAACAATCGATATCGATTACATTTTGGCTGAACGTTCACGTGAATTCTTCGGTGAGGGTTACCGCTGGTACGATCTTGTACGAACCCAAACATGGATTGAAAAGGCAAAGACCTATAAAATCTGCGGTATAACCGCCGATGATACCGAACTTGTAGAGTACACACGCGATCTTGACGAGCATCTTTATCTGTGCCCAATTCCGCAAGGCCAGCTCGATGGTTTGGAAATGAGTGAGGATGAAATTGCTGCTTATCAGAATCCGGGATATTGATAAAAAAGTTTTTTCATAATAATAAAAGTTTTCCCGATTAGAGTTGTTAGTACGTTGTTGTCTGAAAAAGACAATAACGGGAGGAGGCTGTCCGTTGGACAGCCTCCTGTATTTTTGTGTGTACAATAATCTGATATTAAAACGTTATTATAGGGTATATTATGAATCGTATGGTTGCAGCTAAGCGATGTTTCTTATTTTTTTTTATGGCACTGCCATTTCTTGGTGTGGCGCAAAGCGATGCGAAAATGCGTATCGATTTGCAAGGAACGATTCTCGATGCCGAAGATTTGCAACCAGTCCAGAATGTCAATGTCTATGTCCATCATAGATTTGGAACGACATCGAATGCTAACGGATATTTTAATCTGCCATGTTACTATGGCGATACGGTTATTTTTTCGTTTGTCGGTTATCGAATGGTAAAAATTGCTGTTGTAGATTCGATTGCTACAGGAAGTCAAATGGTTGGTGTTATTTTGCATGCAGACACTGTTATGATCCAGGAAGTGGTTGTGCTACCGTTCATCAGCTATGAGCAGATGAAATACGAAGTCGCCCATATGCAGTCAGACGCAGAACTACAAACGGCTTTTTACAATGTCGCCAGTGCTGTGAACGCGGCTTTGACGATGCCTGCAACATATCAAGATGACGCACCTGTACGACAACTTGCCAGTTATACCAGTCGTTTGGAATATGCCGGAATGTTCAATCCGTCAAAAACGTTGTCTCTTATAGGTACTAACGAAGGTTTAATTAGATATATCCGACAAATCGGAAAGCGGAATACGCGACCGTCAACACCAAGTCATCAAAAACAGTTGCAAATGGCTGCCGATGTGCGGAAATTTGTCAAAAAACAAAAGGAAGAGAGTGATGAGTGAGGTGTAAAGAACCCCAACCGTAAATCAGACCTTCACGCAATCAATTATTCAATCCTTGCCTATACCGACACTTCGCCCTTTATGTGCGGGTGTGGGTCGTAGTTGTCGAGGCGGAAATCTTCGAATTTGAATTTGAAAATATCGTCGATATCGGAGTTTATCCACATTGTCGGTAGCGGACGCGGGTCGCGGGTGAGCTGCAGTTTCACCTGCTCAAGGTGGTTGTTGTATATGTGCAGGTCGCCGAAGGTGTGGATGAACTCGCCCAACTTCAGGTGGCAGACTTGCGCAACCATCATTGTCAGAAGCGCATACGAGGCAATGTTGAACGGCACGCCTAGAAATGCGTCGGCGCTGCGTTGGTAGAGCTGGCACGAGAGACGTCCGCCCTGCACGTAGAACTGAAATAGCGCGTGGCACGGCGGCAGAGCCATCTGGTCGATGTCGGCCACGTTCCAGGCGCTCACAATCAGGCGGCGCGAGTCGGGGTTGGTCTTGATGTCGTGAATCAGTTTCGATATTTGGTCGATGTGCGAGCCGTCGGGTGCGGGCCACGAGCGCCACTGGTAGCCATAGACGTGCCCTAGGTCGCCGTTTTCGTCGGCCCACTCGTTCCAGATGCGCACACCGTTGTCTTGCAGATACTTGACGTTGGTGTCGCCTGCCAGGAACCACAGCAGTTCGTGGATAATCGATTTCAGATGCAACTTTTTGGTTGTCAGGCACGGGAAGCCCGCGTTCAAGTCGAAACGCATTTGGTAACCGAAGGTACTGATGGTCCCCGTTCCTGTACGGTCGCTCTTGCTCTCGCCCTTTTCAAGAATGTGCGACAGCATATCAAGGTATTGTTTCATCGCTCAAATTTTTGAGCCACCAAATTAATCAGCCGATGGCAATTGGCGACGGCAACACAATTATTTAAATTAACAACTTTTAAAACGGATGCGGGTGAATTGTTTAACTTGTTGAACAAGTTGAAAATGAAAAGCAATATTATTGAATATGTTCAAGGTGTGGCTATGCAGCATTAAAACTCACCCCATTACCACATCCAGCACCATCATCAGCGCAAAACCCACTGCGAAGCCGATGGTGTTGAGGTTTGAGTGCTCGCCCTGTGAGGCTTCGGGAATCAGTTCTTCGACAACCACGTAGAGCATTGCGCCTGCGGCAAACGGCAACAGATAAGGCATTGTTGCAGTGGCGGTAGATGCCAACAGCAACACCAATGCGCCGCCAATCGGCTCGACAATGCCGCTCAACGTTCCTACGCCGAAAGCCCGCCAGCGGCTGTTGCCTTCGCTGCGAAGCGGCATTGAGATGATGGCGCCTTCGGGAATGTTTTGTATGGCGATGCCCAGCGATAGCGCCAGTGCCCCCGCCGTGCTGAAATCAGTGTTGACAGCGCCCGCAATGGCCACGCCCACGGCCATTCCTTCAGGAAAATTGTGAATGGTGACGGCCAGCGCCAGCATTGTTGTCCGCGACAACCGGCTCTTGGGGCCTTCAAGGTCGCCGTTGGGGTGCAGGTGGGGTGTTATGTAGTCGATGAGCAGCAGGAATGCGAAGCCGCCAAGCAGCCCAACCGTCACCTTCCAAATGCCGCCCGTTTCCATTGCCGGTATCAGCAGTGACCACACCGATGCTGCCACCATTACGCCCGAGGCGAAGCCCAGCAAGGTTTTTTGGAACAGCACGGGCATATCGCGCTTCATAAAAAAAACGAACGATGCACCCAAAACCGTCCCCAGAAACGGAATGAGCAAGGCTGTAATAATGGCGTTCATAGTGTATATGTTTGACAATTATTCTTTTATCCCGATGTATTTGAATCCTGCACGTTCCACCGCTTTGCGGATGTCGGCTTCGGTGGCGGCACCCGTTACGGTGAGAGTGCCTGCGGTCGGATTGGCTTCGACAGCGGTTATTCCTTTTATTTTCAATGCCGAATCTTCCATTGCGGCTTTGCAGTGGTTGCAGTGCATACCGTCGACACGGTAAACTGTAGTGCCAGCTGCGGCGGTCTCGTGTTTGAATTTGCTGAAAAGTTTCATAATCAAAGCGTTAAGTATAAAAATCACTAAAAACGATGAGCATACAATACTGAAAATGCCTGGTGAGTGGCTGACGCCAGGGCAGCACGTTGAGGCAGGGGCCAGAATGTTGGTGTCAATACCTATTGCGTTGATAATCAATCCAAATAAAATTGAAAACCCGACAATGGTGAGCAGATAAATGAGCGTGAACCGCGTGCCGAGCGATTTACGCACCACCAGAATCGACGCCATATTGACGGCCGGTACGGCCATTAGCATTACCAAGGCGGCGCCGGGCGAGAGGCCCTTCAGCATTAGTGCGGCGGCAACAGGAATGCTGCCCGTCGAGCAGATGTACATTGGCACAGCTATCAGCAGCACGGCAACCATTTGAAGCAGAGGCTGATTCGCGAAGTTGAGGAAAAAGTCGTCGGGTACGGCAACGTTGATTATGGCGGCAATCACAAGCCCCACGGTCAAGCGCAACCCGATGTCCTGAATCATTTCGAAATAAGCGTATCGCAGCGCGCGCCAGAGTCGGTTGCCAGCGGGTGTGACGGTGGTGGTGGCGCAGGTAGTTGCTTTGTCGGTGTCGGGCACAAGGCGGTTCACTAGCAATCCGCCGCAAACACCTGTCACGAGCGCGGCCACGGGGCGCACCACGGCAAATCCCAGCCCCATAAGCGAGTAGGTGGCCAGAATTGAGTCGATGCCCGTCTGCGGTGTGGCAATCAGGAACGATGCCACCGCGCCCTTCGACGCCCGCTCGTTACGCAGCCCTATGGCCGTTGGAATAACGCCGCACGAGCACAGCGGAAGAGGCACACCAAGTAGTGCCGCGTACACCACCGAGAGCTTGTTGTCGCGCGACAGATACCGCGCATAGAACCGCTTCGGCACAAACACGTGCAGCACGCCCGCAATCAGGAACCCCAACAGCAGATAGGGGCTCATTTGATTGATAATCATTAGAAACGACTCGAAAAAAACAACCATAACACTTGTTTTTCAACATACAAAAATAGGCGGTTTTGCGGATTTTGTAATCGCTAAAAATTGGGATTTTGCTGCGGGTTTTTTGGCCACGGAACGTACAGAAAACGCGGTCCCGATGGCTATCGGAATTTGCCACCTGACGGTCGCTGTTTTATTTTTATCGCTTCGCGAGAAATTAAAAGAAAATTGTGTTTGAAAAATTGTAAAAAATTGAAATTCAAAACATTGATACTTTCCAATCAAGATTTCCTAAAAAAATCCGCCCTGCCAAGGGCGTCCGAACCTCTTCCCGCTTGCGGCAAAATCGGTTAGCAAAAACGCAACCTTCAGGTTGTCCTTTTCCGTGTTTTCCGCGATTTCCGTGGTATATAAATCATTCCGCTGTTTTTGGATTTAGTTCGGATAAGTTTGATTGGCGGTAAGTCTGTGTCAGAAAATCCCCACCAATCACTACCCTCGCGCCCGCACAAATCCCCACTAATTGGGATTGACGCAGCCGGCAAGCCGCCGTTACTTTGCGGCATAATAATTCTAAAATCTAGCAAAATGGAAAGAAAAACTAAAATCGTCGCGCTGTGGACGCTCACCCTTGCGGGATTCCTGGCGCACTCGCTAACCGACGCAATGCCTGCCTTTTGGGGCGAGAGCATTGCCGCTATGACACCGCCCGCTTCGGTGGGGATGATTTCGTTTATGATGCTGCTCACCTACACGGTGCCCGCCGTGGGCGTTCTGCTTGTGATGTTCGGCGGACGCAAATGCTTGGCAGTCAACGTGGTGCTGGCCTGCATTATGGCGGCTTTCACGGTGCTGCATATGTCGGAACTCATTGACGAGTTCAACCCCGCACAACTTCTGATTATGCCGCTGATGGCTGTTGTGGCAATTCTGCTGGCGCGTGAGTCGCTGAAAATCAGAAAAGAAGAAAAAGCCTAAAACAAAGAACCATAGTCATTTACAAAAAGATAAACTTTTTCTCATTGTTTCCGAAAGCCGAACGCCTGAAGTGGATGTTCGGCTTTTCTCACAAAATCTAAAATGCTGATAATATGAAAAATATAATCACTCTGAAACTTGGCGACGTTGAGACCACGGCGCTGATACCTGTCGCCATAAAGGCGAACGAGACGCTCTCGAAAAATCCGCGCGTGAAGGACCCGATGGCGGTTGAGATTGTCAAGCACCTGAACGTGGACACCCGTCAGTTCGACAAGTTTCTGTCGCGCGAAGGCGTGATTGCGCGCACGGTGATGCTCGACCGAACGGTGCGCGAATTTGTGGCCGCCAACCCCGACGCCGTCATTGTCAATCTGGGCGCGGGCTTCGACAACCGTTTCGAGCGTGTCGACAATGGTCGTATCACTTGGTTCGACATTGATTTGCCCGACCTGATTGCCGCCCGTCGGAAGGCGTTTCCCGAGCGCGAGCGCGTCACAATGGTTGCGGCCAACATTCTGGAAAACAGTTGGATAGGACTGGTCAAAAATGCCGCTTCCGCGAAAAGCGCGCCGCTGATGTTCATTGCCGAAGGGCTCTTTATGTACCTGACGATGGAAGAAATCGGCACACTGCTCAACTTGCTGAAAAACAACTTCGAACACGGCATACTGATGGCCGAGCAGAACTGCCCGATGATGGTGAAGAAGCAAAAATATCACGACACGGTGAGCAAGACCAACGCCGTTTTCAAGAGCGGAACCAACTCGGCCCGCGAACTTGAGCCGCTCTGCCCTGGAATCCGCGTCGCCGAAGAGCACAGTTTCAACGAAGAGATGCGGAAGCACTCGCTGCGCGCCAAACTTTTCGCGCTTCTGCTGCCCAATATCAACGACCGCTGGGCAACTTTGGTTTGGTAAACTTGCTGATTATGAAGATTCTAGTTTATGGTTCGGGTGCGTTAGGCTCGCTGATGATTCACTATTTGTGCAAGGCTGGCAACGACGTGACGGTGGTGGCCCGCTCAACTGCCGACGAGTTGCGCCGCAACGGATTGTTTGTCAGGCACTATCTGCAACGCAAAACCACTATTGACCACCCCAAAATTGTTGAGAGCGCACCCGTTGGCGAGCAGTTCGACATTGTTTTTTCAGTGATGCAGGGGCAACAGCAGAAAGCGTTGTTAGATGCGTTTATCGGTTTGAAAACCAATCTTTTGGTGCTTGTGGGCAATAATCTTGAAGCCGACCTTTGTCAAAACCGAATTCTGGCCGTGCGCAACGATTTGCAGTTGCTTTTCGGCTTTCAGAACTCGGCTGGGCACCGCGAAGGCGGAAAGGCGGTTGTCGGAAGGCTGCCCGTTACCGAACTTTTTGTCGGCGGTCTGCACCAACCCGCACCCGACTGGGCAATCGATGCGATACGTAAAGCATTCAGTATCAAAGACTACAAAGTGACGCCAATCAGCGATATGCAGGCCTACTACCTATGCCACGTGGCCGAAGTGATGCCCTACGGCTATATGTGCTACAAGTGCGGCTGCAACCTGAAGCAACTCACCCGCCGCGACATTGAGTTCATTATGCAGGCGTCGAAGGAGTGCTTCGCCTACTTGAAAAGCGCGGGTGTGAGCGTTATGCCGAAAGGCGAAGACCGATTCTACAACGGCGGTCTGCGGACATACGCTATGTTCTTGTTATACAGATTGATGTCAAAAACGGTTCTGGGCCGACTGATGGTTTCGGACCACTGCAAAAACGGCATTGAAGAGATGATTTATATCGACCAAAAATTCGACGAGTGGCGGCGTCAGCACCGTGGCTCGCCAATGCCCACCTGGGACGGAATCAGGCGGCATTTGCCTGAAAACAAAGCAGATATTAGTGTGTAAAGCGTGGTGGCGGAACTGCTCACCGCGAATCGGCGCAACATTTTCGAGCCGCGCTATAATGCGCAATGTTGAAGTGGCGGTGGGGTATTATCGGGAACACCGATAATAATTGCGTACGGCAGCCAAATCAAACGGTTTCCGCCCGTGGCAAAGCCCGAAGATTTGGAAGCCGAAATTCAGGCGATGCTGAAGTAAGCGGTCAAAACGTAGGAAAGATGGCGGGACAATCCTTCGCCACTTTGCTTAACCGTCGATTTTCCCCACAAACCCGAATCCGATGCCTTCGATGGTGCGTTTGATGTCGGCTTCGGCCACGTCGCCTTCAACGCTGACAACATTGGTGCTGATGTCAACCGTGACCGACCGCACGCCGTCGAGTTTTAGCAGCGCTGTTTCAACGGTCTGTTTGCAGTGGGCGCACTCAATTCCGCTTGCTTGGTAATGCACCGCCTGCGGGCTTTCGGGCTGTTTGGCGCGGCGCGGAATCAGTCCGTTCACGGTCAAACCGACGAACAGAAGGCTGCACAGAATTTGGGGCAGAGTGAAATCGTCGGCCGAATGACACGGTGCGGCGATAACCGCTTGTGGTACAAACCATTCGGCTGGCAGCAGATAGTCGATAGCCAATCCGAAGCCCACAGCCCCTGCAATGATGGTGGCCAAATAAACCGCCAATGGTTTCGAGCCCATAATCTTGCGGATGGTTACGATTGATTCCATACTGGTTGCGGGGCCTGCCATTAGCAGCACAAGTGCCGTGCCTGGCGACAACCCCTTGAGCATTAGTGCGGCAGCCACAGGAATCGACCCCGTGGCGCACAAGTACATTGGTATCGACAAAAGAAGTACAAACAGCATACTCTCGAGCGGCGAGTTCAGATGACGCTCAAAGAATCCGTCGGGCACGGCAACCGTTATCAGCCCTGCCAACAGAAGCCCGATGGCAAGCCATTTGCCAATGCTTTGGAACATATCGATAAAGGCATATCGCAGAGCGCCAAACAGTTTTCCGCCTTGCGGCTGTGAGTGGCAGTCGCAGTCGTCGGCGCAGGCTTTTTGAGCGGTGGGTTGGGTGCGGTCAATCAGGTTCATTGCGTTTCCGCCCACGAGCGCCGTAACAATGGCGGCCACAGGGCGGACAATGGCGAACGGCAGCCCCATTAGCGAGTAGGTGGCCATTATGGAATCGACGCCCGTCTGCGGCGTGGCAATCAGGAACGACGTGGTTGCGCCCTTGCTTGCGCCTTCATTGTGCAGCGACATTGCCGTGGGCAGAACCCCGCACGAGCACAGCGGCAGCGGAATGCCGAAAAGCGTGGCCAAAAGCGTCGAGCGGAAATCGGGCCGACCCAAATACTGCGCATAAACGCGTTGCGGCACAAACACGTGCAGCAGTCCTGCAAACAGAAAACCCAAAAGCAGGTACGGCGACATTTCGTTCACCATACCCACAAACGAAAGTAATTGTTCCATAGCATTTTTTTTGCAAAGATAGTCAGTCGCGCGCGCAAGGCGAATCCCAACAAATGGCTATTTTGCAAGGTGCAGGCCACCATTTTTAATGATGAATTTCGGCCCTTCAGTTTATCCCACACAATCACCAATTTGCGTTCGCACAAATCCCCACAAATTGGGATTGACCGATACGTGTTTTCGGCTGATTTTTGCAGCGTTTAAAAACGTACAGCGTTCACTTAAAATGTACAGACAAACAAGCCGTATTTTGAATTAAAGTTAGGGAAAAGGGACTCGGAAACGGGTCCTTTTTTTTTGAGAACAAATTTGACCACTGTTCGCTTTTGAAAACGTAACAAATTAAAAATTAAGTATATGGATAACAAAACAAAAAAGCGACCGAATCTGCTCACGCTGATGGATAACGCAGGTCGGTTCAAGTATTTCACCGTTGGGGCCATTGTGCTGTCGGCGGCGAGCGCGTGCCTGGGACTGGTGCCGTTCGTTTACATTTGGAAAATTGTGAACGAAGTGTTGAGTGTGGCGTCCGATTTCGCGAAAGCGGAAAATATTGAAGATTACGGATTTACGGCCGTCAAGTATGCGGTCAACGCAATGTGCGTCTATTTTTGCGCGCTGGCCTGCTCGCACCTTGGGGCGTTCCGCACGGTGGCCAACATTCGCGAGCGCTGCGTGGCCAAGGTGCTTCGGATGCCGCTCGGCCACATTGAGACCGAAGGCAGCGGCAAAATCCGCAAAATCATTATCGACTCAACCGACGCAATGAGCAACTACCTGGAACACATTCTGCCCGACCGCACCGTGGGAATGGTGACGCCCGTGGCGATGATTGCCCTGCTGATGTATTTCGACTGGCGAATCGGCCTTCTGTGCATTGCAACCATTGTGGTCGCCTTTCTCATAATGTACGGTTTTATGGTGGGGCCGTCGCTGAAGCGCGATATTCTGGCCTACAACGTCGCGCTCGAGAATATGACGAAGGAAGCCGTTGAGTACGTGCGCGGCATTCCTGTTGTGAAGACGTTCGGGCAGTCGGTTTTCTCGTTCAAGAAACTTAAGGCGGCGATTGATACATACGAAAGATTTTCAGTTAGTTACACCCGTCGGTTCCGCATTCCGATGACGGCCTACACCGTTGTAATCAACTCGTTTTTTGCAATGCTGACGGCCGTTGCGCTCTGGCACGGCAGCGGCGCGGCAAGCCCCGAATTTTTCTCAAACCTGATGTTCTATATCATTTTCACGCCCATTATCGCTGTGATTTTCTTCAAGTTGATGCACTCGTCGGAAGCCGATATGATTGTTGAGAACTCGCTTTTGCGAATCAATTCGGTGCTCGATGTCGAAGAGATGAAAGATGCCGAAAATCCGCAAACGCCAAGCGATTATTCGGTTGAGTTTCAGAATGTTAAATTTCGATACAAAGACGCCGCGCGCAACGCTTTGGACGGCATTTCGCTGACAATTCCGTCGGGCGGACACGTGGCCTTTGTCGGGCCGTCGGGTGGCGGCAAAACCACGTCGGCAAGCCTTGTGTCGCGGTTCTGGGATGTTGCCGAAGGCCGCATTCTCATTGGCGGCGTCGATGTGCGCAACATTCCGCAGGCGCGGCTGTCGGAAATCGTGTCGTTTGTTTTTCAAGACAGCAAACTGATGAAAACGAGCATTTTAGACAATATCAAGATGGCCAAGCCGACGGCAACCGACGCCGAAGTTGCCGATGTTCTGCAACGCGCCCAATGCACCGACATTATCAACCGCCTGCCCGACGGCGTGAACACCGTCATTGGCAGCCGCGGCACCTATTTGAGCGGCGGCGAGCAGCAGCGTATTGCCATTGCGCGGGTGATGCTGCGCAACGCGCCCATTCTGATTCTGGACGAGGCAACCGCTTTTGCCGACCCTGAAAACGAGGAAAAAGTGCTTCGGGCGTTCAACGAAATGTCTAAAGGAAAGACAGTTATAAAAATCGCCCACCGCCTTTCAACCGTTGTTGACGCCGACGCGATTTTCGTGTTCAAAGATGGACGGATTGTCGAGAGCGGCAAGCACGAAGACCTTGTAAAACAGCAAGGTATCTACTCACGAATGTGGAACGAATACCAAAAATCGGTGGAATGGAAAATTGAGAATTGAAAATTGACAGTGGACAATTGACAATTGATTGAAAATGAGCAATTAATAATTAACAATTAACAATGAAGGCTGTGTGAAATGTTGAATAGGGTAATTGGCAAGTCGTATAATCGATTGTCATACAAACAATTCACCGATTATCCGATTGACCGATTCACCAATCAAAAATCCTAATTTCTAAATCCTAAATAAAAAATGGCAACTCTTAAACAAAAATATGCCCTGTCTGACGAGGGCGCAAGGTCGATGGTGATTGCGTCGACGGCAAACGTGTTTTACAATCTGGCGCTGTTCTCGCCCGTTGTTCTGCTCTGGTTCCTGATTCAGGACATTATGGGCGGAACTCTCGGCGGCCGCGCAAGTTTTTATCTTACAGGCATTTGCATTTGGCTGGTGCTGATGATTGTCACCACCGTGATTCAATACAACACCTGCTATTTCTCGACCTATCGCGAAAGCGGAATCAGGCGCGTGACGCTGGCCGAGAAACTGCGGAAACTGCCGCTTTCGTTCTTCGCCAAGAAAGACAGCGCCGACCTGACTTCGACGCTGATGGACGACGCGGCAAGCATTGAGCAGGCTTCGTCGCACTTTATTCCGCAACTAATTGGCTCAATAATAAGCACTTGCATATTGGCCGTGTGTCTGTTTTTCATTAACTGGAAGATGGCCTTGGCGGTGGTTTGGGTGCTGCCGCTGAGTATGCTCATTGTGGCTTTCTCGCGCAAAGTGCAGTACAAACTGGGCAAGCGGAAGAGTGCGGCGGCAGTTGAGATGACCGAAAAAATTCAGGAATGTCTGGAAACCGTCCGCGACCTGCGGCAAAACAACGCGCAACAGCCTTATTTCAAGGAAATTAAAGCCAAAATTCACGAGGTTGAGAAACGTATGCTCTGGAACGAACTCGGCACTGGGCTTTTTGTCTGCAACGCCGAACTGCTGCTGAAATTCGGCATTGCAACCACGGCTCTTGTAGGCGCTATGTTGTTGAGAAGCGGCGAGTTAGGTCTGCTGGAATTCTTCCTGTTCCTGCTGATAGCGTCGCGCATTTACGACCCGCTGGTTACGTCGCTCGAGCATTTTGCGGCCATTATCGCGCTCGACGTCAACTGCGAGCGGCTCAACGACATTCTGCTGCACAAAGAGCAGACTGGTACCGAAGAACTCAAAGTGAACGGCGGCGATATTGAATTTCAGAATGTTACGTTTTCTTATCAGGACGGAAAGAAGATTCTGGACGGCGTGTCGTTCACCGCAAAACAAGGCGAGGTGACGGCGCTCATTGGCCCGTCGGGCAGTGGCAAGACAACCGTTTCAAGGCTCGCGGCGCGGTTCTGGGACGTCGATTCGGGCCGCATAACCGTTGGCGGACAAGACATTTCAAAAATCGACCCCGAAACGCTGATGAATCTTTACTCGATTGTTTTCCAAGATGTTACCTTGTTCAACAACACCGTTTTGGAAAATATCCGCATTGGCGATAAGGACGCCACCGACGAGCAGGTGATGCAGGCCGCTGCGCTTGCCAACTGCACCGAATTTGTTGAGAATCTGCCCGATAAGTGGCAAACGGTGATTGGCGAGAACGGCAAGAAACTGTCGGGCGGCGAGCGTCAGCGCATATCAATCGCCCGCGCCTTCCTGAAAAACGCCCCGATAATCCTGCTCGACGAGGCTTCGGCTTCGCTCGATGTTGAAAACGAGACACTTATTCAGCAGTCGATTTCAAAACTTATCAAAGGCAAGACCGTTTTGGTGATTGCCCACCGAATGCGCACCGTGGCTGGCGCCGACAAGATTATCACCATAAAAGACGGCAAGGCGAGCGAAGGGAAAGGTTGAAATGCTTTGCTGTTGAACAAGTTGAAACGCTTCGCTGTTTAACAGGTTGAACCTATTTAAGATTTAAACTTGTTAAACCCGTTCAACCTGTTAAACTTTAAACAATTACAACAATGAAAACAAACAAGATTTTTTCCCTGATGGGTTTTATTGGCGGCCTGCTTTTCGTGGTGGGCGACGGCCTTTTGTACTGGTACGCTGGCAACAGCGGCAACGGCACCGATGTCGACCCGCTATGGGCTGGGCTGCCCGAATGGCGTTTTGTGCTCTCGTTTGTGCTGGGGTTTGCGGGGATGATTCTGATGCTTCCCGCCTTTATCAGTTTCTACAGGATGATTGCCGCCACCTGCGGGCGCGTTCTGCGGCTTTTCACGGCGTTTATGGGCGTTGGCGTTGCCGCGACGGGGTTCCTGCACTTCTCAATTGGCGCACTTCCGCCGATAACCTACAAGGCCGTGCTCGATGCGGGCGGAACGGCTGCTATGGCGACGGCTGTAAGTCAGCATTGGATTGATGTGGTCACGCCCGTCAACCTTTGCCTGATTCTGTTTTTGTGCTTCGAGTACATTGTTCACTTTGCCGCGGCGGTTTCGGGAAAACTCGGCCTTCCGCGCATAACCTGTCTTTTGGGAATTGTCGGCGCGGCGGTTGTTGGTGTGGCTTGGAAACTGATTTTCAGCGGAACTGCAGCCGAAGGCGCCTACAACGGCTTTGAAAGTCTTGGCGAAGCCCTGACCTTCCTGACAGCGTTCCTTTATTGGCGGAAGATGGAAAACAGCGGTTCCGCGCATTACTGAAAGTTTGCAACTCGGTTGCAGAATCTGCGCCGTATTTTTGCGTCATAAAACAAAAACAATCTCACTATGAGCAAGATAAAGAAAGATAAAATCAGTAGCGCCTACCACGACTCAAAGAACATTTACGACGGCGTGCTGACTCAAGGGAACATTTTTGCCCGCGCCTATATCCGTTTCTTTTGGGGCGGAACCGACGATGTGGCCATTGCGCAAAAGCTGCTGTCGTTCATTCCCGACGATTTTTCGGGCACAATTCTTGACGTTCCGTGCGGCACGGCGGTTTTCACGGCCGAAAAATGGCGCCGTCTAGCCAACGCGCGAATCACTTGTCTCGATTACAGCGCCGATATGCTTCAGCAAGCCGAAAAACGGTTGTCTGGCGCTGCGCACATAGCGCTTACGCAAGGCGATGTTGGCCAACTTCCGTTTGAAAATCAAAGTGTTGACGTGGTGATGAGTATGAACGGATTTCACGCTTTTCCCGACAAACTGAAAGCCTTCGACGAGACCTGCCGCGTACTGCGCAAGGGCGGAAAGTTCATTGCCTGCTTCTACATTTGCGGTCAACTGCGCCGCACCGATTGGCTTGTCCGCCGCATTCTTGCGCCAAAGGGCTGGTTCACACCGCCATTCCACACCGAAGCTGAAGTGCGACAGATTTTGCAGGAACGCTACTCGAAAGTCGAAATCCACACCGACAACGCCATACTTTGGTGCGTGTGCGAGAAGTGACGGCAGCCATAACTTTCTGTGCAGGAATTCCGTGTTCGCATAGGGTTGCTAAAGTTTTGTAATTGAATTGAAATCAAGCGAAAAAGGAGCGTCTGGCGTTATGCTGGGCGCTCTTTTTGTATTATTTTTTGAATAAATATCAGTTGTGCTTACATTTATAGCCAACATAATAGACTTATAGTATGACAGAATTTGAAAAAATGCGCAACGAAGAGTTCTATGACTTTACAAACGAGAAATGCTTGGCAAGTTACTATAGAGCCAAGCACCTTTGCGCAAAATTGCAAACCATGACAATCGATGATGAAGATTACAGGAAGACGATAGAAAGCCTGATTCCCGGTATTCCCGAGTCATCCACCGTATCACCACCATTTCATTGCGACCATGGGCATGGCATCAAACTGGGTGAAAATGTTTTTATTAACTATAACGGTACGATGCTCGACGGTGGCATTATTACCATAGGTTCCAACACTCAAGTTGGACCTAACTGTCAGTTTCTGACCCCGAACCATCCTATAAATTATGTTGAACGTCGCAAGCCTATAGAACGATGTTCTCCGATAACCATTGGAGAAGACTGCTGGTTGGGTGGTGGCGTAACAGTATGTCCTGGAGTAACGATAGGCGACCGTTGCATCATTGGAGCAGGAAGTGTAGTGGTTAAAGATATTCCTTCCGATTCAATGGCTGTCGGCAATCCCTGCCGAGTTATTCGTAAGTTATGAATAAATGCTTGTAAATCACCAATTTATCAGTTACCGCATCTTCCCAAACATCGCCTTCATCATCTCCCTGTCCATCGGCCGCATAGTGTTGAGTTTGAGCGATTTCACCATTTTGAGCGTGCCTTGTTTGTACTTTTGGAAATGGTCGGTTTTCAGGTGGGCTTGATAGACGGCGTCGTTGGCGTAGATTTCGAGAATGCGGATTTGGCACGAGTCGGCAGGGTCCTGCATCGGGAACAGACAGATAACGCCTGGCTCACGCTCAACTGACAGGCGGTCAACTTCTGAAGCATATGCAAGATACTCGTTCAAGTATTCGGGATAAACTTCGATTTCGGCAATGCGGACAATCATATCGTCAGAATTTTGCGTATTGGTAACTTTCTGTGACATAGCCATTTCTGCTGACATTATTAAAAATATGAAAGTGAACAGTCTTTTCACTTTTATGTGATTCCTTATATATTTCATAACTTAGGCGTGCCGTCGTAATCCATTAATACCCAATCCCTTTCAGCCACTTTTCAACCTTCGCCTTTTCGGTGCGGACTTCGTGTCCGTAAATCGAGAAGCCTTTCTGCACGTTGGTTTTGTCGAAGTCAGTTGCGTTCAGCAAACGCTATAATATTTTTTCATTCTTTCCAACATTGCGGGTCGGGGGCGTAGAAATTTCTTGTGTATCCGAATGCCACTGCAGGACACCCGCGGCAAAAACGCAGAAGTTCGCAAGCTTTGCATTTTTCAAACTTTTCGTATTGTCGGTAGAATTCCATTTTTTCACCGTGAAAGACACCGTACATATCTTCATTAATAGTGCCAACATAGCTTTCAAAACGTCGGCACGCCATTAGTCGTCCTTCGGCTGATATGGTGAAATGGCAGTCGCCACAGTGGCAACCTCCGTAAATAGTATCATTATCAGTGTTTTCGGGTATTTGCCACAAACCTTTTTCGTATAAGTAAAGAGTCCAAAGGTGGTCTTTCAGATTGAACGTTGTATCGCTATTTTTGTGCGTTTCAAACTTCTGCCAACACGTATCCAAAAAATCGCGATAGCGAAGCGGTTCAATATGCCACGTTTCGCGGTGGGCTTTGTCCTCGCTTGTCGGGCAGTATCGGCCGAAGGCAAAAATGTCGGCTTTATGTTCCACCACAATATCAATCAGTTCGGGCAATTCGTCAATGTTGGTGGCGCTCACGGTGCTCATCACTGCACAGTACATTCCAGCATTGCGGATGATGGGAATGGCGGCCAATGTGGCATCGAAAGAACCTTGTTTGCGGAAACGGTCGTGCGTCAGTCGCAGACCGTCGAGCGAAAGTTGGTATTTGCGGCATCCAAAGTCGTGCATCCGCCTACAAACGTCGTCGGTGAGATGAAAGGGATTACCCATCAGCGTGAAAGGAATTTGCCGTTTGTGTATCAATTCCAGCAAATTCCAAAACCGATGGTGCAGAATAGGGTCGCCGCCTGTGATGTATAGGTAGGGCGTGCGGTTCATACGTTCCGCCATACGGCAAATGTTGTCGAGCGTGAGCACAAGCCTGTCCCACGGTGTTTCAACAAGCGCGGGATGACCTTCCGAGAATATGTAACAATGCTTGCAACGTTGGTCGCACTCGTCGGTTATATGCCATTGAAAAGCGAAATATTCTTTCATTTGCTCTTAATACGATTCTTGCTCATTCGGGAAACTTCCTGCTTTCACATCGCCGACATACTGCCCGACAGCTTCGATGATGATGTTTTTCAGGTCGGCGTAGCGCCGTATGAATCGGGGCGAGAAATCTTGTGTAAGCCCCAGCATATCGGCATATACCAAGACTTGCCCGTCGCAACCGTTGCCAGCCCCAATGCCTATGGTCGGACATTTTACAGCTTTGGTGACTTCGCGGGCAAGTGCGGCTGGAATTTTCTCCAATGTAATGCCACAACAACCTATTTCGGACATTGCAATGGCATCGCTCATCAGTTTGTCGGCTTCAGCTTTGTCTTTCGCTCTTACTGCATACGTTCCGAACTTATTGATACTCTGTGGTGTAAGACCTAAATGAGCCACAACTGGTATTCCCGAATCAAGTATTCTCTTTACGGTATCGAAAATTTCAACACCGCCTTCGATTTTCAGCGCGTCGCAACCGCTCTCCTTCATAATGCGAATGGCGTTTTGCACTCCGTTTTCTACGCCAGTCTGATAACTGCCGAAAGGCATATCGCATACCACAAAAGCACGTTTTACACCATTCACAACCGCACGGGCGTGGTAAATCATCTGCTCAACAGTCATAGGCAGAGTAGTCTTATTGCCAACCATTACATTCGATGCCGAATCGCCGATAAGGATAGAATCGACACCCGACTTGTCAAGCAAACTTGCCGTCGTGTAGTCGTAGGCGGTGAGCATGGAAATCTTCTCACCACGCTCTTTCATTTCAAAAAAACGATGAGACGTAACCTTACGCTCATCGTTTACCAAATAACCTGCCATAGATTATTTTCCTCCCGCTCCACAAGCCGAGCCACATGCGGCTGGTTTAGGTTCTGGGTCAGCGCTTCCGCAAGCTGATGGTTTAGGTTGAGGATCACCGCTACCGCATGCGCTTCCACACGATGCAGGTTTTTCACCACACTGCACACCTTGTGCGCTGTGAGGTACATACATGTCGTTTGCTCTTTTCATTGTTCAAAAAATTAAAAAGTTATTACTCAATTATTAAAGTTCTGTTGGGTTTACGTGCTTTTTCCCTCGGATAGTCGCCTTTGCAATATCCGAGCAAAACGAAACAGCGAGGAACAAAGTGCTCGGGGATGTTCCATTGTTGCATCAGTTGCTTGCCGTAGTCGTTGTAGAAAGTCTCCTCAGCACGTGCCACAATGCACGATGCAATGTCAAGCTCCGTGGCGGCAAGCACCATGTTTTCGGCACAGCAGAAAGCATCAGGAATGCTGTAAAGAAAGTTTCCCTGTGCAAAAACGACGGCAACTGTTGGTGCGCCATAAAAACCGCTTTTTATAGTCGGGTCGTCGATAATGCTGGGCTGCTCCGCCGACACGTTGCCGCCAATTAGATTGTCGCGACGCATACTCGCAACATTCAGTTTTCCAAGAGCTTCAGAAATTTGTCGGTTTTGAATGCCAACAATCATGCTGCGCTGCCCGCCACCTGCGTTTGGCGCATACGAGCCAGCTTCGATTATCCGTTCCAAATCGGCTTTCGGAATCTGACGGTCGTCGTATTTGCGTATCGAACGACGATATTTTACAAGTTCAAAGAAATTCATTTATCAAAAATTACGAGTGCAATTTGCGAATTAATTTTCTAATGTACAAGCAGTTGCAAAAATAACACATAGTAACATATTTATCTATATTGGCAAAATCAGACGATTATGAAAGTAAATATTAAAAAAAAAGTTAGTGTATTTTTAAAAGTGGGAAACAAGTATTATTTTTGACGAAAAAATAGAGCCATTATGCTGAAAAAAGATTTACAAAACTCGATGTTCGAAATGTGTCCCGTGCGCAATGTGATTGCCCGATTCGGCAACAAATGGGGCTTTTTGGTGATGCTTGTTATTGGCGAGCATGGTACAATAAGGTTCAATGAACTCAGTCGCGCCATTCCCGACATTTCAACACGTGTTTTGAGCGGCACGCTTCGCACTCTGGAAGCCGACGACCTTGTTGAGCGAAAGGTTTATCCTGAAATTCCGCCTCGGGTGGAATATTCGCTATCGCCAATAGGCA
This sequence comes from uncultured Bacteroidota bacterium, assembly GCA_946414435.1. GTDB lineage: Bacteria > Bacteroidota > Bacteroidia > Bacteroidales > SZUA-534 > RUG13583. The sequence goes on from CAMKOM010000032.1 coordinate 31,929, forward strand.
AGGAACTTATGCCTATAGTTCAAGAACTTACAGCATGGGCGACAAAAAATCTGCCTACAATAATCAAACATAGGAAAAAGTACGAGGAAAAATGATTCTCAACACAGGCGGACGCACCGATACGGTACAATATTATTCAGAATGGCTTTTGAACCGTTTTCGCGAAGGATATGTTCTTTCGCGAAATCCGATGTTTCCCAATGTGATAAACCGCATTGAACTTTCGCCTGACACTATTGACGTGGTGGTGTTCTGTTCAAAAGATTACGCCCCGATTCTTGATCGTCTGCACGAAATCAGCGATCGTTTCAAGTGTTATTACCATTACACAATAACCGCATACGACACTGACATTGAGCCAAATGTGCCATCAATAGAACAAAGCGTTGAGACACTCAAGCAGCTGTCGGCACAGGTTGGCAAAGAGAAAGTGGCGTGGCGTTACGACCCCGTGTTGCTAACTGAAAAATATACCATCGAAAAGCATTTTGAAACTTTTGACTATATGGCGCGCGAACTTTCACCATACGTTGACCGCTGTATTTTCAGTTTTGTTGAAATGTACAAAAAATTAGCCGTAAATATGCCTGAATTGCAACCTATTAGCGATGATAACAAAATACTGTTGGTCAAAGGGTTGGGGGCGATAGCAAAACAATACGGGCTGTATTTGCAAACCTGTGCGGCAAAAGACGACTACCTGCAATTCGGCGTTCACCACAGCGGTTGTATGACGACCGAGATTTTCAGCCGTGCATTGGGGCTCAACTTCAAGCATCAGGCTCACAAGGGCAACCGCATCGGCTGTGCCTGTATGGAAAGTCGTGGTTTGGGCGACTACAATTCGTGTCCCAACGGCTGTCGCTATTGTTACGCAAACAAAGACCATGCGAAGGCTGCCGAAAATTATCGCCGTCACGATCCTAAGTCACCGCTACTCTTGGGCGATGTGTTGCCAACAGACACAATCAAACCTGCTGTGCAAAAAAGTTTGATTGACAAGTGGGGAACACTATTTTGAGAGTTGAAAAAATATGTTGCTGAAAAGTAATCATTGTATCTTCTTAATCCCCTTTGCTGTCAAGCAGCCCATAATACTGTAAATCACTAATACCCAATCGATTTCAGCCATTTTTCAACCTTCGCCTTTTCGGTGCGGACTTCGTGTCCGTAGATTGAGAATCCATTTTTCACGTTGGCTTTCGGGAAGGCTTTCTTTACGTCGCTCACGCAACTTGCCAGGCCGCTGCCTTCGTGTGTGGTGAACGGATAGACGGTTTTGCCGTCAAGATTGATGTCTTTGAACAGCGTGAACATTACCTGCGGATAGGTTCCCCACCAAACAGGCCCGCCGATGAACACTGTGTCGTAGCCGCTCAAATCGGGTGCCTTGCCCTCATACGGCGGCAGTTCGCCCTTGTTGGCTTCCTCTTGAGCCAGACGGGTGAGCGGTGTGTAAGCCATTCCGTCGTACTTGTGCGTGACGATTTCAAACTGCTCTGCGCCAGCGATTTCGCTTATATAGTCGGCCACAATTTTCGTGTTGCCAACCTCAACGTTACCCACCGAGTAGTTGTCACCCGCATGGGAAAAGAAAATGACGATTGATTTGCCCATATTGTTTTGATTTTTAGTGATTTGACCATTGCAAAATGTACTTATCAGCAAGGCCGTCAGTAATAATTTGATTTTCATAATTTGTTTTATTTCAGTTTGTTATACTCTTCCTCACTCACCGCTTCCAGCCACTCGTTGGTCGGGTTGGGTTGCAGGTTTTTGTGATATGTCAAGTGTTGCAGCCACGAGCCTTTGGCGGCGCCGTGCCAGTGTTTCACGCCTTCGGGCACTTCAATCACCACGCCTTCCTTGAGTTCCACCGCGGGCTTGCCCCATTCCTGATACCAGCCGTGGCCATAGACGCATATCAGCACCTGAACGGCCCCGTGATGCACGTGCCAGTTGTTGCGGCAACCAGGTTCAAAGGTCACATTCACAACGCTTTCACCGTAAGGCGACACGTAACTGCGCCCCGTGAAGTATTGTGCGTAAGCGTCGTTCGGGTTGCCACGCCGCCAATACGATTTCAGGTCAACTTGGTCGTACTCACTGCGGCTGTTGTCCTCAACGCCCAATAACGCGTTCACGGCCTTCAGCGCCCTCGATGCGGCCGCCTTGCAACCATTCGCCGCCAACGCCACAGGTATCTGTTGCAGTTGCTCGTCGGTAACACCCATATTTCGTGCCCCACGAACATGCGCATTCAGTTGTGGCTCAACGCCTTCCAGTCCAGCAAGGGCGCTCACCGTAACCAATTCGCGGTCGGCGTGGGTGAGAATGTCGCGGGCAAAGATGTCGCCGAACAGATGCGCCTTCAGGTAATAATCCTCGGCAGGGCTGAACTCGTAGTTGAACGGCTGTCCCGTGAGTTGGGTCTGCACCTCGGTGCCCTGTTTCAGTGCGTCGTAATCCTTTGGCAGAGCCGATGCTTCGTTGCCCGCCAGCACTTTCACGCCCTTCGCTTGTCTGTCGCCCACCACACGCTGCAGCACGCCCAGCGCATTGAGCGAGCGCGGAAAGCCCGTGTAGGCATAGAGTTGCGAAAGCGCTTCTTTAATCTGACTTACCGTCAAATCGGCTTCCAAACCGTTGTGAATGGCCGATTCGAGCGACACAAGGTCGCCCTGTGCCTCATTGCAGGCGATGGCCGACATACAAGCCGCCTGTTTCTCATTGAATGTCAATGTGTTCATATCTTTGATATTGTTTTCTTTACTATCCTGACAACCCACAATGGTTAA
>CAMKOM010000033.1 GCA_946414435.1 uncultured Bacteroidota bacterium
TGTCCTAGGCTAGGACTCGTATGTCCTAGGCTAGGACTCGTATGTCCTAGGCTAGGACTCGTATGTCCTAGGCTAGGAGTGACATGTCCTAGGCTAGGAGTGACATGTCCTAGGCTAGGACTCGCCCGTTCCGATAATAAGGCGAGGCGTATCGCGCAGCGATAGCCGCGCCCGCAAGGCGTATCGACCTCACCCACCCCCCAGCCTCTTTGCGGCTGTCCCCCCTCCCTCTCCAGATTGGCGAGGGAAGGGGGAGGTCGATAGCCGCGCCACTAAAACGGAAAATCATCGGGTTCGGGTGCATCGGTGAATGACATCGGTGCCTGCATCGTTTCGACCAGTCGTTTGATGTAGACGTTCATGAACTCTTTGCCGGTGTTTCCCGTGGTGTATTTGACGTCGATTTCGACGGTTTTGCCGCGCGCGGGTTGCAAGGCGAGGCCGATATCCTCGATGCTTGCGGGTTCGCGGACGCCCAGCGTTTTCATGTCGAGTTTGATGTAGCTGAGTGATTTGGCGTTGTTGATGAAGTCGGCCTTTTCGGTGGTGGCGTCTTTTTGCGGGCCGTCGGTGACCTGAAGCAGATAGCGCAGACAGGGTGGAAGGTTCCTGTCGATGTTCGGGCCGTCGAGTTTGATCGACATGATGCGGCAGGTGTAACGGCCTGCGGGCAGTTTGGTGAATTCCGACGGATTGGCGGCTGCGGTCGATTTCCATGCCTGTGCGAGTTCGATGCTAAACATGAGCTATTTCTCCTTTTTGATGAGGGCTTTTTCGAAAGCCTGGTATGAGAATGGAAGGGTTTCGGGAAGGCGTCCTGTGCGGTCGCCCGCTTCCCACAATGACGATGTTTTGGTCTGCATGACGCGCTTTTCGACGCGCTCGCCTTTGTCGTTGATGTCGACGATATTTTGTGCGAATCCGATGATATCGACCATTGGCATGAGGATTTCGCGGGCACGCTTTTCGAAGGTCGGCATCCATTTGGTCTGTCGGCCCGCAGGCGTGTCCACTTCGATGATTTGTGCGTGACTGGTGAGAATCACGCCCATGTTCAATGCGAAAACTTTGGTAAACACGCGTTTGAGCTCGTTTTTGTAAATCGTGTAGCCCTTGCCGAAGCCCATATCGCCCAGCGTCTGGATTTTTGCGTTGTCGCAGACCTCGATGTCGCAAAAGTCGCAGAGTTTGTCGATGGTGTCGATGACGAGGATTTTGAAGCCGTGATCGCCATTGGCCAAAAGCGCCATGGCTTCGAGAAATTCGCGCCATGAGTTGACCTGGACGCTGGCCACTTCGAGGTGGTTCAGGCCGGGTTCGGTGGCGATGAAAAGGGCATCTTCGGCACGGCTGCAAAAGGTCGATTTGCCGATTTTCGGCGCGCCGTAGAGCAGCATCGAAAGTTTGCTCATCGTGAATTGTGGCTTGGTTTTGCCTTTTGGTAGTTCTATCATGGTGTGCTCCTATGAGAGAGAGACGCGCAGACCGCGCGCCTTTACTTTGGGGGTTGGGAGAGACGTGCGGGTCGCACGTGAGAGACGTGCGGGTCGCACGTGAGAGACGTGCGGGTCGCACGTCTTTACTCTCCTAGAGGTCGTCGAGTTCGTCGCGGTATTCATCGAGTTCGTCGTCGCTGTCTTCGTAAAAGTCGTAATCGGTGCCGGTTCCCAGGTATGGGTTGTCATGGATTTCATCCCATCCGTAATCATCATCCCACATGGTCTAATCCTCCTCTTCGGTCAGTTCGACGTGTGCGCGTCGATGTTCATAGATTCCTTCGCACAATGCGAGGTCGCCTTTTGCTCTGCATAGTGCGAGGTAAGGGCATCCACTCCATTTGGTGCAGTTTCCTGTGTTTTTGAATATTGGCGCATTGCGCATCGCTTTTGCGATATTCCACAGCTCAAACTGATGATCGCGCAGGTCTTCGGGTTCAAAACGTACGATTTCACGCCGAAAACTGTCCGGGCCGATGTCGGCGAGCACGCGTTCGCGGAATTGTTCCTCAGTCTCTCGTTCCTGCTTTTGAGCCTTTGAAGTACCGGTCTTTGATTTGGCGATAAGCGCAGCGCGGCGCGCTTCGAATTCTTCATCTGTCTCTCCTTCCTTGAATCGTGTCTGGGGTTTCACGAGAATGTCATAAATCGCGCCGGCGACCGTCTCCCCAAGGCGGCGAGAAATGGCGCATGCGTAGGTTGCAATCTGCGAATCGATTAGGATGCGGTCGATATAGGCACCGTCGCATTTCGATGTCGTTTTGTGTTCGAGGATGAACAGTTCGCCGTTGTATCGAACGAGGCCGTCCACTTTGCCGCGCAGTGTCCAGAAATTCGAACGGTGGCGCGATTTGGGGTTGATGATCTTTTCGTTGAATTCGTATTCGACTTCGACGACCTCGAATTGTTCGGGCGTCCAGTGCTCGATGTACTTTTCGAGCAGTGCGCGGGCCTTGATCGTCTCGGTTGGCGGCAGGTCGCCGAATTCGGCCGCAAGCAGTGCGGCATCTTTGATGCCGTATTTGAACCAGGATTCGAGCCCGCGATGGACGGCGCTGCCGAAGTACAGCGAATCCGATTCGACGATGGGTGCGATTTCGTCGATGTAGCGGTATTGGTATTTCTGGCGGCAGTCCATGAAGCACTGCATCATGCTGTGGGTTAGGGTTTTCATGGTGATCTCCTATGGAGAGAGAGACGCGCAGACCGCGCGTCTTTACTTGGGTGATGGTGAGAGAGACGCGCAGACCGCGCATGAGAGACGTTCCACGGAACGTCTTTACTTGGGATTGGGTGAGAGACGCGCAGACCGTGCGTCTTTACTTCGGGGATCACTGCTCCCATCGGCGATATTTCGGCAGGATGTCCTCGCCGGCATCGAGCAGGGATTGCAGTTGGTTGATCACGGTGATGTGATAGGCTTTGACCACGCCCCATGACATGTCTTCGACGGTGCGCGTCTCCATGCCCATGTTCGTTGACAGCCTGGTCAGCACCTTGCCGAGCTGGCCAAAGAAGCCATTGATTCGGACGTCGAAGTATTTGCGCAGCCATGGGATCGCCTTTGCCTGCTTCCAGTTGGTCGAATCGCCGATTTGTTCGCGCAGCCGTTCGTTGGCGTTCGTCAGTCCGCCGACGCGTCCGCACATTTCGGCATCGCGTCCTTCGACGAAGTGCGCCTTGGTGCGGATGGCTTCGTCACGTTCGGCGAGTGCCAGTTCCTTTTGTTCGACTTCGGCAGCGAGTGCGCGCAGGGCTGAGGCATAGTCTTTGGGTGCGATTTGGTAGGCACCGGTCTTGCGGATCGATGGGATCACATCGTGCGTAATCCAGCGTTTGAAGGCTTTCGCTTCGGGTTTGTTCGAACATAACACAAGGCTGTATAATCCCGGTTCGGACACTATTATTGGAGAGCGCCCGCCATTTGAAAAGTCATAAAGTCCAGTGTTTTCGCCAACATCACTTTTAGTGAGGTTTGATGTTTCATCGTCGTCTAACCGATCGCATGCTTTTGATACATTCTCTAATCCGAGAATGGCGCACACATCCTTTGCGACGAACCACGGATCGCCGTCTCTCTCGATGACGCGGACCTGTCCGAATTGATCGTTTTGAAATAGTTTGATGTCGTTCATGGTTTGGTCTCCTTTGCATAAAGTGCTTTTGTGATTTCGAGCTGTTTTGCGTTCTCTTTTCGTTGCATGGTTGTAAACATATCCTCTTTTGCGCATGGCAGAATCTGCGCATAGAAGGCATCGACGTATTCCTTCATGAGTTCAAAGCCGTATCCGCGCCGCCCCGTGTTTTTGGCGGCCAGCAGTGTGGTGCCGCTTCCTGCGCAGCAGTCGATGACCACATCATCGATGTCGGTGAATATGCGGATGAGGTATTCGAGCAACGGCACGGGCTTTTGTGTCGGGTGCACTTTTGGTGTGGTTCGATCTTCCAGCCAGGGCATGCAGTTGAATATCATCCTGCCGTTGTTTCGGAATTTGGGCAGATGATCCCGATAGAATAACAGGCCGTATTCGCAGTTGCCGACGATGCGCATGTTGGCTTTGAGCACCTGTGCGGAATAGTTCTTATAGAAAACGAGATTGATATAATGCGCGAATCCCGCTTTTTGTGCGTACTCTACGAGCTCGGGTATTTGCTCGAATGCGCAAAACAGAATCATGCAGGGTGCATCATATCGCCCATCCGCCTTTGCTTTTTTCGGCTCTTTTTTGAGCAGGTTTGCGCAGAAATGGAAGAATTCGGGGATGCGGAATCCTGCCTTATCGTCGGTGTTAAAGAAGGATTTGTGCGCCTTGTCTGATTCGCCATTTGTATTGTCGCCGCCATTGTACCAGACGGGATTGCTTGCAAAAGCCTTGTCGCCAAGCTGATATGGCAGATCGGTCAAGATCAATTGTGCTTTCGGAATTTCCTTGTTTTTCCAATTCTGGAAACTGTCACGCCATAAGATGATTCGTTCCATGATGTCTCCCTAATAGATAATCACGGCACCGATGCCGATGATGAATGACAGGATGAACAGTGCGAAATTGATATAAGGCCATGCGGGATGCATCATGCCTGTGTCGAAATTGGTTTCGATGTAGTGTTTCATAGCGCGTCCCATACGTCGGTTTTGAGTGGTTCATGAAAGCGGATTGAGCCGTTGAAATTGACGAGCGAGGGATAGAATCTGCCGTGTTTACGAAAGCAGACCTCGCGCACGCTGTGACAGTGTGGCGCATTCAGAAAAGAACAGATGAGGCGCCATTTGGATTTGATGCGGACTGCGGTTGTGTCGGTCAGGGATAGCAGCAAACCGTTGGAATCATACGTTTTGAATACAATTTCCCATTGATTGGATACACTTCGGGCGTAGTAGCTCATATAAACCTCCGAAACTGTGATAATTATCGAATGAACAGATCGGTGTTTATACGATACTCAAGCCACAGGCATCCGTCCTGGTCATGGAGTGTGTCGGCCAGCACGATATCGTCGTCGGCATATTTGTCTTTGACGATATCGCGCAGGTCGGACACCATGAAGGATGTCGGCACCGGCAACTCTGTCTGGTCGAGCAAAAGCGCATCCCAGCCGGCATCGAGCACATAGATGTGCACGTGCTTAAACAAGGGGCTGACTGTTACAGCATCCCGAATCGTGTCGAGCAGCGCGGCAAATGCCGGGTATGGCTGCGCGATGGATTCGAGGCCACCAAGAACACACAAAACGCGTTCGTTCATCGTTTTCTCCTGTAGGTGAGGTGCGGTCACAAATCGGTTTAGGATGCCGATTGGTCGTGATCACATGAAAAAAAAGAGGCCGGGAGGTCCTAAAACGCCCTACAGTGCGCACGTTACACTTTACCCTTTCGGGCTCTTGTATAGTAACGTCCTCCCGGCCAAAACATCACGACTTTTGACCGAAAGCATTATGTCTCCTCTCTATCACGCGGAGAGGCGAGCGCTGTAGGACAGATGCTTTAGGATGCACCCTTCACGGTGATGTGTATAGCATGTGCGAGGTGTGTGCGCAAGTTTTTGTTTTAGGGTTGATTGGGGAGTGGGGTTTGGTATGATGGGGGGGCATCCAGGATGGATGTATTTGGGGAATGGAAGGCGGAGGTGAGTGTGATGGATAAACAGTTTAATTTTCTGATTTACCGCTCTGCGGATGAGAGCATATCTGTGAATGCGATGGTGCGCGATGATACGATATGGCTCACTCAAAAGGGGATGGCTGAGTTGTTTGGGACTGATTTGTCATCAATCAGCAGGCATTTGAAAAACATATTTCAGGACGGTGAACTCGACGAAAAAGTGGTTATTGCAAAAATTGCAATAACCACTCAGCATGGTGCGATTGAAGGGAAAACCCAAACCAGAGAGACGCGATTTTACAACCTCGATGCCATCATTTCGGTCGGTTATCGAGTAAACAGCCTGCGTGCAACGCACTTCAGAATTTGGGCGACTGGCGTCTTAAAAGAATACATGATCAAGGGCTTCGCGCTGGACGATGAACGGCTCAAACAGGGGAAAAATGCTTTTGGTAAAGATTATTTCCGTGAATTGCTCGAACGTGTTCGTTCGATACGTGCGAGTGAACGCAGAATTTGGCAGCAGATAACCGACATCTTTGCCGAATGTAGCACCGACTATGACAAAGATTCCAAGATAACCCATGACTTTTATTCTATGGTGCAAAACAAATTCCATTATGCCATTACTGGTCAGACAGCAGCCGAAATAGTCCATTCCCATGCAGACAGCACGAAGGAAAATATGGGGCTAATGACATGGAAAAATGCACCGGAAGGCAGAATATTGAAATCGGATGTTTCAATTGCAAAGAATTATCTCGATGAAAAGCAGATTCGGCAGTTGGAGCGTTCTGTAACAGGCTTCTTTGACTACATAGAAGACTTAATTGAGCGTGAAAACACTTTCACAATGGAAGAATTTGCAAAAAGTGTCGATGAATTTCTGGCATTTCGCAGATATGAAATTCTCCATGGCAAGGGCCGGGTTTCCAGAAAAGCCGCGCTGCAAAAAGCAGAAGCTGAATACGATATTTTCAATAAAACTCAGAAAATTGATTCCGATTTCGACAAGGCGGTCAAGAAAATGCTTGAGGATGAAGACAAAAACAAATGATTGTCATTTGAGCATGACTTTGTTGAGCATGGTTTAACCTCTCAAATAATCCTCAATCGCGGCTTTTGCCTCAATCCATCCCATGCACACAACGGCCTTGTATCCGCTTTCGGTGAGCAGTTCGATGTATTGCTTTTGGGCATCCGAGACGCGGCCGCCTTTTGGCTTTTTCATCTCGATGAACAGGCCGCCGTATTGTCGGTTTGCCCATGCCAGGAACAGATCGGGGACGCCTGCGCGGACGCCTTCGGCTTTGAGTTTGCTGGCCACAATGATATTGCGCTCGCCACCGTTCGGGATGGCGAACAGCGTGTTTTCATGCAGTCCGAAGCCGTGGCAGGCGAGCGCCCACCACTGCATGAGCGTGACTTGCTCGGTGTGTTCGAGGGATTTCATGATTCCACCTGTATCCAGCTTGCGCCGCAGAGCTGAGTTTCGCCGTCATCATTCCAGCATTCCGTATCGCGTTTGATTTCGTCGGTGCACGGGTATTCGTTGTCATCCGTCTCGATGCGCAGGCACTCGCCATCGGGTGTGATGAATATGCGGATATTCAGCAGGCAGAGTGTGCAAAGCGTGACAAATAGGAACGGTTTCATTTGCACACTCCCATATTCAGCTTTTCGAGTATCTGCTGTTTGAAATGAATCCACCTTGCGTTACCGCATACCTTGTAAAACTCATTGAAATCATCGCCAACGAGCGGACGCGGGCACGCCTTGTGCGTGACATCGTAATGTCGGATCACATGGTCAATGTCGATGTGATAGATTTGCATGAGTTCGGCGATAAAACCTGCGGCAATGTCGAGCGTCTTTTCTGGGATAAACCAGTCGTTGTCTTCGACGCTCTTTGTTTTGCATGACAGCTTGCGATCCATGAGGTCGATTCCGATGGAGTTGTAGTTGTTTGCGCCGCAGTAGGTCGTTTTGCCCGAGGTTGCGCAATGATATGCGGCCAGATTGCAGGGCACGATGGATTGCACGTCGTTTTCGCAGATGGCGAAATGCGCGCTCTTTGCCTCGTTGCATCGGTAATAGTACTCATAGCACCATTTGGCGTTGCATCCGGGGGCAACGGGATAGTGGCAGACGATCCATGCTATCTTTTGGCCGTGTCGGCCTGTGTAGTGTAGTGGCATTTCATCAGCTCCCTGACCATCCAGACGAGGCCGCGCGCCTCACTGGTTGCGCCTCTGCGCCGGTAATTGTGACCGCCCATGTTGTAGGCGATGATGACATCTTCGAATCTGTGAAAGGAAGTTTGAAGGTGTTTGATATAGCGAGCGGCTGCGCGTGTCGCACATTCGAGGTCGTGCGGGTCGCCGCAGCCGAAGCGCCTGGACGTCGCCGGCATGAGCTGCCAGAATCCCGCCGCGCCTTTATCGGATACCGCTTTATCCGTGCAGCGGGATTCGGCAACCATCAAAAAGTAGAAATCCCTGCTCACCGCTTCGCTTTCGAGGATCGATTCTACTTTGCTTCGGTAGGGTGCGCATCGTTCGATATCACACCCGAAACACAGACGGACTTCAAAGAAAACGAGAATGGCGCTCAATATGAGCACAAAGATGGCTAGTGCGCGCATGGTTCGAACAATCCCGCCTGGCATGCACCCCAGGGTGAATAGAAATCATCGAAGGCTTCGAGGTTTTGCGTGAGCTGTTCGGCGACTTTGTGCGCCGTTGCTTTGAGCTGTGATTTATCCTGATCGTTTTCCCAGGGCAGTGACACGACGCGGGTCATTCTGTTCATGAACGCTTTGAGCCGTGCGATCTCGACATCGAGGCTTTCGAGATACTGCATGGACAGCCCGCTTTCACAGTCACGTGCGCGCGCATCCGCACGGCGTTTGCATGCGGCCGGGGATGCATCGAGGAATATCGCGGCCGTCGGGAAATGGATGTTCGTCTGCATGCATCGGTGGCTCGAAATGTACGAGCGGAACTCATCGAACGTAAAGAAGCCGTCCTTCATCTGGACCATCGCGAAATACAGGTCGCCGAAATAGCTCCGATCCATGACGAACCATCCATAATCCGAGAGCGCGCCCCATTGGGCGAACTGCGTCATGGCATACCGTTTCGACAGCAGATGCTCCTGCATGGTGTAGGCGTACCGCTTCGAATCCTGATAGTACAGCGGCAGGAACGGGTTTGATTCGACGGGTTCGAGCAGCAGTGTCGAACGGCATCCCGTATCCCGGATGGCGTCCGTCAGGTGCTTCGAAAAGGTCGTTTTGCCCGCGCCGATATTGCCTTCGATGATGATGTAACCGGATTCTCTCATGTGCCATTCTCCGTTCACGAATGAACACAAAAGATGTTCATTCAGACATGGCACATAATATCATCATGTTTAGGTGATTTAAAGAATCAAATATTCACCTATTACATTATCAAAACATTTCAAAATATATCATTTGACAAATTCAAAAAAACGCGATACCCCTGCGCACGAAACGCGGTAACTTCAATCGTGAGAGGTCACCGCGCGCAATTCGTGTCGATTGTATCGGTGAAGCGCATTTCAATCGGTGTCAGAGTGTATCTTAAAAATCGGTCCAGAGTGACTGATTGGTCACCTCGTGGTGAAACACGATTTCGCCTAACGCCGCATGAACACTGCGTTACATTCGATACAATCGTCTCGAAACGGTGACTTCCTGCATGCTTTTGTTGTGTTTCATTACATGGAACACAACTAAACAGATATACAACACAATGATCACGTGTTTTTATGCGCGTTTCGAGACAATTGACTTCTTTTTGGAGGTGACCTTGAGATGGATGGCGACTACTACGAAAAAAGATACAATCGATTTATACAACACTTTGATCACGTGACATGGTGTGGAATTGGCAATGTTCGCGTGGTAATAGACATGTGGAAAAGCGAAACCAATGCTTCAAATTCTACATGGTATCATCGGATAACAGAGCTTGTCGCATTCCAGAGATGGTGCATGGACAATGGCGAGACACCGCGAAAACAAGCTGTTTTGAACTATTATGCCGAACTGCGCGAAAGGGGATGCCGTGGTTCGTCTATCCGTGCCGTTCATATACGACTGAAAGCATTTTTTGATTATTTGTATAAAAACGATTTGTACATCGACGCCATGCACGGCGTCGCTGTTCCGACCGGTGAATATCGCGAAAAAACATGCCTGAATGCAGGCGAAGTTCGAACACTTCTTCAGAGAATAACGAGAATCAGAGACAAAGCGATCGTTTCGCTCATGGTCTACTGTGGCCTTCGATGTGTCGAAATCTCAGAGATGCAGTGGGGAGACATGGACGGCGACCGCATGATGGTTCGCGGCAAAGGCCGAAAGGACAAAGCAGCCATCATCGTTCTGCCGATAAGTGTTCAAAATCTGCTTCGAGAATGGAAGGCTGCCACACCTGGGGGAACGGATGACGCGGATTTCGTTTTCGTGTCGGATTGTCGAAGATGCAGTGCGCCGCTTTCCTCAGTGAATGTGTCGAAAACCGTTCGATATATTCTGAAATGTCATCTGCCGGAAAAGAAGGGTATCACACCGCACGGACTGAGGCACACGGCGATCACGCTGGCCGTCGAGGCGGGCCTGGACATTCACCGCGTGTCACGATTTGCGCGGCACAAATCGATCTCGACGACCTCGGTTTATCTGCATGACAATGAGAAATTCACCGATCCCGTCGAATCTCACATTGAATCCATGGTCGAAACGCAGGAAAAACCACAGGCCATCGACGCTCAGATTAAACAGGCACTGCTCAAACTTCTAAAATCCTAACGATTCGCTCAATATCTCTTGCCCGGTCTCCATGATGATGCGGTCGATTTCGTCGCCGTGATTCTCCATGAGCCAGTCGGCGAATGCGTCTTTGTAGTAAATCGGCGTGGCGCCTTCGTCGGTGCGTCCGTAGCCCCAGAGCTTTCGCTTGCCCGATCCGATCCCGAAGTATCCCGAAGGACGGACAGGCGCGCCGCCAAAATAGGGCTGTTTGGTCTCGATGCCGGGGGATGCGCTCGTATCCTGGGCTTTGCGAAAAGTCACCCATCTGCGGCCATACTTGAACCGATAGGGCTTGGTTTCGTGCCAACGGTTGACCGGCGCGCCAAAACCTTTGACGCGTCCGATGTTCGGCGCGATGCCGTACATCGTGACCGTTCCCTTGCGCAGGTCCTGTCTGAGCCAGAATCGACCGCGCCGTTTGTCATCTTTGAGGTTCGGTTTGTCGATGAACGGCGATGCCGGCTGAACTGCATCTCCGAACCGTTTAATCTCTTTTCGGACTGCGGTTGCCCATTTGCCGATGAGCTTGTCATCGATGATCTTGATCCTGTCGTATAAGTCGGAAATTGCACTCATAAACTACACCGAACGAATCGCCCAGACCTGAAGATTTGAACCTGTTCCCGGGTTGATCTGTGCCGAAACGGATTTCAGAATCCTGTATTTGTGCGAAGTGACAGAATCAATCGTATCATCTGCCTGAATCCAGTTGATGGTATTCGTTCCCTGTGTCATCCCCTGATAGATGGCAGTGCCGCGATTTACGTGAAACGCAGCCGCCCCCGATGAGCTGCTGTTATAAACCTCGAAGGTCAGGAAATACATCCCGCCGACACCGTTGCTCAGAATGGTCGGATTCGTTTCGAAAACATTACTACACTCGACAGAGCCGTTTGCATAGACATCACCGCCAACAGATATATCCGTATCGAACTGCACACTTGATTCAAAAAAAGCATATCCAGATGCGGTGAAATCGCTTTCACAAGTGACATTTCCTCCAAAAGTCTTGCTTCCGGCGATGGTCTGGTCTTCCCCTTCGTCGGCATCGCCGTCGGCATGCGTTGTCACCGTCCGCTCCAACAGCCGCTCGAAGTCGCCCAGCGATACATTGGCCGCCGAATTGACAGCGACGGTGGATGCGTTCCCGATGGTCACATTGAACGCCACCTGAACAGACGTGCTCAATTCGCTCATCGATGGAATATATATACTCGCCGATTGGTCTGACTGTGCCGCAAAGACGACGGCATCCGCATCCGTCTGCGTTGAAAGTCTGGCCAGAATGGCAACCGTTTTGACATTCACGGCCTGCTGCTGATTTGTATATTCGGCGACGATGCGCGCGACGGTTCCCGTTGCCGATGATGTTTTGATGGTCCCCGTCGGTCCGGTCAGATCGCCGGGTGTAATCGTCGAAAGCGCATTGATATCTTTGTAGGCCGTCGATGACAGCGCGCCAACGAATACAATCTTATTGGCACTCGTTGCCTGTGCAATCAGTGCGATTCCGCTTTCGGTGAGCACGCGGTTTTGAAATTCCATGGTTTGTTCTCCCTGTTTTTTGGTTATACGACTGCGACAGGTCGGATGCCGAACGACGAACCATCGCCGGCAGGAATATAGGATTGAAGTCTGTCACGCATGGTTATTGCGTCTGCCTGTGTATATGGGCCGCCTCTGTCTGATAAATAATTATTATATCGGCTCAGAGGAACAGGCGCATTGTTGACAATGGTGTTCGCGCGCGCCGCCGTCAATCCCGAAAAAACCGAACGCAGAGCAATGGCAACGTAGTTGGAATTGTCGACAGTTTCGATCCAGACGTCATATTGTACATCCGGATGATCCGCAGGCTCACAGAGTGCATTCGTGTCAAACCACCGCAATACATCCCCGGTGACCGCTGTCGCATTTGTCTCGAAAGTTCCCTCGAAATAAAAGGTAAAACCATCCGGCTTTGTGGTCGTATGCCCCAGCATTTCGAGGCATTCGGTAAACCGTTTAAAGTTAGTCTCCGTACTTTCGATGAAATTGTCATCGAGGTTGACGTGATAGATGAACGGCTCATCCAGTGCATCGTTAATCGACGTCGAATCCGTGTCAAACAGCGCATTCACCATCTCGATGACCGCGCCGACAGTCCCTGCATAACGCGTCCACGTTTTGGCCTTTAATATAATATTCTCACGCGTTGCCCTGGGCAAATCCGGATAATAGGGGATCGCGCCCAAATCGTAGGCAATCTGCGCCAGTTCGTCATCGCGGCATGCGGCAAGGGATGCCGCAGAGTTTTCGCATGGCAGCGCATTACATCTGGATTCAAGCCTGCGAATGAGTTCATCCACGGCACCGCACAAACTCTCCATAAAGGAATTCTGAGCAAATCGCGGCAATAACGAATAGGAACGGCAATCATACAGTTTCATAGTTGACGCTCCAATCGATTCGACGGAATGACCACGTCTTTTCTATTGCGACGTAATTATACATCGGATCGACGACCGATACATATTCCGTTTTCACGCCATTCTCATCTGGCGTCTGGGCACGTCGGCACAGCTCGGACAGGCTGAAAGGCTCACCGAGATGCGTCATCAGATATTCGCAATAATCGCGGACATCCTTTTCAAATTTGGCCCGTCCCGAAACGGCATTCTTTGCGCTCAATCCAACGATGAATGCGGGATAAATCATGGACTGTTCGGCCATAAAGATTTCGACCGTATCGCAAACGGGCTTCCAGGCATTATCGGTCAAAGCAATACGGACGCGCTCCATGACCTCTGATTCTTCCTCTGAAGATGTCAGATTCACCAATACATAAACTCTCGCCCTTCCTTCGACAAATCCGGCGTCACCATATCGCAGACAATAGGCATCGAGGACGCGCCCGTCCGCCTCTTTGGCGCGCTGTTCATAAGCCGCCGCAGGCCCGCCCGCAGACACAGCCGAACGCTTTGCAATAATATATTGCCGGTAAAGTTCATCGCCTTCGTCGGTGTATGTGAATTCATCTTTTGCACCGCCAGAGACGGTTGTATTGGAAACACTCAAAACGAGCCCCGGTATTGGTGTCAATATATTCGTGATTTTGCCGACCTCGATATTGTTTTCATCCAAAACATTCTCGTTGTCATATCCGACGAACAGAATCGGAACGCCTGATAAATAAGGCTCGAGTGCATCTTCGACGATTTCGGCCGGCGTGAACTGAATCCCGTTGTCATCGGCAATGATGAACTGTCCGGGCACGAGCGCGACGCTGTCATCGACTTCGACACTCACGCTGCATGAAGCATGGATTGGCCCCGGCCTTGGCAAATTGAACGTCTCGCCAAGCGCATCGAGATATTCCCCCGTGGCCGTCGACAGATATCTTTGTTTGGCCTGCGCGTTGAATTTCTGTACAAGCACGCCAAATATATAAGCAATTACGGCCGAAATGGCGAACTCATCCGAACCGATCTGCATCTCTTTTCCCGTCGATTCCCGATAATATTGTTTGATCAGGTCGAAGACGGATTCTGTGTTCATGTCGTTGATAAAGTCCATATCATACTCCCTCGGTTCGGACGTTGTATTCTCCGTTTTCAATCTCAAATTTGGTTAGTTTCACATTCGGATACCATCTGGCCAGTTCCTGCGTGACCTGTGACTTGCGCAGCCGTCCCATCTGATCGACGACGCCGCCCAGTCCGAACGACCGAAACAAACAATGCTCGCCCGGTCTGCAATTGATCATGTTCACAATACATTTGCCCGTATCCATACATTACCTCATAACAATACATATTTCGCGGGTTTGCTCGGTTTTGTATCGGTTTTCTGATAGCTTTCGGCGAGTTCGAGCGATATCTGCACAGCCGAAATGATATCGACGGCATCCACGGCGAACGAAAACGACACGCCGCGCACACAAAACGAACCTTCAAGCGCCTCGTTCCAATACAAATCGCCCGTTTGCCCTGCGATGCCTTCGAACGCTTCGACGATTTCAAACAGATTGAGATCAGGCGCAAGCACATTGCGCGCCACCTGCAATGTCACCGTCGCCGTTCGCGCCGTTTTCTTCCTGCGACGCGTAATCGACTGCGGCTTTTTGGAATAATCGTATGCAAAACGGCTGTCGAGCTGCAGACCGGCACCGATGGACAGCTGCGCCGCGCCCACGAATTCGATCTGATTCTGTTCATCGATGTAAAAGCCGTTTTTCATGATGATTTTTCCTTTGATGGGGGCTCGCTTTGGCACGTGTCACGACACGTGCCTACAGCTCGCCTGCGCTTGCTATCACTTTCGGGCGACCACATGGGGTCGCCCCTACAGCGATACGCCGCGCATTATCCTGGTATGGGTGTCGGTATCGGGGGTGTGGTCGGTGAACCTGGGGCCGCGCATGTATGGGTGTGCTGAGCAAGGCTCGAAACCGCAGCGGGTTTCTTGATGTATCGCGGATGACTACCCGCATCCGGGTCAGTCTGGTTTCCGTCGTCCACCCATTCTGGATTGGGCCACTGCAATGCCGCAATCGAGATTCGACAGTCAGCAGCCGTGACATTGCCGGCAGCCGTCATGTCACCCGTAACCGTCGAATCGCCGCCCACCGACGCATCCCCGCCGATGGCAGTGTTCCCGACCACAGACAGATTCTGTTTGATTTGCAGGTTTGCATCCATGAAGTACTGGAAATCGGCATCATCCTTGCCAAACATGGCAAATCCTCGCCCGGTGACTTCATCCAGACACCCGAAAAGCACCGAATCCGCCGCAATGTTGCACTGGTTTGGCCGAAGATATGGCGGCAGATACAGCGTGCCACGAATGGCCGCATTCATCTGCGATTTGACTTTGGCCATGAACGCCGCGCCCTGGGCATCCTCGCCCGTGAGTTCGGTCACGATGTAGAATCCAAGCTGCATCACACATCCCCACAAAAAAAAGCCACCTGCATGCATAACAGCGTGGCTTTGTTTGGTGGCAGTTTGCGCCGGATAAATTATCCAATCTGTCGTATTTCGAGCCTCATCACGTTCGACACGTAATCCATGACGAAGTAATCGACCACGCCGACGACCTCGCCCGTGTCTTTTGGGATGGCGACCTGCGAATGATGTCTGACGGCATTGTCCAGGTCGCCCGAAACGATGAGATTGCATGCGCGGTATTGCGCCCGGCGCAGGCACTGTTTTGCCCAGGATTCATCCCCCGACCGAAACACCGATTCGACTTTGAGCACCTCGCCGGAATTGTCGCCGTCGGTGAATTCGTTTTCGCCATCGCGCCACACAATGCCCGAAATCAGTTCGTCCATGCCGTCTTCTTCGATGGTCAGGCCTTCGAGCGTCTTTTGGGCGTTCGCACTTTCGGGCACAAAGACAAATGTGACCTTGCCAAGATGCGACGAAACGAGGAATCCTGCCGACTGCTGCAGGGCTTCGAGCGCGTCCATCGGTGTATCATTCAAGCGGTAGTAATCGACATGGCCATGCACTTTGACATCGGCATCGAGCCCGAGTTTGTCGCACAGATACCCGATGATGTCGGCCAAATCGCAATCCTCGAATGTTTCGGTGAGCGTCTGGTTTGCGGCCTCTGTGTAGATCGATCCCGACAAAAGCAGGATGCCGTCGGTCAAATCCGCCTGGATGATGTGATAGGTAACATCCCCGAGCGGCAGGCCCAGCGTAACCGTGGCCGTCTTTTCGTCGACCAGCGACTTTAAAAAAGCCTCCCGGTTGACGTTGTTCCTGTCCGCACCCAAACACAGCTCGATTTCGCACGCATTTGGCGTCACGTTCATCTGTGAGACGGTCACGCTGTCTTGTACGACCAATGTTTTGCCGTTCACTGTGAGCGAAATTTTGGGCATTGGCAGAGATTCGGGATCGAACTCCAGCGAACGCTGCCGAACGACCTCTTTGACACACTCGACGCCGCTCAATGCCAGGTCACAGGCAATCGAGACAGGCGCGGATGTCGATAGGTCGGTCACGCGCGTCGTGTTTTTGTTCGTGAGCGCAAATTTCAATTCCGGATAGAGCGGATAACCGCCCAGCGTGACCGGTCCCGATTCGCCGTCCTTTTCGACGGGCAGGCCATCGAGGATGCCATACCATTCGTAAAAGTCGAGCCCCATGGCCATGCATCTGGCCCGCGTGACTTCGACCTGTGCCGATATTTCGGCAGGCTCAAAACCGCGCGATGAGACATAGCCGCCCGTGTGTTCGACGGTCTTTGCCGTCTTGCGCATCGAAATGCCGGTCACAAAGACAAGCGGAATCTGTATCGAAGCCCATGATAAATACTGCATGATGTCACTCCCATGGCGCCTTGATCACGTCGATCTGTGTCGTGATGACTTCGGGAACGGCCACATGCTCGCCACCTTCGAACATGACCACGCCTTCGAGATTGCGGCTGTTTGCCGCGCAAAGTTCGTCGCACATAAACTCATCGCCATAGACTTTGTATGCGATGCTGTCCCAGGTGTCGCCGTTGGCTGCAATGTATGTTTTCATCAGAATACCCCCATGCGTCCGGCTTTGAATGCCGCCTTGCTCATGGCGCGACTAAAGTCACGGCTCGAAACGGCCTGCGCCAGACTGAGTGCCGTCGTTTGATTGCCGCTCATAGTGAAGTTGTTTTGGATGCTGTAGGCGATGTTTTCGGCCCGTTGTGCGCGGCTGTAGTCCAATGGGATGATGGCCTCTGGCCCGCGTTCGCCGACCAACGACGGACCGAGCGCGATGCCGCCATTGGCATTTTGTGGCAGTGTGCCGACATCAATGACATCGTCGTCGCCGCCTGTCCATTTGCCAAAGAAATTGGCAAGTTTTTCAATGAGCCATTCGAATTTGGGCAGAATCGTTTCACTCATGAAGTTTAGGAATTTTCCAAGTGCTGTGAATATCGGGTCGAGAATGGGAAGGACGGTTTTAAACAGATTCACAAAGCCATCGACAATCTGTTCACCTGCCGGGGATGTAATCAAATCGGAAATCTTTTCGACAATGGGGAAGACTGCGGGGATGAGCTTCATCAAAAGCTGATTCTTTTTGTCTTCCATTTCGCGCATCTTAATGGCGAGCTTTTCAGCATCGCTCGGGCCCTGTTCTTTGCTTTCGTTTGCTTTTAGACTGGTCGCAAACTGAGCCCAGTCCATGTTTCGGTCTGCGGTCTGAGCCTGTAGTTTGTTTCGGTCGCCTTTGACATAGTCGGCTATTTTGAAATCTTTGGCGAACTCAAATACGCCCTTTCCCGAAGCACTTTGTCTGCGAACGAATTGAGTAAAGACCTGTTCGAGTTCGTCATCGCTCTCAAACGCGCCGCTGTTTTGCATGGCGAGGTAGACGGCCTGATAATCCGAAACCGAACCGCCGGCAGACTGAATGTCTTTTCGGTTTGCAAATGCCTGTGTGGATGCCGCGATTTGGTCTGCGCTTGCGCCTGTGACTTTCTGAATGGCATTGAGTTTTGCGGCATATTGTCGGTAGCCTGCAGCCCCGGCTTCATTGGTGCCGGACTGAGACGCGAAAGCCGTAGAAATGCCTGGGTAACGCAGTTCCATTTCGACAGCCTGTGATAGTTCGCCGCGCTGCAGATTGCGCCCGAGCGTGCCTTGCACTCGGTTGATGGCATCGACGATTGTGCCGTAGTCCGAGCCCGTATAAACATTCAGTTCACGAAGCAGGGATTTTGCGTCATCGTTGGACATGCCCTTGACGCGGTTTGCCTGTCGTTCGCGTTCGACTTCCTGATCGGCACCGCTGGCCACCGCCGAAATGGCAGAGCCTATGCCGCGCGCGATGCCAATACCTGCTTTGGCAACGGCTGTCCCCGTGCGAGCAGCGCCGCCGATTCTTCCAAAAGTATTATATGTAAGCTGACTTATGACATTGGCGGCTTTTACAGTTTTTTGGAACGTAGTCGTTTTGACAATCACCTCTTGTATGGCCTTTCCGTTCGCTTTTATCACTTTCTCATTTGCTTTATATGCTTTCTCTGCCAGTTCAATTGCTTTGATATAGGCTTTCTGCTGTTTAATTTTGTCATCCAGTGCCTTTTTTTCGGCTTTGTCGGTTGTCGCTTTGCGCTTTGCAATCAAAGTCTGAAGTCGCTCGTATTTACCCTCTGTTTTGACCTCAAGTTCTGTTTGTTTTAGCTTTTTCCGGATTTCCCGATTCTGTTTGATGCGGATTTCGAGTTCACTGCTGCTTTCGATTTGAAGATTTTCATAGAGTTTCCTGAGCTTCGTTGCGGCTTCGACTCTTTTGTCATTCGACGCACCGGATTTGATCAGCTGATTGAGTTCATCTTCGAGCGCAACGATGTCCGATTGCTGTTGTCTTAGCTGTTCATATTGTGATTCGAGTTCAGATACGACCTTTTTTGAGCTTTGCGAATATCCTTTGACAACTTTGTCGAAATCGAGCGCAGAATTCTTAGCCATCTCTTTAAATTTAGAGATCAGCTCATCGGCTGCGTTTTCGGCTTTCTCCAAACTTTTAGCCATATCGTCGCCTGAAATTGCCCCTTTGGCAATTATGCCGACATTCTTGAGCCCTTTTTCTATGTCTCGTATGGCGTCTTTACTGTTGTCATGAAGTTCGAGATCGATAACATACTCTGATTTGACGTTGCTCATGAACAACTCCTATTGATTATTCGTGGAATTGTGATTATGCTGTTGATGTAACCTCAGTGAAGGGAGGTGAAATATGCCATTTCAATATGAACCGATTCATGCAGAGACCAAAATTGGCAGCATTATTCTGAACATAGGCAGAGTGGTTATACTTGTTGTGGAGTTGGCCATCACTTTGTTCATTTTTATTCCTTTCCTCTATCTGGTTATCGGATTCCTTTTGGCCTAGCCTCTTTTTGTGGTGTGATCTAGCGTTCATTCGCTGGCGCGCCTGATCATTGAAAAGTGGAAATACAGCGCCGTGATGGGCATGTTCAGCAGAGCAATGATGTCGGTGTGATAGTCCATCGACAGCCTTCCAAGCGATCCATAAAGTGTGGCGATGTCGTGATCGGTGTTTAGTCCACACCAAGCCAAAAAAAACTTGCTGTCTGTGCGATATTCATGGCATCGCGCATGGGAATCTTGGTGAAATCTGATATTTGCAAGCCGTCCGTTGCTTTGAGGGCAGCCACAAAGCCGGATGCAAGCTGGAATTCAAATGACAGTTTGCGCGGCTTTGACATGTTCTCGGCTTTCATCGTCATTTGATCCGATATCTGCGCTTCCAGTTTGCTGATTTGCCTGAAATCCGAAGTGCTCAATTCATCGAAATTGAGCGCAAATTCAGTAATTTCTTTACCGTTTTCGAGTTTGAACGGTTTTGTAAGTGCGATTGTTTCCATGGCTTATCCTATTGACTTTGCGCTGAAGCGCGTTTATCTTTTCGATGTAACCTCAGTGAAGGGAGGTGTGACATGCCGTTTTCGACTTTTGAAAGTAAATTCGACGACATCGATTCAATTATTTTTTGGATCATCATTCTGTTTCCAATTATCGGGGTTATCATTTGTTGCATGGATTAGCGTTGCGTAACCACTATCGTGAGGAGGTGGATCATGCCGTATTCGACGTATGAATATAAAATCAAAGGCAATGTTGAAGCGTTAATCAATTTAGCAATCATTCTATCGCCCATAATCATTCTCATCATCGCAGCCATGATAGGCAATTAGCCGCCCCAACGAGGCGGCTTTTCTTTTGCCTAAAGCAGTTCATCCACCTCGCTGCGGTAATCCTCGCCATTGATGATGAGTTTGCCTGCGGCGCGGTCGATGTTGAAGTGTTCGTATTTGCCGTCTTCGAGCACGCGGTATTTAACCAGGCTGACGTTGTAGTCGCCGGTCGATTCGGCCCCGGGATTCTTGCCGGACTGCGGAATCTGGGTGATATAGCCCGAGTAATAGCACACGAAGCCGACGACGCGGATGGCGCCATTGGGATCGGTCACTTCGCGAACCCAGCGAGCGACATGGGATTTAAGGCCCTTGCCCGATAAGACCATCGAATCTTTGGAATCGGGAACGGTGATGGCCATCGACAGATCGCCCAGGCGCGAATGGTCTGGCACGGTCTGCGAACCCATCATCTGGATGGTGCCGGTCTCGAAACTGATATTCGGCAGCGTAATCGTACAATCGACGGCAGCGGGCGTGTCGGACGGCACGCCATCGGGTGCGTCGTAAATCGTCACGCCCTTGATCTGCCCATAAATAGGAATGCGTTTTAAAGCCATGGTTCACCTCACTCATAATAAACAGACAGACCAGCGCTCGAATGGGCCACATTGAGCTGTGCGTATTTGAGCGGAGGCGTGATGGTCGATTCGATACTCCAGACAAACTGGCCGAGCGCGATATTGTCGACGGGATTGTCATCGGCTTTGAACGAACACGTGGCATCGCCGATGATTGCGCCAATCGACTTGATATAGGCCAGATAGTCGTTTTCTTCCTGAATGACGTCGTTGCGCATCGTGAGCGTCATGGGATCATCTATGCTAAACCGATATTTGAGCTGGAATCGGTTCGTCAGCATGATGAGCATGCGGATGTTGCTGTCATAGCGAGCGCGTTCATCCGAAACGTTGCCGGCTGTGAATGCGGATGTGTGATCGCCCCAGGTATGCCAGTTGCCGCCGCCGTAGTTGATATAAGAGCAAATGCCGTCGGCGCTAAGCTGTGTGGCCGCGCTTTCGGTGAGGATTACAGCGGCAAACCCACCATAATAAACAGTATCATCTTTATAGTTTGCAACGGCAGGTGTTACATAGTCAGTTGGAGTCCAAGTGAGCACTCCCTCACCGTCTGTAAAAGTAACTTCCTGAGTCACATTCACAGGATACTCAGGGGCACCACCGTTCCATAAAACGATACTACACCTCAAAATGCCGTTGTAATCCGTAAATCCTTCTTCGGTTAATGTGAATGTCACGGTTGGATTGGAGTTGCTTTTTGCAACAGTGTGGGCTAATCCCCTGCTATTGTCACAAACAATCCCCTGAATGCCGGGAATGGCAAGATTGCCACCGCATCGAGCGGGAACGCCATAATCGGAATCTGATTTGGCCATGAGACAGGCTCTCACAGCCGCACCCGATACGAAATAACCGCCGCTCGTTTTGACGTGTCCCCAAACGGCGTCTGCCAGTTCGTCATTGAGCTGTTTGTCTTTTACAACGGCATCGACATTAACGGCATTTGCTTCATTGAGTTGTTCGGAATATTCCGATACATCGTAGACCATGAACGAAACCCAGTGACCGTCTGCTTTTTTTGCAATCATATTGAGTGCCGCAAGGACGCTCGAATCCGTAACCGACGGCGCGCACAGTATGTTGACGGTGGTCGGATTCTCACGAAGCAGATTCTCGATGGCATAAACACCGGTGAACAATTCCGCATCGCCGATGTAATCATCGGCATCGAATTCGGTGCTGTTCGACACGGGAATCATGTAAACCTGATTGATGCCGGCGACGCTGAAAGCAGCCACAGCGGCCTCGCTCAGGTTGTAGCCGTCGCCCGGTGCACCGCCGAGTTTTTCGGCATAGTCCGCCATCGACGTGATGAGGACTGCCTTGTTTAAATCACCTGTCGGGCTTGCCCCGATAAAGATCACATTGGTATCGGTCGATACCGGCGTGTTTGCCAGGCTTTTGACAAGCTGCGCATATACGCCATATTTCTCAGTTGCCATAAGCAATTCTCCATGGATTGAAGGGGGTTGCGGGGGTGTCCCCCGCAGAGGGGGTAGGCGCGTATTTGCTTGCGAATAGCGCCGCAGGGGGACACTTCCCCCGCCTATAAAAGATCGTCCGGAATAAACTGTGTGAGCGCCGTAACCGTCGCCGTGACCTGGCATTGACAATGCGGGAAATCCTCGAACGACGCCGGCGGCATGAGCTTGATGTTCGACACACCTGCGATTGCACGAAGTGCATTCATCGTCTCTTCGGCCAGTGCCAGGCAGTCACTGAACAACGCCTCTTTGACGCCTTCGTCCGTGTAGCCGTCGGCATCCAGAAAGGCGTAGTGCACGCCATCTTCGAGCATGACGGCCTTTTCGCGTTCGATGATGGCCGAATTGACAACGACGCAGTGGCACACGATATTGAGTGCCAGGCTTTCGTGCATGACGGTCACATCCTGCAGTTCGATGGTCACGGACGGGCAAACCGTCGGCCAATTGTCTGACGTGCGTTCGGCGCATACCAGGGCATAAACCATGGGCTTCGCCTGCTCATGAACATCCTGGCTTTCGCGTGTTTTCCACTCGAAGCCTTTGCCGTTGAAATGCGCATCGAGCGCAGTTTTGATGCGTCCGATGGTGCCCGGAATCGTCGTTGCCATTTACTTTTTCTCCAGTGACAGTTCGCGGATGCCCATATCGAGCGCGCTGGCGACAATTTTGAACGCCTTTCCGCAGACGTAGATGACCTGATTCTGATTGAGATTCAGATCGGCCTGCTCTGGCATAAGCAGCGTGAGCGAAAATGCGTTTAACACCTCGCTCATCGATGCGTTGAACGTGACCAAATCAGACTGAAGCGATCCCATGACCTGCCGCGCATTGGCAGTGTTTGTACCAACGGTCAGAAGTTCGGTGAAATCGCGGTAATCGTTAAAAATGGCCGCGTTGTCTTGTTCAAGAATGTCGCTCAGTCGCTGCATGGCCTATTCACTCCAGACTGCATAAAGCGTCATATTGCCTTCGGGCTCGATGACTTCTTCGTCGTCATAAACGACATCGCCATCGGATGCCGTCGCCCAGCCCAGGAACGTCTTGCCAGATTTGGTGTAAGTGTTCTTGGACAGAGCTGCCGATTCGCCGAACGGGATGCCTTGTGTGGCCATGTTCGTTCCGCTGCCGCCGTTCTTGTCGAAGGTAATGACCGATTTGAACACAAGCTCGATCTGGGTGTTTTCGATGGGAACGACGATCTTGTTGTCGCCATCTGGCGTGACGGTCTGGCCGTCAGCCTCGAAGTGATCGAAGGTGTATTCGCTGTCACTGTCTGCGACGAGCGAGGAATTGAGCACAATCTTGCTTCCGGACGCGGCCTGTTTTGCGAGGACGTAGGGAAGCGCATTGCTGTTGTAGGTTGCGGAATCGAGCAGGGAAACGAGCGAGACTTCGGCAAACGGCCCTTCGGTGGCGCTGCTAATGTCGTTCGAGTTTTCGGCGAGCATCGTGATCCATCCCCAATGCGCACGCGGTGCGGCGCATGGATTCGATTCACAGCGGATTTCTACGGTCTGGTTGTTCACGTCGATGAATTTGGACATCGCGTATTTACCGGCAACCGTGATGTAGCCGTTCTCATAATCGTCATACTGAAGCGCAAGAGGATTGACGAATGTCGTGGCTGCGCAGAGCGTATGACCGACATTCGGGCTCAATACGCAGACGAAATCCTTGGGCAGATAGGGATGCCATTCCTTTTCATCCTGGTCAAAGTACATGCCGGAATAGACGATGATGTCGAGACGGTGCCCGAAGAAGGCAATCCATCCGACATATTCGGCTTCGCCGCGTTCGTCATCATCGACGGCGCGATTGGGGCCAAGTTCGCCTTCGTGCTGGCGCGGACATGCCGTGAATTTTGCGAGGAAGTCTTTGTCTTCCTGAAGCAGAATCCAGGCTTCGGGTGCAATGAGAAGCTCTTTGGCGCGCCCGCCGTGTTTGATAAGGGTGCGCACCATGTTCTGGACATCGCGATAAGGCGTTGCGCCGACCTGCCCCCATGCAGTCGCAGGTTTCATGCGCTGTTCGTTGCCGATCATGACACCTGGACGCGCTGCATCCTCTTTGAGCTGATAATAACGGATCTCAATATCGACGGGCGTGTCATCGGTGGGACTTGTGGGAATCTGGCCGCGAATGGCGTTGTTTACGAGCACATCGACAACCTGTCGCTCCATCAGGCGCGTGTTTCGATTGGCGAGGCGCATGGCAGTCTTTCGGGTGAGTGCGTCATAAGCCTGGGCTTTGGTCGGTCGAACTTCGCCAACCTGACGGCAGAGGCGTTCGAATTCTGTGCGCTGTCGATTCTTGGGATCGACAAGGCTCTTAATGGCCATACGCGGTGGCGTGACAGTGTTGGTGGCATACCCCGGAAGCGTAGCATCAATGAAGCCTTTCTGGACATAGGCAGAAATCCCGTGATCGGCATCGGCGAAATCGAGCACAACGTCGGTGGTGTCGAAGGTGTCATCGCGGTCATCGGTCGGGAAATAACGATTCTGCAGGAATTTGGACACTGGTTCATCAATGACCAGTGCCGGAACATGAGTGTGGGAATCGTAAACAGAAATCACATCGGACATGGTAAAATCTCCTTATTTTTCGCGGGAAACATTGCCGAAAAGGTTGGGATAGAGCTTTTTGCAGGCTTCGTTTCGTGCGCGTTCCTTTTCAAGCACGCTGTCTTTGGTGACGGGTTCATCTGCAGTCTTTTTCGTGCAGGGTTTGCAGACCTTGCCGATGCGGTCATACATGGCGCGGATTTTGGCGCTCATGATGTCGTCATCTTTTTTCTTTTCGTCATCGCCTTCGGCTTCGAGTTCCGGTTTCGGGGCATCGAGACGCGATTCGATGGCTTCCAGCTTGTCGAGGATGGCGCTGAATCCATCGACGATCAGCGATTTGAGATCGACATCGCCCTCGCCTTCGCCTTCGGCATGGATTTCCTTGTTTTCGGTGTCCTCGCTTTTTTCCGGTTCCTCGATCTGTTCGGTGACTTCTTTTTTCTCATCCAGATCGTTCTTGATTTTGTTCATTTTTAAACCTCCCTTTGGTTTTGCGGCATGAACTGCCATGTTTAAAAGACCTGTGAACATATTTTTGAGCGTCGCATCCTGTGCGAAGTCATCCAATGGCCTGATCTCATCGACAAATCCGAGGTCTTTGGCCTGTTGAGCCGTGTACCAGTTGTCTTTGGCGGTGAGCATATCGAGCGTGTATGCGGGATTGCGGCGATTGATAATGGCCATACATCTGGCATTGGCGTGATCGATATCCTCGCCCTCGGTGATGATGTCGCCTTCCCATGTGTAGTGATAGACGCCATGCAGCATCATCGAACCGATTTCTGTCATCACGACGCGATCGGCAGCGAGTGCCAGAATGGCTGCTGCGCTGGCCGCAAGGCCGTAGATCACAACGGTCGATTTGATGCCGCGCTTGCGGGCTTCCATGAG
Source organism: uncultured Bacteroidota bacterium (assembly GCA_946414435.1). Lineage (GTDB taxonomy): Bacteria > Bacteroidota > Bacteroidia > Bacteroidales > SZUA-534 > RUG13583. The sequence continues at coordinate 25,667 of CAMKOM010000033.1, forward strand.
CATCTCGGCAATAGCCAGGCCGCTGAACAGGTCGCCGCCATAGCTCATCACGTCGATTTGTACGGATTCGCCGTCGCCAGTTTTGGCGAGGAAATCAGAGACGCCCGATGCCGTGTCGTTCCATATATCGTCGAAAATTCTAAACCTTTTCATTTGCTGCCTCATTTCGATTGAGTTTGTTGGGATCTTTTGCCGGATGGCCATAGACGGCGAGTGCCGCTTCGTCGGCATCGACAAGGCCCATTTCAATAGCGAGCTTCCAGGATTCGAGTTCGGCACGCGGATCGAGACAGAGCGCCGAAGGTGCATTCCATACTGATTCGCAGCTCAGGATTTTGGCAGCCGTTGGCGTGTCGAAGTCTGTATCGATGCTGTTGCGCGTGAGGTAATCGTATGCAAACACCTCGAAAAGCGGTTTGAGGAATGATTCGATAAAGAAGCCGCGAACGACTTTGTAAGTCGCGCTGGCCTCGATGACGGCCCCGCGCGCTGCGGCGTAGGATGTGCCTTCGAACGTTGCCTCTAAAACCTGTTGCGGGATGCCAATAGCTGCCGCGATTGACTTGTTTTGTGCCGAAATGAACGACGCATAACCGCTGTTTGGCCGTTTTGGATCGATCGTTCGGATGTCCTCGCCATCGGCGAGACGTCTGGATTCGCCTGGTCCGATGGTCTCGAAGTCATTTTGTGACCACGGATACTTTGGATCTGGATTAGCCTGCAGTTTAAACTTATCGTTGTCTTTTTCGGCCCCATTCTTGCCTTCTTCTGGCACCAATGGTTCATCGAGATCGAGGGATGGTGCGTTGCCAAATGGGTTGCGCGTGGGATCGGTGTTCGACACGATGAAAATTGCCAGACATGCCTCGATGATGGCCGCCTGGAGTTCGGCGGTCGAATAGGCCTTCGTCGAATAGAGCGTCTCAATGGTATTGGCCACAAGTGGAACACCGCGATACTGGTCTGGCCGAAGTGGCTGGAACAGGTGCAAAACCACTGGTAAACCGAGATCGTCATAAGCCTCGATGCGCTGCCAGTCTTCGGTACGGATGGCCAAATCGTCGTAGTGATTCAGGAACCAGTAGGCGACTGGCCGCGCCTCGCTGTCAAGTTCCACGCCGTCGATGATGGTATTGCCGTTTTCGGGATTCTGTGCCTTGATGCCAGAAAGCACCGTGTTAAACATCGTCGGCGTCATGCATCGATCCGATTCTATGATGCGCCATGCGCAGTTTGCGACATTCGGACGGCGCACAAAGAAAACGTCGCCGCTCAATAACCAGTTACGGCACGCCATGCGCTGGATCTGTGCAAACGTGAGCCTGTTCTGGATGTCGAGCGAGTGCGTAAGCGAGGCGAGTTTGAGGGATTTTTTGAGGCCCCCGCACAGCTGCGCGTATTCATCTGGCTCAAAGAAATCGCTGTTCCCGATAGAGTAAGAAAGGCCATCGCCCAAAACGCCGTGCACCATGCGATCAACGGCAGCCGTCGCCATCGGGCACGAGATATCGAGCATGCGTGCGCGTGAAACCAGAATGCGCCTGGACGGCGAGATGTCTTCGCTGGCCGTTCCGCTGTTTGCGATGAATCCGGACATGACCTGGCTAAACAGGGAACCGCCCGCAGCGGCATAGCCTGTGGTGAACGGCGACAGCTGGAGTGGTGACATGCGCATACTACCACCTCCTGCCAATCATCGAAGGATCGACAAACACAAATCGGCTCGTATTACGCACAGGACGCCCATTCAGAATGGCTTCGATTTCGGCGATGCGGTTTTGTGTAGCCGTAATAAAGTCATTCAGGGCCTTTAAATCGGGCGTGTATCGTGTAATTGAGCGCGTGCCCAGGCTGTATGACTGAATGCGCCCCGAAACCAGATCATCGTAGCCCTGGATGGCGTCGGTCAGTGCCTTGTATAGCCGCGTGCGCTCGCTCATAAGCCATTCGCGCCGCGTCCTTGGTGGGGTGAAATCCTCGCTCATCGTAAAAACCTCAAACAAAAAAGACCGTGAACTTGTCACGGTCTGAGGTTTTACAGAGGTTTAAATTTTTTGTGTGATACTGCGCCGGATGAAGTTTTGCGCTGGTCGTGATTGTGTTCCCGTTTTGGCGGCTCTTGTTTTGGCGCAACCGGCGCAGGTTCCGTTTTTTTGACCGGATTTGAGGGGGGAACTGCCGAAGGTTTATCGGTGCCTGATTCCGCTTTGGTGACTGCCGTTTCGCTCTCCATGATGGATGCGATTGCGCCGCGCTGATTCAAAAGCAGATGGGCCGCATACATCGCATAAATGCGGCAGTCGAGGGCTTCGTTACGTCGCCCCGGCAAGAGTTCCCAGCGGACGCCGCGCGGTGTGTTTGTGCGCTTTTCGGATGTGAGCTGTTCGAAGTAGTTCGCATCGTAATTGCACGCAAATTCACGTGGCCATGACAAAGACCGCTCGCCATCGAGCGTCTTTGAGATCATATCCAAAAGCATATCTTTGCCCGTATTGACGCCGATGATGTGCAGTTTGATTTTGCCTGTGCCGTTGCCAGCCGATGACAGCTTTTGCGTCGAAATGCTGTAGAGAAATGGGATCGTCTCTTTTAACCGCACATAGCCTTTGACCGATAGATGGCGGGGATGCCGCAGGGAATAGGCATACACGCGGTTGGTATGATGGCCACCGGAATCCTGCGCAGCATAGATCACGCCCAGCGTTTTGCCATCCTCGCGTTTGTATCGCCGCCGCTCGATGATTTCGGTCAGTGCGTGCCATATATCCGGCTTCTTCGGGTCGCCGTCCAGCCACAGCCACTCGATGCCATAAGCCCGCGAAGCATCCCGATTCCATCCGCAAATCTCCATCGCGAAGCCGTTGTCCTGCGTGTCGATGCCGGCCGTCAAAAAGACAACGTCTTTTGGCAGCGCATCGAGGCGATAGTCACGCACCGCAATTCGCTGGATGTCCGAACCATAGATAATCCGATCCGACCTGGGCACATAGATTTCACCAAGCCGCGTATTGCGAAAACTCTGATAGTTCGCCTCACCCAATGCCAGGGCAGATCGTTCAAGCTCACGCAGGCCGCGCCACGAATAGAAGGCATCGCACAGCGTCCCGAATACGCGGAATGATCGAACGATTCGGCCATAATCATCATGTTCGGGGAACTCGTTTTGCGGCTCACAGTAACGATGTTCGAGCGCGCGCACGGCCATTTCGTCGAACACCTCGCCACACTTCGGGCAATGAACGGTAGGGATGTCGCCGGACCAGTCGATGGAATCCCATCGGCAGTCAAACCACGCGCCACACCCCGAACAAACGACGCCCCATGTTTCCTGCGTTCCCAAAAGGAAATGCTGATGGATGCGCCCATCTTCGACGGTCGGCGTCGAGGTAAACAGCGCCATCCCTCTGAATCGCATCTGTCGTTGCAATGCCAGGGCAACGGGATCGCCCTCGCCTTTGAGTTCGTCCTTCCATCGGTCAAGTTCATCACAGCACAGGAATTTCGCGGGCGTCGAACACAAATCGCTCGCGCTCGATGACGATCCGATCATGAGGTTTGCACCTGTTGCCAGGCTGATATTGCACACCTCTTTGGATGCATCGGGATTGCGGTATTTCGTGCCCGTCTGCCCAGTCGCATTGATACCGCAGACATCCCGAAGGAATGGCCGAAGCCTGTTCTTTGACATCTTTTGCCCAGTTTTGAGGCGGTCAAAGATGAGCAGTGTATTGGCGCGGTCGTATGCCGCAATCCATCCCAGGAAGTTTTCTATGGCCGTGGTTTTGCCGACCTGGGCAGGCGTGCACAGGATGACGCGGCTTGTGCCGGCGAGGTCTGACAGATAGCGCGTCGGCTCACGAAAAAACGGCGTCTGGATGAATGAAAACATCGTGTGGGTCGATGGCATGAAGCGGTTTTGTTCGGCCCATGTGGCACAGTCCACGCGCTTTGGGCGTTGCAATATCGGGATGAGATAGCCGTTTGTCATTTGCCCGCCTCTTTTTTGCGTCTGGCCGTGCGCGCTATTTTCTCGTTTTTGGCCGCAGTGTTTGCCTGTTGCTGTGCGGTATTGCTTTCAATCGTCAGATGCAGTCGATGTTCGGCGAGCCGCTGAAGCTGTGTTTCGATGAGGTGCTGGACGGCTTTGTATTGCGCCGGCGTTGTTTGCGGGATGATGGACTGGATTGCGTCGGGCAAACCATCCAAAAAGCCGACAAATTCGCGCAAAAAACCATCGAATTCGGTCAATGCCGTGTCGATTCGGCACAGTTCGCCGCGTTTGTTGTCGAGTTCGAAACGTTCGCGTGAAACCTTGATTTCAAGCGCTTCACAGTTCGCAAGGCGCGTGCGGTAGTCGATTTCTTCGAGTGTCGGTTTTGATTTTTTTGACGCCACAATTCACAAATCCAAAAACAAAACGCGGTACTCCAAAATTTTGATCGGTCGCGCCCGCCGATGTGCCAAACCCAGGCCGGCCCTCTGGTAGTACCTACGCGCAGAATTTCGCCGTCTGCTGTTCGAACCGATCCGGAGAATCGATCATCTGGGCATACTCCATCAATGCCAGAATTTCGAGCGCGCCCAGCGACGACACCTTCGAGATGATGATCGTCTCGTTCGGTGCATACAGACCAATGAGCGCGCCCAGGCGCGGGCCTGTGAACGTACAGAATTCATCCCACGGCACCTCGTCGGCACGATGCGCGATGTCAAGCACCGTTGCGATGCGTCTGGCCTCTGCCGTGGTAAATGCGCGATACAGCGCATCCTCGCCGTCTTCGAGGATTGTAAAGAAGGTGTACAGATAACGGGAAAGGACGCGCGATGTCTTATGATCGGATGATGCCGCGCGCTTTCGGATGATGTCGTAGCTCTTTTTGGGAATTTCGACCGTGATTCTGCATACACCTGCCATAGCGCCCTCCGCAATGTTTCACGTCGTGTATTATCGCAGATTTGCGACGCTTTGAAAGTCAAATGTTCACTTTTATGGAGATTTTATGAACAAAATACGCATGATTATATTTGCAATACCTGTCATTGCTGTGGCGGTGATGGGTTTTGCGCTTTCATGGATGCATGCCAGGCTAAACGACAAAACGCGGGAAATCGAGGAAGCGCGGGCACAAATCGACGCGCTGAATGCGAATATCGAAACGACGAATGCCGAAATGGTGAGAATGAAAGGCGAGATAGAGGCGGCATCGAAACGGATCGACGCAGCCATTACGACCATGACAAAAGGGGAACGCGATGCACGGGAACGACACGAAATGCGGATGGATGAAGTCACGAAGATGGATGCGCGGGATGATGTGCATGATTGGCTTTGCGAGCCTGTGCCCGATGATGTGTGCATGCTGTTCGAAGGTTACGCAGGCCCCGTGTCATCCGATTGAGCCTGTATCGGTCGCAATCCCTGCGGCCCTGCTCGAACCGTGCGACAATCCGGCACGCATGCAGATAGAGACAAATGCCGATCTCGTTCGCATGCTTTCGAATACGATACAGGCCTATGAGACGTGCAAGGCGAGGCATGCCGCGCTCGTTTTGGCCATAGACAAGGGAGAATGAATTATGGAGACAGTGGCGCCATTGGCGGGGACGATTTCGACTTATGGCTTATATGCGATTGTGGCCGTGCTCATCATTGCCGTGGTCTATCTGTTCAAACAGCAAAACGCACTTGAAAAGGAAGTGCGCGAAATGCTTCAAACGACGATAAACCAAAACAATCAGGTATTGAGCGAGAATTCACGCGTAATCGGCGAAGCGTCAAAGCTCATCGAGGCACAGGGGGAACTCATCAAAGACCGCAAGAAGTAACAAAAAAAAAGCCCGCGATCGTGATAATTCGCGGGCATATCAAAAGCGCCGAACGGCGTAATGGTAGGCTTTTCGCCTGCGGGCGTGTAGTGAAGATAGCGCCCGAACCGAATCAGATGGGATTCGGTGAAAGTATGTTTAGCACACCTGCTCGGATTGTCAATGGTTTGATGCGCTGTCGCGTTCCTTATTTCCTATCGTCGAACAGGCTCTTTTGCCGGTCTTCGAGGGGAACGTGCATGAGGATGCGTTCGTGTGCGCGTTCATAGGCGAGCTGTTCGGATTGGCGAATGGCGTGCAAAACTTCCTCGCCGTCTTTGCAGTCGCCAAGAGATTCGGCGAAATCGTGTGCGTCAATGAAGCCGTGCTTTTTGGCAAGCTCTTTTACGCGCTTCGATAAGGCCTCATCCAGAATCTCATTGACCACGCCGTCGATGTTCAAACAGTCCTCGCCTTTGGCGTTTGTCACCCAGTCGAGCATCTGCGCATATTTGCACAGCGTTTCGAGATTGATCATGTTGTCGACCGTTATCTTGAACGTGTAGTCGCCCCATGCCATGTTGGCTGTGTCGTCTGTGAATTTGACGGTCGTTGGATTGGCGAATTTTGCCATGTCATCATGCGAAATGCTGACTGTGAAATCTGCCTCTGTTTTGGGTTGTTTTTTGGCCATTGTCTATTCCTCCAGTGCAAGGCGTTCGTAACCGAGCGCGCATAAGTCATTGTGTGCGAGTTGCGATTGTTCGCGGTCGTAGGCATCCTGTGCGGCCCACGTTGCGCGGTAGTAAAGTTCATTGAGCCTCTCTTTGAGGTGCCTGCATTCGGCGCTCATTTCGCAATACCGGTCGATCACGGTTTCGAAAGGTGCGCATTTCTGCCGGTATTCTTCGAGCCTTTCGTTTTGTCTGGTTTCGTCTGCGAATGACACCGAGGCATATTCGCGCATGATCTTGTCTCTTTCGCGGAATGCCGCCTCATATTCGGCACACAGTATTGCGCGCCTGTTGTCCGCATCGTCCAGCCGATCCATGACCTCGTAGTATTCTCTGGGCAGGAACGCTTCGACTTTGACTGTCTTTGTGCATTTCTTTTCGATTTCGTAAGCCGACGGGATGAATGTCGGGGTTTCACGGCAGATGATGTCGACGGCTGCCATGACATCATCGACCGAGTATTTGCACAGTACGCGAAAGTAGCTCGCGACGGTGCGTGCCTTGTCATCGTCCGTATATTTTGGCGCGCTTGGATGCGTCGCCCAGATATACGCCATGACCTGTCTTGTTTGTGCGATGTTCATGATTGATCCTATGGTGAGAGACTGAGAGACGCGCAGACCGCGCGTCTTTACCAGCTTGTTTTGCCGCCGTCTGTGCGGTAGCCTGTTTGTGATTGTGGTTGGTGTTGTTCGTCTGTTTTGCCGCGTCGTTTGACGTCTCCCAGGATGCCGCGTTCGATCATCCATTGGCGAGCGCTGTAGCCGTTTGGGACTTTGCGCAGCACACCGTGTTTGACGCATACGTCCCAGACGATTTGCGCCTGTCTGGGTGTCGTGTCGACCAGACGCGCCAAATCGGATGCATCCTGTAGGTCGTTTGCGAATCCTGTGGCCGTCATTGCAAGAAGCGAGATAAACGCGAATACACGTAGACGACCGCCTGAATCTCGTCGATTAGCAGATTGAGCCAATTCTCTTGCAATCGCGCCATTTAACAACTCTAATCCCATCTTGAACCACATAACCGACCCCGATGATGTGAATGCGCGTTAGCGCACTCTTTTCTGATCTTTCTGATCTGATCTATTCTTTCTATTCTTTCTAGGAGACACAAAGCGCGTTTTATGGTTTTGTAACACTTTGTTTTTGTTTGGTTTTTGTTGCTGTCCTAGGCTAGGACTCGTATGTCCTAGGCTAGGACTCGTATGTCCTAGGCTAGGACTCGTATGTCCTAGGCTAGGACTCGTATGTCCTAGGCTAGGACTCGTATGTCCTAGGCTAG
>CAMKOM010000034.1 GCA_946414435.1 uncultured Bacteroidota bacterium
TCTGCGCGTCACGCACAACTGCCTGATAACTGAAGCCCTGCGGGGCTTGGGCGAAGGTTGCGACTGCTATCAGCAGCATAGCAACTAGAGATGTGATTTTTCTCATTTTGTTAATTTCTAAATTATTAATTATTAATTGTTTAATCGGTCAATTGGTAAATTGGTGAATCGGATGCATGCGGTGAATCGGACGCGATAAATCGCGACCCTACAAACACCTAACACCCAATACCTAACACCATAAATTTTATTTCTTCACAATTTTGAATGTCCGCACCATCACGTTTCCATCGTCAACGCGCAGGAAATAGACTGCCGGCACAAGGTTGGCCATGTCGATTTCAGTGAGCGCATTGGCAATCTCGCTGGTGGCAAGGGCTCGGCCGTTGTTGTCGGTGAGCGTGTAGCGCAGAGACTTGTCGGTATCGGCCACACTCAATGTCAGGCGGTCGGCCACGGGGTTCGGGTAAGCGTTGAGCTCAACGGTGGCAGCCACATCGCCAACACCAACTTCAACGGTGGTGATTGTGTAGGCCTGCTGCACGCCGGGCGCAAGGCTTCCGGCATCCGATTGGGCCGTTTCAACAAACGGCTGCCCAACGGTGTAGCTCACTGTTCCGGCTTCGCCACCGGCTGTAGCCACGGCTGTCTGGGCACTTGCCGCCCCTGCTGTAAAAAGTAGGGCCGCGGCGAAAAGAATTTTTCTTTTACTCATAGGCATTTTATTAATAGTTAAACGTTTAAGTTATATCCACAAAAAAAGCGGCCGCCTTCTGCCAACTGGCAGAAAACCAACCGCTTGTATCGCAAACAAATCGCAAATAAAGTTTGCAAATTGCTGATTAGCAAAGAACTGTGTGTGTTTACACAAATATTGCTAACAGCCAAATATTTACCGACTATTTTGATAAAAATCCGATATTTAAGCATTTTGGAAATCATTGGGTATTTGATTTCATAGCGCAAAAGTAATGATTTTTCGGTTGCGTGGAATTATTTTTTTTGACTCAACAAATCGCTACTTTAGCCGTTGCAATGTGTAAAACCATACCATATAATATATAGTGATGTCAGTTGCGTCGAAAATACGGTTGGCCACCGGGCTGGTGCGGACTCTCACGCTGCGCCGTATTGCAAATTCCGTGCGGTTGCGCGTTTGCTCGCTTGCGCGGATGCGGCAGGTATGCACAATGCCCGAATCGCTGTCGGTTGAGCCGGCATCGGTGTGCAACCTGCGCTGCCCCGAATGCACGCTGGGCGGCGGCCGGCTGCAACGCCCCGGACAGATAATGGACATGGAAACCTTTGCCAATGCCCTGCAACCATTGGCGCCGTGGCTTGTCAGCTGCCAGTTTTTCCTTCAGGGCGAGCCAACGCTCAACCCTAATCTTTGCCAGATGATTGCCGCTGCTCACCGCCGCCGAATCTTCACCACCGTATCAACCAACGGACAGACGCTCACACCCGAACTATGCAACAATCTCGTGGCCAGCGGTCTCGACAGACTGATAATCTCTGTTGATGGCACCACGCAGGAAGTGTATGAGCAATACCGCGTGGGCGGGTCGCTGCAAGCGGCTGTCAGCGGAATTGCCAACTTGGTTGAAGCGCGCAAAGCACAGAACCGCCACAATCCGCTGATTGAAGTGCAGTTCATTGTGTTCCGTCACAACGAGCACCAAACATGCCAGATAAAGCACCTTGCCCGCCAGTGGGGCGCCGACCGTGTGGTGCTGAAATCGGCACAGATTGAAAATCGGGCCAACGCCGCCGAAATGCTACTCCAAAACCCGAAATACAGCCGCTACCGCCTGAATGCCGACGGCACAATCGGCACAAAACGGCAGTTCAGCGCCAACTGCTTCCGCCTGCGCAGCACAATGGTTGTTACGGCCAACGGCGATGTGGCGCTCTGCTGCTACGACAAAAACTGCCTGCACAGCCTTGGCAACATCAACACCACCAATGCGGTAAATATCTGGCGCAGCCCCGAAGCCCACCATCTGCGAAAGCAAGTTTGGAACACCACAAATGGCATCGATATTTGCAAAAATTGTTTCGGCTGACGCGCTTTTCCGCGCGTTTTTCGCGCCCGATACGTGTTTTTCCGCCGCCACATGAAGATTTTTGATAGTAAAAATGTTGATAAAGCATCGTGATTCGCAGTCTGACGACGTTTTTTATCGCGCAAAAGCGCCTATTTCTGCCGTAAAATGGCCTTTTTATCGTCAAAAAACGAGAAAATCGGCTCAAAAAAGGCTAATTGTCGATTTTTTTAAAAAAAACAACAAATAATCGCTTGAGAATAGCACACAATTGCAGAATTTCCCTATATTTACAATGCTTTAAGCAACATTCATTTTTTATAGAACCTTAAAATTTTTTGGTAATGAACAAACAAGAGTTAGTTGCCGCTATGGCAGGAAAATCAGGCTTGACCAAAGCTGATTCAGAAAAAGCGTTGAATGCTTTCACAGCAGCAGTTGCTGACGCACTTGGTAAAGGTGACAGCGTACAGTTGGTAGGTTTTGGAACATTCGCAGTTAGCCAACGTTCGGCTCGTACTGGTAAGAACCCACGTACAGGTGCTAAACTTCAAATCGCTGCTAAGAAAGTTGCGAAGTTCAAAGCAGGCAAGGCTTTGGCTGACAAAGTAAACTAATAAAAAGCCCTCAGTTGAGGGCTTTTTTGTTTCAGAGGCGTTTCAGAACGCAAGAAAAAAGGCTGTCCGCATTGGACGGCCTTTTTTATGCCGGAAAATGAATGGTTTCCCTAGGTAATCAGTCGGTACCACGCCGAAAACTCCCCCGTTGCAGTAAGCGGGAATGACGCCAAAGCGTTGTTTGCTGTCTACAAATGCTTGGCTCCAAAATATTTAACCTAAGTTTTTAAGGGTCAGCACGGAATATTGTAAAAAACATTACTTTTGCACCCTCAAAAAATGGGCTAAAAATGAAGCAAATCAGAAACATCGCAATCATCGCACACGTCGACCACGGAAAAACCACATTAGTTGACAAAATCTTGCTGCAAACCAAGCAGTTCAAGGAGCACGCCGCCGGCGAACTCTTTCTCGACAACAACGATCTTGAGCGAGAGCGCGGCATAACCATCTTGTCGAAAAACGTTTCGATGGTTTACAAGGGTGTGAAAATCAATATTATCGACACCCCGGGGCACTCCGATTTTGGTGGCGAGGTTGAGCGCGTGCTGAATATGGCCGATGGCGTTCTGCTTTTGGTTGATGCCTTCGAAGGCCCGATGCCGCAGACACGTTTCGTGCTTCAGAAAGCCCTTCAAATCGGCTTGAAACCGATTGTTGTCATCAACAAAGTGGACAAGCAAAACTGCCGTCCCGACGAAGTTTGCGAGCAGGTGTTCGAGCTGATGTTCCAACTCGATGCCAACGAGGACCAACTGGATTTTCCGGTTATCTACGGTTCGGCAAAGAACGGCTGGATGACCGACGACCTGAAAAAGCCGTCGACCGATATGCTGCCGCTGCTTGAGGCCATCCTTAAATATATTCCCGAACCGCACGCCGAAGAAGGTTCGCTGCAGATGCTCATCACATCGCTCGACTACTCATCGTATGTGGGCCGAATAGCTGTGGGCCGCGTTCACCGTGGCGTCATCCACGCTGGCGAGCAAATAAGCCTTTGCAAACGCGACGGCTCAATTGTGAAATCGCGCGTGAAGGAACTTTACGTGTTCGAGGGAATGGGCAAGGCGAAGGTTGAGCAGGTTGAGGCCGGCGACATCTGCGCCGTGATGGGCATTGAAGGGTTCGAAATCGGCGACACCATTGCCGACAACGAGAACCCGGACGCTCTGCCGCCAATCGCCGTTGATGAACCGACAATGAGTATGTTGTTCACAATCAACAACTCGCCATTCTTTGGCAAGGACGGCAAATTTGTGACATCGCGCCACCTGAAAGACCGTCTTGAAAAAGAGTTGGAAAAGAACCTGGCACTGCGCGTTGAGCCAACCGACTCGGCCGATGCGTTCACCGTTTACGGCCGCGGCGTGCTTCACTTGTCCATTCTGATTGAGACAATGCGCCGCGAGGGCTACGAGTTGCAAGTTGGTCAGCCACAGGTGATTATAAAAGAGATTGATGGCGAAAAATGCGAGCCTGTTGAGGAACTCACCATCGATCTGCCGGAGGACTGCTCGGGCAAGGCCATCGAAATGGTGACACGCCGCAAGGGCGAGCTGCTGAATATGGACCGCAAGGGCGACCGTGTTCACTTGGATTTCAAAATTCCATCGCGCGGTATCATCGGCCTGTCGAGCAACATGATGACCGCCACTGCCGGTGAGGCTGTGATTGCGCACCGCTTCATCGATTTTGAGCCTTACAAGGGCGAGATTGAGAAACGCATCAACGGCTCGCTGATTGTGATGGAAAGCGGAACGAGCATCGCGTATGCGCTCAACAAGCTGCAAGACCGCGGCAAATTCTTCATTGAGCCGATGGAGGAGGTTTACGCCGGTCAGGTCATCGGCGAAAGCACCCGCCCGGGCGACATCGTGATAAACGTGACCAAGACAAAGAAACTCACCAATATGCGAGCTTCGGGCTCTGACGAGAAGGTGAGCATTGCACCGCCGGTGAAATTCTCGCTCGAAGAAGCGCTTGAGTACATCCAAAAGGATGAATATGTGGAAATTACCCCGCACTCGATGCGTCTGCGCAAAATCATTTTGGACGAGACCGAGCGCAAACGCGCCAATATGCGCGAGCAGAGCTTGAACGCGTAAGTTTTTAAATACACATTATATAATTGCGGCTCGCTGCTTTTGCGGCGGGCCGTTTTTGTTAGAATGCAAATGATTTAAGTTAAAAGATAGTGAACGATTGACAGTGATGATATGTATGTGGCCACCGCATACGCATTTTCCCGATAATGAGCCAATCGCGTGCGTCACATCAAAAAAATTAGAATAAATTCGCGGCCGGAAAAAATTGAAATTGAAAATACGAAATACTATGCAGAAAAGGACAAAAATTGTTGACGTCCTGAAATCGGGAAGGGTTGACACTGAAGTGGTTGTGATGGGTTGGGTGCGCACAAAGCGCGACAGCAAAACCGTGGTTTTCATCGCCTTGAACGATGGCTCGACAATCAACAACGTGCAGATTGTTGCCGATGTGGTGAACTTCGACGAGGAACTTTTGAAACAGATAACCACCGGCGCCTGCCTGAGCGTTACCGGAAAACTTGTTCAGAGCGTTGGCGCAGGGCAAAGTGTTGAGATTCAAGCAAAAGAGATTAAACTCTTTGGTGCCTGCCCGCAGGATTACCCGATGCAGAAAAAGGGCCAGACAATGGAATATATGCGCCAGTACGCCCACTTGCGTCTGCGTACAAACACCTTCGGCGCCGTGTTCCGCATCCGTCACAATATGGCCATCGCCATTCATAAGTTCTTCCACGACAAGGGTTTCGTCTATTTCCACTCGCCGCTCATCACCGCCAGCGACTGCGAAGGTGCCGGCCAGATGTTCCAGGTGACGACCAAAAACCTTTACGACCTGCAGAAAGACGAGAACGGCAAGATAATCTACACCGACGACTTCTTTGGCAAGCAGACCAGCCTGACCGTTTCGGGCCAGCTCGAGGGCGAACTTGCAGCCACTGCGCTCGGCGCCATCTACACCTTCGGCCCCACGTTCCGCGCCGAGAACTCCAACACCCCGCGCCACTTGGCTGAGTTCTGGATGATTGAACCCGAAATGGCCTTCTACGACATCGACGATCTGATGGCGCTTGAGGAAGAGTTTATCAAATACTGCGTGAAATGGGCGCTCGACAACTGCCAGGATGACCTTGCATTCCTTAACAAGATGATTGACAAGAGCCTGCTCGAAAGGCTCAACTCGGTAATCAACACCGAATTCATCCATCTGCCTTATACCGAAGGAATTAAGATTCTTGAAGACGCCATTGCCAAAGGCCACAAATTCGAGTTCCCCGTGTTCTGGGGCTGCGACCTTGCCAGCGAGCACGAGCGCTACTTGGTTGAGGAGCACTTCAAAAAACCGGTGATTATGATTGACTATCCGAAAGAGATTAAATCGTTCTATATGAAGCAGAACGCCGACGGCAAAACCGTTCAGGGCACCGACGTGCTGTTCCCGCAGATTGGCGAAATTATCGGCGGCAGCGTGCGCGAGGAAGACTACGGCAAACTGCTGGCCCGCATGAACGAGCTCGGAATGAAGACCGAAGGCTACGAGTGGTATCTAGATACCCGCAAATACGGCTCTTGCCCGCACGCCGGCTTCGGCTTGGGCTTTGAGCGCCTGATGCTCTTCGTTACCGGAATGGCTAACATCCGCGATGTGATTCCGTTCCCGCGCACACCGAAGAATGCGGAGTTCTAAAACGGTAAGAGGTAAGTGTTTAAAGTTTAGAATTAATAGTTTATAAATGAAAGGCTGCGACGAGTTCGCGGCCTTTTTTGATGACTATGCCTTGCGGGTCTTTGTTTTCTGTTTGAGTTAGCGTTACTCATCCCTATAATTTCGTATCTTTCGCCCGCTTTTAGTGAAGGCTATGCTGAAACAGAGTTTACAACAGAAACTGCTTCAAAAACTGTCGCCGCAGCAGATACAGGTTATCCGGCTGCTCGAGGTTCCCATTATGCAGCTCGACCAACGCATCAAGAGCGAGATGGAGGAAAATCCGGCGCTCGAAGAGGCTGAGTTCGATGGCCGTGCCGATGGCGAGGAACCGCTACCCGAAGAGCCGAAGGACCAAGACGAGCTGTCGATGGAGGGTTACCTGAACGACGACGATTACATTCCGTCGTACAAGCTGCGCGCCAACAACTACTCGCCCGACGACGAGGTGCGCGAAACGCCGCTCTCGCAGGGCCCATCCTTCCACGAAAGCCTGATGAATCAGCTGGGACTGCACAAAATGAGCGAGCGCCAGCACAAATTGGCCGAGTACATTATCGGCAACATCGACGACGACGGCTATCTGCGCCGCGAGCTTGAGTCGATTTCGGATGATCTGGCTTTTGCGCAGAACATCGAGGCGTCGGAAGAGGAACTGCGGTCGGTGCTTAACATCATCCAGGACTTTGACCCGGCCGGCGTGGGTGCGCTCACCTTGCAAGAGTGCTTGCTGCTGCAACTTAAACGCCGCAATCAGCAATCGGAAACGGTGCGGCTGGCCACCAAAATAATCGAGAAATGCTTTACCGAATTCTCGAAAAAGCACTACGACAAGATTTTGGCCCGCACCGGCGCCACCGAGCAGCAACTGAAAGAGGCTCTTGACGAGATTTTGCGGCTCAATCCCAAACCGGGCGGCGGATACTCGAATCCGCAGGAACGCACGCTTCAGCCCATCACACCCGACTTTGTGCTCGAAAACCACGACGGCAGCCTTGAAGTAACTCTCAATGAACATAATACCCCGAATCTACGCGTCAGTCCAACGTACACCAATATGCTTGAGCAGTTGGCCGTGAAGAACAAGCGCACCACGCAGGACCGCGACACCATCAATTTTGTAAAACAGAAAATCGACTCGGCCCGATGGTTTATCGATGCAATACAACAACGCAAAATCACTCTGCTCTCGACAATGCAGGCCATCGTCAACTATCAGCGCGACTACTTTATGGACGGTGACGACAAAAAATTGCGCCCGATGAGGCTGATGGACATTGCTGACATCACCGGCCTCGATGTGAGCACCATCTCGCGCGTTGCCAACAGTAAATACATACAGACCGATTTCGGAATCTATCCGCTGAAATGGTTCTTTTCTGACTCAATCAAGACTGACAGCGGCGAGGAGGTGTCGTCGCGTGAGGTGAAAAGCATTCTTGAGGAAGCCGTGAATAGTGAGGACAAGCGCAACCCGCTCAACGACGATGCATTGGCCGCCATCCTTAAAGAGAAAGGCTACCAAGTGGCCCGCCGCACCGTGGCCAAATACCGCGAAAAAATGGGCATTCCCGTGGCCCGGATGCGGAAAGAGTTGTAGCGGGGGACAACGGACTTCGGACAACTGACTGACGTTGGAAAAATCACGGTGTTGTTGGTAATAATGACACTTAAATCATAAATTTGTGCAAAACTGGCAATTCCATAAATGTCAGTCGAACAAATAAAAATCTAATTATGGAAGAGAAAGACATCAGATGGGTACAGCGGTTCAGCAATTACCGCAAGGCGTTGCTTCAATTGGGCAAGGCGGTTGCCATAGTTTCCGCCCAAAAAAGCAGGGGCGATGCGGACAAGCTGATGGAGGAAGGCCTGATACAGCGATATGAGTACACTCACGAACTGGCTTGGAAGGTGATGAAGGATTATGCTGAATATCAAGGATTAACAGATATTGTCGGCTCGCGCGATGCCGTTAGGCAGACATTGCAGGCGGGTTTGATAAGCGATGAGCGCTGGATGGATTCCATTCGCGACCGAAACCTGACTTCGCACAATTACGACGATGACACGGCTGTGGCTATTGTCGCCAACATCATCAATGTCTATTATCCGCTGTTTGTGGATTATGAAAAAGTGATGCTGAAACGACTTGAAACGATGGCTGAATAAAAACCGATTATGCCCTACGGACTGAAAGACACGGAATTAGAGAAGTTGCGCAATGTGTTTGCCGCCAACGAGCGGGTTGAGTGCGTGGTGCTGTACGGCTCGCGCGCCAAGGGCAATTACAAACCTTTTTCCGATGTTGACATCACCCTTAAAGGCTCGGAACTAACCCACACCGACCTTAACAGCATCAGTCTTGCCATCGACGACCTGCTGTTACCCTATCAGTTCGACATTTCCATTTTCAAATCGTTAAAGAATCCCGATTTGATAGAGCATATTAATAGGGTTGGAGTTGTGATATATCATAGATGATAAGATCGGAGGTTTGCTGCTTAAATTGATGTATTACAAAATAAAAACTATACAATTATGGGAGTTATTAAAGATTTGGTCTCAACATTTGTTGGGGATCGTTTAATTGAAGTAATGAAATCTGGCACAGATATCCTTGCGGAAGAATTGTGTCATATGGCAAATAATAAGATATTAGAATATCTATGTGTGGAATATGAAAGGAATTATAAAACAAAAACAATTCTGCACCGTAGTGAACCTATTGAATTAGAAAAATTCTACCAAGCGCTATATATAAGGAAAGTTTCACAACAATGGGGAAGACGTTCTATGTTTGAAGAAACAAGCCGAATAAGCACTGAAAAAATAGAATCTTTATTCCAAAATGGAAATTGTATCACAATAATTGGAACTGCCGGCAGTGGGAAAAGTACCCTCGTAAAATATTTATTTGTTAATGCAATAAAGTGTAATTATAAAATACCCATCAAGATAGAGTTGAGATATCTAAACAATTATTGTGGAAGTTTGCTGGCATATATAAAAGATGAGATAATTAAATTTTCCGAAATTGCTACAAGTGAAAGAGTTGTTGATAGGCTCTTGAATTCAGGTCAGTTTGTCATCTTTTTTGACGGATATGATGAGATATCCTCAAGTAAGAAAGAAGAAGTAACTAGGGACATTTGTAAAATAACTAAAAAATATAATAAAAATGCATATGTATTAACATCACGACCTTTTGTTAGTGTTGACTGGTTAGAGAACTTTACTAATTTTTATGTTTGTGATTTATCCGATACAGAAATCACAACCTTTGTAAGGAAGCAATTTAATGATTCAGAACAAGAATTAGCAGATAGAATTATCGAGACAATAAATGATGAGAACTCTAATACCTACAAAAGTTTCTTAAGTAATCCATTGTTGTTGTCAATGTTTATTATAACATATCAAACAGATTCTAATATTCCTCAGAAAAGAAGTGATTATTATAATCAGGTATTTAACACTTTATTTTCTGTTCACGACACTTCATCAAAATTGGGATATGTTAGAGAAAAGAAAACGGGTTTAACTAAAGAGAATTTTGTCGATTTGTTGAAACGATTTTCTTTTAGATCTTTCTTTAGTCATAATTATACTTTTTCTGTTTCCTATTTTGAAACCGAAATACAAGGAATAAAAAAAGATTTGAATTTAACTTTTGTTATCGAAGATTTGTTGGCGGATCTTGAAGTCGCAATAGGAATTTTAACTCAGGAAGGAATAGATATTACTTATCCACATAGATCACTTCAAGAATACTTTGCCGCATTATTTGTAACATCATTAACATACGGAAATAAGTTAAAAGTATATAAACATTTATATAAGGTATTTAATAATGCCATTCTTAATAATAGAGGTTCGCTAAATGATAATATTAACTTCTTTTCTTTGCTGAGCGAAATGGACAGGATAAGCTTTTATAAACACCTGATTATTCCCGTATTAAATGAAACAAAACAAAGAATACAATCTTTAAATGGAATAGATGCAATAGTTGCTTTTATGTCCCTTAAAGAAATAGTATTCCTTTTTAACGATAAAGTGAGAGAAGATTTCTATAATGAGCATAATCGCTACAACCAAGTATTTGATAATTATTTAAACGAAATACATAAAGACAAAGCAAAAAAGATTGTGCAAAAAGAAATAGATGATGCGAGAATGAAACTTGCGAATAACGATGTTTTACCATTCTTGCGAGGTTATAATTTCAACAATGTCATTAATGAAATTGAAAATGAAATAAATAATTCAGAGCAAATTGATTCTGCGTTTATAAATGATTTGTTCTAAAAATAAATTTACGCATAAAGTGGAATCTTTTAGTATAGCAGAATTTGAGAATCGGTTATTTCTTAGAATACAGGCAAAAAGAAAATTTGCTAGGTCACGCTTTTTTACAGCATACCATTCCCCTTTCACCTGATTATCAGCATCAAATTATTGTCAGGCGATTTCAGCACAGTGCCGGGCGGGATGAAGATTTTGTCGCCGGGTTTGACGTTTGAGAAAATGGTGTGATTCCCGACACCCTTGTAGCTGCTGATTTTCACAATCTTGCGGCCCTGTTTGTAATATAGGTAGTAGCGGCTGTTCTGCGGATTGTTTATCACATCGAGCATCTGCTGGTTATCAGCAAAATAGCTATATAGCGTGTGGCCGTCTTCAATCAGCAGGTAGAAATCCTGCTCGGTTGCCGGAACGGTGAATTCCACCTTGCTGTCGATGCTGAGCGGGTCCGATTCCATCACGTTCACGTAGTAGCGCTCGATAAACGACTTGCGGATGCGGCCGTTGTCGATGCCCGAGATGATGTTACGGAACATCTGGTCCATAGTTGCTTCGGGCAGCTCGGGCAGGTTGCGGCAGACAAGGTTCAGGTTTATCAGCGCGAAAAGGTTCTCTCGGTAGTTGGTCGAGTCGAGCTCGATGGCGTTGTATTTGGCAAACAGCTCTTCGTACATCAGGCTGCGCACCATCACCTTCTCGGCGTAGGCAAAGGCTTCTTCGCCAAAGCCGTTGTAGTTTTTCAGACCGTCGAGTTTGTGGTCGGCGTCGTAGCCCTTCACGTTTGGCAGAAACTCAAACGGGAAGCGCACCTGCATTCGGTTGCTCAGGAAATAATGCTCGCCGTTGCGGTTGAAGGCGAAAAACGGTTTCCACGTGTCGCGGTCGGTGCGGTAGAGCATTCGGGCGGTTTTGTAGTAGAGTTGCGGCAGACCGATGCTCTGCCCCTTGTCGCCCTTGATGTAGGGGTTGAAAGCCGACTCGGTGAACTGCTGCGCCAGCACAATGCTCAGCGCCGGCGCGTTGATGCCGTATTTCTTGTAGGCGCGCCAGGCTTCCTGCTCGTAGAGCGACACCAGGTCAGACGGCACATAGCCCACGCCCATCTTGTATTTTGCGTTGTAGAGCGCGTAGTAGCGGGTGGTGCCGTTGCGGAAGCTGATGAGTTCGGCCGGAATGTGGAAGTTGGCCGGAATGCTGTCTTGAGTCCACCGGGCGGTGCGGGTTTCGTACTGTTTCCGGAAGGTAGCCTTGTTCTTCTCGGTCATCCGCCAATAGTTCACCAGCCGTTTCATCTCGGCATCGGCCGACGACTGCGCCGGCGCGGTCAGGCTTGCAAGCAGAATTCCGAAAAGCAACAATACTCTCATCAGGCACAAATTGTTCGCAAATATAAGTGGATAAGTTGAATAATAAATAATCGGTGTCGTCACTAAAAAAACTGTCGGTTATTGTGTAACGGCCAGAGCCGGCAGCACTAATTTATCGATTCAATAATTCAATACATCGGTGGTTTGAAATGTAGATGTAATATTTTGCTACATTTGGCGCGTCAAAAACTTAATTGGAAAATGAGAGGAACCAACAAAATAGCAGCTTTCGCCATCATGCTGTCAGTCGGCATTTTTGCTTCTTGCAGCAAGAACCCGGGCGATTCGTTCAAAGCAAACATTGAGGTGCGTTCGTGCGTTGCCGACACATCGGTACACTATTCGGTCTATATGCCGCAGACCAGTCAAAAGAATCTGCCTACCATTGTCTTCTTCGACCCGCACGCACAAGGCGAGAAACCTGTTGAGGCATACGCCCGTCTTGCATCGGAATACAAATACATTCTAATCGGCAGCAACGACATGCACAATGGTCAATCTGCATCGGAAACTGAAAAAATTGTGTTGGCGCTGATTAATGAAATTGAAAACCAATATCCATCGGATCCTAATCGCATCTATCTGTCGGGTTTTTCGGGTGGTGCAAAGTTGGCCATGATGTATGGTATCAACATTCCCGAAATTAAGGGCGTTGTGGCGTGTGGAGGAAGTATTCTGCCTCATATCAAGCCCGATTCGACTTTTTGCTTTGTGGGAATGGTCGGCAACAAAGATTTTAATTATCTCGACATGCAGCAGACTCTGGCCGCTTTCAGCAAGATGGGTATTCCGTTCACTTCTCTGGTCTTCGACGGCAAACATGAGTGGCCGACAGCCAGCGAATATGAAAACGCTATCAAGGCATTGGAAATAAACGCCATGCGTACAGGATTCGCACCTGCTGATCGCGAATGGCTGAAATCGGTTTACGCTGCTTTGAGCGACTCGGCCAACAACAGCATGGCTTTGGGCGAGTATGTGAAAGGCTCGGAACTGATTGGCCGCATACAGGGATGGTTTGGCGATGTTGACAACGACATACGCCTGACGGCATTCCTTAACAATTTGCGCAACAACCCCATGTATCACGACCAGGTGCGGAAACTGCAAGAGCTGGCCGAAAAGGAAGTATCGCTGCGCGGCCAGTTCATTGGGTCGATTGAGAACCGCGACCTTGACTGGTGGAAAGACGAGATTGCCAATTTTGAGAAAAGCATCGCAAGTAAGGACAAGGATGTGAGCCTTACCAGCCACCGTCTAATGGCCTATCTGAGCATGGTATCGTACTCGCTCATCAACAGCGACATACTGAACAACCGGCAGGAAAAGGCACTCAAAAAACTGCAAATTTACCAAATGGTCGACCCCGAAAACACTGATGTCGACCTGATGTATGCCCGTTATTACTTGATGATTGGCGACCGCCAGAAAATGGTTGAAAGCTATCGCGGGGCAGTTGCCAAAGGATTCAATGAAGCGACCAATTACGCAAACTCTTCCGATTGGAAGTATCTCTTCTCGCAACCGGAAATCAAAGCCGAATTGTCAGAAAAATAGTTAGGAATTTGTGGAAATAACCTACATTTGCCGCACAAATTTCACGGGTTATCCCGTGGCGTTATATCGAAGAACGGAGAGAATAGGCTCGATGAAGTTCTAGCAACCTTCTCTAAATGGAAAGGTGCTAATACCTAACCCTAAAGCGGGATATTCTGCAAGGGAATTATAACAGATTGAAAATGAAAAAGAATTTTTTCGATAGAATCGAATTTTATTTCGAAGCGTCATCAAAATCGTCGATGCGCCGGCAGGTGCGCATTTGATTCCCATATAAAATACGGCACATCTGTAAGCCATAGCAATTGGTATTTATAATCCAACCAATTGAAATACAGTGTTTTTAGTTTAATAGATTTTAATTTGACACAAAATGGAAGTTTTAGATAAATACTTGTCGCACGATGGCGGCAAAAACGTTAAATTCTATCATCACAGCGATGGACTTGACCTTGAGTGCGGCCAGCACCTCGACGAATTAGACATTGCCTACGTAACCTACGGTACCATGAATGCCGACCAAAGCAATGTGGTGTGGATGTGCCACGCCTACACTGCTAATGCCGATCCTATTGATTGGTGGCCAGGAATGGTAGGAGAGGGCAAATTCTTCGATCCGGCAAAATATTTTATTATCTGTGCCAATATCTTAGGCTCGTGTTATGGTACGACTGGACCATTGAGTGTCAACCCGAAAACCGGCAAACCATATTATCGTGATTTTCCACTCATTACCGTCCGCGATCAGGTTAAATGCCATGAAATTCTACGTAAACACTTGGGCATTAATTCTATAGAAATAATCCTCGGCTGTTCCATTGGCGGACATCAAGCCATAGAGTGGGCTATCAGCAACCCGCCTCTGATTAAACACGCCTTCTTTGTGGCCACCACGGCAGTCAATACTCCTTGGGTGTCGGCCTTCAATGAGGCCCAGCGTATGGCTATCTTGGCTGACCAAACATACTACGACGACACCCCGAGGGGCGGTGAACTTGGAATGAGGTCGGCACGGGCGATGGCGCTCATCAGCTACCGCAACCGAGAGACTTTCAACCGCACACAAGCCGAAGACCCGAATGATCTCGACAAGCTGGATCATTTTCGCGTGGTGTCGTATCAACAGCACCAAGGCGACAAGCTGGCCGCACGGTTCAATGCTTATTCGTACTATACGCTATCGAAAGCACTTGACTCGCACAACGTGGGCCGCGGCCGTGACGGATTCCAAGCTGCCTTGGGGCGCATCACAGCGCGCACGCTTGTAATTGGCATTGACACCGATATTCTATTCCCAGTTGAGGACCAGCTGATTATCCATAAGGGTGTCAAAGGCAGTGTGCTTCGCATTCTGGCGTCAGTCTATGGTCACGATGGATTCTTGCTTGAATATGAGAAACAAGCTAAAATCTACACACAGTTCCTTAACGGCGAGTTGTAACGTAGACATCTAACGTTTTTTATCGGCTGGCAATAAAAAAACAGTCTCACGGGGGGGGGGTAGTGGAGACTGTTTTGTTACTATGTCAGTAACCTTTCTTTTAGTGACTAATCTGATTGAACGATACAAAAGTAAACGCCATTTTTTGATGCATTTTGGCAAATAAAAATTTGGTGTGATCAAATAAAAATTCGGTGCAGTCTGGTTAAAATTTGGTACAATGGATTATATATGCTTATTATCAGATTTATACCTTTGCTTAGTATTGTGGCGCCAATTTTTTGACATTAAAAACGCAAATTCGTTGACATTCTGATTAAAACTGAAAAGGTTGTTGCCAAGAATGGACATTTCGTTCTTGAAAGAGCAGAAACACTAGGCAACGTGGCAATTTCCGTCACAAAACAAAATAGAGTTGTAAAGCAATTTATAATGTAAGGGCGCAGTTTCTTTGTGGGCTCATCACCCAAGGCGTCGTTGCGCTTGCTTCGGGCTATGCGGTTTTGCGCTTTCAGCGCGGGAATTCACTCAAAAAATCCTATCTTCGCTCTGCTAAAAAACAAACAAAATGGCTGACAAAACGCTTTTCCTGCTCGATGCCTACGCGCTGGCATACAGGGCCTATTACGCTTTCATCAAGAGTCCGCGAATCAACTCGAAGGGAGTGAACACATCGGCGGTGTTCGGGTTTACCAACACGCTGCTCGAAGTGCTGCAAAAAGAGAACCCGAGCCACATTGGCGTGGTTTTCGACCCGCACGGGCCCACGTTCCGCCACCAGATGTACGCCGAGTACAAAGCCAACCGCGAGGCTATGCCCGAGGATATGCGCCAGGCCATTCCGCTCATCAAAGATGTGATTGCGGCGCTGCGGATTCCTGTGGTTCAGGTTGACGGTTTTGAGGCTGACGACATTATCGGCACGCTGGCTCACAAGGCTGTGGCCGAAGGGTTTACGGTTTATATGATGACGCCCGACAAGGATTACGCGCAACTTGTCCGCGATGGCGTTTTTGTTTACAAACCAGGCCGTTCGGGTGGCGATGTTGAGATTTGGGACGCCGCCAAGGTGAAAGAGAAATTCGCCGTCACACCCGACCATATCATTGATTTGCTCGGACTTATGGGTGACACTTCGGACAATATCCCTGGCTGCCCAGGCGTGGGCCCGAAGGGTGCCGAAAAACTGATTACCGATTTTGGCTCAATCGAGGGCATCTACGAGCACATCGACGAACTGAAGGGCAAGCAGAAGGAGAATATGGTGAACTTCCGTAGCCAGATTGAACTCTCGAAGGTGCTGGCCACCATCAACACGCAGGCGCCCGTTGAGTTTGATGCCGAGGAATTTAAGCGCGAAGAGCCAGATAAAGACAAATTGACAACCCTATTCGCAGATTTGGAATTCCGCAATATGCTCACACGAGCGCTCAGCCAAGCATCGCCAACGACTTCACAATCAGCAAAATCGGCCGCCAATCCGCTGCAAGGCACTCTGTTTGGCACCGACAGCACGGGGCAAGGCTCGCTTTTCGACCTTGACAATCCGCCCGTGGCGCCCACGCTCGACACAATCAAAGATGTGAAACCCGACTACCGCATTGCGCAGACGGCCGACGAGCAGGCTGAACTTGTGCGTCATCTGCTTGAATGCCAAGAAGTTTGCTTCGACACCGAAACCACATCGCTCGACGTTCACAGCGCCGAACTGGTGGCAATGTCGTTCAGCACAAAGGAAAAGAGCGGCTGGCTGGTGCCCGTGCCCGAGAATCAGGCTGACGCTCAGGCAGTTGTCGATAGATTCAAACCTTTCTTCAGCAATGAGAACATCGCCAAAATCGGGCAGAATCTGAAATACGACATTCTGGTGCTGAAAAACTACGGCGTTGAGGTGCGCGGCCGCCTGTTCGACACAATGGTGGCGCACTATCTCATCCAGCCCGAACAACACCACAACCTTGATTTGCTGGCCGAATCGTATCTGAAATACAGCACAATAAAAACCGAAGAACTGATTGGCCGTCGCGGAAGCGCGCAGACCACAATGCGCAACGTTGAAATCGGGCTGCTGCGCGACTACGCCTGCGAGGACGCCGACATCGCCTTCCGCCTGAAACCCTTGCTGGAGGCCGAATTGCGCAAGTCGGATATGATTGATTTGTTCTTCAACATTGAGACGCCGCTCATCAGCGTGCTGGCCGATATGGAGTGGACGGGCGTGAAAATCGACACCGCCGCGCTGAACGCCTACGCTGTGGAGTTGCGCGCCGCCATTGCCGATGTGGAGCAGAAAATCCACACCGAGGCGGGGATGGCGTTCAACATCTCGTCGCCGAAACAGTTGGGCGAGATTCTGTTTGAACGGCTGAAAATCGGCGGGGCCGCCAAAACCAAGACCAAGCAGTACTCGACGGCCGAGGACGTGCTCGAAAAAATCGCCGACAAGCACCCCATTGTGCCGATGATTCTGGAGTACCGCTCGCTGAAAAAACTGCTTTCAACCTATGTTGAGGCGCTTCCGCAGATGGTTCACAGCAAAACTGGGAGAATACATACATCTTATAATCAGACCATTACAGCCACTGGCCGCCTGAGTTCGACAAATCCCAACCTGCAGAACATTCCCGTGCGCGAGGAGCAGGGGCGCAAGGTGCGGATGGCGTTTGTGCCCACTCACACCGACGGCTGCATTATGGCCGCCGACTACTCGCAAATTGAGTTGCGGCTGATGGCTCATCTGAGTCAGGACGCGGCAATGATTGAGGCTTTCCGTGCCAATCAGGACATTCACGCTGCCACCGCGGCACGGCTTTTCCACGAGCCAGTAGAGAGCGTCACGCGCGAGCAGCGGCGCAAGGCCAAGAGCGCAAACTTCGGCATCATCTACGGCATCTCGTCGTTCGGGCTGGCGCAGAACACGGGCATCAAAGTGTCGGAGGCGAAGGAGATTATCGACAACTATTTCGCCAGTTTTCCAGGCGTGAAAGATTATATGGACAAGAGCATCGCCACAGCGCGAAACGTGGGCTACACCGAGACACTCTGCCACCGCCGCCGCTATCTGCCCGACCTGCAGTCGGCCAACAGCCTTGTGCGCAGCGCCGCCGAGCGGAACGCCATTAACGCGCCCATTCAGGGCACTGCCGCCGACATCATCAAGATTGCGATGATAAACATCCACCGCGAAATGGCCGAGCAAGGCCTGAAATCGGCAATGGTGATGCAAGTTCACGACGAACTTGTGTTTGACGTGGCGCCTGGCGAGACCGAGGCTCTGAGCCAACTGGTGAAAAACGAGATGGAATCGGCCATCAGCCTGAGCATTCCGCTGACTGCAGAGGTGGGCATTGGGAAGAATTGGCTGGAGGCGCATTGATGGAAAAAATTTTTCACATGTTCGCCTAACATTTCTATTTTTGAAAAACTAAAAATTTAGCAACCATATAAACTATTCAAATGAAACGCTTTTTAACTTTATGCTTTGCCATAATGCTCACTGGGCAGGCTATGGCTGGCAGTTTCACAATTGGCAACCTGATGTATACCATTACTGGTGCTAATACTGTTTCTGTCGGACAAATATCCCAATATAATAAACCCGATGGCGACCTTGTGATTCCTGCGGAAGTTGAAAATGAAGGTGTAAAGTATGCGGTTACAGCATTAGACCGTAATGCGTTTTTTGATTGCAACGACGTGACATCAGTCACCATACCCAATTCGGTTACAACCATTGGTGCATTTGCGTTCGAAGATTGCTACAGTTTGACAGAAATAAATGTAGAAAGTTCCAACAAACAATATGAGTCCGAAAACGGTGTTTTGTTTAATAAGGGAAAAACAACTATTGTACGCTATCCTGCAGGTAAAATAGGAACATATACCATTCCAAATTCGGTTACAAGCATCGGCGAATATGCGTTTGAATGTTGCAACGGCATAACATCAGTCACCATCCCCAACTCGGTTACAAGCATTGGCGACTGTGCATTAGTTGGTTGTAGCAAATTGGCAGAAATAAATGTGGAAAGTGCCAACACAAAATATGCATCCGAAGACGGAGTCCTGTTTGATAAAAAAAAGGTGGCCATTGTATGTTGCCCTGCAGGCAAAACAGGAGCATATACCATTCCAAATTCGGTTAGAACCATTGGCGACTACGCGTTTTTTGGTTGCATATGCTTGACATCAGTCACAATACCCCAATCGTATACAACCATTGGCAAAAATGCATTTCTTTGTGTAAAAAACATTGTTTATGGAGACAGTGCTACCGGGAAACCTTGGGGCGCATTAACTGTTAATGGTATAATCGATGGCGATTTTATATATTCAGATAATGCAAAAAAAAATCTTACCGCCTATATAGGAAATGGAGGCAATGTGGTTATTCCAAATTTGGTTAGAACCATTGGCAATTTTGCGTTCTATAATTGCTGTAACCTGACATCAGTTAGCATACCCAATTCAGTTACAAGTATTGGAGAGTCGGCGTTCCGTGGTTGTAGCGGTCTTACATCAGTCACCATAGGCAATTCGGTTACATCCATTGGTGTATGTGCGTTTGAATATTGCAGCAGCCTGACTTCAGTCACCATCCCCAATTCGGTTACAACCATTGATGCAATTGCGTTCAAATATTGCAGCGGCCTGACTTCAGTCTCCATTCCCAATTCGGTTACACGCATTTGCGAAGGTGCGTTCAGTTATTGCCGATGTCTAACATCAGTCAACATTCCTAGTTCAGTTACAAGCATTAGCAGCTATGCGTTCTCAGGTTGCATCGGCTTGATATCAGTCAACATTCCTAGTTCAGTTACAAGCATTAGCAGCTATGCGTTCTCAGGTTGCAGCGGCCTGACATCCGTCACCATTCCCAATTCGGTTACAAGCATTGGCAATGGTGCGTTCCAATATTGCAGCGGCCTGACATCAGTCACCATCAGCAATTCGGTTACAAGCATTGGCAATGGTGCGTTCTCAAGTTGCAGCAAATTGACAGAAATAAATGTGGAAAGTGCCAACACAAAATATACATCCGAAAACGGTGTTTTGTTCAATAAAGACAAGACAACTATTGTATGTTACCCTGCAGGTAAAACGGGAACATATACCATTCCCAATTCAGTTACAAGCATCGGTAACGAGGCGTTCGGTTTTTGTAGCAATCTGACATCTGTCAATATCCCCAATTCTGTTACAAGCATTGGCAGCTATGCGTTCTATAATTGCAGCGGCCTGACTTCTATAGTTTACGATGGAACACGCGCACCCACTATAGGAACGGATGCTTTTAAAAGTGTTAACAGTTCGGTTAAAGTATGTGTTCCGGAAAATTATACATCAGAATATTTTGGCGGATTTAGTGTATATAAAGGGCATAATAAAGAAACCGACCAGGCTGTTTCGCCAACTTGCACTGAAACAGGATTAACCGAAGGCGTGCATTGCTCAAATTGTGGACGTGTATTTGTCGCACAACAAGAAATTGCCGCCACCGGCCACAGCTACAGCACGGCTGTCACCGCCCCAACCTGCACTGAAATTGGCTTCACAACTCATAGCTGCACTGTGTGCGATTACACGTATAACTCAGATACCATTGCAGCCCAAGGCCACACCGAGGTTGCAGACGCCGCCGTGGCTGCAACCTGTACCGCAGCAGGCAAGACCGAAGGTAAGCATTGTTCGGTTTGCCATACCGTGCTTGTGGCACAAGAAGTTATACCTGCCGGCCACAAAGCCGACAGCGTAGTGTTTGAGAATGTTGTTGCCGCAACACGCACCGCTGCAGGCTCTTACGACTCGGTTGTGTATTGCTCGGTTTGCCGTGTTGAGTTGAGCCGCACCACAGTTAATGTGCCGCAGATTCTGGCAGAGTCAATCAAGCTGGCATCGAAACCTAACAAGGTTGAGTACAAGCAGGGCGAAGCGCTCGATGTGAAGGGTGGCAAAATCACCATCGGCTACACCGACAAATCGACTGAGGATTTCGAGATTCTGGCCGGCTGGGTTAGTGGCTTCGACAGCCAAAAGGTTGGCGAGCAGAAGCTGACTATAACATTCGAGAGCGTCAGCTCAACGCTCACCACAACGTTCAACGTAACCGTAAGCAAGGAAGACGACAACACAGCTATTGACGAGGATGCAGCCAACGCAGTCAACATCTACGCATACCAAAATGTGATTGTGGTTGAGAATGCCGATGCCGAGATTTATGTTTACGACGCAATGGGGCGCCTGGTTGAACGCAATATTGGCAACAATTCGCGCACCGAAATCCGCATGAACAACGCCGGCGTTTACATTGTGAAGGTTGGCAATACCGCGAAACGGGTTATGGTGAAATAAGATTTGTTTAAAAATTTGATAATCATTGTAGAGACGGTGCATGCACCGTCTCTACGTGTTTTATAGGGGTAGAAAAATTTCAATTAAAACATCATGTGTCGAAAAATGTATGCCTAAGGCCGAAATATGTGCAGAAAAATGTATGTCTAAGGCTAAAATATGTGCAGAAAAATGTATGTCTAAGGCCGAAATATATGCAGAAAAATGTATTTTTGCATTAAAAATATGTGTCGAAAAATGTGTTTTTAATTATGGAACGCTTTGTTTTACAAAAACTTACAGAATGGAAAAACACCCCTAACCGGAAGCCATTGATTTTGAATGGGGCAAGACAGGTTGGCAAGACTTGGCTTTTGCATGAATTTGCCCGACGCGAATACAAAAAAGAAGCGTATGTGGTATGTCGCAAAAATCCGGTTGTGAGCGAGATTTTCGCACGCGATTTTGATATTCCACGGATAATAAAGGCTTTATCAGCCATTTCGAAAACCGATATCAGCGAAGGCGACACACTCATAATTCTCGACGAAGTACAGGAAGTCCCATTAGCCATCGAAGCTCTGAAATACTTCTGCGAAGATGCACCTGGGTACCATATTGCCGTGGCCGGTTCACTTTTAGGCATATCGATGCACGCAGGAGTTTCATTTCCGGTGGGCAAGGTGAATCAGATTGATGTTTTCCCTATGAGTTTCAGCGAATTTCTGTTGGCAATTGGAGAAGATGAAAAATACAAATTGTTGTGCGATGGCGACTTTCAAACAATCAGCCTATTACACGAAAAATTCATCGATTTGCTACAGCAGTATTATTACGTTGGCGGAATGCCGGAGGTTGTTGCAAAATATGCAGAAACGGGTGGTTTCCAAGATGTTCGGCGGATTCAAAAAGAGATTTTGAGCGGCTATGAACACGATTTCTCTAAACACGCCCCCACCGATTTGGTTGCACGCATTCGATTGGTTTGGAAATCAATTGCTTCACAACTTTTCAAAGAGAATCGAAAATTTGTTTTTGGCGCGCTTCGCAAAGGCGCACGTTCGGCCGATTTCGAGTTGGCAATCAGCTGGTTGGCCGATGCCGGATTGGTCATCAAAGTGCCATGCTGCACAAAACCGGCGCTTCCGCTCGCCGTCTATGAAGAACTTACGGCCTTCAAACTATATCTGCTCGACATCGGGCTCTTGGGCGCTATGGCCAATATCGATGCGGAACAAGTGATTGTTGACAATCAAATTTTTACCGAGTACAAAGGTGGCATGACAGAACAATATGTGCTGCAAGAGATGAAAAGTTGTGGAATTTCACCAATATTCTATCATAAAACCGGTGATTCACGCCTTGAAATCGATTTTTTGATTCAGCACAACGCCAAACTGTTGCCCATTGAAGTTAAGGCCGGCGGAAATGTCAGAGCCAATTCGTTGAGCAAATTCTTGGCGAACAACCCCGAAATATCGGCCATCCGTTTCTCGATGCTGCCCTACAAACAGCAACAACAGATGATAAACCTGCCGTTGTATGCTGTGCCGGCAATGCTGATTGTCAGGGCGTCGTCGAACAGGTAAAAACAATGGACAATTGAAAATTGAAAATGGACGGTGGTCATTAAAGATTTTGTCTTTAAAATTTCTATCAATTTCCGCCTGAAAGGCGGCAACAATAATAACCGTGGGTTGAGCGAAGCGAAACCTACGGAATACATCGAAACACGGCAACCGCCTGAAAGGCGGAACAACATAATAGTATCGCCTTTCAGGCGAGTTTCTTTTTCCGCAACGTGCCGTAAGCTGCGCTGCGCTTGCATACGGTTATGATTATTATCGCCTTTCAGGCGTTATCTATAATTTTCTATCAATTTCCGCCCGACAGGGCGCATCCCACCTAATTCTCGCTTGCGAGAAAAATCGGTTTCAATCGGCTTGAATCGGTTAGAGCAAAAACAATCTCTAACCAAACTGACCCAAATTTATCCAAAGGTGGCGCCCCGAAGGGGCAATTCACACATAGCCCAAGGCAAGCGAAGCGGCGCCTTGGGTGACGCGAACCAAGGAAAAAAGCGCCCTGTAAGGGCAACAGATAATTTGATTATGTAACAACCATTCTTTTGCCCCTTCAGGGCGAAGCTTCATTGGCGGCAATCGTTCCCCAAGGCGCTGCCTTGGGCTGTAGGTTTCAGCCCCTTCGGGGCGATTTTGGGGCTCTAACCAAACTAACCCAAATATATCCAAACATATTTTGGTTTCTGTTTGGATGCGTTTGGTTAGAAATAATAATTCTCGCTTGCGAGAAAATCGGTTAGATATAAAAACGTTTTGGGGCGGATTTTTCCGTCCCTTCGTTTTTTTGCCCGAACCAAAAACTTTTCTACTTTAGACATCGGAATAACACACAGAGTCATGAAAGGAATTTTGAAAACGGCGGGTGCGGTCATTCGCCAAATCGACAATTTTATCAACGAGATTGAGAACGGCCTGCTGCTCTTCCGCGAAGCCGTGAACAACTACACCGACGGCCGCGAATCCGATTTCGAGACGCGCCTGCGACTGGTTGAGGAGA
Organism: uncultured Bacteroidota bacterium; assembly: GCA_946414435.1. GTDB lineage: Bacteria > Bacteroidota > Bacteroidia > Bacteroidales > SZUA-534 > RUG13583. Next base: position 23,996 of record CAMKOM010000034.1, read on the forward strand.
AGGAGTCGGCAGCCGATAATCTTCAGCGCGGCATTGAGAACGATTTTCTGGTGCACTCGCTGCTACCGCAGTTTGCCAGCGATGTGCTGCACCTTCTCGACAAGACCGACGACCTTCTGGACAAGGCCAAATACGTGCTGCAGCAGTTCAGTGTCGAAAGGCCGCAGATGCCCGACACCATCAAGGCCGATTTCAAGAGTCTTAATGAGATGTCGGCCGAAGCCACTATGGAAGCCGTTGCTGCGGTACGGGTGTTCTTCACCGCACCCGAATCGGCCAAGGAGCACATCAACAAAATCTACTTCTATGAGCGCGAGAGCGACCGCGCGGCCAACGACCTGCGGCGCGTCATATTCCAGCAGACGCTAGGCATCGACCTTGCACAGCAGGAGCAGTTGCGCTATTTCACACGCCATGTGGAGCAGTTGAGCGATGCTGCCGAAGATGTGGCCGATATTCTTTCATTGCTGATAATCAAAGTGATGCTCTGATATGCTGTTGCTTTTTCTGTCGAGCGGACTGTTTCTGGGCTGGAGCCTTGGCGCCAACGACGCAGCCAACATTTTTGGCTCGGCGGTGGGCACGCGTATGGTGCGGTTCCGCACGGCAGCCATTGTGGCGAGCATCTTTGTGATTATCGGTGCAACCTTTCAGGGCGAAGGCGGAGCCGACACTCTGGGCCGTCTTGGCACCATCGACCAGTTGGCTGGCGCGTTCACCGTTGCGCTGGCGTCGGCACTCGCCATTTTCATGATGGTGAAATCGAGCCTGATTGTCTCAACATCGCAGGCCATTGTGGGCGCCATCATCGGGTGGAACTTTTTTGCAGGACGCTCAACCGATACCGTTCTGCTGGGCAAAATTGCATCATCGTGGGTGGTGGGAATGCTGCTTGGCGGGGTGTTTGCTGTTATTTTGTATCTGATTGTCCACGAAGCCTTTAAACGCCTACATTTACACCTGCTCTGGAAGCACACCGTGCTGAAGATTCTGCTTTTGCTCATAGGCGCTTTTGGTGCTTACAGTTTGGGTGCCAACAACATAGTAAACGTGATGGGCGTGTTTGTGAACGCCGTCAGTCTGCCCGCGCTGAGCATCGGACCACTGACACTGTCGAGCAGCCAGCAACTGTTCTTCCTTGGTGCGATGGCCATTTCGGTGGGCATTTTCACCTACTCACAGCGCACTATGAAGGTTGTGGGCAACGACCTTATGCCACTCTCGGCCGAGACGGCGATGGTGGTGGTGCTGGCGCAGAGTCTGGTGCTGTTCATCTTCTCGTCGAAAGGACTGTCCGACGCCATTGCCAGCCTTGGCTTGGGGCGCATTCCGCAAGTACCGGTGTCGAGCACGCAGGTTGTCATAGGCTCAATTGTGGGCATCGGTCTGCTAAAGGGCGGGCGAAGCATCAAATACAAGATTTTGTTCAACATTGTTTTGGGTTGGATTGCCACGCCGCTCATAGCCGGCCTTACGGCTTATATATTGCTGTTTGTTGTGGGGAATATTTTCCAGTTGCAAGTATGCGGATAAAACAAACTTATCGAACGCATTGGAAATCCGCTAACTTTAGCCCATATTTGAATTGTCAAAAATCAAAAACGAATTATGGCGAAATACAAACGTATATTATTGAAACTCAGTGGTGAATCGCTGATGGGCGCACAAGGCTACGGCATCGACCCGCAACGTTTGGGCGAGTATGCAAAACAGATTAAGGAGATTGCCGACCTGGGCGTGCAGATAGGCATTGTGATTGGCGGCGGCAACATCTTCCGCGGTCTGAGCGGCGCTTCGAAAGGATTCGACCGCTACAAGGGCGACCAGATGGGAATGCTGGCCACGGTGATAAACGCAATGGCGCTCTGCTCGGCATTGGAAAGTATCGGCCAAAAGGCGCGTGTCCTCACGGCCATCCGGATGGAACCTATTGGCGAGCTCTACTCGAAGCCGAAAGCCATCGAGGCCCTGAACAACGGCGAAGTGGCCATTTTCTCGGCCGGAACGGGCAACCCGTACTTCACCACCGACACCGGCTCATCGCTGCGCGGCATTGAGATTGAGGCCGACGTGATGCTCAAGGGCACCCGCGTCGACGGCATCTACACTGCCGACCCCGAAAAAGACCCATCGGCAACCAAATTCGACACCATCACCTACGACGAAATCTACAACCGCGGCCTGAAAGTGATGGATCTGACCGCTACCACAATGTGCAAAGAGAACAATCTGCCAATCGTGGTCTTCAATATGGACAAGCCCGGCAACCTGATTAAAGTGGTGAAGGGCGAAAACATCGGAACATTAGTAACTATTTAATACATACGGCTATGACACAGGAAGACGTAAAAAAACAAATCGACAAGGCCAAAGAGCAAATGGCAAAGGCTGTTGATTTTCTTGAAGATTCAATCGCCCATATTCGTGCCGGCAAGGCCGATGTAAGGGTACTTGACAATGTGATGGTTGACTACTACGGCTCGCAGATGAGCCTGTCGCAGGTTTCGAACGTAACCGTTCCCGACGCCCGCACCATCAAAATCCAACCGTGGGAAAAGAAGATGTTCGAGGTGATTGAGAAGGCCATTATGGTGTCGAATCTAGGCTTCAACCCCACCAACAACGGCGAGTCGATAATCATTGCCGTTCCGCCACTCACCGAGGAGCGCCGCCGCGACCTTGTGAAGCAGGCTAAATCGGAAGGCGAGAACACAAAAATCATCATCCGCAACGTGCGCAAAGACTCAAACGAGGCTTTCAAGAAGATGAAGAAAGACGGTCTGGCCGAAGATTTGGCAAAGGATGCCGAGGATTCGATGCAAAAACTCACCGACAGCTATATTGCCAAAATTGACGAGCTGATTAAGAAGAAAGAGGCTGACATTATGGTGGTTTGATGCCACTTTGTTTTGTATAAAAAAAAGCCTTCTGCCATTTTGCGGAAGGCTTTTTTTGTAATTATTTTTCAAAAACCATATCGGAATTAAAAAAAAATTGCTATAACTTTAGCTTTGTTCTGGGGAACGTCCGGCTGAGAGGTTGGCGGAAGCGGACAAGTGATGGCGGGGCGGTTTGCGGAACAGTTTTTTTGCGTTCCGTTGGAAACTTTTTTTGTTTAACTAATACCACAAACACAATGAAAGTGTATCAACCTAATGAGATCAAGAATCTCTCCTTAATTGGTGCGGCCGGCTCCGGGAAAACCACTCTGGCCGAAGCTATGATGTTTGAAGCCGGAGTGATATCGCGCCGCGGTGACATCGAAAGTCAAAACACAGTGTCGGACTACAACGCCATCGAGCACGAGCAGGGGCGTTCGGTCTATTCGACAGTTCTGCACGTCGAGTTCAACAACAAGAAGCTGAACATTATCGACACCCCGGGACTTGACGATTTTGTGGGCGGAGTAATATCGTCGCTCGCCGTAACCGATGCCGCCATTATGGTCATCAATTCGTCGAAGGGTGTTGAGGTGGGCACGCAGACCATTTCGCGTCACTGCAACCGCCTGAACACATCTATGCTGATTGCCGTGAACCAACTCGACCACGAAAAGGCCAACTTCGACAAGACTATTGAGGAGTTGCACGCTCTCTACGGCAACAAGGTGGCTATTGTTCAGTACCCAATCAACCCCGGTACAGGCTACAACGAGATGGTTGACGTGCTGAAAATGAAGATGTACCGCTGGAAACCAGAGGGTGGTGTGCCGGAGGTGCTCGAAATCCCGGCCGATCAAATGGACAAGGCTAAAGACCTGAACCAGAAACTGATTGAGGCCGCAGCCGAAAACGATGACTCGTTGATGGAGAAATTCTTCGACGAAGGTTCGCTTGACGAGGACCAGATGCGTGCCGGAATCCGCGCCGGAATCATCAGCCGCGGAATGTTCCCGGTGTTCTGCGTTGCAGGCAAGAAAGATATGGGCATTCGTCGTATGATGGAGTTTGTGGGCAACGTGGCTCCGAACCCGACCGAAATGCCGGCACCCGTCAACTCGGAGGGTAATGAGGTTAAGTGCGACCCGAATGGCAAGACATCGGTCTTCGTCTTCAAGACAACCGTCGAGGAGCACGTGGGCGAGGTTCTATACTTCAAAGTTATGTCGGGAAAAATCACCGAAGGTATGGACCTTGTGAACACCAACAAGAACGCCAAAGAGCGTCTGTCGCAGTTCTTCTCGCCTGCAGGCAAGAACCGCGAGAAACTCACCGAGATGGTGGCCGGCGATATTGGCGCAATGGTGAAACTGAAAGAGACAAAAACAAATCATACACTGAACGACAAGGATTTGGACTGGACTTATCCGGCAATCCAAATGCCTGATCCGCGTTTCCGCACAGCCATTAAACCGGTTGACGCATCGGAAGAGGAGAAGTTGGGAGACTTGCTCGTCCGCAAATCGCAAGAGGACCCGAGCATTGTTGTCGAATATTCGAAGGAACTGAAACAGACCATTGTTTACGGACAGGGAGAGTTCCACATCAATTCATTGAAATGGCAGCTCGAGAACCTGCACGGATTGAAAGTGCAGTTCATCGACCCGAAGATTCCGTACCGCGAAACCATCACCAAGCCCGCACAAGCCGACTACCGCCACAAGAAACAGTCGGGCGGCGCCGGACAGTTTGGCGAGGTGCATATGATTATTGAGCCGTACACCGAGGGAATGCCTGCCCCGTCGACCTACAAGATTGATGGCAAAGACTGGTCGGTCAGCCTTCGCGGAACCGAGGAGATTGCACTGCCGTGGGGCGGAAAGCTCGTCTACTGCAACTGCATTGTGGGCGGTGCCATCGAGGCAAGGTTTATGCCGGCCATCCAAAAGGGTATTATGGAGAAGATGGAGGAGGGCCCGCTGACGGGTTCGTACACACGCGACATCCGCGTCTGCATCTACGATGGTAAAATGCACCCGGTTGACTCGAACGAAATCTCGTTCAAACTGGCCGGACGCAACGCCTTCAGCCAAGCCTTCAAGGCAGCCGGTCCGAAGATTATGGAGCCGATTTATGACGTTGAGGTGCTTGTTCCGTCGGAGTATATGGGCGACGTGATGAGCGACCTGCAGGGACGCCGCGCAATGATTATGGGTATGAGCAGCGAATCGGGCTACGAGAAGCTGCAGGCACGCGTGCCGCTGGCCGAGCTGAACAAATACTCGACATCGTTGAGCTCATTGACATCGGGTAGTGCAACCTACACAATGAAATTTGCCGAGTACGCCCAAGTGCCGAGCGATGTTCAGGAGAAGTTGCTTAAGGCTTACGAGGCCGAACACAAAGAGGAAGAATAGCGTTTCAATGTTACAAGAAAAGCCCCGCCACACAGCGGGGCTTTTTTTAAATTAACGCGAACAAGAAACAAAAATCTTTTTTGTACCTTTGCGATCGAAATAAATCTGGATAATGTTCGGAATCGGTAAACCAATGATTAAAAATTTGTATGCGGTAATGTGTCTGTGCATAGCATTGTGCTTATGTGCAAAAACATCATCTGCGCAGTGCGGTATGGCTTTGAAAGACGAGGTGATGAAGGATATTATTGGTAAAGCCACCTATTTGAAAGATTTCCGTGTGAGACTTGAACCTGTAACAAATTCGAAGAAACAAAAAGAAGAGTTCTCGATATTGCTCAACAAGGGTACGCATTATCGTTTCACAGTCAAGGCCGACTCAGCTTGCACTGACCAGATTATTCTAAAACTTTATGATTTTACAAAATTCTATGGCAGCAACTACGATGAGTCAGATGGTATGTCATACACTAGTTTTGACTTTTTCTGTGGTAAAACGCAAGTTTACTATCTATCACTGTCGTTTGCCGAAGGCAAAGAAGGCTGCGCTGCCGCTGTGGTTTCGTATGTAGGGAACTACTAATCGGACGAAGCTTGGCGTTTTTGGTTTGGGTAAATAATCAGATTTCCAACCTCGGCATTTTTGCAAATAACATCCATATACATATTATGATCCGGCACTCACGGTGCTTTTCTCTGTATGCGGCAACGATAATAACGAGGAATCCCTCATTTAGAAAAGTTTCGGAGAAAAATCTTAAAAAGAGATTGGAAGAATAATGAATTGGAGCCCCAATAAGTCCCCGTAAGGACGAAAATGTGGGCAACATTATACGACGAGCCGTAGGTACGCGACATTCACTTTTTGTGTCGCACCTACGGCGGTTGTTTTTTGAGTATTGATGCTTTTCTACCTATCTTTCGTTCCTGAAGAAGTCAGTTTTAGGTAGAAGGCGATTGTTTCTTTAAAAATATTTAACTGTTTGCACTTTGCCCGACTCGATGCTTACAATGTCTGACAGAATGTTGTTTGCCATACGGCTGGCACCCAAACGGAACATATGGTTGTTGAGCCAGCCGGTACCCAAAACGCTCTCAACAATAGCCATATAGAGTAGAGCATCCTCCGAGACGGTCATTCCGCCGGCAGGTTTGATGCCAACCTTGCGGCCTGTTTTTGCGGCGTAGGCTTTGATGGCCTCGCACATTACGTAGATTGCCTCGGGAGTGGCGGCAGGCTCGAGTTTGCCTGTCGATGTTTTGATGAAATCGGCACCGGCCTCCATAGCCACAATGCTGGCGTTCCAGATATCCTCGGGCGAGCGCAGAACACCCGTCTCAAGAATCACCTTCAGATGCGCGTTGCCCACGGCCTTGCGGATGGCGCAAATCTCGTCGAAAACGGTTTGTACATCGTCGGCTAACCACGCGCCTTGCGAAATCACAATGTCAATGTCGGTGGCACCGGCTTCAACTGCCATTTTGCACTCGAGCGCCTTGACCTCGATAAACGACTGCGACGCAGGGAAGCAAGCCGCTACCGACGCCACGCCCACGCCTTCGCATTTGAGTGTTGTGGCCACCGTCTTCACCAGTGACGGATAGACGCATATGGCTGCCACATTGGGCAAGTCGGGGAAGTTGCTTTTGAAATTATTGACATTTTCGGCAAAATGGGCGCCTTTGGCCTGTGTGTCAACCGAGTTGAGGGTTGTCAAATCGATAAGGCTCAGAGCGAGTTTGAGGTGCTCAACGTCAAACAATTGTTTTGAGCGCTGTTTGGCCTCGAAAACCTTTTGCTCGACATCGGCGGCTTTGAATGGCATCGGAAAGTTTTTCAGAAAGTCCATATTGTTGAGGTTTAATTGTTTAACTGTTTAATCGGTGAATCGTAAAATGCATCACGTTAATTCGTTTCCAAAATACGGAAAATCTCGTCGAGTTTTGGTGTCAGAATGATTTCGGTGCGGCGGTTTTTGGCGCGGGCCTCGGCGGTTTTGGCAGGGTCAATTGGCGCGTATTGCGAACGACCTGCAGCCGATACACGCTTCGGGTTGATTTTGCCGTCGGCGATGAGTAACTTGACTATGGCAGTGGCGCGCTTGGCACTCAAATCCCAATTGTCTTGAATATCGCCGGTGCCTTTCATCGGCACGTCGTCGGTGTGGCCTTCAATCAAGATGTTCACATCGGTATTATTGGCCAGAACGCCTGCAATCTGCTTGATTGCTGACTGTCCTTTGGGATCAACGTCCCACTTGCCCGATTTGAAGAGCAGTTTCTCATCCATCGTGACGTAAACCTTGCCGTTGCGCTGTTCCACGGTTAGGCCCTTGTCCTCGAATCCCAGCAAAGCTTGGCTGATTTTCTGCTTCAGCGCCCTAACCGATGAATCTTTTTGATTCAAAATATTTTCCAATTCTTGTACACGGCGGTTTTTCTCGGCCAACTCGCGACGCTGTGCGTTGAGGCTCGAGTCGAGAGCCACCAGAATGGCGTCGCGCTCCTCAAGTTCCTGCTGTTTGGCTTTCAGGTCGCGCTCCTTCTCAAGCAAATCCTGTTTCGACACCTGAAGGTCGGCCATCAACTGGCGTAGCTCGGCTTCATTGCTTGTTGTCTGCTTGTCGGTCTCGTCGCTCAAGTCGTCGTACATTGTTTTGAACACCTTGTACTGCTTTTTATAGAACTGCGCCGAGTCGCGGATGGTGGTTTTGGTGCTGGCCTCTTTCTCGAGTTTTTTGTTCAGTTCCTCAACTTTGGCCTCGAGTTCGGTCGTTTGCACGGTAAGGTCTTCATTTAGGCTTTTGATAGAGTCACGTTCGTTGCAGATGGCCACGTTTTTCTCTTTCAATTCCTGAAACTGTTTCGATGGAACGCATGCGGTGAGTCCCGCAAGTGCGGTTGCCATCAGTATTTTGCTGCAATTCGACATAGTTGTTCAAAAATATGATTAATCATAAAAATATGTCCGAAGTAAGGGCATTTAATGGCTTGAACAGCGGTCTTTCAACATAACTTATTAACCGCTAGGCGTTAAATTGTTTAGTCGGCAGGATTCACAATCAATTGTGGGTTAGTTGGCGACGTTTTTTATTTGATATATCGTTTTTTATAAAAAAACGGGCCTTGTAAAAGGCCCGTTTTATGCTGATTGCCACTCAATTAGAATTTCGGTTTTGTCTTGTAATGAGCGAGCCAGAAATCCCAAATAACACCAGCGCTGGCGCCCACCGATATAAGGCTGGCGCGGTCCACTCGGTCCGAGTGCAGTG
>CAMKOM010000035.1 GCA_946414435.1 uncultured Bacteroidota bacterium
ACAGGAAAAAGGAACAATCAGAGAGATTGAACATTATATTTGGAATGGATAATAAACAAAGTTGAACAAATAAAAGACTTGTCCGAAGGACAAAATCCGCATAACCGCGGATATGCGAAGCGCACCCCGATAGCTATCGGGACGTGGTAAGAAACAGGAAAAAGGAACAATCAGAGAGATTGAACATTATATTTGGAATGGATAATAACCAAAGTTGAACAAATAAAAGACTTGTCCGAAGGACAAAATCTGCATAACCGCGGATGAGCGAAGCGTAATCCGTGGTAAGAACAGGAAAAGGAAACAATCTGAAAGATTGAACATAAAACAATTACACAATGAGTTACACTCGCTTTTTATACCACATTGTTTTCCGCACAAAATGCAGTTTGAATACCATTCCCGAATCTCACGAGAAAGATTTATATGCCTACATATTGGGATTCGTGAATAATAAAAATGCCGTTTTATACAGAATTGGCGGAATGCCGAATCATATTCATATGCTCGTTGATTTGCCACCGATGCTGTCTGTGGCGTCTTTTATGCAAGAGTTGAAAATCGCGACAAGTAAGTGGCTTAAGACAAAATCTGAATTTCCCGATTTTCAAGGTTGGGCCGAAGGATATGCTGCGTTTACATATAGTTTGAAAGAAAAGGAAACCGTCATTAATTATATTAAAAATCAAAAGGAACACCATAAGGCGGAAACCTTTGAAGATGAGTACAGACGTTTTATTGAAGAAAGTGGAATCCAGATAGATGAGAAATATTTCCTGAAAGATTAGGTTCACTCTTTCAGAGTGTTTTTCTTTGTGGGTTGTAGGCCGGCAGTTGCGCTTCGCTTACTGCCGGTTATGCAAATCGCATCTTTCAGATGCATTTTTGAATGTCTATCAGAAGGATTAAACGGTATAAGTAAAACTGAAATGCATTGTCCGAAGGACAAAATCTGCATAACCGCGGATGAGCGAAGCGTAATCCGTGGTAAGAACAGGAAAAGGAAACAATCTGAAAGATTGAACATTATATTTGGAATAATAAGCAAAGTTGAACTGATAAAAGACTTGTCCGAAGGACAAAATCTGCATAACCGCGGATAAGCGAAGCGCAATCCGTGGTAAGAAACAGGAACAGGAAACAATCTGAAAGATTGAACAAAAGCGTATATGATATGAAACGAACATTCAACATTATCGTGGCTGTTTTGCCGATTCTTCTCGCCCCTCTCGCCACCACCGCTCAATACTTTTCCGCTGAAGCCGATGTTGAGCGGTTGCTGAAGACCGATTCGGTGGCGTTGCACCTGACCATTGACAACTATAACTTCCTTTGGAACAACGAGTTCTTTGGTCCGATAGTTGAAGGCTACACCCTCATTGGCTACAATCTGCAGCCAGCGCTCGAGTACCATTTTTCGCCAAACATAAAGGCGAAGGCGGGTGTGCGGCTCACCAAATATTCGGGTCTCGACAAGTTTACCGACTGTCTGCCAGTCTATTCCGTCACTTGGCACACCGACAAACTTGCCGTTACGATGGGCACCATCGAAGGCGCGTCGTTCCACCGCCTGCCCGAACCCATTATGTTCCGCGAGCGCCAACTCACCAACAACTACGAGAACGGTATGCAGATTGTGTACAACACCAGCCGCCTTTTTACTGATGTGTGGGTCGATTGGCAGGACTTTATCTTCCACGGCGACAACAAGAAAGAGCAGATTTACGGCGGCCTGTCGGTTGGTTGGAAGGCTTTGCAGACCGATGCTCTCGAAGTTGAGTTGCCCGCTTCGTTTACCATTTTCCACCGTGGTGGGCAGATTGACACCGACACCACCCCGATGCGGCTGTTCTACTACGTCTCGGGCGGCGCGCGGCTCACTCACCACACCAGCGGTTTCGTAAGCGGCATTGGCGCGTCATCGCAAGTGATTGGTTACAAAGACAATTCGCCCACGCCCGAAAGTCTCTACCAGAGTGGTTGGGGTTGGTTGTCCGATGTCAGGCTGATGCACGGGAAGAGCAGCCTTTCAGTTGGCTATTGGCTTGCCGACAGTTTCATCGCCCAACAAGGTAACCCGATGTATATGTGCAAGTCGTACGACGGCACCACCGACCAGCAAAAACGCAGTATGCTCACAGGTGAATTGAATCTTGCCAAAGACATAACCGACTATTTCACAGCCGCTTTGACGGCTGTCGGTTACTACGACATCAAAAATTCGGCGTTCGACTACACTTACGCCTTCACCTTCATTCTTCGCCCCGATTTTGTGCTTTGGCAGCGGTGAGGCATCGCATAAATCCAAATAAAACAGCAAAATATGTCGAAAGGAAGTTATTACAACCGCTATCTGTGGCTGCTGAACACGTTACTACTGGCCAAAAAGATTTCTTTCGAGGATATCAGTTCGAATTGGGAGTTGGATTTTAATTGCAAGCTGCCCAAACGCACCTTCCACCAATATAAGAAGGATTTGGAAAAGATGTTTGATGTTGAGGTGGCGTGCGACACCCACCATGGCTATCTCTATTACATTGCTAATTTCAATGAATTCAAGAGAAACCCAAGCCGTCAGTGGCTGCTGAACACGTTTTGTGCATCGAACCTTGTGCAGGCTGGCGAGCAGATAAAGGAACGCATTGTGTATGAGGATATTCCCGAAAGTCCAGAATATTTGTCGTTCATTATCGATGCAATGAAACGGAGCCGAAAGGTTGAAATCACATACCAATCGTATCAGGAAGAAAATAAATCAGTACATATCGTAAGCCCCTATTGCATTCGTTTGTTCCACCAGCATTGGTATCTGCTTGGCTATTCCGAGCAGCGGGCGGCCTTGCTGCATTTCGCCCTCAATCGGATGCAGAGCCTCACCGTAACCGACGAGCCATTTGTCTATCCCGCCGACGATTTCTCGCCCGAAGCCTTTTACCAGTTTTATTCGGGCATTTATGTCGATGATAATCTACCATTAGAGGATGTCCGTCTGCGGACGTACGACAAACTTTGGTGCTATTTGCGCGCCTTGCCGCTGCACCAATCGCAAACCGAAGTTGCCCAAACCGACACCTACGTCGATTTCAAATACACCCTTCGAATAACCCCCGATTTCATTCAGGAACTGCTCAAACGCGGCAAACAAATCGAAGTCTTAGAGCCGAAAAGTTTGAGGGAGCGAGTGCAGGAAGAATTGCAGGAAGCGTTAATGTTGTATAAGAAATAACACAGTTCTCGTATTATGATAGTAAAGTACAAACAAAATGTGATTAATTCGAAAGAAGAATTGATTTCAAATTATGGGTGTAAAGAGTTTGCCTCACCATATCGTTCAACTATTCCGTTGATTGAATTAGCTTATGGCAATAATGATTTATTAAAAGGACTACTTCCTTTTAGTGAAAATGCAGAGCTCGTTTTTGAATATGAAACTCCCGTGAAAAAGGGGGAAGGCCCGCCATCTTGTACGGATTTAGTGATATTGGACAATGAAATAAGTTATTTTATAGAGGCAAAAAGATTAGAACCGCTATATTCAAGTGTTGAGCAATGGTTAAAAGGTGGAGGTGATAATCGGGAAGTAGTGTTGGAAGGCTGGTTAGAATATATAAACAAAAGATGTAATAAAAGTTTAACGATAGAAAATGTTGAGCATCTTGTCTATCAAGTTGTTCATCGTTTTGCTTCTGTATGTAAAATAGAGAAAGAAGCAGAGTTAGTGTATGTTTTATTTTGTCCTCAAAATACTCCTAATTATTTAAATGAATTGAAATCATTAAAAGCACTTGTTGGGGATTCAATTCCAATAAAATTGATTTCAATGGATATTACAGATAACGAACTTTCTGATTTAGAGACTCGCTGGGACAACAAGGCAAGAGATTTGTCGGAGGAAGTAAGACAAATTTTAGTTGAACAAAATCCAGCAATGAGATTTTGCAACATAGAAAAAACTGAAATTGTTGCGAATAAATAATTATGCAAATCAAATTATGCGATTTGCATAATGTGATTCGCATAAAATTCGACTTGCAAGTTCGCATAAGGATATGAATCTGTATGAAAAATAATTACATTTAGTGCAGAGTATTAACTATTAAATTATTACGACTATGGCAAAGAAAAAAGAATATTCAGGCAGGGGACTACATAATTCGGCATTAAAAGAATCTTTTAAAAGTGGTAATTTAAAAGGGCTTTTGGATATTGTAAGAAAAGATAAAGAGTTGATTTTTCAGATTAGAGAGAATTACGTAAACATTTATTATCAAGGTGGATGTCTTGCAAAAATCGGAGAACGAAGTATTCAATTCGATGAGAATTTCTTTATGAATGCGGAAACAAAAAAGGATGGATGGGATCACGAGAAATGTTTAAAGGAAAAAAAAGAATGGTTGGAAGAACTAAAAACAAATAAGGATTATGAGAAATATGTTGTTAAAATGAAAGAAAAAATGAAAAAGCATTGGAACTGGTTGCAGAATCGCCCCAAGGATAGACGTGACTATTCCGAGAAGAATGTACAACAATTATTATGTGCAAGTAATAAAGAAGATTCAGACTATACCATTATTGATTTGGAATTTGAAGTTAGTATAAATTCAGGATATAAGTATTTAAAAACAGATAATGATAGAGATTGTAGAAATGATAAAAAACCACGTTTTGACATTATTGCCGTAAGAAACATCGATAAACGATTATGTGTAATTGAACTCAAATGTGGTACTGGTGCGTTGCAAGGAGATGCAGGACTTAAAGACCACGCAGATTCATTTGAAGGGACAATTAAAAGAAACCCAGCATTTTTCGTGGAAGAAATTAAGAAAATTGTTGAAGACAAAAAATATTTAGAACTGTTAAGCAAAGATTTCTCAATAAACGAGAAGGATCCCGAATTTATGTTTGCCTTTGTGGCAAGCGATAAAGAAAAAGAGGAACAAGAATGGGCTGAAATGATTAAACAAATGCGGGATCAAAAATGTACAATGTATAAGGTTATGAAGTTAGAAACTGATGGTAGTTATAGATTAGGGAACGAGTGTAGAGTGTAATTATAAAAGCAGCAATATCAATCATTTACCAAGCACGAGTCCCACAGTTCGTGCTTTTTTTTCGTCAAATAATTTCCACCTGTGCAGAGTTCTTGCATACGTAAAACGTATATGTATATAGAAACGTTTTAAAAAGGAGGAACTATGGAAAGAGAATTAAGTGAGCGGTATCATTTCAATCCCACCGATTTTGATGAGAACGGTTGCAGATTAGCCGACGGAAAAACATTCCGCGATGTGGTGAAGGATTTTGAGTATGCTTTTCATCGTGCGCATACAACGGAGTATGCGTTGAATCTGTATGCCAATTCGCAGACAATGAGACTATTGGCGAAATCGAATAATGCGGAGCCATTTATGATTTACGGAATGGACTTGAACTGTGGCCACAACTTCAACCCGAAGGATGACCCATTCATCAACAAATGTATGGATGAGTATAGCGAGAATGTGCTTGTGTATGGCATCGACTCTGCCTATATGACTGATTTTGATGAATTTGGCACGCCAATACTCAATGATGACAGCGAGATTTTTCCTTTGACATTGTTGGTTGACAACACAATGAGGGATGACGAGATCCGCTTGTCGACACCAACAACCGACGATGACGGCGATTTGGAGCCAGTAACTAACGATGTACCACAAAAAGAATATGTATAAATCGGTTTAATATGTTGAATATGAAGAATATCACAAACCTAGTCAAATTGACGATAGGCCAATCCTATTGGCGGATAATGCTGTTGACAGACCAATCAAAAGTGCGGGAGAACAGGCGGCAAGTTCTGTCAATGTCGCTAAAGGATTGGGAGAAACAGATGTCGGAAGTATTAGCGAATAAGTCAGTTAACAACAATGTATCACCGAAAAAACAATTATGATGGAAACAACGCAAGAAAAGAAGGATTGGGGATTGGTTCACACCCCGAACGGCGAATGGATTTACGAGTATAATGCTGTATTTGTGCCATATAAGTACGTGGCATTATTGCTGATTAAGGCTAAACGTCAGGGTAAGAAACTCGCCGTTTATCGCCAATCGAAGGACTCGTTTTGGTGCTACAGACACCAACTGAAGGCTCTCGGGTTTGGCAATCATAAGGAGCCGCGCCACGAATTAAAAATCACGAAAAAGCCGAAACACAATGAGTTATGAATTTTAAATGTGCTTTTATGCAGAAGGGAAATACCAAAACATATCATTTCAACCCAGCCGATTATGATGAGAGCGGCCGCAGGCTGACCGATGGAAATCCGTTACGCGATTTGGTGAAGGATTTCGAGCGTGACTTTCACGAAAGTATGCTAACGAATTTGAAAAAGGTTCTAGGCACTGTTGAGGACTTTGATTGCGATTTCGACTACGCACATTCAACCGAATATGCATCGTGTATGTACGCCAATCGGCAGACAATGAATTTGTTGGCAAAATCAAACAACGCGGAGCCTTTTATGACGTACGGAATGGAATTGTATCACGGCTCCGTTTTCAACCCCTCAAAAGATTCGGCTCTAAATAAAAACTATGACAAGTGGAGCGAAACAGTGCTTGTATACGGCATCGATTCAGCTTTTCTGACTGAATTCGATGAATACGGCTATCCAGTAATCGATGTTGATGCGGGAATCTATCCGTTAACCTTGCTGATTGACAATGCAATGAGCGATAGCGAAATTCGGTTGGCATCGTCCCTGACGGATGACGGTATAATGATTTATGTACCTGAACAGATATGTGTGATGGAAACCAAGCCTGACAATGTGGTTGCTGACCTTACTCACACGCCAAATGGCGAATGGATATATGGCCACCATACTTTCTGTGTGCCAGAATCGCTATCCGTCAGAATCAGGGCGATGGCAAAACGGCAAGGTCGGGAACTATTGTTTCATAAAATGCCTGTAGGGTTGGCTTGGTGTTATAAGCGCGAGATTAGAGATGTCAGTTTAAGGCATTTCCCGTTGACAATAGGGGAATTGGAAATAATGTGGAGCATCTTAAATCCGCAAATAGTGCGGGATGCCAGAGACCGTCTATTCGCAATTTAGACAGAACCCGTGCTGGATCGCTACACTATAATCGCTTTTGTAAATAATTAAAAATAAAATCAATATGAAAATTAAAATTCATCGCGGAGCCAATCAGATTGGCGGATGCATTACAGAAATCGAATCGTCGAAAGGTGACAAGATTCTTATCGATTTAGGACACAATCTGCCCGAAGGCGACAAGAAATCCTACGACAAGTATGAGAATCCCGATTTGTTGCGGAAGTTGCTTCAAGGCGTTTCCGACGTCTATTACACGCACTATCACGGCGACCATATCGGCTTTGAGTATGAGATTTACAATGCTGGAGTGACACAACACATTGGCGGTTTGTCGCTTAAAATGATGAAAACGCTTAAAAACCATATGTTGAAAGCCGACGATTTGCGCGAGCAAGCCACAAGAAGTCTTGAGGCGCTGGAGCATTTCAAAATATACAACCCCGAACAAACCAAAACAGTTGGCAACATTCGCATAACGCCCTATTATGTAAGCCATTCGGCTGCCGACGCGCATATGTTTCTTATTGAGTGCGACGGAGTTACAATTCTTCACACAGGTGATTTCCGCGACCACGGATATATGGGCAATGGCTTGGAGAAAAACATCAAAGCCAACATCATCAAAAAGAATGTCGATGTGCTTATAACCGAAGGAACAATGCTTGCACGCAATTGCGAAAAAGTTCCGACGGAATGGGATTTGCAGGAGCAGGCAATGGATGTTATGAAAAACCACAAATACGCCTTCGTCCTCTGCTCGTCGACCGATGCCGACCGCATTGTTACGATGTTCAAGGCCACCCAACGCACCGACCATAAACGCCTTTTCGTTGTCGATTCATACCAAGGTGCGCAGATTCTGAATATCAAAGATAATTTGGATGGCATTTACAAGTCTCTGTATTTCAAAAATATTTCAAAAGATTGCGATAAGTTGCTGCCACAAATGTTGCAGGACGGCTTTACAATGTTGGTGCGCAATTCACAAACATTTGAGAATCTGATGGAGAAAATCGTGCCGCAAATTGATTTGCAGCAGACTGCGTTCATTTACTCGCAATTTGGCGGATATATTGATGAGAGTCACACCGCTTTCCGCCAATCGACCTACGATTTTGTGCATAAGCACGATTGGAAAATGGTGCAAATCCACACCTCGGGACACGCTTCGTGCGAAACGCAGAATGCCGTCTGCGAATTGCTTCGTCCTTCATTGGCAATCGTGCCCATTCACAAGGATAGTGGCACAAGTTTTGCCGATTTACTGACCGACAATACCTTGAAACAAAAAGTTGTCACGCAGACCACCAGTTTTTGCCAATCAAGCGGAAATGAGGTTGAGATTATTGTGAATTAGCATTTTGCCATTCGCAAAGGCGGCGTTTCCCTTCGTGCTCAAGCCCGATTTTGTGCTTTGGCGCAGATAAAGCAAATGGCGCAACGGTGTTTTTGTCCATTGCGCCATTCGCACTATAAACATTTAATAGTCAGTGTTGTCATAATTCAAACTTATTGTATACGATTGTCAAATCGCTGTCGGTAGTATCGATGTATTTGCTTATCAGTTCGTTATAAATACTGTCGGGAACATATCCGCTAATATTGACAACGGTACTTAATCCTTTTTGGGTGTTGGCGGCTTTTGCTTTTGCAATTGCAGCTGCGGTTTCTTCATAATCCGATGTTTTCTGTTCAAAGTTGATTCGAAGGCCACTCGCAGGTGTTCCTTTGATTTCAGACGCAATCGGGACTTCGTTATTTTGGAAATAACTGATACGGACACAATCCGCCGTTCTTAATTCAACCACTTCGCAGATGCCTTCGCCAAATCGCTTTTCGGCTTCATAGTTTCTGTAAATTACAACCTCGCTGCCATTGGATATATTAATTAATGCTTGCCTAAATATTTTATAGTCAGTCAATTTTCCATCGATAGCAAATTTAGCAAGTGGCGCGGCGGCATTAAAGCTATGTGTTTGATATGCAAAAACGTTTTCTGCATACCCAAACCCAACGGGGCTGATTAAATTGGGAATATTGTCGGACGATACCATAGGTTGCGGCACGTCAATTATAACAGGATAGTTGTATTCGTAAACCAAATTTACGTCGTTCATAACATACACAAAGTCGAATTTTTCCGAAGTATAGTAATACATCTTTTTGTATTCGTGTGGTTTAAGTTTCTTAAATTTGGTGTAAGTAGATTTCTTTCCGTCGATAATGATGGTTGTTTGTTCGTTTACCCAACGAAGTTCCCAAGCGTCAGGTTTTTCTGCGGTTTTTATACCGTTTATAGCAATGGTCACAGTAGGATTTGCCTCGGAATTACTTAAATTATCCACATAAATTTCATATCCTACAGTAACGCGATTATACTTATCACAACTTTCGTGTACTTTCAAATGAAAATCTAAAACACTATCCACTTCGTCATAGAAGCGGTCTGCCGTAAAAATAACTCTGTCAGCGTCAGGCATATAGATATCTTTGCCATTTTTTGTTTTTGTCGATTGCCCGCAACCGAACGATAGGAACAGCGCCAATGTGAGCGCACCTGCGGCAGCCGTTTGCAGAAACTTGCTGCCTTGAAAATCTTTCTGTTTCATCTTCATAAATCGTATTTTGGTTAGTGAATTGGTTGCGCCCGAAGTCAGTTCGGGGTTGCAACCGAATAGTTGTTTGATGATTGTCAGTCTGTACGATTCAACATTGTAGCCGTTCGACAGAGCGTCGCGGTCGGCCTGCCATTCCTGCACTTCCTCGAGCCGCTGCTCGGCTTTCCACACAAACGGATTGAACCAGAACACCGAGCGAAGCACGGTCATAAGCAGTTTCTCAATTGAGTGGCGGTGCGCCACGTGGCTAGCCTCGTGCGATATTATCTGTCGGCGTTCCGTTTCGTCGTGGTCGGTGCGGATAAATATTGTGCGCCAGAACGAGAAAGGCGTCTCAACCTTGTCGCTCACGGCCAGATGGTATTCGGGCTTAAGCGTGACGTCGGCCTGCCGTTTCAGTTTGGAAACAAGCAAGATGCCTCTGACTATGAGTGCCAGCAGAATCAACGCCACCAACAGATAAATTGCGATGCCAGCGTACATAAATTTCTCATTGAGCGTCAGTTGCGGTGTTAGCGCCTCGGCTTTTGCAACAACTTTTTCCTCAACCGTTTCCGATACTGTTGTCACCTCGGCAACGTCTTGTCGCTCAATAGGTTCGGCATTGATTGCGGGTGCGGACACTGTTTGAATGAATGTTTGCCCGGGATAGAGCGGCACGTTGAGCGCGGGAATAATCGCCGACAGCAACATTGTTATTATCAGATATTTGCGGCAAAGGCCGTAATTCGGTTTCCGAACAATCAGCAGTCGGTACAAAAGCATAAACAGCCCGCTGCACAGGAAAAACTCTACTATGTAGATTACGAACGGTTTCATAGTGATTATTGTTTATTGTTAAGCATTTGCAGAATCTCGTCGACCTCGTCCATTGAAATCGACTTGCGCTGTGAGAAATAGTTCACCAATCGGCTCACCGACCCGTCGAAGAACGTGTGCAGCACATTGTGCATATATAAATCGGTGTACTCGGCCTTGCTCACAGCCGCCTGATAGACATTGCTGTGGCCGTAGGTCTTGTGTGTCAGAAAACCCTTCGTGTCCAGAATGCGAACCATTGTGGCCACCGTGCTGTAGGCGGGCCTTGGCTCGGGCAGGCGTTCGTGCACGTCGCGCACCACAAAATTGTCGTCAATCTGCCAAACCACCTGCATAATTTCCAGTTCCGCCTTTGTCAGTTCGGGAATGATTTTTTTCTGCTCGTCCATAGTATTTTGTTTAAATTAACAACGTAAATATATAACGAGTTTTTTAATTACAAAATTAAAAGTTTAATTTTTAAGTTAAAATTTTAAATAAGTCTGAAAATCTAAAGCAAACCCGCAATCTTTTACAAAGAAAACTTGCGCTTTTTCTTACCTTTATGCGCTCTTAAAAAGTAGAAAATGGCATTCATAGTTATCGAAGGACTTGACGGCGCAGGCAAGTCAACACAACTTAACAAACTGCGCAAGTTGCTCGACGATAGAAATATACCTTTCGAGTATCTGCATTTTCCGCGTGTCGATGAAGGTGTTTTTGGCAATCTCGTCTCGATGTTTCTGCGTGGCGATTTGGGTGCGAACAATCAGGTTAACCCCTACTTGGTGGCGCTCATTTACGCCGGCGACCGCAACGATGCGCAGCAAACCATTCGCCAATGGCTGACCGATGGAAAACTTGTCATTATCGACCGCTACGTCTATTCGAACCTTGCCTTCCAAGGCGCGAAAATTGCCGATGCCGAGAAGAAAACCGAACTGCGCCAATGGATTAAAGAGTTGGAATTCAACTATTACCGTATTCCGCAACCCGATTTGACGTTGTTCCTCGACGTGCCGTTCAGCTTCACCACCAAGAGCCTCACCAGCCACCGCGAAGGCGACGACCGCCGCTATCTGCAAGGCAAACAAGACATTCACGAAGCCGACCTCAACTTTCAGGAACAGGTGCGCCGCGAGTATCTCGACCTTGCCGCAACCGAAAAAAACTTTGAGCTGATAAAATGCTACGGCGCCGACAATCAAATGCTGCCGCCCGACGTTGTTTTCGGCCTAATTGTCAACCAACTCGAGAAATACCGAGTCATTTAAACACCAACCATTATGTTCACCTACCAATATCCGCGCCCGGCAGTAACGGTTGATATGGTCATTTTGCACCGCACCGCCAAAGACACCGAGATTCTGCTCATTGAACGCCGTAACAACCCGTTTGCCGGCTGTTGGGCACTGCCCGGCGGTTTTGTTGATGAGAACGAAGACCTGCCCGATGCCGCCGCCCGCGAGCTGCGCGAAGAGACGAGCCTCACTGGCATTGCCCTGAACCAAATTGGCGCCTTTGGCCGCCCCGGCCGCGACCCGCGCGGGCACACCATAACCGTTGCCTATTGGGGATTGTGCGACACCCCCGAAAAAGCCGCCGCTGCCGACGATGCCAAAACCTTGCGTTGGTTTCCAATCAACAATCTGCCGCCGCTCGCCTTCGACCACGATGAGATTATTGCCGAAGCGCTGAAGGGGATGAATGGTAAGTGGTAAGAGTTTAGAGTTCAGAATAACGCCCCGACGGGGCAAAAACAATATAGCCCAAGGTAAGCGAAGCGGCACCTTGGGTAGTTGCCGAAGAGCAAAATGCGCCCTGTAAGGGCAACACGCTCGTTAGCTGCGTTTTCCCTAGGATTGCATTCTATCCTTCAATTAATCTATCCTTCAATCCATAAAAAAGCCGCGCCCAATTACGAGCACGGCTTTTAAACATATTGCTTATCCAATTAGTCCATCAAATCGGCTTTAGCCTGGATACCACTGTTATCGTAGTAGCCCTTGTCAAGTTTCTCTTTGATTTCCTTGAATGCGTTCAGCGTGTAATCGACATCCTCAATTGAGTGAGCGGCGGTCGATATGATGCGGAAGATCACCATTCCTGGCGGGATTACAGGGTAAACCACAATCGAGCAGAAAATCTTGTAGTTCTCGCGCAGGTCGTAAGCCATTGCCGATGCCTGCTCGGGACCACCCTGAATGTGAACCGGTGATACACAAGCCTCGGCCGGACCAATATCGAAACCCAAGTTGCGGAAACCATCCTGCAAGCGGCGAGTGATGGTCCACAGTTTCTGACGCAGCTCGTCGCCCTCGGGGCTGTCGATAATCTCCAAACGCTTGATGCAACCCTCAACAATCGGCATTGGCAGAGCCTTTGCATAAATCTGCGAACGCATATTGTAGCGCAGGTAATCGATAACCGATTTTTTTGTTGCGATGAATCCACCGATGATTGCCATCGATTTTGCGTAAGCGCCAATGTAGATGTCGATGTCGTCCATCACGCCAAAGTGCTCTGATGTGCCGCGTCCGTGGGGGCCCATCACGCCGAAGCCGTGGGCGTCGTCAATCATAATGCGGAATTTGTATTTCTTTTTGAGAGCGGCAATCTGGTCGAGAATGCCAAGAGCACCGGTCATTCCGTAAACGCCCTCGGTGATGAGCAGAACGCCACCGCCTTGTTCCTCAGCCACTTTGCAGGCAACCTTCAGTTTTTGCTCGCAGCTCACAATGTCGTTGTGTTTGTAAGAGAAGGCCTTACCTGTATGCAGACGCTTACCGTCCATAAGGCAGGCGTGGCACTCGGCGTCGAACACAATCACATCGTGGCGCGACAGCAACGAGTCAATAGCCGATACAATACCCTGATAACCAAAGTTAAACAGGAATGCAGCCTCTTTTTTCTCGAATTTGGCAAGCATATGCTCAAGTTTTTCGTGCAGCTCAGAGTTGCCGGTGAGCATACGGCTACCCATTGGGTAAGCCAAACCCCAGCGTACGGCAGCCTCACCGTCAACCTTGCGGATTTCAGGATGGTTGGCCAGGCCGAGATAGTTGTTCAAACTCCAGCACAAAACATCTTTGCCCTGAAAACGCATATGCGGGCCAATCTCGCCCTCAAGCTTCGGGAATGCATAGTAGCCTTCAGCTTGCTCGCGGTACTGTCCCAACGGACCGCCCGTCGATTCCTCAATTCTTTCAAAAATATCCATTTATGTTAAGTTTTAGATGTTTCTAAATTGCCGCAAATGTACTTTTTTATGTGTTTCGAATGGTAGTATAATTACCCATTTTTTAGCGAAAGCAAAGTGATGAAAGCAAGAAACATAGTTATGCTGAAAGTAAGAATAAAACCCTATCTTTGCCCCTGTTTTGTTGCCGCTTGCGATTCCGCATCCGGCATTAAAAGGGAATCCGGTGCAAGTCCGGAGCTGTCCCGCAGCTGTGAATCTCGCTGTGAACGGTCCATAACCCAATGCCACTGTCGGCTTGTGCCGGCGGGAAGGCGGGCCGTTTGAGATGAGCCAGAAGACCTGCAAAACGTTTCGCCGAAAGGCCTCGAGGAAGGAACCGTCGGCAGGTGATTTAATTAGTTATGAGGTTATTAACCGTAAGTTTCGCAGTTATGGCGAGTGCTTTGCTGTGGGCTGTGCCGATGTTTGCGCAAAGCGACAGCACCATCCACCGCGATGTGGAGGCTGTTGATGTGGAGGCACATACGCAGAAACGTCAGGCTATGCCTACGCAGACAATGTCAGCCATTGAGATTCAGCAACTTGGCGTGCAGAATCTGGCCGATGCCGTGCGGCGATTCAGCGGAACCAACGTGAAGGATTACGGTGGCGTTGGCGGCCTGAAAACCGTGTCGGTACGCGGTTTGGGCGCGGCGCACACGGCCGTGAGTTACGATGGCGTGGTGGTGAGCGACTGCCAGGCCGGCCCCGTCGATATTGGTCGGTTCAGCATCGGGAGCATCGAGACCATAGCTCTCACCATCGGTCAGCCCGACGGCCTTCTGCAACCAGCCAGTGCCTTCGCACAAGCGGCAATGCTCTCAATATCAACGCGTAAGCCCAATTTTATCGAAAAGCAGACTGACGCGCGCGCACAACTCAAAGGCGGATCGTTCGGATACTTCGACGCGCAGGTTGAAGCCGCGCGAAAGGTGCGCCACTCAACGCTTTCGGGCACGGCGCAGTTTATGCGCAGCCGAGGCGATTATCCCTACTCGCTGCCCAACGTCGACACCACGGAGCACGGCCGCCGCCAAAATTCAGACATTCGCTCCGCCCGCGCCGAAATCAACCTTTCAACCGCCGACAGCGGCCGCCTCCAAAACCACCTGAAGGCCTACGGATTCTACTCTGAACGTGGCTTGCCAGGGGCGGTGATTTTCTATTATCAGCAAGCGAAAGAGCGCCTTGCCGACAAAAACTTTTTTGTGCAAAACGATTGCCGCCTGCGCTTACGCGATAATCTAATGTTCAGATTCCAAGCAAAATACAACTACTCGTGGAACCGCTACGAGGACACAAATGTCAAGTACACCAGTGGCCGCTACGTTGAACTGAACACGCAGCACGAGGGCTACTTCTCGATGGCCGGGTTGTGGAGTTGGCGGCCGGTTTCAGTGTCGCTCGCGGGCGATGTGGTTTACAACACTCTTGAAAGCGACATAAAAGACAATCCGCAACCGCGCCGCTTGACGTTTCTTTCGGCGCTGAACGTGCGTGCGGCTTTGCAACGATTCGAGGCCACGGCAACACTTGTGGCGCGGCACGCGAGCGAGAAGGTGGAGTTCGGCAAGCGCCCCGACGACTTGAAACGGCTCACGCCAGCGTTCAGCCTGAAGTGGAGCAGCAATCGGGCAACCATTCGCGCAATGGCAAAGGCGACCTACCGTATACCAACATTTAACGAATTGTATTACACAACGTTAGGCACCACAGGCCTGAAGCCAGAAGAAGCTCGCGAGTTGAATGTAGGATTTGATTTTGGCACCAGCAAATTCGATTTTTCAGCCGATTTTTATGCGAACAATGTTGAAAACAAGATAGTTGCAATTCCGACACTGTATGTTTGGAAGATGGCCAACTACGGAGAAGTCCATATTTTAGGTGCCGATGTGGCTGCCGGAACTGAGTTCGATGTGGCGGCAGTAAAGTTGAAACTGACGGCCAACTATTCGTATCAAAAAGCCATCGACGTAACCGACAGCAACTCAAAACTTTACAAATCGCAGATACCGTATACTCCCTTGCATTCGGGCAAGGCGGCTGCGGTTGCGACATTCGGAAAATACTCATTATCAGCAACAACCATAGTATCGGGCAAGCGCTACTTTTTGGAGTATAACATTCCTGACAACGAAATTGAACCTTACGCCGAATTTTCTGCCACAGCAACACGGAGTTTCAACATCGGCGGAAGCCTGTTGACTGCCAGTCTGTCGTGCTTGAATATAACTGATAATCAATATAGTGTGATAAAATACTACCCAATGCCGGGCCGGCATTTTCAATTGCAAGTGAATTTTACTTTATAGTTTAACTTTTAAATCATTAAAAAATGAAAAAACAGTTTATTAAAATTTTGAGTTTGTGCGCATTAGGCGCAACAACAGTGTTCGTATCGTGCGACAAGAACAGCGACGACGAAAAACCTGAAGTGAAAACCGTTAAACGTGTTTTTATTCTGAACGAAGGAAAGATGAATTCCAACAATGCATCTCTCGATGTGTATTATCCTAATGGCGAAAATAATTATCAATCAAAGGTTTTTGCCGCCGCCAATGGTCAAGGCCTTGGCGACACCGGTCAGGATTTGCTTGCGTACGGCAATCGCATTTATGTGAGTGTTTCAGGCTCGAACTACCTTGCAAAACTCGACCAAAAAGGCAAGATTGTTGAGCAATATTCGTTTACCGAAACTGACGGCTCACCACGTTATCTTGCTGCAAAAGACGGTTTTATCTATGTCTCAACCTGGGGCAACAAGGTTATGAAATTCGACACCGCAGCCATTGTTGCACCAAAAGGTTCGGTTGAGGTGGGCTTGAATCCAGAAGAAATTGCCATCAAGGGTAACTATCTGATTGTATGCAACTCAACAGAATATCCCATCAACGACAGCACAATTTCTGTGATTGACTTAACAACATTCACTATCAAAAAGAACGTAGAGACTCAATTTGGTAATTTTCAAAAAATTGCGGTTGTCGGTGACAGCGTTTACATCACCTATTACACTCCATCGTATTCTATTGAAATGCTGAATTTTGATGTTGAATCTGGCATCGTAAAACCTTCTGGCTCTGCCACAAATATGGTTTCATTCGATGACAAACTCTATTGCGCAAACTCGGCTACAGTTTATGATGCCGATTGGAATGCCACAATAAACACAAACTTTTTTGTACGCGATGTGAAAACTGGCAAAGATTCGGAAATTTTGGATTTAACTTCAGCCCCCGAACTTAAAACAGCCACTGTCTATCTGTTTGAAATAGATCCTGATAATGGCGATTTCTATGTTGGCGCCGCCGATTACGTGACCAACGGCACAATCTACCGCTTCGACAAAACCGGAAAATTCATTACGAAATTTGAGACAAGCGGCCTTAATCCTAACCACGCCGCTTTCGTTAAATAGTTGTTTTACAAGAAGGTGGATGCGCTTGCGCATCCACTTTTTTTAATGCCTTTACGGACAGATATTTTATAAAATCCAACACAAAATTTTGAATTTCAATTTTTTATAAATTTTGTCAAATTTCTCGCAAAGCGATAGCAACAATGATTAAAAATCTGAAACACACGCTTTTAATAGCAATCACCGCTTGCCTTTTGCAGGCTTGCGCCAACCGCGCCAACATTTCGGAACAAGGCGAACCGATGCACTTTAAATATGCCACCAACCTGAAAATAAGTCAGTTGGACAGTTGTATTGTTGTTGAATTGCGAAATCCGTGGGACACCGCGCGGCTACTGCACGCCTACGTGCTTGTGCCCGCTGATTCGGCTCTGCCGCACTCGCTGCCCATAGGAACGCTAGTCCGCACGCCGGTGCGCCGCGCTTTGGTTTACACGTCGGTGCACACGGGGCTGATTGTGGGGTTGGGCGCACTCAATCAGATTGCAGGCGTTTTCGATGCCGAATATCTGCAGCAACCCATTGTGCGTCAGCGTATTGCCGATGGGCAGATTGTTGACGCGGGCAACGCTATGAGCCCCGACATTGAGCGAGTAGCCGAAATGCACCCTGACGCCGTGTTGCTGTCGCCGTTCGAGAATGGCGGCTACGGCCCGATTGAAAAAATGGGCATCCCGATTGTGGAATGTGCTGACTATATGGAAGTTTCGCCATTGGCTTGCGCCGAATGGATGCGTTTCTACGGTTTGCTTTTCGGTCGCGCCGATGTGGCCGACAGTCTTTTCAGCGTGGTTGAGCGCAACTATTGCTCGCTGCGCGACTCGGCCTTGCAGACAACCACCCGCCCAACCCTGCTCACCGACCTGAAAACCGGCGCCGCCTGGTACGTGCCTGGCGGGTGCAGCACCACAGGCCGTTTCTACACCGATGCCGGCGCCAATTATCTGTTTGCCGATTTCCAAAAATCAGGCGCCGTTCCGCTGGCCTTCGAGACTGTGTTTGAACGCGCCAACAACGCTGATTTCTGGCTGTTTAAATACAACCGCGCCACCGATTACACCTACACCGCGCTTGCCGCCGAAAACGACCTTTACACACAATTCACGCCCTTCAGCAATCGCCAAATCTACGGCTGCAACACCGACTATGTGCCTTATTATGACGAAGTTCCGTTCCGCCCCGACTGGTTCCTGCGTGATTTGGTAAGGATTTTTCATCCGGAATTGCTGCCGGATTATAAATTGCGCTACTTTAGTGCCATTGAAGAGTAATAAATTGGTATTCTGTTTTTTAAAGAAAAAAGTGAACCCCACCCGCACATACATAATATTATCACTTCTGCTCGTCATTCTCGCCGCGCTCAACATTGCGTTGGGTTCGGTGCGGATACCGCTGGGCGCCGTTGCCGACATTCTTTCGGGCGGCGATGGCGGCAATCAGGCGTGGCGGGTGATTGTTTGGCAATCGCGTGTGCCACAGTGCATTACGGCGCTGTTTTGTGGTGCGGCACTCTCGGCTGCCGGACTGATGCTTCAAACCACGCTTGCCAATCCGCTGGCCGGCCCATCGATTTTGGGTATCACTTCGGGCGCAAGCCTTGGTGTGGCGGTGGTTGCGCTGGCTTCGGGCTGCTCGTTTTCGGCTGCAGGCAGCCTGATGGGGCTCACGGCCACCATTGCGGGGGCGCTGGTGGGCGCGTTTGTGGTTCTAGTGATTATTTTGCTGCTATCCAGCGTTATAAAAAGCAACGCAATGCTGCTCATTGCCGGAATGATGGTGGGCTACGTGGCGTCGTCGCTCATTTCGATACTCAACTTTTTCGCTACTGCCGAAGGCGTCCATTCCTACACCATTTGGGGGTTGGGCAGTTTCAGCGGCGTTTCGCTTTCGCAGATGCCCGTTTTTGCGGGCACCGTGTCGGCCGGTCTACTGATGGCCGTTTTGCTAATCAAACCATTGAATGCCTTATTGTTAGGCGCCAACTATGCCGAAAATTTGGGTGTCAATATCCGCCGCGTTCGCAGTTTGCTGCTTGTGGCGACAGGACTGCTATCGGCCATAGTTACAGCCTTTTGCGGGCCAATATCGTTTATTGGTCTGGCCGTTCCGCACGTTGCGAGGATGGTTATCGGCTCGTCGAACCACAATGTGCTGATGCCCGTTACAATGCTCGTTGGCGCGGTTGTGGCACTGGCGTGCAATCTGGTCTGCTTGTTGCCCGGCAACGCAGGTGTCCTGCCGCTGAACGCTGTCACGCCGTTCTTCGGTGCGCCGGTAGTGATTTATGTAATTGTCAGCCAGCGAAGAATGCGAAGTTTTGAATGAAATTTTGTAGGGCTGTCACACCGTGGCAGCCGGGAAAATGCAAAAGGAATTGATAAAAAACGATTTATGAACGCGAAAGAATTTGATTTTGGTTGCGCCCAGACGGACGGAATTTTTGATAAAATTTTAGAACAAAATTTTGTGTCAATTTCTCGCGAAGCGACACCGAAGGATAACTTCGGGTTGAATCTGATAAAATCGGTTAGAGAAAAAATAATCAGCGTAAATCTGTAAATCTGCGTTCAAATCAAAAATCATAATTCAAAAATCAAAAATGCTATTATCCGCTGAAAATCTGACCATTGGCTATTCCGCGCAGCACCCTGTGGCGGCCAACCTGTCGTTGACTCTTGCCAAAGGCCAGTTGACCAGCCTATTAGGCCCGAATGGTGTGGGCAAATCCACGCTTTTGCGCACGCTGGCCAACCTGCAGCGGCCGCTGTCGGGCACTATCAGCGTTGGCGGCACCAGCATTGCCGGCCTGACGGCGCAGGAACTCTCGCGCACCATTGCCCTTGTGCTAACCGACAGAGTATCAGCCGGCGGACTGACGGTTTTTGAACTTGTGTCGCTTGGCCGCCAACCATATACGGGCTTTTTCGGCCGACTGTCTGCCGCCGATAAAGAACTTTTAATCAATGCGATGACCGATGTGGGCATTGCCGCAAAAGCCGACTGCCACATGTCGGAACTGTCGGACGGCGAGCGCCAGAAAGTGATGATTGCCAAAGCGTTGGCGCAACAAACACCAATAATCATTCTCGATGAGCCAACCGCTTTTCTCGATGCCGCCGCGCGCGTTGAAGTGCTGCTGCTGCTTCACCGTCTGGCCGCCGAGTCGCAAAAGGCAATCCTGCTTTCAACCCACGATATTGATGTGGCCGTGCAACTGTCTGACAATCTGTGGCTAATGAATGCCGATGGTGTGCAGAGCGGCTCGGTTGCCGAAATAATCGAGAAAGGCTCTCTCGATAATCTGTTCAAAGACAGTAATTTGCATTTTGACGCTACCGAGCGGCGGTTTGTGTGGTAGTTGTGGTTTTCGATTTTGTCGCCACCTATCGAAATATTGCATAATTTCGGCAATTGACTACAAAACTATTTATAATGAAGAAACTATTAAAAATCACGGCATTAACAATTTTAGGATTGCTTGTTCTCGTCATAGTCTGCGTTTGGGCGACATTCGGCTCACTTGTCAAAGGCGCGATGTCAGTCCAGAAACTCGACGAGGGCTTGTACTATATGGAGTATAAGGGCGACGATGGTTTCGATGATTTTTTGAAAAAAGGCGGTGCCAAAAACTCGCAGGAAGTGGTGCAGTATATCAATCAATTTCTGTCGAAGGGGTACTATACGCCGCCGACAGAGCCCGACACAATGGATTACGGCTGCTCAACGCTGACCGCACGCACACCCGACGGCGACGTGCTGATGGGCCGGAACTTCGACTTTATGTCGGCAACCGCACTGATTCTGCACGCCACAACAAAAAATAGTTACGAATACATATCTACCTTTAGCACAGATTTTTACGGATTTGGCGAAGGCTGGCTGCCCGAAGGATTTATCAATCAATATGTGGCGCTGAGCGACCTTTTCTTCGCTCTCGATGGCGTCAACGAGAAGGGCTTTGCCATTGCCGACCTTATGGCTGGCGATAGCGTTGAAACTCACCAAAATACAGGCAAACCGGCACTCACCACCACCTGCGCAATCACCTACTTGCTGAAAAAGGCCGCCACGGTCGATGAGGCGATAGATTTGCTTGGTCAAATCGATATGAATTCCGACATTGGTGCGGCCCACCACTATGCGATGTCGGATGCCACAGGCCGCAGCGTAGTGGTTGAATATGTTGACAATCAGATGGTAGTGACCGAAACGCACGCTGTCGCAAACCACTATCTGTGCCAGCAGAAACTTAATGATGGCCTTATTTTTGGTGATACCCGCTACGACCAACTTTGCACACTTTACGATGATTCTCAAGGTATTATGACCACTGAGCAATTGAGCGATGCCATTTTTTCCGTTGCGCAACAGCCTTGGATAGACAACACCATTGGCGGTACGCAGTGGACAGTGGTGATGAACCTGTCGAAACCTGCAGTCACATACTACTCGCGGAGGAATTTCGACAAGCCGTTCAGTTTTGAGCTGGAGCGGAGCAAACGCTGATATAACTGACATTGAATGGATAACGCGCATTGGAACCAATGCAATAAATATCGGAATGGAAAACCTGGCCGCCGAGTCTGGGAAATCCATTCTTCTCCCAACCCACGGTATTGATGTGGCCGTACGATTGTTTGGCAATATGTGGCTAACGAATGTCGAAAGTGTGCAGCGCGGCGCGGGTGCCGTAATAATTGAGAATGGTTTTCTCTGTAATCTTCAAAGACGGTGATTTACATTTTTGGTGTTGCTGAGCGACGTTTGGTGTGGTAGGTGTTATCGTGTCCCTAAGTGATATAGTCCTTATAAAAAGAAAAAAAAGCGACCCCAAAACGGAATCGCTTGTAAATAGTTACTAGTGCTGGCGTTAAATGCGGACACCCATCAAAACCACATCGTCGGTTTGATGATCGGCAGGACCGCGCCAATCCTCGTAAATCTTGTTCAGAATCTCTTTCTGTTCGGCCATCGGCTTCTGGTGTATTTCAAGCAATACCTCACGCAAGTGCTTGCTCATGAACTTCTTGCCACTCTCGAAACCGAACTGGTCTTGGAATCCATCGGAGAAAGTGTAGAGGCAGTCGCCCTTCTTGATTTCCATATCAACGCGCTCAAACGGATCAAGTTTTGCGTAGATGCCCACAGGCATTTTGCTGGCTTTCACCACTTCAACCTCACCATCACGGATGAGCACAAGCGGGTTGTTGGCTCCTGCAAACGACAATGTCATCTCCTTCTCGTTGATTACATACATGGCTACGTCCATACCATCCTGGCTGCGGTCCTTCTTCTCGGTTGCAGCGGCAAAGGCGGCACGACGATCAGCTTTTTCGTCACCAGTGGGCTGGACAGAATCATCTTTCTGACGCAAACTGGTTATGATAGCGTTGCGCAGTTTGTTCAGAATCTCGTCAGGACGGAGCTCCTGGCCCACAATGTAGTTAAGGTTGGTCATACCAAGCATACTCATAAAGCCGCCTGGAACGCCGTGACCCGTACAGTCGGCCACAATGCTCACTTTGTAATCGCCAAACTGGCCGAACCAGTAGTAGTCGCCACTCACCACATTACGCGGCTTGTAGAGCAGGAAGTGGTCGGGGAATATCTTGTCGATAACCTCATCGGGCGTCAACAGGGCACGCTGGATGCGGCGTGCGTAGTTGATACTCGACTGAATCTCATCTTTCTGTTTCTCGATCTCATCCTTCTGTTGCTCGAGTTGGACGTTCTGTCCGCGAATCTCTTCTGTAGCTTCGGCAATCTTCTGTTCCAGTTTTTTCTTCTCTTCAATGAGTCGGCGGGTGTTCCATTTTACAATTCCGTAAACCAGAACTATGAGCAGAACAATATATAACAGATAAGCCACAATGGTACGGTAGAACGGCGGCTTGATGCTAAACGCGAAGGTTGCAACCGAACTTTCGACACCATAGATGTTGCGGGCTTTCACTTTGAAAACATAGTTGCCCTCGCCTAAGTGCATACGGGTGTACTCAGTGCTGTTTTTCCATTTCGACCACGTTTTGTCGTCGCCTTCAATCATTGTCGAGTATTCGGTTTGATTTTCCGAATCGTAGAACGACGAACTGTATCGGAATGTAAGCGAATTCTCACTATATGGTATCTCGACAACATTGTGTTTAGGCTGACTTATGGCAATGCCGCCATCTTCAGACTTGAACGCACCTCCGAACAAAACAACCGTATCGTTGGCAATGATTTGTCTGACATTAGCGTTAAACGGCTCTTTGTAGTAAGGATGATTTTTGTCAACTGCATCAGGATTGTAGCAATAAAGAACGTCATCGATGCCTGTCCACAGATTGCCCTCTTTGTCAACATAGATGTAATTAAGGTTGACATTGCTAGGCAGTTTTTCAAATTCCGGAACAGGTTCAAGAACAAATTCGCCTTGAGCGTTTTTCTTCACGTAATCGAGCCAGTACCTTTGTTCATAGTCATTGTACCGCGACATGATGTAGCCGTCTTTGTATCTGCAGATGTTGTATGTTCCAACGCTTGTATCGGCACTGAACTCTCCAACCAGCTCACTGGGTTCAAACACCGATTCAGCTTCGTCGAGTTCGTATATGCCCGCCATTGTGAGGAACAACATACGGCCTTCGAAGTTTTTCAGCATTGCCTGGTCGATGGTCGGCAAGCCATTCTCCTCGTCATATGTAAGGAATGATTTTCCGTCTTCGGCGAATTTGAAGATACCACGGTCGCTTGTGCACCAGATATTTCCATCGTTATCCTCGTCAATCGAATATACTGTTGTATAATCAAGAGCTTCAAATATTCTTTTCCAATGCGAACTGCCGCTGCTTTGATATCTGTAGCAAACAATTCCTGCGTCTTTCAAACCAATATAGAGCAACTCTGGATGCTTTTTCGACTGTAACATCCACATGACATTGTTTATGCGGATATTACACGGCAACTCATTTCCGTTTTCGAAGATTTTGACATTTGGGCCGCCGGCAATCAACCATTTCCTTTTGCTGCCAGGCACTGCGAATTCTATTAAATGCTGAGTCGCCTCTTTGAGAATTGGAGTGAATATTGGCAGATAGGCCTCGTCGAAATCGTAACGGAAAACGCCATTGCTGGTACCTACATACATTTTCCCATTGAATTCGAAAGTATAATTGATTGCACCCTCTATTCCCGACTCAGTGCCGAAACGATGAATAGCGTTGCCTACCTCTATTTTTGCTATACGGTTGTCGAGGCCTGCCCACAAAATATGTCCGAACTGCTTAGCGCACAGCGCGTTGTTCGACTCCAAGCCGTTTGATTTGTTCATGGCGTATTCCGGCTGCAAGTCTTCGTCCATGACCACAACACTATATTGGTCACCCATCACGGTCGACATTATAATATTGCTGCCATATTTCGAAAGATTGTACGGGTAGTGTCCTTCGTACATGTCGCTGATAAAGCGGTTGCTCTGTCTTTTCAATGGCGAATTGTCGGTAAACGAGCCTTTCATAATTTTAGCCGAAGCCATCATATAATACCCCCCGTCTTTGGCGGGAACCAAGCCATACAATCCTTGTGTTTGCAAGTTGGTATAATGCAGGCTGTTGTCGTAATACAGGCACATTTCGTTTTCTATATTGCTGACAACCAGAGTATCGCCCACCATGAATGTCCAGAAACTTTTTTCGGGAAGGCTTACGATTTTTACAATGCTGTCTCTTTCTACGACAAAAATATCGTTCTTCGAGCAATAGTATGTTGTCTTGCCCTTGCTGTATGTCTTATAAATATTAATCTGAAGCGAATCGGGCACCTTTGGCGCCAATGACACATATTCAAGTTTACCCACTTCGTTTGGATAGAGGTAACCGAAATCGCCATCCATGCCCACGCGCACAATATTATCTTCGTCAACCGACAAAGACAACGTATAAAGCACATTTATTTTATCCCATCGTGCGCCATCGTATTCAATAATGCCATCGTCGTTGGCAAAATATAATATGCCACGCTGATCCTGCACAATATCTTGTGTTTGCGACGATGTTGGTTTATAGTTAGTTACAAACGGCACACCATATTTATTGATTTGCTGCGCATTGCAAACCGAACAAAACATGACCGTAGCCAATAGTAATTTTATTCTCCTCATATTCGCATTTTGTTCATTCAAACTGCAAAGTTAAAATAATCGCCATAAGTGTACCATCAAATAGGTGTTAATAACGCAAGTTTTATTAACAAAATGAATCTCTCTTCAGTTTTTTCGACGCCTTGTGATTTTAGTCATAAAAAACTATGTCAAATTATTGGCGCGATCTGCGTTTTACCATCTCCGTATTCACGAACTCACTATATTTGCGCGCTTATTTACGAATCAAATGGCTAAGACGCGATACACCGGTTACCCGAAAATTCATGTTGCCGTCGATTGCGTGATTTTCACCTACGACGACGGACAGCTGAAGGTGCTTCTATACCCGCGAAACATTGAGCCGCGCAAAGGCGACTGGTCGCTGATGGGTGGATTCGTGGGTGACCGCGAGTCGCTAGAAGACGCCGCACGGCGCGTGTTGGAACAAACGGTGGGGCTGCGTGACATTTTTATGGAGCAGGTGTCGGCATTCTCGCAACCCGACCGCGAACCCGACGAGCGTGTCATCAGCACGGCTTTTTACGCTCTAATCCGCAACGACATTCACAACAGCGAGCTGGTTGAGGCCCACAGGGGTGAATGGTTTCCAATAACCGAACTGCCGCCTTTGATATTCGACCACAGCAAGATGATTGCCATGGCTCTGCAACGGCTGCAAAACAAAGCGTCGCACGAGCTTATCGGACGCGAGCTGCTGCCGCGCAAGTTTACGCTAACGCAACTCAACAATCTGTATAACGCGGTGTTCCAGCACACTTTCGACCCGGGCAATTTCCGTAAAAAGATAGCATCGCTCAATGTGCTGCTTCAGACGCCCGACAAGGATACCGGTTCGTCGAAGAAAGGGGCGTACCTTTATGTCTTTCCGCACGACTACGAACCCAAGGATTTTTGCAGGATTGTGAAGGTGTGATAGAGGACTACGGACGGCAGACTTCAGACTTCAGACGGCGGTCATTAAAGATTTTGTAAAATTTTGTCTATAAATTTTCTATCAATTTCCGCCCGTAAGGGCGCAACCCTCCCAATTCCCGCCTACGGAAAAAAATAATCTCTAACCAAACTAACCCTAATTTATCCAAAGATGGCGCCCCGAAGGGGCAATTCACACATAGCCCAAGGCAAGCGGAGCGGCGCCTTGGGTGACGCAAACCAAGAAAAAAGCGCCCTGTAAGGGCAACAGACAATTTGATTATACAACAAAAACCATTCTTTTGCCCCTTCAGGGCGAACCTTCATTGGCGGCAATCGTTCCCCAAGGCGTTGCCTTGGGCTGTAGGCTTCTGCCCCTTCGGGGCGATTTGG
Organism: uncultured Bacteroidota bacterium; assembly: GCA_946414435.1. Taxonomy (GTDB): domain Bacteria; phylum Bacteroidota; class Bacteroidia; order Bacteroidales; family SZUA-534; genus RUG13583. Next base: position 26,633 of record CAMKOM010000035.1, read on the forward strand.
GGGCTCTAACCAAACTAACCCGAATTTATCCAAACATATTTTGGTTTCAGTTGGGATGCGTTTGGTTAGAAATAACAATTCTCGCCTGCGGGAAAATCGGTTCGAATCGGAAAGAATCGGTTAGCGAAAAAAAATCACGTTTTTTGGCGTGAAACCCAAAAATCCGCGTTTTTGCCCTGAAAATCACCCCGAAAACACCCCTAAAAAGCCCTTTTTTGGCTGTTTTTTTTCGCCGTTCGTTAAGTCAAAGCCGCCGTTCGTTAAGTCAAAGCCGCCGTTCGTTAAGTGAAAACCGCCGTTCATTTTTCGGCTATTGCATGATTATAATGGGTGCCCGACTTTTGTCAATGATGAATTTGGACAACAGACATCAGACAAAAGACTACAGAAAAGTAAAAATGAAAATATAACGGCTGCTCACAGTTCAATGCTCATAGCTGACAGCCATATAAACTTTAAAAAAATGAAAGGACAACAGACATCGGACAACAGACTACAGAAAAGTAAAAATGAAAATATAACGGCTGCTCACAGCTCAATGCTCATAGCTGACAGCCATCTAAACACTAAACTTTAAACTTCTAAACTTTTAAAATATGATTATTGCAATTCTAATGATTCTGTTTACGGCCATTCACACGCAATTGGCCAAATGTGCATCTGAAACATCCGACGCTTTTCCGATGGCTACTGGTTTTTAACTATTTAAAAAAGGAGATGACATGAAGAAGTTTGCTAAAATTTTTGTTGGCGCGCTCGCTTTGGTGCTGCTTGCCTTTATTATTTTATTTGGAGTGATATAACATTAACAATATCAAATATATAAACAAAATTTTTATTCATTTAATTTTTAAAATTATGAGGAATTTAAGACAATTTTTCTTGACAACGTTAGCAGTGCTCTGCAGCACGCTTACAACATGGGCGGTCCCCTACGGTGGTACGCCTGATGCGCCAACGCAGATTAGCGGCAATTATGCTGATTATGGCCTTTCTGCTGATTTCGATGGCTACTATGTTATCTCAACGGCAGAGGAACTTTACGGCTTTGCCGCTTTGGTGAATAACGGAACAGCTTCTGTCAACTGCGTTTTAACAGCCGACATTGTGGTGAACGAGAATGTGCTAAATGCTGATGGCTCTCTCAACGGCACACCAACTTATCGTTGGACACCGATAGGATCTTATCCTTATAAGGCATATGTAGGTACATTGGACGGCAACGGACACACCATTAGTGGGTTGTATGTAAATGCATCTAGCAAATATGTGGGTCTAATAGGTTATTCCAACAATGGAACGATAAAGAATCTCGGTGTTATTGATTCTTATATTGAAGGCAGCAGCTATGTCGGCGGCATTTGCGGTAGTGGAGGCATCCAAACCAACTGCTACAACACAGGAACGGTTTCGAGTTCTGGTAGTCGTGTTGGCGGCATTTGCGGCGGCGGCGGCACACAAACCAACTGCTACAACACAGGAACGGTTTCGGGTTCTGCTTATGTTGGCGGCATTTGCGGCAGCTCTCGCACTGCTATAACCAACTGCTACAACACAGGAACGGTTTCGGGTTCTTCTAGCGATGTTGGCGGCATTTGCGGTTCTGCTTCTGGCAGCACCATAATCAACAGCTACAATATAGGAGAGGTTTCTTCTTCTCGCGGCGGCATTTGCCCTAATGGCACCATAACCAACTGCTACTATTTGGAAGGCTGCTGTTCAGGAAATGGTGGTGGTTTTTCTACTACAGCCGAAGAGTTTGCAAGCGGAAAAATAACCTATCAACTCAATGGTAACACAAGCGAAGGCAACCTTACGTGGTACCAAACACTTGGCAATGGCAACGACGCATATCCTGTATTCGACAACACTCACGCTGTGGTATATGCAACGCAACCATGTACGATCGAATTTAGCAATACCGAAGGTGCAGTTAACCCACACCCGTCGGTAGATGAGATTACTGGTTACTGCCCTGTTTGTGGCCAATTTACAGTTCATGGCGCTTTGGTAACCGAAAACAACTACAGCAGTTTGAATCTCTCGGCTGATTTCGTTGGATACTACGCTATTAGTAATACTGCCGAACTCTATTGGTTTGCCAATGAAGTGAACAACGGCAACGCAACGATAAATGCCGTGCTTACAGCCAACATTGTTGTGAACGAAAACGTGCTAAACGAAGATGGCACACTCAACGGCACGCCAACTTACAGTTGGACACCGATTGGAACTTCTTCTTTTAAATATGCAGGCACATTCGACGGCAACGGCCACACCATTAGCGGTTTGTATTTTAGTAATACAACAAACAACGCCTACCCAAATGGCGGAAGCCATATAGGGCTGATAGGCTATGCCAATGATGGAGCGACAATAAAGAACGTAGGGGTGGTTGATTCTTATTTTAAAGGGGACTCGTATGTTGGCGGCATTTGCGGCTATTGTTCTAACACAAACACAACCATATCTAACTGCTACAACACAGGAACGGTTTCGGGTTCTGCTTATGTTGGCGGCATTTGCAGTGTTAATGGCACGATAACCAACTGCTACAACATGGGAACGGTTTCGAGTTCTGGTAGTCGTGTTGGCGGCATTTGCGGCAATAATGGCAGTCAAACCAACTGCTACAACACAGGAATGGTTTCGGGGTCTTCCAACTCTGTCGGCGGCATTTGCGGTGATGGTGGCACCCAAAACAACTGCTACTACTTGGCAGACTGCGGCAGCAAAAACACTCTTGGCGTTTCTGCTACAGCAGATGAGTTTGCAAGCGGAAAAATAACCTACCTTCTCAATGGCGGCACAAGCGAAGGCAACCTTGCGTGGTATCAGACCATTGGCACAGACGCACTGCCCGTTTGGGACAACACTCACGGTGTGGTATATAAAACGCTGCCGTGCCCTTCCTTCAGCAATGATGCGAACAACACTCATAAAGACCACCTGTCGATGGATCCGACTGGACGCTGCACAGCTTGCGGCCAATTAATAGCTCACGGCACTTTGGTTACCGAAAGCAACTACAACAATTTGAATCTTACAGCCGATTTTGTCGGCTACTATGCAATCAGCAATTCTGTCGAACTCTATTGGTTTGCCAACGAAGTGAATAGCGGCCGAACTTCTATTAATGCCGTCTTGACAGCCGACATTGTAGTTAATGAAAACGTATTGAATGCCGATGGCACTCTCAACGGCACACCAACTTACAGTTGGACACCGATTGGAACTGGAACTTGGGGTGGTATTTTTAAAGGCACATTCGACGGCAACGGACACACCATTAGCGGCTTGTATTTTAATAATACAACTAACAGCAACTACCCCGATGGAGGAAATAATGTTGGTCTGATAGGCAAAGCCAATGATGGAGCGACAATAAAGAACGTAGGGGTGGTTGATTCTTATTTTAAAGGGTACTCGTATGTTGGCGGCATTTGCGGCGTCGGTGGTACCCAAACCAACTGCTACAACACAGGAACGGTTTCGGGTTCTTCTAGCTATGTTGGCGGCATTTGCGGCTGTAGTTCCTCGTCAACCACAACCATAACCAACTGCTACAACACAGGAACGGTTTCGGGATCTGGTCATGTTGGCGGCATTTGCGGTGATCATGGCACCCAAACCAACTGCTACAACACAGGAACGGTTTCGGGATCTGGTTATGTTGGCGGCATTTGCGGCTATTATGGTACTCAAACCAACTGCCATAACACAGGAACGATTACGAGTTCGAGTTCTTCTTGGTATATAGGCGGCATTTGCGGTTATGATGGCGTTCAAACCAACTGCTACAACACAGGATCGGTTACGGGTGGTGGCTATGTTGGCGGCATTTGCAGTGTTGATGGCACGATAACCAACTGCTACAACACAGGAACGATTACGGGTACTGGCACGAGGTCTCAAGATGCCTATTATGGCGGCATTTGCGGCAGCAGTGGTACCCAAACCAACTGCTACAACACAGGTGCGGTCTCAGGACGTTCGTCATATGGCGGCATTTGCGGTAATTATGGCACCCAAACCAACTGCTACTATTTAGAAGGCTGCTGCTCAAGAAGCGGTGGTGGCGTTTCTGTTACGGCCGAAGAGTTTGCAAGCGGGAAAATCGGCTATCTGCTCAACGGCAACAATAATAATGCATGGTATCAAGACTTGTATTCCGATGAATATCCTTTGCTTGATAATACTCATAATCTTGTATCGGGTTATATTGAAGTGGCTGATGATACATACACCGTGGTTGGCGATATGTTTTTGGCTGCCAATTACGAGATTGCCGCAGGAAAAACGCTCAACGCACCTGCAGGAACGTCGCTTACCACAACGGGTAATGCGGTAATCACCAACAATGGAACAATCATTTGCAACGGTACACTTGCGGGAAATAACCTTGCTGGCAACGGGACATTTATAACCAACCGTTTAAGTCTGTGCAGCATAAGCAATTTGAGTGAAAGTTATGTTTACAAAGGCTCTGCCTACACATTGGAAGACGGGCTTTCGGGAGTGGCAGTCAACACCACTATTTTAGGCAAAACCTTCACTCTGGACGCCACAATTTCACCTTCATATACCAACAACCGCAATGTCGGCACAGCAACCATTTCATGGACAAACAATGCTGATGAAAATGATGTATTAAGCGGTCAGTTTGAAATTACGCCGAAAACCCTTGCAATCAGCAATATCAAAGCAGAAAACAAAGTTTACGACGGCAACACCGAAACAACAGTAAGCTACACAGCCGATGTGTTCAATGGCGATGATGTAACCTTTGGAACCGCCGCCACATTCGATAACAAGAACGCTGGCACAGGCAAGCAAGTTACGTTCAACTACACAAAAAGCGGCGCCGATGCTGCAAACTACGCATTTGCAAATGAATCAGGCTCAACAACAGCCAACATTGAGCCGCGTGAACTTGCAATCAGTTCGGTCAGCGCAGCAAGCAAGGAGTACGACGGCAACACCGCAACAACCGTGACCATTGCGGCAAGCAATATTGTCAGTGGCGATGTTGTAACCTTCGGCACAGCGGCTGCATTCGCCGATAAGAATGTTGGCACCAACAAAACCGTCAACTTCACTTATACAAAGAGCGGTGCCGATGCTGCCAACTACGCATTTGCACAGGCCAATGGCACGGCAAAAGCCAACATTACTGCCCGCACACTTACATTGAGCAACTTTGTGGCAAATGGCAAGACTTACGATGGCACAACCAACGCAACGGGTGGTGCATTCAGCGACAACCGTGTTAGCGGCGATGTGCTTCAGTTCACATACGATTATTCTTTCGAGAACAAGAATGTGGGAACAAACAAGAATGTGAACTTCAGCAATATTGCCATCAGCGGTGGTGCCGACAAAGGCAACTACACTTTGGCAGCAACCACGGGTGCAGCAAAAGCTGACATCACAGTCAAAACTCTTGCCAT
>CAMKOM010000036.1 GCA_946414435.1 uncultured Bacteroidota bacterium
GATATCAATGATGCTACGGGCGAAATAAACGATGAAATGCGAAAACTCGAATCACAGTTGCAAAACCCAGAAGTAACGCCCGAAGAGCGCCAGCCGCTTATAAACAAACTTAATAGTTTGGGTGCAGAATGTACTGATTTGACGCTTTCCGCAATGGAAAAACTGCCAGTCGATGAATATTGGATGGGATATCTTGAAAACTATAGCAGGATGGTCAGTCGCGCAGGTTCGGCTCACCCCCGATATGCGCAAATAGTCGAACTCTACAACCGAATGTCAGAAGCCGACAAAGCCACACCCAGCGGCAAGATTATCACGCAGAATATATTTGGCAAGACACCTGCTGTTGGCGAAAAATATACCGATTTGGATTTTTACGATGCTGAAGGCAACGCACACCATTTGGCTGAATATCAAGGGAAATGGATGTTGCTCGAATTCAGCAGTTACAGTTGTGAGCCGTGCCGAACGCTTACGCCAGCCTTTAATTATTTGTATGGCAGGGGAATTGGCAAAACACTCGAAATCATTGCTTTGACTGAAGATGAAAAATCCGTGTTCGAAGATATGGCCGCTACCGACAAGCCTGCCTATCCACTGTGGAACAACCGCGAACGAATTCTATTTCCAACCTACCAAATCTACTATATGCCGACATTCTATCTCGTTTCACCCGAAGGCACTATTGCCGAAACGTGGCACGGCGCAGGCTCTAGTTGGCCGCGTATTGTGGATGCCATTCTCAAGGCCGATGCGTTTCCAAAGCCTGAATTCAAAACCGAAAACAATGTGACGGTTATCACCTTTCCTAAATTCGCCAGCAACAACAGCGTGATGTTTGTCGATAAAGTGGAACTCTACGCCGACTCAACCGTCATAAACTGCAGTTATCCGAGTTTTATCCTTTGTAACATTCGCCCAGAAACTTATTTAATGGCTAATAACAAGAAAATCAAAATCTTAAAAACAGTCACAGGGCAGGACAAAGTTATTCCGAGTTCTTCGGGCATAGCCAGCAACTACCGTGTAACCTTTGAACCGCTGCCCCAAGGCACCACCGAATTCGATTTCATTGAAGGCGACTGCGATGGGTGCTTCCGCGTGATGGGAATAAAAATCAAAGAATAACTAACTAAAACACAATCAATATGAAAACACTAATCAAACTGACGGCCATTGCCGCCATTGCGCTCACGGCCTGCCAAAAAGCCGAAACAACAATCACCTTCAACTTGACCGACCTTCCTGAAGGAACGGTTATCGAGATTTCAAAAATGGAGAATCATGTTGGTGAACGGGTTTATATCGACACCGTGAATTGTGGATCTTGCAGTTTTGTTTACAAATGCGACTCTCTTGAAGAAATCACAAAATTCTCTCTGCAAACCACCAATGGCTTAATGCGTAGCAATCGTAATATTGCCGTTAAAGAAAATTACGGCGCAACGGTTTATGGCTCAGGTTTTTATGTTCAAAATTGGATAATCGATAGCAAATATCCGCGTCAGCAGTTCATTAACAAGAAAAACGACGCGCTAAAGGACGTATCGATTGAAATTTCTAAAATTGAAACCGAAGCGAAGAATCCCGCAACAGCACAGGAAAAACGCGACAGCCTTTATAATAAAATTAGAGAACTGCAGGAAAAGCGCACCGAAATCCGATTCGCTCTGATTGACACTTTGCCGATTGACGAGGCTTGGCTTGACGAATTTGCAAACTTAACTTCGACAGGCCCCGGCAGCCCCGACTATTCGAGGATGACTGAAATCTACAATCGTCTTTCCGATGCCGACAAAGCCACACCTATCGGCAGGCATATCACGTTGAATCTGTTTGGCAAGGCACCTGCTGTAGGCGACAAAGTTATCGATTACGATTTATACGATGTCGATGGCAATCTTCACCATTTATCTGAATATCAAGGCAAATGGCTGCTTGTCGATTTTAGCGCATATTTTTGCGGTCCGTGCAGAATGTTTGTGCCTATGGCAAAATACTTTTATGAGAAAGGCATAAACAAGAAGATGGAAATAGTTACCTTGACTTCCGACTCGCAAAAGCTGTTTAAGAAACTGATTGCTGAAGAGAAATATGCCACTCCGATTTGGAACGACCGCGATGGCCGAGACGGAATTTTCGCACTTTACAAAATCCATGCTGTCCCCACGTTCTATCTCATTTCGCCCGACGGCACAATAGCCGATATGTTGCCTGGTTTTGATCCGCAACGTATTGCAGATATCGTAATCGAAAAGGCACTGCCGGAACCTGAGTTTAAAACAGAGAATGGCGCGTCGGTAATCATAAACCCCACATTCTCAAGTAACAATAGTCCGGTGTTTGTCGACAAGGTTGAACTTTACGCTGACTCGACCGTGCTCAATTGCACATGCGCAATCGCAGGCAAATACTGCATAAAATCCGATACTTATTTGAGTGTCAATGGCAAACGCGCCTGCACGATAACCAAAGCCGACATTGGGTTGGGCGAATGGGTGCAGACACCTTACGGCGAAGTCGGGCATTGCCGCCTGACTTTTGAGCCGCTGCCCAAAGGCACCACCGAATTCGATTTTATAGAAGGCGATTGCGATGAATGCTTCCGCGTGATGGGAATAAAAATCAAAGAATAACGAACTAAAAAACAAACAATATGAAAACACTAATCAAACTGACGGCCATTGCCGCCATTGCGCTCACGGCCTGCCAAAAAGCCGAAACCACTATCAGCGTTAATTTGACGGACATTCCTGATGGAACAATTTTTCAAATCATTAAATGGGATGGCGATGGTGGAAAAGATGTATATACCGATACCATAAACGGTGGAACTTACAGTTGTACATACAAATGCGACACGATTTATGAAAGCAATTCTTATTCTGTCACCACAATTGTTGGCAATATGCCCTACGGCCACAGACGCATATATGTGACAGACGACTATAGCGCAATTGTCACAGGTTCTGGTGTTTATAGTTATGATTGGAATGTCGACTGCAAGAATCCGCGCCAACAATTCCAAAATAAACTGAATGATGCCACAAAAGATATTTCTATTGAAATCACTAAGATGAATGCGGCACGGCGCGAACCGGGAATAACACAAGATGAACGCCGCAGACTTTCGGAAAAAATGGATTCGCTTGATAACAAATATTATGAAGCGAAACTTGCCGCATTAGAATCAATGCCTGTTGATAAATTTTGGATTGAAGAATTAGCAACATCCACTGGCATAATTAATTATGAAGGTACTGAGCATTTTACATACCCCAAATTTACCGAACTTTACAAAAGACTATCTGATGCCGACAAAGCCACGCCAATCGGCAAGCGCATTACTCTCAATCTTTTCGGCCAAGCACCTGCCGCAGGTGACAAGTTGATTGATTATGGCTTGTACGATGCGGATGGCAATGTTCACCATTTGGCTGAATTTCAGGGGAAATGGATGCTTATCGATTTCAGCAGTTACTACTGCGGTGCGTGCCGAATGTTTGTACCGGCAGTGAAATATTTCTATGAAAAGGGTATTAGCGATAAAATTGAAATTGTGACAGTTACACTTGATACAAAACGGCAATTTGATGAAATGGTCGCTAATGAAAAGTACGTCAGCCCACTCTGGAACGACCGAGATGAGAAGAACGGCATTTTTGCCTTGTACAAAATCGGGGGTTACCCGACATTCTACGCCGTCAAACCCGACGGCACAATTGCCGACAAATGGCTAGGTCTTAATATGGGTCTGGTTATTAAAACAATAATGGATGCAGGGGGATTCAATATTCAGCCTGAATTTAAGACCGAAAATGGTGTGACAACCATAACCAATCCCGCATTTTCTGACATTAATGGCGGGTTGCTTATCGACAAAGTAGCTATCTACCGCGATTCTGTTGTGTTGGATTGCACCTACCCTGCGGCAAGCAGCTTCTCAATAAGCTCCGGCACAGCACTTTGTGTTAACGGCAAGAAGATTAGCAAAATAACCAATTCAGACATTGGCTTCGACAATTTTGCAAGTTTCCCCGTTGACGAAGTCGGCCACTGCCACCTGACCTTTGAGCCGCTGCCCCAAGGCACCACCGAATTCGATTTCTTTGAAAGCGACTGCGATGGGTGCTTCCGCGTGATGGGGATAAAAGTCAAAGAATAAGGCAATTGTGCTTAATAAACTGAAAAAGAGAGCCCGCAAGGCTCTTTTTTTATGTTGATGGTTGGGGTGGCGCCGTCTAATCGTTATTGCAGATGATTGACAATAAAATAATTCATAATGCGTTTTTGTAATTATTAATCATAAATAACCACAAAACTATGAAACGTATCCTACTATTCACAGCCATTGCTGCCATTGCGCTCACGGCCTGCCAAAAAGCCGAAACAACAATCACCTTCAACTTGACCGACCTTCCTGAAGGAACAGTTGTCACTATTGGCAAAAATCATACAAATATCATTGAAGACGTCACCACCCAAACAACTGACGGAACTTTCTGTTACACATACACTTGCGATACCATTTCTGAATTCGACTTGTATTATGTTATGGCCATTAAAGGTTCTTTGCGTAGTATGCGTCCTGTTTTTATTAAAGAAAATTGCAATTCAACAGTCACTGGTTCAGGCATTTTTGCTGAAAACTGGACCATTGAAAGTGAGAATCCCCGACAGCAGTTCAGTAACAATTTCAACGATGCAATAAAAGATATTGAAATTGAATATGAGAAACTTCGTTCGGAAGCGATAGACAATGGTGGCCCCGAACTAATTGAAAAATATAACGAGGCGCAAGCAAAATATAACGAGGCGTGTTGGACGGCAATGGAAACGTTGCCTGTTGATGAATATTGGCTTGAAGCATTTGCCGATGCCACGGACATTATCAACGACGAAGGCACCGATTGGCCAACCTACCCGAGAATGACTGAAATTTACAAACGCCTATCCGATGCCGACAAGGCGACACCTGCTGGAAAGCAAATCACAAAGAATCTGTTTGGTGGCGAAAAAGCCTCAGAATAAACAATTATAACACAAACGTTTAAAAGAGAGCCGCAAGGCTCTTTTTTTGTATTGGTGAGGAAATTCAATAATAAAAGTATAAAATACTTTTTTACTTAAAAATTTGATTATATTTGTGTAGATGAATTTCGCAAAACACAATGTATAACGTATAATCAACTTAAAATGATGAGAAAGTTTCTATTGAGCCTGCTTCTGCCTTGCTGTGTGGGCAGTGCCTGGGCAACCGAAAAACAAATTGCAAGCCCCGACGGGCAAATAGTTGTAACCGTATCGGATGCCGATGGCACGCCGTCGTACTCGGTGAAACTGAACGGCGAGGTGTTTCTTGAGCAGTCGCCGCTGGGTTTGGTGCTCGATTTGGGCGACTACACCAACGGTATGTCGCTGACCGACAGCAAGGAAGACCTGAAATACACCGACAGTTACACGCTGCGCAACTCGAAGCAGAGCAAGATTGAGGTTGAGGCCAACGGCGGCATTTTCACCTTCGCCAAGGGCGGCAAAAATGTTTACAGTGTCGAGTTCTATGTGTCGAACCGCGATGTGGTGTTCCGCTATAACCTTATGGCTCAGCGTCCTACGTTCTGCTGCGTGGTGAAAGAAGAGGCTTCGGGCTTCCGCTTGCCCGACGGCGCCACCACATTCCTTTGCCCGCAGGCCACCCCGATGGGCGGTTTCGCGCGCACAACACCTTCGTACGAGACGCATTACACTGTGGATGACGCACTTGGAAAGAACGGCTGGGAACAAGGCTACACCTTCCCGTGCCTGTTCAAGAATGGCGACAAGGGCTGGATTCTGATTTCGGAAACTGGCGTGAACGGCCGCTACTTTGGTGGCCGACTGATGGGCGGCAACGGCGGACTCTACACTATCGGCCTTCCGCAAGAGGGCGAGATGAACGGCCTGGGCTCTTCGACACCTGGGATGACTCTGCCGTCGTCAACGCCTTGGCGCACAATAACTTTGGGCAAAACACTGGCGCCGATTGTTGAGACAACGGTGGCTTTCGACTACGTGAAGCCGCTCTACGAGGCGTCGCAGGAATACAAGTACGGACGCGGCTCGTGGTCGTGGATTATCGGAATGGACGGCAACACCAACTTCGATGTGCAGAAGAAGTATATCGATTTTTCGGCCGCAATGGGCTTCGAGTCGGTGCTGATTGACGCACTTTGGGACACACAAATCGGCCGCGACAAAATCAAGGAACTGGCCGACTACGGAAAGCAGAAAAACGTGGCTATCTACTTGTGGTACAACTCGAACGGCTACTGGAACGACGCGCCGCAGAGTCCGCGAGGAATTATGGACAACATTATCACCCGCCGCGCCGAGATGAAATGGATGCAAAGCATTGGTATTCGCGGAATTAAGGTTGATTTCTTTGGCAGCGACAAGCAGCCGATGATGCAACTCTACGAGGATATTCTGACCGACGCCAACGACTATGGTCTGCTGGTTATTTTCCACGGCTGCACGCTTCCGCGCGGCTGGGAACGTATGTACCCGAACTTTGCAGCTTGTGAGGCTGTCCGCGCAAGCGAGAATCTGGCTTTCGGCCAAAACGAGTGCGACAACGAGGCCTTCTGCGCCACTCTGCACCCGTTCATTCGCAACACGGTGGGCAGTATGGACTGGGGCGGCAGCACGCTCAACAAACACTACGCCTACGACAATCAGCACGGCAACACGCGCCGCACGTCGGATGTGTTTGCGCTGGCCATTTCGGTTATGTTCCAAACGGCTGTGAATCACTTTGCTATGGCGCCCAACAACCTGACCGACGCACCCGCCTGGGCCGTCGATTTTATGAAACAGGTGCCGACAACCTGGGACGAGGTGAAGTTCATTGACGGCTATCCTGGAAAGTACGCTGTTCTGGCGCGCCGCCACGCCGACAAATGGTACATTGTGGGCATTAACGCGCAGAAGGAAACGCTTAAACTCAACCTGAACCTGCCAATGCTCAACGCCAACTCAACCGTGAAACTCTACAGCGACGACGCCAACCTGAACGGCAGCGTTAAAGATTTGAAAATTAACAAGAAACAGCAAGTTGCGATTACCATTCCGTGCAATGGCGGCGTGGTGATTTGCGAATAGTTGAAAACAAAAATCCGACACTCTTTGTGCGTGTCGGATTTTTTTGTTTTTGAACATAAAAAGCTGATTTGCAATATTTAACCAACTAATTATGAAGATACATAAACTCTCACTCGCCGCCCTGATTGCCGTATTTGCAATGGTGGTATCGTGCACAAAAACAGCAGATTACGGTACTGAAGTGATAAATGCCAATTGGACTTTTGCGTTGGGCGATTTCGATGGCGCGCAAAACACCGATTTCGATGATTCACAGTGGCAGAAAATTGGGCTACCGCACTCATTTGCAATACCTTACTTTATGTCACGCGATTTTTACACGGGCTACGGCTGGTATCGCAAGAAAATCAACCTTTCGGCCAACGACTTGAAAAACAGACTGTTCATTGAGTTTGACGGTGTTTTTCAGGTTGCCGAAGTGTATGTGAACGGCAAAGGCCCGCTGACGCACACAGGCGGTTACACGGGTTTTAGCATTGATATTACCGAGAATGCCGTGGCTGGCGAAAACATTGTGGCAGTGAGAGTTAACAACATTTGGAATCCAAAAGTTGCACCGCGTGCGGGCGAGCACAACTTCAACGGCGGCATTTACCGCACGGTGCGTCTGGCAAAGAAAAATCCGACGCACATTGCGTGGTGCGGCCTGCAAATCACAACGCCTGGATTGAAGAAAACCGAAGGCAAATCGGCTGCGGTTAGTACTGACGTAACCATTGAAAATCAGGCAAATGCGGACAAAACGGCCACATTGAAACTGATTATTAAGGACTGCAAGGGCGCAATCGTCGCGCAAAGCGATAAAGAACTGAAAATGAAGGCTAGCGAGCGCCTGACCGCCAATATCGCGACAGCGGAAGTTGCCAACCCAATGCTTTGGTCGGTTGATTCGCCGACACTTTATACGGCTGAATGTCAGATAGTTGACAACGGCAAGGTGATAGATTCACAATCGTCGGTTTTCGGGTTCCGCTGGCTCGACTGGACAGCCGACCACGGTTTCTTCCTGAACGGCAAGCACTTATACCTGCGCGGCGCCAATGTTCACCAAGACCACGCTGGCTGGTGCGACGCCATTACCGAAGAGGCTGTCCGCCGCGACGTGCGGATGATTAAAGAGGCTGGTTTCAATATGATACGCGGCTCGCACTATCCGCATTCGCCCGCTTTTGCCGACGAGTGCTCGCGTCAGGGCATTTTGTTCTGGTCGGAAATGGCGTTTTGGGGAACGGGCGGCAACCAACAGGACGGATATTGGTATGCGAGCGCTTATCCCGTTAATAATGAGGACACTGCGGCTTTTGAGCAGAGCGTTTTGCAACAACTCGAAGAGATGATTGTTATCAATCGGAACCAACCGTCGATTTTTGCGTGGTCGATGTGCAACGAGGTGTTTTTCACTCAGCGTCAAACAATTGCGGCTACCAAAAATCTGCTGCGCAAGATGGTTGAGCGCACCCACCAACTCGACACGACGCGCTATGCGGCCATTGGCGGGGCTCAGCGTCCGCTCGGCGCCGACCGCTTCGACCTGCTTGGCGACGCTGTGGGCTACAACGGCGACGGCGCAACCATTCCCGACTTCATTCGGCCTGGCATTCCGTCGCTGGTGTCGGAATACAGCACCACAACGGCCATTCGCCCTGGCGTGTACGACCCTGGGTGGGCCGATTTGCAGAAAGACGATGCCTACAAGGGCGTTGAGTGGCGCGGCGGACAGTGCATTTGGTGCGGATTCGACCACGGAAGCATTTTCGGCAGTCAGTTGGGCAAGACGGGAATCATTGACTATTTCCGCATTCCGAAACGCGCATATTATTGGTACAGAAACGAATACGCGGGCATTGCGCCGCCCGAATGGCCAACCGAAGGCGAACCTGCGGCTTTGAAAATTGAATCGACCAAAACCAAAGGCATATTGACCGACGGAACCGATGATGTGCGGCTGACAGTCAGCGTTTTAGACGCAAGCGGACAGCATATTTCGAACTCGCCCGACGTGCGGCTGCGCATTGTTTCGGGCCCTGGCGAATTCCCGACAGGCAGAGAGATTTGCTTCTCAAAAAATTCTGATATTCAGATTCTTGACGGATTGTGCGCCATTGAGATGCGTGCGTACCAATCGGGCAAAACGGTTGTTGAGGCAACGTCGGACGGACTGACTTCGGGCACCATTGAACTTGAGTTTGTGGGCGGCGAACGGTTTGTTGAGGGCAAAACGCCTGTGGTTGCCGACCGCCCGTACATTCAGAAACGCAAGGCAAGAACAGATGACGATATTCAGATTCTGGGCACCAACAACCCGACATTTGCGCGCAGCAACGCGCCTGGCCATTCGGCTGGTATGGCCGCCGACGGCGACGAGCAGACCTTCTGGCAGCCCGCCCCGACCGACAAGGCGCCGCAGTGGGTTCTGGACACCGAGCGCGGCATTACGCTCAAGCGCGTTGAAGTGACGCTAGGTGGTGCGACTGACGATGTAACCGTCTCAATATCAAACGATGGCGGCTATTACATTCAACTTGCGCACTACGACCGCGCGCCGCAAAAAATCGTTATTGAGCACAACGACCTGACAATGAGATTTTTAAAACTCAATTTCGGCTCGCCCGAGAATGCAAAAATCATTGAGGCAAAGGTTTTTGGATGGCTGGAAGATTGATATATTTGCAAAAACGCGCGATTGAAAATGTTGGAAAAGATAAAAAACTTCCTTAAAGGGCTGTCGTTCAGGACGGGTGTGGTGATTCTGCTGCTTTGCATTCCGTTCTACATTCTGTCGTTTGCGCAGATGGCCTTTCCGTTCCTTTCGCCGCAAGTCAAAGGCGTGCTGTGGGTTGTGCTTTTCGGCCTGGCCAAAACCTGCCAATACGGCGGCCTGACAATTCTGGGCGTGGAAGGCGTTAAACGGCTGAAAGCCAAGTTTAAAAGGAATAAAGAGGAAGAAGTTGCGTAGACGTTTCGTCCTATATTGCATAATATATTTACAGCGAAGGCATATTGGATTTGAAAAACAGCTAGTTCAGATTACCATTCCGCGTAACAGCATCGTGGTGATTGTGAAATAAAAACACTATAGCAGCCTAAAATACAGCAGTTTGCCTTGATTATAATTCTAAAACAAATTATTACTGCCCACTAAAACTTTTGCGGGTAGTAATAAAAAAAGCTGACGTTATTATTAAAGGAAGACGTTAATAGCCCTAGGTGGACAAAAAAAGGAGTCCCCTCCTACCGGAACTCCTTTTTTCTTTTTGTATCTACTTATCTATTCGTTACTTGCAAGCTTTTTTCACCCTCGCTCCAAACTCTTTTCCCGCTTTTGAATAAGCCTCGCCAACACGATCAGCAACTGAATAGTCGTTACCTGAGAACGTACGGCCCAGAGCTTTAAGAATTTGAATTGTAGCTACTTCCTTACCTGAATCTTCTGTGTCAATAATTTTGATAGTTACATTAATATTAGCGTCTTGGCGCATAACACCCACATTAAATCCCGGCTCAAAAAAATCAGTATTGACCACAATATTATATTTTTGCGCATCGTCTTTGCAAAGAATTTCACTGTACTTTGTAAACAATTCGCGGAATTTCTCTGGATAAACGTTCTGTTTGTCGCTTTCCCACGTATTTTTCCACTTATCACCACGTCCAGCCTCTTTTTCGTTATATTCCGTTGTTTTCTTTGCGACGTAGTCAGCTTCGGACATTTTTCCCACAGTCATATTGTCGTAGGTAAAATTCATACTTACAGCGTCAACGCCTTTTAGGCATTTCAAATCGCCTTTAACAACCACTTTTTGTGCCGATGCAAACATGCATGCGCACAGGCCAATAGCCAATAATGCAAATTTCTTCATTGTTTTAAGTTTTTAATTGGTTAAAGATAAGTGTTTTTCATTTCGATAACACAAAAGACTCGCATTGTGTATTTTACTGATTAACACAATTTTATAATCACCAACCAAAATTTACTCGGAGAATATTTGGTTGTTACCATTTGGTTACATACTTTTGTAACCGATAAGTAACAAATATTGATTATGGCAAGTAGAGATAGAAATCTGACAGAAAAACGCATACTCGAAGCCGTTGGCAAGATTGTGGAGGCCGAAGGCTTCGAGGCTGTGGGTGTAAACGCTGTGGCAAGCGTTTCGGGTGTATCGAAAGTGTTGATTTATAGATATTTTGGTTCAATTGAGCAGCTTTTAGCCAAGTATCTGGAAGACAATGATTTTTGGCTTAACACCGAATTTCCAGTAATGCAGTACGATAACGTGAAGGACTTTTCAAAGGCAATTTTTCGAGCCTATATAGATATGCTGCGGAAATCGCCAGCGCTGCGCAAACTCTACCGTTGGGAGTTTACCACCAACAATCCTGCCATTGAGAAACTGCGGGAGCGCCGTGAGCAGACCGCACTCAAAATCATCAATGCCGTAAGTCAGCAGTCGGGCTTCAGCCTTGACCGCGTGGGAGGTATTTCAACTCTCATAACTGCATCAGTATCATATCTTTACATTTTGAGCGAGAATTGCGGTGTTTACTGTTCGCTCGAAATCAACAACGATTCGGGTTGGGATAAGTTGCTTGAAACCATTGATTTTATGTTTGATAATATATTTGATTGAAAATGGAAAATCTCACTTTTTTTGAAATTGCGAAAATCCTGATTTCGTTTGCTGTTTGCGCGCCGTCGGGACACAACTCGCAGCCTTGGAAGTTTCAAGTTGTTGGAAATACGATAGTTATCGCGCCCGATTTCACGAAACGGCTGGCGGTGGTCGATTCGTCGGACAAAGAGTTGTTTATCAGTCTTGGTTGCGCGCTCGAGAATATGCAGATTGCCGCAACCAACTACGGCTACACGTCCGACTACGATTACACTGATGGCAAAATTGTTGTAACATTCACAAAATCGGACAGTTGCGCGACTGATACACTTTTTGCGCACATTAAAACGCGTCACACGCACCGCGGAAGTTTCACTGGCAAAAAGATTCCGCAAGAGCAGATTGATGCACTAAAAACAATTGATAATAAGAGCGTTGCCATTTTTGCTTCGTGCACGCCACAGGCCGATTTCATTTGCCGAGGAATTGCTGAAGGCAACGATATTCAGATGAGCGACACGGCTTTCAAACGCGAACTGCTGTCGTGGATGCGGTTCAACAAAAAGCACATTGCGCAGACGCAAAACGGCTTGTGCTACAATGTTTTGGGCTTTCCTTCCACACCAAAGCCGATGGGGCGGATGTTTGTGAAGATAGCCCTGAATCCGAAATCGCAAAACAAAACCGATGATAAGGTAAATGCTTCAGCGTCACACTTTTGCGTGTTGAGCACCGACGGCACTTCGCCAAAAGATTATATCGCCCTTGGCAAAACACTTGAACGTCTGCTACTTACGGTCTGTGGCTCGGGTTTGGCCTATAATTTCAGCAATCAGCCTTGCGAGATTCCTGCACTCACCGAAAAGTTGAGGTCGGAATTGAACATTGCCGGCCATCCATCTATTCTTCTGCGACTTGGCTACGGCGGCGAACCGAAGAGCCGCGCTCCGCGCGAAAGTGTTGAGAATGTGATGGTGGAATAGGTTGAAATCAGTCGGTTGCGCAAAAACGGGGTTGGCAGACTTTTTGACTACCCCGTTTTTTTATTGGCGCCATTTTTAATAAAATTGCGGTGCGAAACTATTGGATCAAGACTATGCTAATCTACCTTATAGGATATATGGGCGCAGGCAAAACCACTTACGGCAAGCGCCTTGCGCGCGACATCAACTACACTTTCGTGGACCTTGACCAAAAAATTGAGGCCGAGCAGGGCAAGACCATTGCCGAAATCTTTGCCGAACGTGGCGAGGACGGCTTCCGCCAAATTGAGCGCGAGGCGATGATGCAGACTTTCGGACTCGAGAACACCATTGTGGCTACGGGCGGCGGCACACCTTGCTTTTTCGACAATATGCAGCAACTAAACGCCCACGGCGCCACGCTCTACATTGAGATGACGCCCAAAGCGCTCGTCTGGAACCTGATGAACTCGCATAAGGACCGCCCACTGCTGCACGACAAGACCTACGAGGAACTTGTTGAGTACATTGAGACGACGCTGCAGAAGCGGCTGCCGTTCTACTCGCAGGCGAAATATGTGGTTGACGGCATCGGCATCACATCGCAGAAAATGATTGAGGCACTTCACGATTGCAAGTTATGAACCGCAGTGTTATCATAGTGGCAGGTGGCTCGGGCAGCCGAATGGGCGGCGATGTGCCAAAGCAGTTTCTGCCGTTGGCTGGGCGTCCGATTCTGATGCACACCATTGATGCTTTTCATCGGTTTGATAATCAGATGAATATTGTGCTTGTTCTGCCATCAAAGCAGCACGATTACTGGCGCCGACTTTGCTGTGAATATTCGTTCGATGAGATTGATTATCAGTTGGTTGATGGTGGTGAGACGCGTTTCCATTCCACATTGAACGGATTGGCCAAAGTTCCTGCCGACGGCATTGTTGCCGTTCACGATGGTGTGCGGCCGTTGGTGTCGCAAGAGACGCTGCAACGTTGCTTCAGCGCCGCCGAGCAATGCAAGGCTGTGGTTCCCGCCATTCCTGTCAACGAGTCGGTGCGGCAGATTGAGCCCGACGGCGGCAACCGCGCTGTTGACCGCAGCAGTTACCGATTGGTGCAGACACCGCAGGTTTTCGATGCCGCTACGCTACATCAGGCTTTCCGTCAGCCATATAGCCCGCTTTTCACCGACGATGCATCGGTGGTTGAGCATATGGGCGTGAAAGTGTCGATTGTTGAAGGCAACTTCGAGAACATCAAAATCACTCGGCCTGTGGATTTGGTGCTGGCAGAAGCGTTGATGAAAAAGGCATAGGACAATATTATTCAACAAAAAACTGACAACACACAAATTACAGTAGGGTATAAACCAAATACCTCTACCCTATTTTCCATCTCAACTTTTCGTTACATTTACACTATAAAAACGGAACAATGCAACAGCTACCATCACGATTACTCGATAATGTGGTCAATGAGTTCGGCAAATTGCCGGGCATAGGCAAAAAGACAGCACTGCGCCTGACGCTACACATGCTTAATCAACCTGACAATGAGGTTGAAGCGTTTGTGTCGGCAATCAGCCAAATGAAAACTGACATTATGATTTGCCCTGAGTGCCACAATATTACAGAGACCGAAGGATTATGCAGCATCTGTGCCGACGAACGCCGCGACCACTCACTCATTTGTGTCGTCGAAACCATCCGCGAACTGATTGCCATTGAAAATACCGGCCAATACCGCGGCCTTTACCACGTGCTAGGCGGCCGCATATCGCCAATGGACGGCATAGGCCCCAAAAATCTGAACATCGACAGCCTTGAACGGCGAGTGCAGGAAAATACCATTGCCGAGGTGATTCTAGCCACCAGTACCACCATCGAGGGCGACACCACTAACTTCTACTTGTTCAGGCGGTTAAGTCCGTTCGGAGTGCCAATAACCACACTTGCCAGAGGGCTTTCGGTAGGCGACGAACTTGAGTATGCCGACGAAATAACGCTCGGCCGATCGATTCTGAACCGCGTGCCATACAACTCAGTAAAAAGCTGAAACACAAGTTATTAAAGAATAAAATGATAAAATAACCAATTTACCGACTTGTAACTAAAACTAATTATTACCTTTAGCCTAAACAAAGCTCATACTACGAATGGAACTATCGGACAAAATAAAATACTGCGCTATCTGCAGGAACTCAAAACGCGACATGGAACGTGGAATCATCTGCGGGCTGACCAACGACAAACCTGCATTTGATAAACATTGCACTGATTTACAGGCCTCGGCAAACGACATTGCCGAACTTGAAGAATCGATGATCGGGGGCTCGCAAAAATCTGCCACCAAAATAATGACAGCCGTTTTAATAATGGTATTCGCTATTGCTATTGGCGTTATGTGGCTGATTCACAACCATGAGGATAAAAACAAAAAAAGTGTGAATACCTCCGAAATTAAATACGAAGCACTTGAAGCAATCATCAAAGAAAAAATGGCAACACTGCCGCAACCTTTCACCGAGGGCATAACAACAGACAGTATCATACTTATGCGGAAATATGTCAAGATAGCACTCACGCTTTCAGACACTTATCTTCGAGATTACACCGATGAACGACTAATTTGTGAATCGAAATTCCGCCACAGCCAAATGCTGAAACACTTGCGTACCGAAGACCGCGAGCTACTCAATGCCTGCTTAAACGACTCGTTACAAATAAGATACGCCTTCTACGAATCAAAAAAAGCAACAACGACGAATGCGGTCATTCTCGATCCGGTATTTCCTGCTAATGAAAAACCGAGAAATCAACGGATTTACGCTATCGTCATCCACCCTTCAGATATTAGCAAGGCCCTCAACGCATCTGAACCATTCCGTTGTCCCCAAAAAGATTTTGAACGCGTAATGAAATCAGACAAGAAGGCGCTTCCGTTTGATATTGTAAGTAAAATCCAACTATCGGCCATCAAGATGGATTACGGTGCCAACAAACTGACACTCAACATCAGAAGCCGACAAAAAACTATGCCTAAAGGCGCAGCTCTCGAACAAATGGTTAAGACCGAACTATGGAAAAACGCACTTGATCTATACTCGGTCAAAATGATAATGCTTAACGAGGGAACAATTGATTTCCGTTTCATCGGCTCCAACGACCGTCTACAAGATTCGGTTGTCATAACACCCGATTTCTACAAAAAATAAAAACTGACCGATGAATATTTTTGTTATCGGTTCGGGAAATGTTGCCACGCACCTATCGATAGCGCTGATTAAGGCCGGCCACAACATCATCGGTGTTTGCGGACGTCAACCAGCACACACTGCTGAATTGGCAAAAAAATTGAACACCAAATCGTTCGACAACATTAGCATCATCCCAACAGATGCCGATGTATACTTGATCAGCATAAGCGATGACAACATTGCCGATGTAGCCACCCAAATGCCTGATGTTGAAGGAATTGTGGCACACACTGCAGGCAGCGTTCCAATGAGTGCGCTGGCTCGGTTCGGCAATCATGGCGTTCTCTATCCACTGCAATCGTTCAGCAAAAGCCGGGCAATTGACATGAGCCGGGTGCCGCTCTGCATCGAAGGTAGTGACAGAAACACCGCAGGTACTCTCACAGCTCTGGCACGCACACTCAGCTATGACGTCAGACCAATGACTACCGAGCAGCGTGCACATCTGCATCTGGCTGCCGTGTTTGCGAGCAATTTCGCCAACTGTATGTACGCCGAAGCTGAAAACATCTTGAAAGAAAGCAACATACCATTTGATATTATGCGGGAACTGATTGCCGAAACAGCTACAAAAGCCACCGAACTAGGACCGACAGCTGCACAAACCGGTCCCGCACGACGCTGCGACACTACGGTAATGAACCGTCAAATGCAATCTCTGACCGACTGTGAGTTACAAAAATTGTATAGCTTTGTATCGGAAAGGATTCAAGGCAGATACAAGCCCAAAGGCGACTGAAACGATAGTATTTGTCGAAAAAAATCAAAAACTAATACAAATGTCGAATTTTAAAGAAGACTTGATGAAAGTGAAGGCGTTCGCCTTCGATATCGACGGTGTCTGCACCGACGCCACAATGATTTGCTTAGCCGACGGCCAGCAGGTGCGCCAATCGAACACCCGCGATGGCTTTGCACTGCGATTCGCACATGAGCAGGGCTATCCCATCGCCATCATCAGCGCAGGGAAGAACAACGCCGGTGTGGTGCAGCGCTTTGAGAGTTTGGGACTGACCGACCTTTACATCGGCAGCTTGGCCAAAGTGCCAGCTTTCGACGATTTTCTGAGACGCCATAACCTAACCGATAACGATGTGCTATATATGGGCGATGACGTGCCCGACTACCCGATTCTGAAACGCGTAGGCGTTCCCACATGCCCCGCAGATGCTGTCAACGACATCAAGCCGTTTGTTAAATACGTGTCGGATCAAAACGGCGGCCATGGTTGCGTGCGCGATGTGATTGAGCAAGTGCTGCGCGCTCAAGGACGATGGGTGAATTTTGAGACTGAGAACTTTTTGTAAGCGGTTCTCATAAAAACCATTTTATCCCAACCCGCACAGATACCCCAACTTGTAAAAGCCGAACAGCCGCATCGACGGTCTGTTACCCAACAAGTTGCGTTCAATCAGTCGGCGCAGCAAGCGGAACTTGAAAGCGACAAAACCTGCCAAATGCAGTTTTTGTAACTTACTGTAAGTCTGCAACAATTGGCTGTAACCACGCAATTCATCGGCGTGGGCTTTCAGGTTTTCAATTCCGCAACGGGTTTTGGCAAGGAATTGTTCGGCGGTATCGGTATCGTCGTGATAGACAGGATTTTGAATATGCAGAATTGGCTCGGCGGCTAACTGCAGTTTCTCACCAAAAAGTGTGTCTTCGTGGCCGTAATCCACAAACGTTTCATCGAAGCGAATTTGTTGAGTCAATTTACTATCAATCAAATAGTTTGATGTTTTGAAACTCTGATACGGACAGGCTTGTCGCTGTTTCATTGTCAGCACTTCGTGAGTAATGCCGTATTTATAGCGCAACGGGTTGACATTCTGTTCGTTGCCGCTTCGGTAAGCCAATCCGCCGCAAACAACCCGAGCCTGCCCCATTGCATCAATGTAGCGCTTCAAGAAATCGGCATCGGCAGGGAAAACATCAGCATCGAGACACAAAATCCATTGATATTTAGACTCTTGCTGAAGTCGGTTACGCATTTTGGCAATGTCAATTTTTTCATCGAGTCGAACAAAACGGCAATTAGGTATTGTGGATATCTTACTGTTTTTCTGCGAGATATCAACATCGGTCGATGCATCGTCAACCACAACAATCTCGTAAGCAATCTGCAAAGCATCGGCTTGTCGCGACAATTCCGCAACTAGCTGATTACAAGCACAATTATATGTTGGTATCAGAATCGAAAGCATCTCACCTGTTTTGGGCAAAGGTAAGAAAATATTGGTGTCGGCATTCGGATTGGTCAAACGTCGGCAATTTGAACAGACTAATATCAAATTACGTAAAAGCACATCCTTAGAAATCAAATTACTGGCACATTATTATTCTGATTTTCAAAATGATAATAAAAATATTAGATAAACCTACCGTTTTAATAGGTTTATTTGCTGTTATGTAATAAAAAAGCATACATTTGCGCCCGATAAAAAGTTAAAAAACAAAGAGAAATGGACTACAAAAAAATCCTCACGATACAAGACATATCGTGCGTAGGGCAATGCTCGCTGACAGTTGCGCTGCCCATTATTTCAGCCTGCGGCGTAGAGACTTGCGTTCTGCCATCTGCCGTGCTTTCAACACACACCGGCGGATTCAAGGGATTCACCTTCCGCGACCTAACCGAAGATATACCTCTCATTGAAAATCACTGGAATAAAGAGGGTATCAAGTTCGCTGCCATCTACACCGGGTATCTGGGCAGCACAAAACAAATCGACTATGTGATTAGCATTATAAACTCGACGCTCGAGGCCGATGCAAAAATCATCATCGACCCAGCAATGGCCGACAACGGCACACTTTATTATGGTTTCGACGACGCGTTTGTGGCCGCAATGGCAAAACTTTGCGCCAAAGCCGACTACGTGCTGCCGAACATCACCGAGGCATGCTTCATCACTGGCAGCGAGTACAAAACCGAATACGACAAGGCTTACATTATGGACTTGCTGCAAAAACTTGTAGCTAACGGCTCCAAGAATGTTATACTTACAGGCGTAAGCTACAAGCCCGAAACGACTGGCGTGGTGGTTTACGAAAACGGAAAATACGAATACTACGAACACAAGAAGATAGCGCAAGGCAGCCACGGCACCGGCGATGTGTACGCATCGGCGTTTGTTGGCGCGCTAATGAACGGCAAACCCGCCTACGACGCGGCCCGCATTGCCGCCGACTACACAGTGAAGTGTATAGAGAACACGCAAGACGGCTCGAACCACTGGTACGGCTGCAAGTTTGAGACGGCCATTGCCGACCTGCTTAAAATGCTTGGAAAATAACAGGTTACAAAACCGATACAACGCAAGTCTGAACGGCTTGCGTTTTTTTGTTTTACCGGGTTAGATATATTTATTATTCGGAAACACTATCAGGCTGCACCTAAACGTTATTTGCATAAATTTGAAGTCAAATTCGAGAAATGCAAGCAAAGCACTTTATTATAGCAATTATTTTACTGATAACAAGCACGTTATCATACAGTCAAGAGTCTGCCGCCGACCAACAGTACAAGGCCGCAATGCGGAACGCAAAGACTGCTTTCGACGCAAAAATGTATTCCGAAGCGCTCTACTTCTACCGCGAGGCGCTGAAAATCAATCCAGATGCAAAACTACCGCGATACAAGATTGAGGACATCCGAACAATGTATATCGACGATGGAATAAAAGAAATTGCTGAAAACAAGAAAGTTACTCAAGACGAAGCAAAAATCGAGGCTGAAACCAAAGCCGACGAGCGCATCGAAGCCGAGATTGAGCAAACGCAGAAAGAACTTGAAACACTGAAAGTTGCGACTGTCATCAGTATTGATGAGGAACCAGTGGTCGACGATGAAAATCTGGACATTGCCGACATTGAGCCAACGCTTGAAACCAAGCAACCCGAGCAAAAACCCACTGTAACACAATTGGTTGAACCTGCGAAAGAAGAATCAAAACCTTTAGTTAAACCCACAAAAGAAGAACCAGAACCCATAGTAGAGCAGCCTGCGCCCAAAGAGGAAAAACTTACGCCCCCACCCACACCTATAAAAACAGCAAGCAAACCGGCAACTAAGCCTGTATCTCAGCCTAAAACCATGACCGACGAAGAAAAGAAAGTGTGGAAAGAAAACGAACAGAAAAAACTTAGGCAGCAATATCCTGAGCAGAAAACGGTTCTTGAAATTGACCAACCAGGCAAACACATCACCCGTGTTATCATGAATGTTGACAACGAGATACACATATACCTAAAAGTCAAACACAGCTGGGGTGCAACTTTCTTCTTTGAAGAGGAAATCGGCGAAGATATGCGCAGCATTACAGAAGTCTTTTTTAACAAAATGACTGATTTACAAAGCTATGGACATTAAATTTTACCAATATATCGACGCCACGCCTGAAGACGTGTTTATGTCGCTAACCAATCCGCGCTCAATCGAACTGTGGAGCAGTTTGCCAGCTGATATGAGCGCCGAGGAAGGCTACGAATTCTCGATTTTCGATGGCGATATTGTTGGCAAGAATCTAAAAGTGATTGAAAATCAGCTATTGCAGCAGGAATGGTATTTTGGTGAAGAAAACGCTGAACCGTCAATCGCCACCATTAAACTGCACCCCGACAAGACTGGCACTAGCGTCGAAGTGCGCCACACCAACATTCCCGCCGACGCTTTCGACAACATAAACGAAGGCTGGCGCGAATATTACATCGGCGCAATCAAACATTTTTGCGAAGACGATGAATGAGCAAGACGGTCAGTCGGTTAATCGACTTCTAACCACAAGCATTGGATTTTTCTGCCAACTATTTCAGTTTCAACAAATAATACCCTGCCGTAGTATAGAAATTGCGCAGATAAGGTAGGTTGCGGAAAACGGGCCAAGCGCGACGCGGCTTCAAACCGAATTTTATTTCATAGTTAGGATTGAACAAATACAACTGACGTTCAACCATTTGAAATTCATTTTGACGGACAATGCGCTCAAAGCGCTCAATGGTTATCCCCGTATCCTTAATCTCGACTAGTGCATCAATTTTGCCTTGCGGCTCGCCGCCCTTACGCAGCACCCAACGGTATAACGGGTACGGCAGCAGATGCAGATACGGCACCTTCGACAAGCGGCTTTTGCAAATCTGCTGGTGGCCGCCAAATGGATTTTGCCACGGCGGAAAACCGATGAAAATAACGCCGTTGGCAGTCATAAAGCATTTCACAAAATCCATAAAACGCTCTTGGTTGTGGATATGTTCTATCACATCGCGCAAGATTATCAAATCAAACTGAAAATCAGCACGTTGAATATTATAAATATCGGAGGCCAGCAACTCAAGATTCTTGAAATTCGGGTGGTCGCAGAAATACTCGCGAGCGTTATTTATCTGATTCTCAACAATATCAATTCCAGTACAATGGCAACCCAAATCCATAAACGGCTTCAAATTGCCACCTTCGCCACAACCAATCTCAAGCACGCGCGTTGCCGGCGTTACTGTCATATGTTTGGAAATGAACGGAATGACATATTTTTGAGTGGTGTATGCCTGTTCCTCAAAATAAAGTTTCCGGTTGGTGTGACGCTCTTGCATATTATTTTTATAACAACTGTGAAATTTGACCGCCAATATACATTTTACAACAATTCGTAGCACATTATTTAATAGTTTCGCTTCCGAATAGTTTGAATGATGGCAGGGAAAAAGAAAATAGTAGTTTTTTACTACTCACAAACAGGGCAAATACTTGACATACTGAAAAGTATATGTTCAACGATTACTGGTGCGTCTGTTGTTTACAAACCGATAGTTCCCGAAAAAGAATTTCCATTTCCATGGAACTACGATGAGTTTTTCGATATTTTCCCCGAAACACGACTTGGCATTCCGCCCTTCGGCATAAAACCTATCGATTTAAGCGATGTCGAAGACGCTGATTTGGTAATAGTTGGCGGACAATCGTGGTTCCTGTCACCCTCACTACCCATTCAGTCATTTTTTGCATCGTCGGCTGTTGCCGAATACATGAAAGGCCGCAAGTTAATTTTTGTCAACGGCTGCAGAAACATGTGGGTAAACACGTTCTTCAAAATCCGCGAAAGCGCGAAACAGATTGGAGCTAAACTTGTGGGTCACATTGTTTTACAAGACCGGGCGCACAATCTGGTGGGCATCGTTACCATTGCCCGTTGGCTGCTTCATGGACAGAAACAGGCAAGCGGAATATGGCCCGCGGCAGGTGTGTCGGATAGTGACATTGCCGAGGCATCAAAATTCGGTACAACAATAAGCAATACACTGCAAACCAACAACTTCGACAATCTTCAGCAACAACTAATGGCGCAAGGCGCAATCAACTACGTTCCGAAAATCGCTTACGTTGAGAAAGTTGGGCACCGCATTTTCGGTGTATGGGCGCGCTTCATACGCAAAAAAGGAGGCTTCGGCAACCCCGCCAGAAAATTAAGAGTGACAGCATTTTCATACTACCTTTTTTTCGTTTTATATGTAATTTCGCCGATAGTGCTTACCATCTATCATCTGCTTTTCCCAATAAGGGTTTTCTTCAAAAGAAAGGCGATGTACAAAGCATGTTACAAACTTGAATAACAAACCATTATGGGCAATGCATATATAATTAAATCCGCGAAATTCTTTCCAAACGCGCCCGTCGGTAACGATGATATGGAACGATACTTGGGAATGATTAACGGACAGCCATCGAAGGCGCGACGTATAATACTGAAAAAGAACGGTATAGAGAACAGATACTACGCATTGGACAGTAACGGAAACGCGACTCACACCAATGTTGAAATGGCCGCCGAAGCGATACGTAACCTGCTCAACAAGTGCAAATTAGCAATCAATGATATTGATGTGCTGTCGTGCGGCACTGCCACACCCGAACAACTTGTTCCGTCGCATGGCGTAATGGTTCACGGAGCACTTGGCGGAAGTAAAAACATTGAAGTTGTGTCGTTTGCGGGCTCGTGCTGCGCCGGAATGGGCGCGCTCAAATACGCCTATCTGCAAGTGCTGTCGGGCTTGGCTAAACGCGCTATTGCAAGCGCGTCGGAACGCACATCGGCTTGGCTTCGAGCAAGTTACTTCCAAAAAGAATCGGAAGAACTGCTCAAACAGGTTGAGACAAAACCGATGCTGGCCTTTGAAAAAGAATTCCTGCGCTGGATGCTGTCAGACGGTGCCATGGCGTTGATGATTGAAAATGAACCTGCTACCAACGGTCTATCGCTTCGCATAGAGTGGATTGAAATGACATCGTATGCCAACAAAATGGAGACTTGCATGTACGCTGGCGGCGAGAAGCAGGACGACGGCTCGCTGAAAGGCTGGGCAATGTTCGACGAAGACGAATGGCTGTCGAAATCGATTTTTGCGATAAAACAAGACACCCGCATCCTTGGCGAACACATCATTGGGCTTGGTTGCGATTATCTTCAACAATTAGTTGAAAAACATCAACTTAAAGCCGACCAAATTGATTGGTTCCTTCCACACCTGTCATCGATGTTCTTCAAAGACATGGTCATCAACGGCATGAAAAAGATAGGTTTTGAAATCCCCGAAGAACGCTGGTTCCTAAATCTTTCGAGAGTGGGCAACATTGCATCGGCATCGGCCTACGCAATGCTCGACGAGCTGATGGATTCCGGCAAGCTGGAAAAAGGCCAGAAAATTCTGCTGATGGTGCCTGAAAGCGCACGGTTCTCATATTGCTACTGCCTGCTTACCGTCTGCTAAAAACTGATAATATGAGAGTTGAAGACGTTCCGCAAGATTTAAAATACACCGACGGCTACATTGTCCGCGACATTGCCTACGCCGTTGATTCCGACGGGCACTACACAAGCGTTGTGAGCGACGGGTGGAACGTCAAAGCCGAAGCGCTTGACCTGACTATGGACGAGATTCGTGAAAAATGCGACGAGATAAAGCAACGCATCGAAGCCGGAACTGCAAGCAATTTGGAATATTATGCGGCAAAAAACATAATGGATATCAGTCTGTTATCGAAATACACAGGCATTCCGAAATGGAAAATCCGCAGACATTTCAAACAAAAATTCTTCAGCCGGCTCGACAGCGGAACTCTCGCCAAATACGCTGACGCACTTCGAATTACAGTCGATACATTAACTTCGAAACCCGAATAATGGAAATCAAGTTCGAACATAAGCCAGCCGCCCACTGTGAGAACGGCGTGATAGTGAATATGTTGCGCCACTATGGACTGGATATTTCGGAGCCAATGGTTTTCGGGTTGTCTTACGGACTGTTTTTCAGTCACATGCCGTTTCTGAAACTAAGCGGAATGGCAATAACAACGTTCCGAACATTTCCGGGCGTACTATTCTCGCGGATAACCAAAATGCTTGGAGTGAAAACCGGTCGCCGCCGCTATCTGAGCCACAAGCGCGCCATGGCCGCACTTGACAGACACCTGACCGAAGGCCGACCTGTGGGCTGCGTTGTGGGGATGTACTATCTGCCATACATGCCGTTGGAATACAGATTTCACTTTAACGGACACAATATCTGCGTGATAGGCAAGAACGAACAAGACGAAACCTACCTTATTAGCGACCCCAACGCACTCGAAAAAGTAAGTATCAGTAAAACCGACCTGATAAAAGTGAGGTACGCAAAAGGCGGCAGCTATCCTATTGTAGGTCAGAGCTATTGGATTAAAGAAGTTCCGCAGAAAATGCCCGACCTTGCACCGCTCATCCGCAAATCGATTAAAAAAAACTGCTGGTTTATGACAAGCCAACCGCGTTGGATAAAATATTTCGGCGTGAACGGCATCAAATATCTGAGCGAAAGTGTTTTAAAGTGGGAAAAGACAATGACTCCCCGACGGGCCGCGCTCAATCTGGCGCAAGTTGTCAGAATGCTGGAAGAGATTGGAACTGGCGGCGCCGGGTTCCGCTATATGTACGGCGCGTTCTTGCAAGAAGCCGCAAAAATAACTGGCATTGAACAACTTAACTCACTTGCCAATGAGATTACCGAAATTGGTGACCTTTGGCGCGACTTCGCCTATAAAGCGTCGCGCGTGTTCAAGAAACGGCAGGGCGAAAATTACACCTATCAGGATTTATCTGATGTACTGAATGTTATATATATCCGCGAACGCAATTTCTTCACCCAACTGAACAACGCTGTATAATGCCGACAATCATCGAAATAAGCGAACTCTGCAAGACCTACAAAGGCAACAGGCAACCGGCGCTCAACCACCTGACACTGAGCGTTGGCGAAGGCGACAGCTTTGGTCTGCTAGGTCCTAACGGCGCAGGGAAAACCACGCTGATGAACATAATGTGCGGATTAAGCAAGGCCGATTCAGGCTCCGTCAGCATTTGCGGATACAAAGTTAATACTGAGATTGACAAGATAAAAGAAATTATCGGAGTAGTGCCACAAAGTCTAGCCCTCTACCCTATGCTGTCGGCAGTTGAGAATCTGAGGGTTTTCGGCGGAATCTATGGTTTGGAACGGCAAACAATTGCCGAACGTAGCGAAGAACTGCTCAATACATTCGGTCTCTGGGAACATCGCAACAAGCAGGCAGACAAATATTCAGGCGGAATGAAACGCAGCCTGAACCTGATTGTGGGACTGCTCAACTCACCCAAAATTCTTTTCCTTGACGAGCCAACAGTCGGCATAGATGTGCAGACACGCCGCGTCATTATTGACTACTTAAAACTAATTAACAATCAAGGTACTACGTTGATTTACACATCGCATTACCTGAGCGAAGCCGAAGAATTATGCAACAACGTGGCGCTTATCGACAAAGGCCGGATAATTTGCAAAGGCCAGCCGCAAAGCCTTACGCAGCAGCACTCGTGCGGCTCTCTCGAAGAACTATTTTTAAAAACTACCGGAACGGCCATAAACAATGCGTAAATTATTATCAATCATATATAAAGACTATCTGTTTCTGACACGCGACATTGCCGGGCTCTTTTTCATGTTCTTTATGCCGATTGCATTGGTTGTGCTAATGGCCTACTTGCAGGACAGCACCTATAACTCAGTGAACGAAAGCAAAATACCATTGCTTTTACTGAATCAGGACAACGACTCGCTCGGCTGTGCTATCGAAAAAAGCGTGCAACAAACCGGCATTTTCAGCATTACCACCGAACTCAACGGCGAACCGCTGACTCCCGACGCCCTTCAGGCCAATGTTGCACAAGGCAACTACCTGATTGGCATTGTGATACCAGCTGAAACCACAAAAAAAATCCGTCGCAACATTCGTGGTAGCGTCATTCACACCTTCAACCCCGATTTTGAGCCCAAGCAACTGGAACCCAATAAAATATCAATCTTCATTGACCCAACGGCCAAAGAATCGTTCAAGACAGCAATAACAAGCTCAATAAACGAATATGCGGCACGACTGCAAACACAAATAGTCATGAACGAAGTGGTTGCGGCTGTAAACCAACAATTTCCGCTCAACATCGGAGATTTCGACATTCCTACTGACATCATCAAAATTGACGAGCAATACGCTCGCAGTAACCCGTCGGCGATAATGCCGAACTCGGTTCAGCACAACGTTCCGGCGTGGGGGCTTTTTGCAGTATTTTTCATCGTTATATCATTGGCAAACAACATAATAAAAGAGCGCGACGACGGCAGCTACCTGCGCATCAAGACAATGCCGTGCCCGACGTGGCTCTATTTTGTCGGAAAAATATCAATCTACCTGATTGTCTGTCTGTTGCAAATGGTGATAATGATTCTTATTGGAATTTTTGTTATGCCGTTGCTTGGCCTGCCCCAACTTGAACTGGGGCATAGCATTGAAGCTCTTCTGCTGATGTCGGTTTCGGCGGCAATAGCGGCCATCGGCTACGGCACAGCCATCGGAACCCTTTCGACCAACAGCCAACAAGCGTCAATCTTCGGCTCGGTGTCGGTGGTGATTTTGTCGGCCATTGGCGGCATCTGGATTCCGACAATAATAATGCCGCACGCAATGCAAATAATCAGCCATATTTCGCCTCTCAATTGGGGGCTTTCGGGTTTTTATGATATTTTTGTACGCGACAGCGGTATTGCATCGGTACTTCCCGAATGCGGTCTGCTACTTGCATTCGGCGGTGTCAGCCTTGCCATCGCACTAATCTACAACAGGCAAAAGTGTAACTGAAAATATGAAAAGCGAAGAAGAACTCATCAACGACCTGAAGGCTCAAATTATTGAAGCACTTTCAATTGAAGACTTGACACCGGCCGACATTGATGCCGACGCACCATTGTTTGGCGACGGCGAAGGCCTGAATCTTGATTCGATTGATGCCATCGAACTTGTCTTACTCATTGAAAAACAATATCATATACATATTGACGACCCGCGTACTCGCCGCACTATTCTTGCATCGGTGAGAGCAATGGCGAAATTCATTTTGGAAAACCAAAAAGAGTGACGCAATGCCGCAGCGCGTCTTTATCACCGGATTTGGGATAATTTCGGCCATCGGCAACGGAGCCGATGAAACGCTTGCATCGCTCAAGGCGAAACAAAGCGGCATCGGACGACTCGAACTCTTTGAAAGCGCACTCTGCAACATTCCTGTTGGAGAAATTAAAAAATCAGCTTTAGAATTATCAGAACTTGCCGGCATTGAACACAATGCGCACAACAGTCGTGCGTTTCTGCTTGGATTGATTGCCGCCAAAGCCGCAATGCAAATGGCCAACTGCAACAGCGACGAACGAACTGCTATGATTGGTGCGACAACCGTTGCCGGACAAGATTTACTTGATGCCTACTATTGGCCGATGCTCGAGGGCACACTCGTTGACAAGAAAATGTACCAAGCCTTCACGGGCGCCGACGCCACACGACGAATAGCTCTTGAATTAGGCATCCAACACAACGTAACCACCATAAGCACTGCTTGTTCATCATCAGCAAACGCAATAATGAACGGTGCGCGGATGATTCGCAGCGGCCTTGCCGACCGCGTTCTTGCCGGTGGCACCGACTCGCTTGTACGCTTCTCGCTCAACGGCTTCAACGCACTTGAAATTCTTTCGCCGACAGGCTGCAAACCTTTCGACCAAAACCGCAACGGCATCACACCTGGCGAAGGCGCCGCCTTTCTGGTACTCGAATCGGAAACCAACGCGGCCGGGAAACGGAAATACGGTGAGGTTCGCGGATTCGCCAATCTCAATGAAGCTTACCACCAGACACTTGTCAATCCTGACGGTATTTTTGCCGAAACGGCGATGCGGAAAGCCATTGAAATGGCAGACTTACAGCCGTCTGACATCGACTATCTGAACGCCCACGGTACAGGCACTGAGGCAAACGACCTAGCAGAAAGCAAAGCCATTGAGAATCTTTTTGGCGACCAATTGCCTGCAGTGAGCTCAACCAAAGGGTTCACCGGACACACATTTGCCGCTGCGGGCGCAATAGAGAGCGTTATTTCAATTCTGGCCATCGAAAACAGCCTTTTGCCACCAAACATCGGCTTTGCAAATCAAATGTCAGAAACACGCATCACGCCAGTGGCCACCGCAACACACGCCTCAATCAACAACGTGATAACCAACTCGTTCGGCTTCGGCGGTAACGACACTAGTTTAGTAATATCGAAAGCGGAATGAAAGCATATATCAACGCCATCGGGGCAATAACGCCGCAACACACTTTCGACGGCTCATTTTTTGAGCAGGGATTCGTTGAGTACAGCCAACCCCAATTGCACTGCATTGAGCCTGATTATAAAGAATTTATCAATCCTACCAAACTTAGGCGGATGCCACGCATACTGAAAATGGGGCTTGGCGCCGCCTCCATATGTACCTGCCATAGCACGCAACCCGACGCAATAATTGTGGGTACAGGGTTAGGTTGTTTGGCCGATTTGGAAAAATTCCAAGCTTCCGTGAAAAACGATGGCGAGCAACTGCTGTCGCCAACGCCGTTTGTCAACTCATCGCACAATATGATTAGCAGCCAAATAGCCATTGCTCTTGGTTGCCACGGCTACAATATGACGCACTTTCACGCCTCGCTGTCATTTGAGAACGCACTGCTCGACGCTCTGATGCTACTCGAAGCTGGCGATGCCGAAAACGTGCTTGTGGGCGGAATCGACGAGATTACCGAACAGCATTTTCAGATAGCCGGCAACAACGGACACTGGCGAAAAAACAACTTCGGCAACTCTCATCTTTTTGAAGGGCAACACCCTGGTACACTGATGGGTGAAGGCGCAGTCTTCTTTATGCTTGGTGCGGAACCGGCATCTAACAACGCTATCAGAATCACTGGTACACACACACTTACATGCAGTAACACAGACAGTAGCGAAGCGCTTTCCCGATGCTTGGAAACGCTAAACCTGACACTCGCTAATATTGACACTTTGATTCTTGGCCGCAACGGCGATTCCGAAAACGACCATATATACAATTCTTTAGACAACAACCCTCAAACCAACACCATATATTACAAGCATTTATGCGGAGAATACCCCACCGCGCCAGCTTTTGCATTATGGCTTGGTGCCAACATACTGCAACGGCAAACCATCCCCGAGTTTACAATTAACCGCCGCAGTAACAACAGCATTATCAACCGTATAGCCATTTGTAATTCGAACACAACTGAACACGGAGTTATGGTTATCGAAAGATAAGATAACAAAAAAGGCCTCGGTTCCAGACTGGAACCAAGGCCTTGAAGGCGGGCGGCGTCCTACTCTCCCACTGTACGCAGTACCATCGGCGCCGAAGGGCTTAACTTCTGTGTTCGGGATGGGAACAGGTGGATCCCCCTCGCTATAGCCACCCAAATGTCTTACACGGAGGGATAAAGATCAAACTTCGCAAAACTGATGTGCGGAAATCTGTAAGTCTTCGGGCAATTAGTACCGCTCGGCTTTGGCATCGCTGCCTTTACACCTGCGGCCTATCGACGTCGTAGTCTCCAACGGCCCTCGAAGGAGATCTCATCTTGGAACAGGCTTCGCGCTTAGATGCTTTCAGCGCTTATCCTTCCCGAACGTAGCTACCCTGCGGTGCGGCTGGCGCCACAACAGGTACACCAGAGGTTCGTCCACCGCGGTCCTCTCGTACTAACGGCAGCATTCCTCAAATCTCCAGCGCCCACAACAGATAGGGACCGAACTGTCTCACGACGTTCTGAACCCAGCTCGCGTGCCACTTTAA
>CAMKOM010000037.1 GCA_946414435.1 uncultured Bacteroidota bacterium
AATCCGCCAATTATCATATTCTGTTTTTTTTCATCAATAGTTTTCATTTTAATAAAGTTTAATGGTTATTCCCACTCACTAACGCTTTTCGGTTACTCGGATAATATGTTTTGATATTATCTTCTTCTCCAAGCTCACTAAGCAGTCTTTCTGTCATAAACTGGTTTAAACCATTGTTTAATTCTAGTTGCAAAACCACCGCCAATCAATTTGGCCTGCTTTTTAACATCAATAGTTTTCATTTTAATAAAGTTTAATGGTTATTCCTACTCACTAACGCTTTTCGGTTACTCGACAAAAGTTTGTTAGAAACAGATGCCTATTATTTCCCAGAAACCTTTTTAATTTTTTTGTCTTCCGTTTTCTTGACGCCGCCAATCAATTTGGCCTGTTTTTTTACATCAATTGTTTTCATTTCAATAAAAGTTTAATAGTTATTCCTACTCACTAACGCTTTTCGGTTACTCGGTTATAAATATCTAGGGAGTTTTTTCATCTATTTCTAGGCATTTTTTTTATTGTTATAACTTTTTGTGCAGCATTTACTCTACCACCAATAATCTTGGCCTGCTTCTTTACATCAATAGTTTTCATCTTAACAAAAGTTTAATGGTTATTCCTACTCTCTATCATTTTTTACCTTTTAGTTTTGTCTTCACTTTTTTTAAGATCTTTTTTCTTTTTGCCTTCCGGGAAATTACCACCAATAATCTTGGCCTGCTTCTTTACATCAATAGTTTTCATTTTAATAAAGTTTAATGGTTATTCCTACTCATTAACGCTTTTCGGTTACTCCGTTGGGTAATTGAATTATTTCCCCGAAACTCTTTTAGTATTTCTTAATGTTAATAATGATAATTCCGTACCACCAATAATATTGGCCTGCTTCTTTACATCAATAGTTTTCATAATTATTTGTTTTAAAATTAAATAAGAGCAGATAGTGTTTTTTATCTGCTCCTATATTTGTGATTATTTAAACCAATCTGCCACTTCGCATCTCCCTTTCTGTTTTACTTTTGTTGGTTTTCCCTTTCCGCCAACAATCATTTGTTGTTTTTTAACATCGATAGTTTTCATTTTAATAAAGTTTAATAGTTATTCCTACTCATTAACGCTTTTCGGTTACTCGGATAAGCATCAAATAAAAAGGCCTTTTGCTTGTCGGGTATAAATATAAAAATTAATTGGATATAATGTCATTATGTTGGTAAAAAATATTTTAAACAGAGATTTTAACCATTGTTTTTGTCTGTAAACAATAAAAAAAAGTTCCAGAACCGCTTTTGGCAATTCTGGAACTTGACACATATTATAATGGTATGCCTTACTTCACAGGCACATTCTTCAGCGTCTCGACCACCCAGCGGAAGAAACGCTCAACCGACGCAATGTTGACCGCTTCGTCGGGCGAGTGCGGGTGAACCAGGTGCGGACCGCAGGCCACCATATCCCAGTTGGGGTATTTCGAGCCCAGAATGCCGCATTCCAAACCTGCGTGAACGGCTTTGATTTCGGCTTCTTTTCCGAATACCGATACCGAAGTGCGGCGCATCACGTCGAGAATGGCCGACTTCATATTCGGCTTCCAGCCAGGATAGCCGCCGTCGAATTCGGCCTCGGCTTCGGCCATATTGAACACGCAGCGCATCTGCTCGGCCAAATCGGCTTTTGCCGACTCAACCGACGAGCGCAACAGGCTCTTAACCACAATCTTATCGCCTTCGAGTTTCACAATCGCCAGGTTCGACGACGTCTCGACCAAGCCCGCAACATCGGTGCTCATACGGGCCACGCCGTTGGGGCAGGCATAGACGGCCTTTGTCAGGCGGCTGCCAACGCCGTCCGATATGGCCTTTTCGGGCATTGCCGCGGGCTCAATGCTGACGCGCAAATCGGGGTCGACGGTGTTGAGTTCCGATTTGATAATCTGCTCATATTCAGCCACATCGGCAGCAATCTTGTCGGCATAGAAATCAGGCACCAGAATGGTTGCGAACGCCTCGCGCGGAATGGCGTTGCGCAGACTTCCGCCCTGAATGTCGGCCAGACGGACGCCAAACTTCGCCATAGCGCCGTTCAAATATCTGAAAATGATTTTGTTGGCATTGCCACGACCTAAATCAATATCGATTCCCGAATGACCGCCGCGCAGACCTGTAACGCTCAATTTGAACGCTTTGTGGTGCTCGGGCACGGGTTTCAGTTTGGCGTCGAAAGTGAAGGTTCCGTTGACGCCGCCAGCGCAGCCCACGCAGAGTTCGCCCTCGTCCTCATAGTCGCAGTTGATAAGCATATCGCCCTGCAAAACACCTGATTTAATGCCATTTGCGCCAGTCATTCCCGTTTCCTCGTCGCAAGTGAAAAGCGCCTCAAGCGGGCCGTGCGCAATGTCTTTCGACGCAAGAATGGCCATTGCCGTAGCCACGCCCATACCGTTGTCGGAACCCAGAGTGGTACCAGTGGCCTTCACCCATTCGCCGTCGATACGCGGCTTTATGGGGTCGGTGAGCCAATCGTGCTTAACATCGCTGTTGGCCTGCGGCACCATATCCATATGGCCCTGCAGAATGACGCCGCGGCGGTTTTCCATTCCAGGCGTTGCGGGCTTGCGGATTATCACGTTGCCAATCTCATCGGCAAAAGCCTCATGACCAAGGTTTTTACCAAAATCGAGAAGAAACTTGCG
This sequence comes from uncultured Bacteroidota bacterium, assembly GCA_946414435.1. GTDB lineage: Bacteria > Bacteroidota > Bacteroidia > Bacteroidales > SZUA-534 > RUG13583. The sequence continues at coordinate 2,690 of CAMKOM010000037.1, forward strand.
CACCTTTTCCTCGTGCTTCGACGGACGCGGCACTTGCGTCAGTTGGTAGAAATAGTCCCAAACCGCCTTGGGTTCGAGATTCGATAGTGGATTACTCATAGTATTGTTGTTTTTGAATTTCTAAATGTTCATACTATTGATTTCAAATGTTTTAACGGTAAATCGAATTAGCCGTAAATTGCTTTTCAATTTAAAAAATCATTTCAAAGTTTGAAAACAATTCGCTACATTTACGCATCACTAAAAACTCACAATTATGAAAAGACAACTTCTGCTAATAGCAACTGCCTTGTTTGCAGTTGGTTGCACACAAAAATCTGATTACGAATGCCGATTCACTCTGAATGGCGAAACGCATTTGACACTCAACTTCACAAACGTGAATACACCCAAAACGTTCAATTTTTTCTACAATCAATCGTTCCCATTGGACCAACACAAATATACATTTCGCGTCGAGAGTGATACGACATTTGAATACACCTTGCCACTGAACCATCCGGCTGAAGCGATATGCTATTGCGACAATATTGAATTCAATATGTTTTTGGTTCAAAACGAACCACTTACGGCGAATGTGGATTTGGCAAACAGCGACATTACTTTCGAAGGATTCACGAAACAGATTTGCTACTATCTGTCAAATAATCCAACATGGTTGTATGAAGATTTTGAAAATGACGAATCGTGCTTTACAAAAATTGATTCGAGATACGCTGATAAACAAAAAAGCCTTGATTCAGCTTACACCGCCGGCTTAATACCCAAATGGTTCCGCGATTTTCAAACCGATAATCTATCATTCTATAAAGTTTTTTTTAAACAGGGTTATGCTAATGAGGATTTAAACAAAATGGGCATTTTAAGAAAAAATGAGCCAATTCGTGAAAGCCAATATTATTGGGCAGGCGATTACATAAACTTCCTATGTATGTTCAGTGCACCACGATTCGACACGCTTTTAGGACAAAACGTCAACAATGAAGTATTTTATGAATATGTTCAAGACAACATCAACACCGTTAAAAGCAATCTGTCTGAAGAAATCACATCATACTTTACGGCTTCGCGGCTGTCGAACTATTTGATTTTTTTACAAAAAGCACATAACCAATCGGAATACAATGAGAAAAACAAATATCTAAACAGGTTGATTGAAGCCAATTCGAGCCTGATAAAAGACACAGCTCTGCTCAACTATGTCACTACAGAACAAGCAAACACCTACAACGAATTACTTGCTAAAAAAATGCTGAAAAAAGGCGACAAAGCCCCTAATTTCTACCTTAAAAATCTTGACAATGAATCAGTTTCGCTTTCAAATTTTGCTGACAAATTGGTGCTACTCAATTTTTGGAATACTCATTGTGAAGGATGCATAGCCAGAACTCCACAAAAAAACGCACTCGTTGAGAAATACGGGAAACAAGGGTTCGAACTTGTCAATATCTGCCTTGAAGATGCTCCAGAAGCCTGCCAACAGATTGTAAAAGACAACAATGCGTTAGGCAGTCATTTAATTTGCAAGGGAAAATGGGCTCAAAACTTGCATGACAGTTATTGGATAACCGGTGTTGCGCATTATACTTTGATTGACCGTAATGGACTTATTATAAAAAATCGCATCGAATCGGACTCAATTGAATATTACATCAAGAAATACATCTCGGTGAAATAGTCACGAAACAGCCATAAAACTTGTTGGCGGGGGCTATTCCCCCTCAACCTTGCACTCGCGGAAGTTCATTTCGGCTTGCGCCTTCTCGCGCGACATTGTGAAATAGGTGCAAGTGGCCTCAGTGCAGACAGTGCCCTCGCTGTCAACAATTTGCGCATCGATAATGACAATGTTGCGGCGCTGCTCGCGAATGTGGCCGCTAATGGTGATTTTGCCCTTGCTGATTAGCACGGGGCGGCGGTAGCGCGTTTCCATCTTCGACGTCACGCCCGCAGTCTGCAGTTTGCGCGTCACCACCCAACCGCAGAGTTCGTCGAGCAGGGTGGCCTGAATGCCGCCGTGCAGCGTGTCGAGCCAACTCTGATAGTTGGTGTTCGGCTGCCACTCGGCCACAATGTTGTCGCCGTCCTCGAAGAAGCAAAGGTGAAGGCCGAACGGGTTGTCGGGTGAGCATCCGAAGCAGTTGTACTTGGCCATTGTCGCCCACGGGTTTATAATGCGTTTTAAATCCATATTGTTTGTTTCCAATTGTTTATGTATTATTTCTCTATGGCGTAATGAGAGAAAACGCCGCCATATCTTCACAAAAAGAGTACCAATTTTGAGAAAGAAAAAGGTGACAGACCGATAAACAACTGATATTAACCACGGAAAGCACAGAACTTGAATTTTCAATTTCGTGTTTTCAGTAGGCAATTGAACTTGCTCGATTGCCGTTTTTTATTGTTTCCGTGCTTTTCGTGTGTTCCGTGGTGAAAAATAAAGTTCAGTGAGAATCATAGCCAAGAAAAAATGTCGAATCTTCTGAAAAATTGGTTTTTAGAATCAATTCTATTGTAAATTCGCAACCGACAATGGAACGATTGCGAAAATACGCTACAATACTGACACTCATACTGTTGAGTGGCTACATTGTTTGTCTGTTTGCCGACGATTTCGACAATGCTGCATTTGCGCAAACCGAAATGCAGATTGGCGCAGAATTCGACAACGACGATTTTGACGACGACGGGACCGACGATTTCTGCATCAGCCGCCCCACAACTTCGCAACACACAACAAACACTCTGAACTGCAACGTTTTATGCGGCAAAGAGCAGACTGCGGCAAAGCTCTCATCGGTGCAAATGTCGGGACTGACGCACAGCCTTGCGCCCAACAAAGGCAACAACTCGGCTTCATATTATTCTGAAATTAAAGGTGGTGTGGACTGCGGTTCGCACCATCTTTTTTTATATCAATTCATTAACTTAAAATTTTTACACAATGAGAAAGTTTTTTTCAATTGCGTTTTTGGTGCTGGCTTTCGCACTAAACGCGTGTTCGGGTGAGCGCAAAGGCAGTTTCGAACAATTGCCGAAAAACGCGCAAGAGATTATTGTTCAGCATTTTGACAAGACAGCAATCGCATCTGTCAAAATCGATAACGACGACAAGACGACTGAATACGAAGTGCGTTTTGCCAACGGCGCCGAACTCGATTTCGACCAAGACGGCAATCTGAAAAAGATTGAATGCAAGCCGAATCCAGTGCCTGAAGCGCTGATTGCAAGCGAGATTGTGGCTTACGTGAAAGAAAACTACCCATCGAGCCTGATTGTGGAATGGGAAAAAGAGAAACGTGGCTCGAAAATTGAGTTGAACAACGGCATTGAACTCATTTTCAATAACTTAAATCAGTTTGTAGGTATCGATAAATAACAGACAGGCTGTGCGGCAACGTGCAGCCTTTATTTTTTTTGCAATATGAACATTATCAGCATTCTAACGGCCATTCTCACACTCTTGGCGGGCATCGGTGTTTTTCTGATTGCCTGCAATGTTATGAGCACCCATCTTGAGAATGCGAGCAGTCATAGTTTGAAACGCCTTTTTGCCAAAACGGGCAAGAGCAAATGGCTGGGCGTCGGCATTGGAACGGTTGGCACGGCGGCCATTCAAAGTTCTGGCGCAGTGACGGTTATGGTCATCGGTTTTGTCAACGTGGGCATAATGTCGCTGGCGCAGGCGGCCACGATAATCTACGGCGCCAACATCGGCACGACCGTTACAGCGCAGATTGTGGCGCTGGGTATGTTCGGCGGCAACAGCCTGTCGACAACCGTCATTTTCTCGGCGTTTACGGGCATTGGCGTTTTTATGGCAATGTTCGGCAAACGCGAGCGGCTGAAGTTGTGCGGCAACATTTTGGCTGGCTTCGGCTTGCTGTTTGTGGGTCTGCACACAATGTCGAACGCTATGGACGACTTTGCCTCGCTCGACTCGGTTAAAATGTTTCTGGCGAGCATTGGCAACCCATTGATTCTGGTGCTGATAGGCACGCTGCTCACTGCCATAATCCAATCGTCGTCGGTGCTGACATCGATAGTTATCACAATGGTTTTCAGCGGACTTATCAACCTCAACCAAGGCATCTATCTGACAATGGGCTCGAACATCGGCTCGTGCGTGGTGGCCATAATTGCGGCCATTGGCAGCGGCACCAACGCCCGTCGCACCGCCCTGCTGCACCTTGTGTTCAATGTTATGGGCGTGGTGCTGTTCCTGCTTATTGCACTGACACTCAATTTGTTCTCGAAGTCGGCTGTTGATTTCGGACGAATTTTCGAGACATTCTTTCCGCACGCGCCGCAACTGCAACTGGCAATGTTCCACACCATTTTCAACGTCTGCACTATGCTGGTCGCACTGCCGCTGACCGAGCGCCTTGTGAGCCTCGTCTGCCGCATAATTCCCGACGCGCCGAGTGCCGAAAACGCCGACAAGCCGCATCTCTACTTCCTCGACGAGACAATGCTGCGCACGCCGATTATGGCTGTCAGGCAGTTGAAGGCCGAAATTGAGAATATGGCCGATATGGCTGTCAGAAATTTCCAACTGTCAATCGAGATTGTTACTCGTTTGGATTTCAAACATTTGGAACGTTTCAAGAAGACCGAGAGCGAACTCAACTTTCTGAACAGCGAAATCACCCGCTACGTGGTTGCGCTGTCGGGCAAGCCAATGAGCGATTTCGACAATAAGTTCCTGAATTCGAGCATCAAAAGTGCGAGCGACCTTGAGCGCATCGGCGATTACGCGGTGAACATTGTGGAATACGCCACCAATCTGAAACAGCAGGAAGCGTCGTTTTCGGCGGCGGCCATAAGTGAGATTGGCGAAATGAACGGGCTGATTGCCGATTTGTATAAAGAGATTAAAACGGCTTTTCACGACCACGATTTTGCGGCTCTTGAAAGGGCAAATCTGATTGAAGACAAGATAGATAGCATCACGCTGCGAATGGAAAGCAACCATATTGAGCGGCTTGTGGCGGGCAAATGCAGGCCGCAGGTTGGCGCCGAGTACATCTCGCTTGCGCAAAACTCTGAGCGTGTTGCCGACCACTTGATAAATGTTGGCAAGAGTATTAGGAAGTTTGCTTTGCAGGATTAAACGTAAACTACAACTTCTCCAGCACAAATCGTAACATCTTGTTATACAGGTGCCAACGCGTGTTGCCGCCATAAATGCTGTGGTTGCGGTTGGTGTAGACGAAATAGTCGAACTGCTTGTCGGCCTGAACCAGTGCCTCGCACATTTCGGCCGAGTTTTGCCAATGCACATTGTCGTCGGCACTGCCGTGAATGAGCAGCAGATTGCCCTGTAAATCAGCGGCGTGCGTGATTGGCGAGTTAAGGTCGTAGCCGTCGGCGTTCACCTGCGGTGTGCGCATAAAACGCTCGGTGTAGATATTGTCGTAGTAGCGCCAGTTGGTGACGGGCGCAACCGCAATGCCAGCCTTGAAGGTGCCGTTGCCTTGCGTCAGGCAGTTGAGCACCATAAAACCGCCGAAACTCCAGCCCCAAATGCCAACGCGGTCGGCAGCAACGTATGGCAGCGATTTCAGATAACGGGCGGCGGCGAGTTGGTCGGCGAGTTCGTATTTGCCTAATTGCAAATAGGTTACCTTGCGGAATGCCTCGCCACGCGCGCCTGTTCCGCGGCCGTCGCAGCAGAAAACAATATAGCCGTTGGCTGCCAGCACCTGCTCCCAGCCAGCATCGAATTGATTGAGAACCTGCTGAGAGTTTGGACCGCTATATTGTACCATCAGCACGGGATATTTCTTCGACGGATTGAAATCGTGCGGCTTTATCATCCACGCATTCAAGCTGATACCTTCATCGGTGGTAAATTGCAGAAACTCCTTCGGGCAGAACTGACGGATTTTCAACGTGTCGGCAAGGGCGGCGTTGTCCTCAAGCACGCGCAACTGCTTGCCACTGCGTTCGTGTAGAGTGTAAATGGTTGGCGTTGAAGTATTTGAAAACTCGCTAATGTAATATTTGAAGCCCTTGCTGAAAACGAAATCGTTGGTTCCCAACTGCCTGCTTAACAATGTTTTAGCCGTACCGTTGGCTTTCACCGAATAAACATCGCGGTTTGGCGCTCCGCGCTCGGCGCTTTGGTAGAAAATGGTGTTGGTGCGCTCGTCAAATCCGTAGAAATCAGTAACATCCCACTCGCCTTTGGTAACCTGATTGAGCAGCGTGCCGTCGGCTTTGTGCAGATAAATGTGGCTCCAGCCGTCGCGCTCGCTCATTATCAAGAATTTAGAGCCGTCGGCATTGAATGTCAGATAGTCGAAAAACGACTCGTCGATATACCACTTATTTTGCTCATCGTAAAACACTTGCGTGGTTCCGTCGGCGGGATTGGCGTAGAGCAGTTCAAGGTGGTTCTGCAAGCGGTTCAGCCTGTAAACCACCAATTTACCCGCAGGACTCCAGGTTATGCGCGGAATGTATTGGTCGGTCTCCACACCAACATCGATTTGAGTCTTGCGGCCATCGGAAAACGAATAGTTCCAGACAGTTACAACCGAATTAGCCTCGCCAGCCTTGGGGTATTTGTAGGAATAGGTCGACGGGTAGAGTGCGTTTTCAGCCTTGCGCGGCGCTTGGCCAGCAAAAACCGAGAATCCATAAGTGCGCACCGCCGACTCGTCGAATCGGCACCACGCCAGATTGCGGCTGTCGGGCGACCAGCAGAAGGCGCGATTGTATTCAAACTCCTCCTCGTACACCCAGTCGGGAATGCCGTTGATTATTTTGTTGAACTCGCCGTCGGTTGTTATCTGCGACTCCGTGCCGTCAGTCAAGTTTTTGACATACAGGTTGTTACCACTCACGTACGCCACTTTGGTGCCATCGGGTGAAAGTGTCGCCACCTGCTGACGGCGGCTGTCGGACACGGCCGTGAGTTTCTTGGCGGCAACGTCCCAAACGTAGTAATTGGCTGTAAATGAGCGTCGATAGATATTCTGCCGATTGGTGTAGAAAAGGATTTTCCGCTCATCGGCACTGAATCTGAAGTTCGACAAATAGTTTATCGTGCTGTCGCCAAACTGCTCCACCGTGGCCAATGTAGCCACTTTTTCGCCAGTCTTGTAACTGTATTTTGCTATCGCCAAACCATCCTCAATAACAGCATAATGCAGCCCATCGCTCATCGGGGTGATAGCGTCAATGCCGTTCTCGTAGAACGTGCCTTTTCTCATTATGTCGTCGAGAGTGATTCGGTTGTCAACTTGCGCTATTGAGGTGAGCGACAAAAAGAAAACCATCATCAACACCACAAAACTCTTGATTTTCATTGATCTAAATATTATACAAAAAAAATTGACATTAAACTCCACAAGAGCTTTTACCACTCAAAATCGACTGATTTTGTATTTATTAGCTGTTCTTTCTATAATTCTGCTCCCACTTCCAGGCCGATAGCGTCATATCGTCGATTGAGAGTTGCGCCTTCCAGCCCAGTTCATTGTTGGCGATGGTGGTGTCGGCCCAAATCTGCTCAATGTCACCTTCGCGGCGGCCGGTAATCTTGTAGTTGAGTTTCACTCCCGACACCTTCTCGAACGATTTTATCACCTCGAGCACTGAATATCCGTTGCCCGTGCCAATGTTAAACACCTCGAAACCAGCTTTGTTTTTACCGTTAATCATACGGTCAACGGCCACAATATGCGCCTTTGCCAAATCGACAACGTGGATATAATCACGAATGCAGCTACCATCGGGCGTGTTGTAATCGTCGCCAAAGACGCTCAACTGCTGACGGATTCCGTAGGCCGTTTGCGTAATGAACGGCATCAAGTTGTTTGGCACACCACGTGGCAACTCGCCAATCAAGCCCGACGGGTGAGCGCCAATGGGATTGAAATAGCGCAAGGCAATGCCTTGAACCGCACCTGCGGCAGCCTTCACCGTGTCACGCAAGATATTCTCGCACACTTGTTTTGTGTAGCCGTAAGGCGATTCGGCAGGCTTTATTGGCGCCAACTCATCGACAGGCAGTTTGTCGGGCTGACCATAGACAGTACACGACGACGAGAAGACAATGTTCTGCACGCCGTGGCTCTGCATTGCCTCGAGCAGATTGATAAGCGACGTGAGATTGTTGCGGTAGTAAGTGAGCGGAATCTTCACCGACTCGCCTACCGCCTTCGATGCCGCGAAATGGATAACGCCTTTTATATCTTTCTCACGGTCAAACAGTTCGTTCACTTTGACCGCATCTTTCAAATCGAACTCGTAAAACGCGGGGCGCACACCGGTTATCTGCTCAATCCTATCGACGATAAACCGCTCGGAATTCGACAGATTGTCCACAATCACAACCTGATAGCCCTGTTCAATCAGCTCGCAAACCGTGTGCGAACCAATGTAGCCTGTGCCGCCTGTAACAAGAATTTTGCCTTTCATGTTTTGAGTTATAAGTTTTTAAGTTTAAAGTCTAAGGTTTAACGGGCCTATAATTTAACGGTGTTAAGTTTCGACAACGGACTTCAGACAACAGGCATCACCTTACTACATTCTAAATTCCAACACCTAATACCCAACACCATTTAACTATCAATTCTCCCCGCTCCGTCGCCAATCACAACCTCATAAATATCAGGTTCACTACCGTCTGGTGTTTTGTAACCAGCCTTTATAGCGCACTCAAAATCAGCCACTTTCAATTTCTCAACAAGTGAGATTGTGCAGCCGCCAAATCCACCACCCATCATTCGCGAACCAAGAACACCGAGCACCGTCCGCGCAATGGCAACCAATTTATCGAGTTCGGGGCAACTAACCTCGTATTTGCGGCTCAAACCTTCGTGCGAACCGTACATAAACTGCCCGAAAGCGGCAAAATCGTTGTCGGCCAATGCTTTGCAACCATCAATCAAACGGTCATTCTCCTCAACAATGTACGAACAGCGACGATAAACCACATCGCCAAACTCATTTGAATGAGCATCTAACATCGCCATTGTGGCATCGCGCAACGAGCTGACACCGCTGTAGTATTTTTGCAAAATCTTCACTCCCGCCTCACACTCCGCGCGACGCTTGTTGTACTCCGACGAGGCCAACTCGTGCTTCACACCTGTGTTCACCAAAACGAGCCGATAGTTGGTCATATCGAGCGGAAAGTATTCAAAATCAAGGCTTCGACAGTCCAAGCGAACCACGTGGCCGGCCTTGCCATGCATCGACGCAAACTGATCCATAATGCCGCAGTTGACACCCGCGTACTCGTGTTCGGCCATCTGCGCAAACTTGGTCATTTTCAAACGGCTGATACCCAAACCGAACATCTCGTTAATGGCAAAGGCCATACCAACCTCAATGGCAGCCGATGACGACATTCCGGCGCCCAACGGCACATTGCCGCCAAAAACGCAATCAAAGGCAGGAACTTGATGTCCGTCAGCCACAAACTGTGCCACAACGCCAAGCAGATAGTTGGCCCACGCCGTGTCGCTTTTGGCAATGTTGTCAACTGAAGTCTCAAACGACTCGCCAAGGTCGTTGGCATAGAATCGAAACTTATTGACATTGTTCGGTTTAACCGCAAAAATAATCATCTTGTCAACGGCCGCAGGCAGCACAAAACCGCAGTTATAGTCGGTGTGCTCGCCAATCAAGTTCACACGACCTGGTGCACGAAACATCTGCGGCTCACAACCGAAAATTTCGCGAAATTTATTCTTAATTTGTTCGTTCACAGCATTTAATCTTTAAATCGATAGTAGTAGGCTCCTTTTCTCGACATCTTTGTGTCTTTCACATTCAGTTTTTCAAGAACATCAAATGACATTGCTTTGCGGCGAAAATTTCCCGGATCAATAGTTTTAAAATATATTGATTCATAGAGACTTCTAAGCTCAGTAATCGTGAATTTTTCTGGCAAAAGTTCTCGTCCGACAAGTTGGTAATTTGCCTTTTGTCTTAACTTTTCGAACGACAATTCAAACATCTGCCGATGGTCAAAGATCAATGTCGGAAGTGACATAACCGGCCACCATTCAGCGCCAAATTCGGGTGAAAGATTCATTCGCTCGTCGTCAATAACAATCAACGCGTAAAAAACAATGCTGATAACGCGCCCACCCGGATCACGATCGGGTTTTGAAAATGTTGACACTTGCTCCAAAAAGATGTCGTGCAACCCTGTAAGATGTTGCAACACGCGCGTTGCTGCCTCTTCTGCCGATTCATCGGGATTCACCCAACCGCCAATCAACGACCATTTGCCCTTTTCGGGTTCTTTTTCACGCTGGAAAAGCAAAAGTTTCAACTCTCCCTTATGATAGCCAAATATAGCGCAATCAATTGATACTAAATATTTTTCCTGATTATTATATGACTCCAAAACCATTATTAATATTTTTTGGTTTCACAAAGATAATAAAAGTAAGGATAACTTTTTCTGCTTTTAACATAGTTTTCCTCATGAATCGACGTTATTTTAATACCATATCTGGTTCAAAATAGTAAATGGTTAACATGTAATTTCTTTAATCGTCAGCCATTTTCAATCTCGCTCAACTCAATCCATCGGTCGGTTTTCTCGTCAAGCAGGCGGGACACCTCTTCGAAACGAACTGACAGTGATGCGATTTTTGAAGCGTCCTGTTCGCCGCCCGACAATGCGGCTTCAATCTCACCTTTTTCGGTCTCAAGTTGCTCAATCTCGACTTCAAGTTGCTCAAACTCCTTCTTTTCTTTGAAGGTCATTCGGCGTTTGGCTTCAGGGCGTTCCTTGGATTTCTGCGGTTGCTCTGGCTTGGCGGCCGCCACTTCGGCCTTGGTCTGTTGGCTCTTCCACTCGCGGTACTGCGTGTAGTTACCAGGATAGTCTTTTATCTTGCCATTTCCCTCAAACACAAACAAATGGTCCACAACCTTGTCCATAAAAAAGCGGTCGTGCGACACAATCAGCACGCAGCCGTCGTATTTCGACAGAAAATCTTCTAAAACATTGAGTGTCACAATGTCGAGGTCGTTTGTCGGCTCGTCGAGAATCAGAAAATTCGGGTTGCGCATAAGCACCGTCATAAGGTAGAGGCGCTTACGCTCGCCCCCACTCAGCTTGCTCACGTAGGCGTAGTGCATCGAGTGCGGGAACAGAAAATAGTTCAAGAATTGGGTGGGCGATAGACGGAGACCCTCGCCAACAGCAATGTCCTCGGCAACGTCTTGAATCACTTCAATCACGCGCTTATTCGGGTCGAACCGCACTTCTTCCTGCCGATAGTAGCCCATTTTGATGGTTGTCCCTACTTCGATTCGACCGCGGTCGAACGGCTCGTTGCCAGTGATGATGTTGAGCAGCGTGGTTTTGCCGATGCCGTTCTGACCCACCACGCCAATCTTCTCACCCCGGCGGAACTGATAGGTGAAATCGTCGAGCAGCACCTTGTCGCCAAACCGCTTGTCGATGCTGAACATATCGATGATTTTTGTGCCGAGCCTTGAGCCGCGGATATCGATTTGCATTGACTCGCTTTTGGTGCTTTTGAAGGCCGTGACCTTGATGTCTTCAAACGCGTCGATGCGGTATTTAGCCTTTGTTCCGCGCGCTTGCGGCATTCGCCGAATCCATTCCAGCTCTTTCTTATAGAGTTGCCGTGCCTTCTCTATCTCGCTGTTTTGATTATAGATACGTTCCTCGCGCTTTGCCAGAAAGTACGAGTAGTTGCCGCGATATTTGAAGATCTGACGATCGTCAATCTCGTAAATGATGTTGCACACGCGGTCTAGAAAATAACGGTCGTGCGTCACCATTATCAGTGTTGATTTTGATGACTCGAGAAACACCTCAAGCCACTCTATCATATTGAGGTCCAGGTGGTTAGTCGGCTCATCTAGAATTAGAATGTCGGGCTCGTCGATGAGTGTTTTGGCAAGCGCCAAGCGTTTTTTCTGTCCGCCCGACAGTTGCCCAACTCGTTGTTCAAAGTTATTGATATTCAGCTGTGAAAGAATCTGTTTGATGCGCGACTCGTAGTTCCATGCCTTGGCCAAATCCATTGCGTTGGTGGCATTGGCCAGTCGGTTGGCATCATCGCTTTGGCAGGCCAGCTCATACTCTTTGATGGTTTGCAGCGTCAGATCCGAGGATGCGAAAACTTCTTCAATGACAGTTAGTTCAGGGTTCAGCTGCGGGTCTTGTTCGAGGTAGCCAACGCTCACGTCGTTTCTGACGGTCACACTGCCTGCGTCGGGCGTGTCGGCACCTGCCAGAATGCGCAGCAACGATGTCTTTCCCGCGCCGTTATTGGCTACAATGGCCACTCGCTGCTCTTTCTCAACACTAAGGCTGATGTTGGTGTAGAGCACATTGTCACCATACGATTTTGTGATGCCCTCGGCTTGCAGGTAGTTCATTGTCAGATGGTTGGTCAAGAATCCTATGCTAGGATGCTTTTCACCTTTTCAACAATTTCATTCAGTTGCAGCGGCTTTTCAAAGTAGTGTTCGGCGCCCATTTCAATGGCTTTCTCCTCGTCGGCCTGCTCACTGTCGGCGCTCACAATCAGCACCGGGACGTTTTTTGTGTCAGGATTTTCTTTAATAGCGGTTAGCACTTCGAATCCAGACATTTGGGGCATCATAAGGTCGAGCAGTACCACGTCAATGTGCTTGCGTTTCAATATTTTCAGTGCGTCTTTTCCAGAAAACGCGACTTCAACCGCAAAACCATTCTGCTCGAAAACCACTTGTAGCAGCAGATTGTTAGTAGCCGAATCATCAACTAACAGAACCGTGTGTTTATCGTTTTTCATATTGATATTGTTTGTGTTACTGATATTGTCAGCGACTGTTGGCATCGGCAGTCAATACCAAACGTTATGTTATTTCTCAAAATCTGATGCAAAAATATAATTCTTATTTTGGAAAATATTAAAGTATGACTAATTTCACATGATTTTATCTAAACATTCAATTATGCAAGAAAGAAATCTTTTATCAGAATGGTCAGAAATCCTAACAGCCGAGCAAATCAACACAGTTCGGGCAAACAGCGTTTCGCTTAATTACAACAAGGCTGAAATGGTTTGCAAGCAGGGCGCATTCGCTTCTAACGTCTATTTCGTCGAAAAAGGTCTGATGAAAGCATACAAAGAATACAAAGACGGTAATCTGATTATGCGTTTTGTCAAGCCGGGCGAGATTGTTGGGCTATCATCACTATACAATAAAGGCGTTTATCTTTATTCGGTGGCCAGCGTTGGGGTTTCGAGCGTTATATCAGTAACATCTGATGTGATAAAACAACTTATCCGCGAGAATCCCGACTTTGCCGAAATGGTCATCAGCAAACTGAATCAAGTCACAGTAGATGAACACGAAAGAGTTATCAGCCTGACACAAAAACAGCTGAACGGACGTATCGCCGACGCCGTACTGCATTTTGCCAACAATGTCTATAATGCTGACGAATTCAATCTGCAACTCACCCGCCGCGATGTGGCTGATTTCTGCGGGATGTCGACCGAAAGCGCCATCAGAATTCTGAAAGAGCTGCATAATGACAAGATAATCAAAATTGAAGGTAAGAACCTAAAGATAATCAGCAAGCAGCTGCTTATGAATGTCAGTGAATTCGGATAATTAACGGACAACCTACAACTCGAAAAATGCGATTATTTCTATCCGCCCTAATCATAATGACATCGATGGCACTTTCGGCACAAAATACCGAACGTTGCTACGATGAATCGGACACGCTACTAATTGTTGGCGGCCAACTAATTGACAACGATCATTTTATGATTGACCGCAATCTTCTGCTCAAAAACGATACGGTTTTTGTCAATCTTGCCGGGGCAAAGGTTGAGAGCTTTGTTTTCAGCGCCTTTGCATTGGGCCAGAAAGTAACACTGACCAACACTGGCAACGTCCTCTCAGAAGAGTTTGTTGAGCATTTGTTAAATAAAGAGTCGATTTTTAAGTTTTTTTACTTAAAAGATATAATTTTGCGCACCAGTGACGGGCGAAAAGTTTCGCCATCGACACGTAGTATTAAAATAACATTCACAAATTAGGACAATGAACGGTAAGTTGTTGAAAGTGATTCTACTTATAGCGATTGTAAGCCCAATATTCGCTAATGCTCAAACTCACGACTATTCAATGCGCAGATGCTGGGGCTACCACAAAGATAGCTGCCAAGTCAGCAAAAACATATATTACCGTGTTGTCGACAATTCGCGCAGCGCCCTATTTGTTAAAGGACAGACATCACGAATTTCGGTTCCCATCTACAACGGCCGCGACTATCGTATATCGTTCTGCCATGACCAAGTACTGGGCGAAGGCATTATTATGCGACTGATTGACGCCGAAACCGAATCGACACTTTACGACAACAGTGAAGACGGTTTTGCATCGGAATTTGAGTTCACTGTCACTCAATCACGTGAAATTTACGTTGAAATTTCGGTCCCCGGTACCAGCCGCTATTCTGAGGCTCAAGACGATGCCGATTTGATATTTGTGAGAAAAGATACTGAGATGGGGTGCATCGGCATTTTGGTTGAGCATATGATAACCCCTGTCAAAGGTTTCTGATGTCGGCAAAATCAGTACTAACGGCACTGTTTTTCTTTGTTTTTGCGCAACTTAGCGCGCAAGACTGCTTCGATTTCTACAAAAAAAATTACCACCACCACGATAACGAGCGCTTTGCCTACGCACTTAACAGCTCGTCGGTGAGTTTGGCTTTTAAGCCCGGTGAGAGCAAATGCATTTATAGCGAACTCATTCAAGGCAAAGACTACCGTATAACCATCTGCTCCGATTCGCTTTATAATGGTGTTGTATCGCTGGTGATTCGCAATGATGCGGGTACAATACTTTACGACAACTCGCAAGACAATTTTAATGTCAACATCGAATTCTCGTGCCGCAAGACAAACTCGGTCGAATATATTATCACCGCTCCAAACCGACTGGATGTCGACCCTGAAACAAAAGGCTGCATTGGTCTGATTATCGAGGACATGGTTACCCCCCGAATAGGATTCTAACAATTTCTCGTTGTTAGTGGCTGAACACAAAACTGATAATGTTCGCGCCCATTTGCAAGGCTTCTATGTGTTTTTCCATCGGATCGTTGTGGACAGTAATATCTTCCCAACCATCACCAAGGTCGCATTCATGGCTGAAAAAGCAGACTAATCTGCCATCAATGAACAATCCAAAACCTTGTGGCGGCAGATTGTCGTGTTCATGGATTTTTGGCAAACCGTTATCAAACTGATATACAGAATGATATATAGCATGACTATATGGCAGTTCAACAAACTCTTGGTCAGGCAGGACTTTCTTCATCTCACGGCGCACATATTGCTCAATACCGTAATTGTTATCGATGTGAAGGAACCCGCCTGCGGCCAGATAGTTGCGCAGATTGAGTACATCGGCGTCGGAAAAAACAATGTTGCCGTGGCCCGTCAGATGCACAAACGGATAGTTGAACAGTTCGGCGCTACCAACATCAACAGTTGCCGGTTCCGGGTTGATATTTGTACCGATGTTTTTGTTGCAGAACTCAATCAGATTAGGCAACGATGTGGGATTGGCATACCAGTCGCCACCGCCATTGTATTTGAGTAGTGCAATACGCACCGGTTGCGCTTGAAGGTATGCATTGCTGCCAGCAATGAGAAAGACAGTTAATATGGGAAAAATGAAACGTTTCATTACTCCTGTTTAAGCAGATTGATGGTGTGACAGGCGGCAACGCCGGCTGTCTCGGTGCGTAGGCGGCTTGGTCCCAGATGAACACAATGATAGCCGTTCTTGACTGCCAAATCAACTTCTTCAGGTGAGAAGTCTCCTTCAGGGCCTATCAATATTGTGTATTCGTTCTCGGTACCAACCATCGATTTCAATGACACTCTCTCAGTTTCCATGCAGTGAGCGATGAGTTTCTGCCCGCTTCGCTTTGCTGTGACAAAATCGGCAAACGCTGTTGGGGCGTTGAGTGTAGGACGGAACGCTTTAATCGACTGTTTCATTGCCGAAAGCACAATCTTCTCAATTCGTTCCATATTCACGCTTCGCCGTTCCGACCGCTGGCAAATGAGCATTGTAATCTCGTCGATACCCATCTCGACAGCCTTCTCGACAAACCATTCTGTGCGGTCTATATTCTTTGTAGGGGCAATGGCGATGCTGACACGGTATGGGCGCTGGCCGTAGTTTTCAGTCTTTTCGATGACCGAAATCGTACAATGCTTTGGGTTCGGATCGGCAATCTCGGCGATATAGAAACCGCCAACGCCGTCGATGAGCGTAACCTTGTCGCCTTGCGCAAGCCGCAAAACCCTTACACAATGTTTCGACTCCTCTTCCGACAGCGAGCACTGTCCGTCGATGATTTGTGGTGTGTAGAAGATGTGCATTGTCTTCAATTTTGTGTGGCAAAATAAACAAAAGTTGGTGCAGGTTGAGCCTTTGTTGTGCAAAATGCTACTTTTGACAAAAATGGCTATGATAAAAATTGGCTTGCTTTCCGACACCCACTCGCATTTCGATGCTGATATGCGTGCATTTCTCGAACCTGTCGACCAGTTATGGCATGCAGGCGATATTGGCAATTTGAGCCTTCTCGACGATTTGCGCCAATTCAAACCCACGGTGGCGGTTTGTGGCAACATCGACGATAATAAGATCCGACTCGAAGTACCCGAGTTTCAGATTTTTCAGGTTGAACAGGTTAAGGTGGTGATGACGCACATTGGTGGTTATCCGGGACATTATCAGTCAGGAATCAGGCAGTTGCTTGTTGCCGAGAGCCCACAAATATTTGTCAGCGGCCATTCTCACATACTCAAGGTTATGTACGACAAGCAATTGCAGTGTCTTCATATGAATCCGGGCGCATCAGGTCTTTCGGGGTTCAATCCCAAGCGCACAATGCTGCGTTTTACCATCGACGGTAGCAATGTTAAAGATTTGGAAGTGTGGGAGAAGAACAAGCGGTTATAACAATTATTTTTGGACTTACTTCTATTTGACATCAGTATCCAACGCCTCAACCAAGAAACTGACAGGGCGGAAGCCGTCGTTGCACGAAATCATTGCGCTCTTGGGGTTCTTCATCCAGCCATCATAGAAATTATGGCCGCCGTGCGACAGCGCCAACACAAAAGGTGAGAGGCTGTCCCACGCACTTTGACAGAAGCCGTCGGGTTTACGCCAGCCGTCGGCAATAAAAACCTGGCCTTCCTGCATATCGCAGGCATGCTCAATCGGGTTTTCATACTTTGCGGCCAAATCGGCATAAAACGCCTTGCGCATCACGGTTATTCGGATTTTTTTCATATAGTTAGGATTTAGGATTTAGAAATTAGGATGTAGGGACGCAATGTATGCGTCAAGGTTAGCATCCGTGTTTCCGTTTATTCCGTGCTTCCCCAAACACCGCGGTAGAGGTTGCAGCCTACAAAGTTTCCAGCCACAATGCTGACATAGAAAATTAGAACATCTATCATATTATCAGCAAGGAACTGCGTTGGAACGGTCATATAGTAGAAAGCGTCGGCAACGCAGTGCGGAAAGCCACACATAATGAACAAAGGCACACCGAACAGCAGCGGAAGGTTTTTCTCTTTCCGAGCAAACGTGACGGCGGTGGTCATAATAAAGCCGCAACCGATGGCCAAAATTCCGCCTTTGAGCGGTCCGCATTTCAGACGTCCTTCCAAAACCGATTGAGCGGTCTCTTGCAACGGCATCGGACTGCAACGGGCAATCATCGCAACTACCAGACAACCAATTAGATTACCCAAAAGAATCAGAAAGAGTTGTCCCACTTCGCCCTTGACAATGAATCCAGCCGTGCCAGTGTAGAGTTTCAGTTTGTAGTGCACCACAGTGAGCAGCCCGAAGGCGAACAACACCGCCCCAACAATGCTTTTTTCGGCCAGATAGCCAAAACCTGCAATGCCGATACATACGCCAGCCAGAAAAGCCGACCGAAGAATTTTGAATGTGTTCATCGTTTTTGTTATTAAAATTCGCCATCAGGCATCCAAAAATAACCAATCCGTGTGTTGCGCGAACAAATCTTCGCACTATCTTTGAGCAAGTTACACACAAATAAATAACAATATGGCTTCAAGATTTAAATGTGCGGTTCTGACCGCTTTTATTTGCGCTTCAGCAATGGCGCAAATACCTCAGCGAGAGCAACTTCCCGAAGGCTCTGCACCATTGGCAACAAACATCAACCGCAATTCGTATCCACGAATTCTGAAAGATAACAGTCTGATGTTCAAACTTATGGCACCAGATGCCAAACTTGTCCAAGTGGATATTTGTGGCAAAAAGTACGATATGACTCGCAACGAGCGCGGCCAATGGACGGCAACCATTCCTGCGCAAGTGCCTGGTTTTCATTATTATTCATTGGTTGTTGATGGTGTTTCGGTAAACGACCCGGCAAGCGAGACGTTCTACGGCTGCGGCCGAATGATGAGCGGCATCGATATTCCCGAAGCCGGAACCGAGCTGTTTGAAGTTCAGGATGTTCCGCACGGCGAGGTACGACAATTGAACTATTTTTCGAATGTTGACAAAGAGTGGCGGCCGCTATTTGTTTACACGCCAGCCGGTTACAACGAGAGTAAAGACCGCTATCCGGTGGTTTATATTCAGCACGGCGGCGGCGAAGACCACCGCGGTTGGGTGCAGCAGGGGCGCATGGCCAACATTCTCGACAACTTGATTGCCAAAGGCAAGGCGGTTCCTATGATTGTGGTGAGCGCCAACAGCAACATACAGACGCGTGGCACCGGAGGTCCGGCATACTCGCAGCAGGGTATGCTGCCGTTCCGCACCGAGATGGTTGAGAACATTGTTCCGTTTATCGACAAGAACTACCGCACCAAAACCGAGCCACGATTCCGCGCAATGTGCGGTCTGTCAATGGGTGGCGGGCAGTCATTCTATGTCGGCCTGCTTTCGCCCGATGTGTTTGCCAATATTGGCATCTTTTCGACAGGAATGTTCGGCGGCATATCAGGCGCAGCTAATTTCGACCTTGAAAAAGAGTGCCCCGGAATTCTTTCCGACACCAAGACATTCAACAGTAAGCACGATGTTTTCTACATCAGTTGCGGCGAGCAAGATCCACGCATCGAGTACACAAAAGCCATTGTCGAGAAAATGCGGCAAGCTGGAGTGAATGTGCAGTTTAACTCATTTGCTGGAGACCACGAATGGCAGCCGTGGCGTAAGTCTCTTACCGATTTTGCACAGAAACTGTTTAAGAATTAGAATCGAGTCACATTTACTCCGACAATCTGAACAAAAAAAATCATCGCGTCCCTACAAATTGTGTATACAAAACAAACGCCCTGACAACTACTGACAGAGCGTTTGTTTTTGTAATTCGATATCCCGAATCACACCATCAGCGCCCCAACAAGGCCTAGGATAGCGTAGAATTCAGGCAAAGCCGCGTAAATTAAGGTGTTGGTGAACACATCGTGACCTTGGCTAATGCCGACAATACCATTGGCGCAAACCTGTCCTTGACGGATTGCCGAAATCAGGCAGACAGCACCCACACAAAGGCCAATGCCAAAGATTACCAATCCCTGCGACGCATCGGCCTGCAGCTTGCCGAGCAGCATGAAAAAGGCCACAAAGCCGTAAATGCCTTGCGTTGCAGGCAGTGCCGACAACACCATGAAATTACCCGAAGCCTCGGGACGTTTCTTCAATCCGCCTTCGGCAGCATTGCCAGCCGACGACGTTCCGATTGCGCTTCCAATTCCGGCCAAAGCCAATACCAAGCCCAGCCCCAAATAACCTAAAATCGATTCTACCATAATCTTAAATATTTAATTGTTAATGTTCTCTGTCAGAGGATTATACTTGCGTCCGGTTCCCTCGTAACCGGAATTTTTGAAAAATTCAAGGAAATTCAAGCGGAGCGGGTGGACAAACGCGCCCAAAACGCACATCGCCAGATTCAAAGTGTGGCCCACAATTACTATCAAAATGAAGAAGAGCCAGCCAATGCCGCCGTCGCCAAGTGCCTGTGTACCTATAGCGTTGAAAGCTTCGCCAAGTTTTGCACCGGCCAAGCCGAGAGCGTAAAGGCGAAGGTAGCTCAACACATCGCCCAAAAGGCCGGTGGCGGTGTTGTAGGTGTTCCACAGGCCAACGCCGAAGTTTGCCAGCGGATTGCGGTGAAGGTCGTTCAGGAAGAAGATTCCCAAAGCCGAAATCGCACCCAACACAATGATTATCACTTTTGTAACGGCGGCGTCGATTGCGCCCGCAAGCGCCATTCCGCCAACCACCACACCGCCCACAATGAGCAGCGTCCAGCCCCAAGTACCGAGCGAGTTCAAACCGCTGTGCTTGGTGGCCTGCCACGTTTTTATAATCATTGCCAGGCAAAGGTGCACCACACCAACAGCAATGGCCATAATCATAGTGCCGTCATAACCAGCAATTTGCGACGGTAGCATCAGTCGTTTGACAGCATCGGGAAGGCATTGCCAAGTGAGCATATCGGTTGAGAAGAAGGTGTGGAACAGCAGGCCTATAACCGTGGTTGCCACACCAAGCGTAACCACCAGCGACGCTATTTTTTGCAATTTCGATTTCAACCCGAAACCCAATGCTATGAGTACCAAGCCATAGCCAGCATCACCCATACAAAAGGCAAAGAACAGCATAAAGAATATTGATATCCAGACGGTTGGGTCGAACTCATTGTATCGCGGGCGGCCGTACATATCGGTCAGCAACTCAAACATCGACACAAATCTATTGTTTTTCAGTTTAATAGGTGGATTGTCGTCAACTTTTGCACCTTCGGCAATGTAGAACACATTGGTTGCGTCAAGTACGGGCTTGAGTTGCGACTCGTTCTCCTTTGGCACAAAACCCTCGAAAACAGTCAGATAGTTCTCCGCCGTTTTTTCGGCCGAGGCGTTTGCCAGACAGCGGTCGAGAGTGGTGCGGGTGCTGTTGAGCTCGTTCTGTAAATCGACGGTAAGACTCTTTAAACCAGCCAGTTGGCTATCACAATCAGCCATCCGACTGCGTAACGAATCGACTTCGGCCTGCGCCTCGGCAAATGTGCGGCGCGGACGCGGCAACTCTTTGACGGGAAAGTTGTAATCATCAGAGTCTGAAACCGTTACAAAATAAATATATGTGTCGTCGGTCGAGACCTCGCTTAAAGCGAAATCGTTGCTCCACGACTCCTGAAAATCGGCCTTCCGTACCTTGTAGAAACGCATTTTCAGCCCCGTAGCCTCAAGTTTGGCAATGTCGGCAGGGTTATAG
The DNA here is from genome assembly GCA_946414435.1 of uncultured Bacteroidota bacterium. GTDB lineage: Bacteria > Bacteroidota > Bacteroidia > Bacteroidales > SZUA-534 > RUG13583. The sequence continues at coordinate 24,014 of CAMKOM010000037.1, forward strand.
TTGCCCCAAGGTTTAAGTTCTTCTAATTCAGTTAATTGTTCGGCAAATTGCTGTTGCAGAGTGTCGCGCTCCACCGACAGTTTTATAACTGTTTCGGCAGCGTCGTTGGGCTTGTTTGCAAGTGGTGTGGCAACCGGTACGGCGTTCAGAATGCCAATGGCTCGGTGCAGTTTCGCTGCCCTTGCCGACACCGCCTCTGACTCCTCGTCGACGGGCACTTGCGAGCGTGTAATATCCACAATGCCAATACCTTGCAACTGCAGCAAGAAAGCTTCGGCATCACCGCTCAAAAGCACAAAATCGTATTTTGTCATTTCGGTTATCATACCTCTGCCTCCTCTGCCAAATGCTTGTTTTTCACTATTTTCTGCGACGCTTTCGACAGGTTTTCCTCGTCCTCCATATAACGTTTTATCTTACGTATGGCCTCGTTGTAGCCCGGAATCTGCACCTTCTCGTACAGATTCACCTTCTGCGTCGTCTTTTTGCGGTTGTAGTCCAGAATGCGGCTGACCTCCTTGTAAATCTCTGATTCTATGCCAATTTGCGCCAGATTTTTCAGAATCTGCACGCCGTCGGCATACCACATCGGCTTTTGAAACAGGTTGATTTCCTTAACGTCGAACAGCACCTCGTCGAGCGCTGGCGTGGCCACACCTGCAATCTTCACGGTGCGCAGACGGACATCGGACACCGAAATCAGCCCAGGCTCAAACTCGTTCCACAGTTGCGCCATATAGTCGTACGAACGGAACTCATTTTCAAGTTGTTGCGCCAGTGCGTCGGACCGCTGTTTGGCCCGCTTCACCTCCATCCGCAGCGCCGATTCCTTGCTTTTCAGCGTCGGAAGGGCGCGGGTGCGCATCTTCAACTGCTTGTTGAGTTCGTTGAGCGACGTCTTGTTATATTGGAATTTAATGGCCATTGCTTACTTGTTTTCTTTCCAATACTTCTCTATCAGTTTGTCTTTCAAACCTGTTTCAGCTTTGGTAAAATATTTTCCAAACAATTCCCAGGCGGTGTCGAGCATCTCAGTAATCGAAATGTTGACGTCGATTGCCAGCAACCGCGTTGCGTATTCTTTGGCGTAGTTAAGGCAGCGCACGTCGTAGTCGTTCAGGTCGAAACCGTTTTCGAGTTTGGTCTTGGCGTTGGCCGCGTCGGCGTAGAGCCGCACCGAAGTGTTCATTACGGCGCTGTGGTCCTCGCGGGTTACCTTGTTCTGTACCAACTGTTTAAGTCGCGAAAGCGAGCGGAACGGGTCCACAATCACCTTGCCCGAGTCGGGGTCGGAACGCAAAAACAACTGACCTTCAGTGATATAACCCGTATTATCAGGAATTGCGTGGGTAATGTCGCCGTCGTTCAGCGTGGTGACGGCGATAATGGTGATTGAGCCTCCAGCCGGCAACTGCACTGCCTTCTCGTAGATTTTCGCCAAATCGGAGTAGAGCGAGCCGGGCATTGAGTCCTTCGACGGAATTTGGTCCATACGGTTGCTCACAATGCTCAAGGCGTCGGCATAAAGAGTCATATCTGTCAGAAGCACAAGTACTTTCTCGTTCTTGTCTACGGCAAAATACTCGGCAGCCGTCAGCGCCATATCGGGTATCAGCAGGCGCTCCACAGGCGGTTGGTCGGTGGTGTTGACAAAGCTGATAATCTTGTGCAGGGCGCCGGCGCGCTCAAATTCGTTCTTGAAAAAGAGATAGTCGTCGTTGGTCAGGCCCATGCCACCGAGAATGATTTTATCGACGTCGGCACGCAACGCAACCATACTCATCACTTGGTTGTATGGTTGGTCGGGGTCGGCGAAGAAGGGTATCTTCTGCCCCGAAACGAGCGTGTTGTTCATGTCGATACCGGCAATGCCCGTGGGTATGAGCTGCGACGGCTGACGGCGGCGGTACGGGTTCACCGAAGGACCGCCAATCTGCCTTTTTTCGCCCTCAACTGCCGGACCGCCATCAATCGGCTCGCCATAAGCGTTGAAGAAGCGGCCGGCAAGATCGTCGCTCACATTGAGTGCGGGCGGCTCGCCCCAGAAGGTTACTTCGGCGTTGGTCGGAATATCCTCCGTTCCGCCAAAAACTTGCAGCGTAACACTGCGTCCTTTGATTTTCACAACCTGCGCCAGACGTCCGGCCACAAGCGCCAATTCGTCAGCCGAAATTCCGTCGGCCTCAAGCGTCACTGTAGCTTTGGTAATGGCCGTCAGGTGTGTGTATATGCGTTGAAATGCCTTACTCATTGCTTAACTCCTTCCTTAACTGCTCGTAATATTTGTTGAACTGCTCCGATTTGAACTCCGAATAGTTCATTTGCCGGCAGATATTGATAAGTTCCTTAAAGAATGTGGTGCACTGCTCAAAGTTGTCGAAACTGAACTGACGATCGCAGATTTCGAGCACCAGATTGAGCATAAACTGCTGACGCTCAATGGGTGTCGAGCTGTCAATGTCGTCGAACGCGTCTTGCTGAAGAATGACAAAATCCACCAACTCCGACTTCCAGTACTGCTCATGGTAGGCGATTGGCACGCCGTCGTCGCCCAGAATGTTGATTTGTTCGAAGGCGTCTTTGCCGCGGCGGATTATATATTTGGTTTTTACCACTTTATCAACCCAGCCTTTTTCGATTTTCTCATCGAGATACTCAACGATTTCGGGATATTCTAGATATTTCGAGTACGAATCGACGGGGTCGACGGCCGGATAGCGCTTTTTGTCGGCGCGGTTCTGCGACAGGCCGTAGAAGCAGCGAGCCGCTTTCTTTGTCGATTCAGTGACGGGCTCCTTCAGGTTTCCTCCGGCAGGCGACACAGTGCCAATGAAAGTGATTGAGCCGGTTGCGCCGTTGTTGAGCCGCACGAATCCGGCGCGGGCGTAGAAGTTTGAAATCACCGCCGACAAATCGACCGGGAAGCCGTCCTGTCCGGGAAGCTCCTCCAGACGGTTGCTCATCTCGCGCAAAGCCTGCGCCCACCGCGACGTTGAGTCAGCCAGAAGCAGCACCTTCATACCCATTGCACGGTAGTACTCGCCCAATGTCATAGCCGTGTAAACCGACGCCTCGCGCGCCGCCACAGGCATATTCGACGTGTTGCAGATAATTATAGTACGCTCCATCAGCGAGCGGCCAGTGTGCTTGTCTTTAAGTTCAGGAAATTCGGTGAAAATCTCCACAACCTCGTTGGCACGCTCGCCGCAAGCCGCCATAATGATAACATCGGCGTCGGCCTGCTCGGCCAAAGCATGCTGCAGCACCGTCTTTCCACAGCCGAAAGGTCCGGGAATGAAGCCCGTTCCGCCTTCTGCAATCGGGTTCAGCGTGTCGATACAGCGTACGCCCGTCTCCATAATCTTGAACGGACGCGGCTTGTCGGCAAAAGCTCCAACGGCCACCTTCACCGGCCACCGCTGCACCATTGTAACCTCAAGGTCGTCGCCATCGGCATTGGTGAGCACGGCAACGGTATCGGTTATCTTATAATCGCCCGCTTTCGCGATATTTTTAACTGTGTAAATGCCTTCAAATGAGAAAGGTACCATAATCTTGTGCGGCAGCCAGCCTTCCTGAACCTCGCCCAGCCAGTCGGCAGCCGAAACCTGTTGGCCAACTTCAGCTATCGGTTTGAAACTCCACAATTTATCGGTATCGAGCGCAGGCGTGTACTCGCCACGTTTCAAAAAGACGCCGGTCATTGTCGAAAGGTTATTCTGAAGGCCGTCGAAATTGCTCGACAGAAGGCCGGGGCCTAATGTGGCCTCAAGCATATAACCTTGAAATTCAACCTTGTCGCCCGCTTTCAGGCCGCGAGTGCTCTCGTAAACCTGCACTGACGCTGTGTTGCCGCCAACCTTGATAACCTCGGCCATTAGCCGCGTGCCGTTCAGGTCGATAAAGCAGATTTCGTTTTGAGCCACAGGTCCGTCAACCTCAACAGTAACAAGGTTTGAAATGATTCCTGTAACTTTTCCTGTCGTTTTCATTATCTTATAATTTCTTGTTTTTCAATTATTTTCGGTCAAGCCGATACGCCTTTGAACGTGCCCCTGACTTCGCCCAGCAACTGCCTGAACATTGCCTCGCCGACCTGCCTGTCGAGCCGCGCCCAACGGCTGACAATGTGCGCCTTAGCCAGAAAAGCAAGTATGGCGTTCATATTGAAATAGTCCATTTGGGCAATGTCGTCGGCTTTCTGCCACTTGAGCATGTCGAGTTGCTGCTCGCGCTGCAAGAAATCGGCGTTGGCCAGAATCTCCTGCACGCGCCGTTCCTCGTCGAAATCGGCCTCCGGCAGCGGCACCGTATACTTTGCCGCGTCGGCGTTCAGTTGCTGCGCTACATGCTCGGCTTGCATATTCCGCAGTCGAGCGTCGAAATCGAAATAGTTGGCAATGAAGCGGTTGCGGCTTTGCGCGGCACGGTTATAAAAATCGGCATTCAGCTTCGCCTCGTCGAAACCCTCCTCAAACAGCTCCACAAGCTGCCTGTCGCGCTCCGACAGCAACTCGACAACCGCCGTCTGCACATCGGCATACGAGAATTGCGAACTGCCGAAGTTGATTGCAACATCGGGCAAACCGGCCACTATGTAGATATAGTTGTTCATTTAGCCAAAGAGAATTTTTTTTGCCGCCGGACGAAGATAAGTGCTTATCAGTCTGATAAATTCATCGTCGGTGAATTGCAGAAGCCAACCGCTGCCCTTGGGCGAGATTTTGAAACCGGCGTTCAGTTTTTTCGAGTAGCTGACCTCAATGCCGGCCTTCAGCTGTTTGCCGACCTCGTTTTGCAGGAACGGCTCAACCGACGCCTTAACCGCCTCGGGCAGAATGAGTTCTAAATCGATTGCATCGGCATTAGCCGGATTGAACGCGGCCACAACTGCCTTAATCACTTGCTTCAGAAACTCGTCGGCAGAGAGTGCGCCTTTAACGCCTTTTTCAACAGTTTGTGCCACAATCAGTTGCTCAACCTCATGACGCACGGCGGCAATGCTCTGCGCCCCCGCCATACGAATGTCGGCCTCGGTTTTCTGCTTCAGTTCATCGGCCTGCTTGTTGGCTTCGGCAACAATCCGCTCCGCCTCCACTTTCGCCTGATTGACAATCTGTTCGGCCTCGGCCTTGGCTTTCTGCACCAATTCCTCACCCTCCTGTTTACCTTTCGACAGACCTTCGGCATAAAGCCTGTCAGTCAATTCTTGCAGTTTGTTTTGCATATATGTTTGTTTATCAATAATCTGAATTATAAATTTTGCGTTTTTCCGCGCTAAATGCGAACATCTACAAACATAAAAAAAAGAGCCTAAATTTAGGATGATTACAGCTCAGTTTTTTTACTTGGAGATGCACACAAGAAAAACGTCAGCGTCTGAACTAAACAATCCTGATAGTATTGCCAAGAACCTCGACCACATCGCCGTGGCGAAGTTTGGCGCGCTTGCGGCTCTCGGTCTGGCCATTAAGTTTAACAATGCCATCCTCGATAAATTGGTTGGCTTGCGCCCCACTCTCGCTGATTCGCAGCAACTTAATAAGTTTGTTCAGTTCGATGTACGGTTCTCCACCATCAGGCATTGGTTTTAGTTCAAATTCTCGCATAAGTCAAGGATTGATTAATT
>CAMKOM010000038.1 GCA_946414435.1 uncultured Bacteroidota bacterium
AAGGCGTTCATCAGGAAGCCGAACTTGGCCTGAGCCTGCTCGGGTGTGAAGCCCAATATCTCGAAAATCTTCTGCTGTAGTTTGGCATCGTGGATACGAATTGAGCCGCCGCCAACCTCAACGCCGTTGATAACCATATCGTAGGCATTGGCGCGGACGCTGGCTGGATCGGTGTCGAGCAGCGGAATGTCCTCGGGTTTGGGGCTGGTGAACGGGTGGTGCATTGCCATCAGGCGCTGCTCCTCGTCGCTCCACTCGTACATCGGAAAGTCGACAACCCACAGGCACGAGTATTTATCCTTGTCGCGCAAGCCAAGTTGCGAGCCCATCTCAAGGCGAAGTTCGCAGAGTTGCTTGCGGGTTTTCATTGCATCGTCGCCGCTCAAAATCAGAATCAGGTCGCCAGCCTCGGCGTTCATTGCGGCTTTGAGTTGCTGCAGAACATCTTGCGTGTAGAACTTATCGACACTCGATTTGACGCTGCCGTCGGCCTCAACGCGGGCGTAAACCATTCCTTTGGCGCCAATCTGCGGACGCTTGACAAACTCGGTGAGTTGGTCGAGTTGCTTGCGGGTGTAGGTGGCGGCCCCTTTGGCGCAAATACCGCCAATGTAGGCGGCGCTGTCGAACACGCCGAAGCCGTGGCCTTTCATCACGTCCATCAACTCCACAAAACGCATATCGAAACGGGTGTCGGGCTTGTCGGAACCGTAATATTTCATTGCGTCGGCCCACGTCATACGCGGCAGTTTGGGTAGGTCGATACCTTTCAGCGCCTTGAACAGGTGGCGGCTCATTCCCTCGAACATCTCAAGAATATCTTCCTGCTCAATGAACGACATCTCGCAGTCAATCTGGGTGAACTCGGGCTGACGGTCGGCACGAAGGTCCTCGTCGCGGAAGCACTTGACAATCTGGAAGTAACGGTCGATACCCGAAACCATCAGCAACTGCTTGAGCGTTTGCGGGCTCTGGGGCAGAGCGTAGAATTGTCCGGGGTTCATACGGCTTGGAACGACAAAGTCGCGGGCACCCTCGGGTGTTGAGTTGACCAACACCGGCGTTTCGATTTCGAGGAAGCCGTGCTCGTCGAGGTAGCGGCGAACCTCAAATGCGAACTTGTGGCGCAGCTCAAGATTCTTGCGCACAGCGCTGCGGCGCAGGTCGAGATAGCGGTACTTCATACGCAGGTCGTCGCCGCCATCGGTGTTGTCTTCAATGGTGAAGGGCGGCACTTCCGACGGATTGAGCACCGTCAGGCGGCTCACGGCAATCTCTATGTCGCCTGTGGCCATTTTCGAGTTTTTGCTCTCGCGCTCAATCACTTTGCCCTCAACCTGAATCACAAACTCACGGCCAATGGCTTTCACCTGCTGAACGAGTTCGGGTTTGTCGGCGTCGAAAACCAACTGTGTTATTCCGTAGCGGTCGCGCAAATCGACGAAGGCCATTCCGCCCAACTCGCGTGTTTTCTGGACCCAACCGCACAATGTGACGGTCTGGCCTATGTTAGCGGCATTGAGTTCGCCGCAAGTGTGTGTACGATACATATCGAATTTTATTTTTTTACGGGGGCAAAGGTAAAAATGAAAACGAAAAGATTAAACGGAAACGTGAAGGATATTGGGATGCTGACAGCACAAAAAAACGTGAGACCGTTATTTTTTTAGTCTCACGCTTTTATAACGTATTCTTGTTTTATCCTTATAGAAGACTTGTTAATCGTCTTAGTTGAAGAACTTATACTGTGTGCTTTTACCATCTTTATTGGTAATTGTAACAACCATGTCTGTGAACAGGAATTTTCCTTTGGGGTTAGGAGTGAAATTATTATTATTTTCAATTCCTGCAAGGTCTATCTCGATACCTATACGATTTTCTCCCTTTGGCCCAATTTTGCCTCCGAATGTGTAATGTGTGTACGTAGTTGTTGCTTTGTGAAATCCAAATTGCGACAAAAGATCCCGATTATTCTCTCCAAAAATAATTTCGGTATTATCTTCATTCGTCCATTGATAATCTACTTGTTTAGGATAATTAACGGGGGTATAGCCAGTAACAAAACGGAATGAAGCTTCTGTGTCCTTTTCATCTTCCGGTTCCCATTTTACGTCGAACATAAGTACAAAGTCATTATCCTCAGTTTGATATTCCAACCCGGTAAGAACAACGCAAAACTGTATATCCCATGCTTGTTCAAGGCTTTCATTGTCAATTGATATCTTGGCCACTTTGTTTTCCACCACTCCATCTGTTGTTCCTTGTGTGAACCAATTGGTTGTGCCGTCGTAAAAACTATTTATTGCTAATTGTACATGTTCGAACCAAGCTTCCAAATAAACATCTTCTGTCACAAGCAGTTTCCGTGGGTTATCGGTGTTGCCGTCGCTCCATTGTTTGAATTTGTAGCCTTCGTATGCTTTGGCTGTGAGCTCAACAGTCTCACCAATCTTGCGCATGTTTTCTTCACCTTCGCCTGAAACTTCAACATGGCCCATGGTCGGATCGGCCGTTGCGCCTATTAAAACCGATTCCCGACCAGAGCTATTAAGCGTTTGGGAAAGGATGAAATTATTGTCGGATGCATAATTTAGGCCTATTCCGGAAGGGAACACGCAGAAAGCAAAGTATGAATTATCATCGAAAATGGCATCAACACTGTTTTTTGATACTCGCGCACAGCAGCTGTCAACAGTTGTAATAAGATACCAATAGTGGAGGGGCTCATAAAGTTCTTTTTGGGTGTCGTCAAAATACACAAGTGTGACGAATACATCGTATTGGGTACATATTGCCAGACGACCGCCGGCATAAATCGTGTATGGTTTCCAACTTAAGTTATAGCTGGTGTCAGTAACTACAACTTCCACCTTGTCGTTACCAAACACATCAGATACCTTGGCCTTGTCGGTATTCATACTGTCGTCGTCGCACGATGCCACATGAAATATTGCGGCGGCAGCTATAATAATCGATTGTATTGTTTTTATAGTCATCCGTTAATCATGGTTGAATTATATAATTATAAACCACATTTGTATTTTTGTCGGTGATTTTGACATTGATCTCCTTGAACAGGAACGTTCCTTCTCCATTGAGGTTAGAAAAATCTCCACCAAGGTCTATATGAATACCGATATATTCACCCTTGCTGCCAATTTCACCACCCCATGTAATTGGCGTCCATTCTTCACCGGCATATTGAAACAAATTTATGGCTTCATTTTGACTCGTTGGCCATTTGTTGTTGGTGTTATTGTCAAAAATCAATTCCGCACTTGGCGAAGTTATTTGGTAGTCAGATGGACTGTCGTTACCTATACCTCCATAGTTGATATCAAAATCCGGCAAAATTCTAAATGCAGCGGTTTCGCTATCCGTACCTTCCCATTTAACAGAAAACGAAAGTTCAAATATATTGCCTTCCTCCTGCCCCTCTCCCAGATTGAACACATTGCAATATTGAATATCCCAAGGGTTATCAATTCCTCTCACAATCGGAATCTTTGTTATACCGTTTTCAATAGTGGCACCCACATCGATTATCCCACCAATAAACCATTCGTTATACAAAAAATTATCTGAATTTACCCCAAAGGGAATATATCCTTCAGTTTTTGTGAAATAAGCTACCAAATCAACATCGTTTCTCACATTAAATGAATAGCTCGGATCGGTTATAGCTTTGCCTCTGTCGTCAAGAACAGGTGAGTTGTCACTGTGGTACCAACCCGCAAAAGTGTAGCCATTATTGGGTTTGGCAGTCAACTGAGCAATTTCGTTCTCTTCATATCTGTCGACGCCTTCAACGGTGCCACACTCTGCTGATGGGGCAACTCTAACATTAATTTTATAATAACCCTCGATTTCTTCTTCGCCCGGGACAAAAACGGCCTCCAAAAAAGTGTTGCCACTCACATCCAAATTCCGTGGGTTTTCGGTTGAGCCATCGCTCCAATGGTCAAACTTATAGCCTTGGTTTGCTACTGCTATCAACTTAACCCCATCTACTTTTGTTGTATATATCCATCTATAAAAGAATGCGCCAATTTGTGATTGTCCGTACTTAATCGGAAGGGGTGTGACTGTTAGCAAAGGAGACTCTAATTCCACGCTTCCGCCTATCCCCGATATGCCCAAATCACCATCGACAATAATGCAAACCTCAAATTGCGTTTGAAACTCAATGCTGCTTGTATCATTACCTCCAGGCATTTTAGCGGCTTTTACTCCAAACAAAAAATTCTCACTTGTCCCTAAAGTCGCCTTCACATCATTTAATCCTACCCAGGTACAATAACCGCCATTAATCTCATCTTTTAAAATTTCAGAGTTGACCAATACCGGGGCACTTCCTTTTTGACCATTCCACACATAAACCTCATAGTCCTGACCGAGACCACCATTCATAATGGCAGCTCTTCCTTGAGTGGTTTCAAACTTAGGTTCATCCCATCGCGGATAATAACCAACCAATAAGGTAGTATCATTCACTCCTATGTCAACACGCAGATTATAACTACAGCCTTCGTCAATATGCGCCTTATCGAGGTTCATGCTATCATCATCGCACGATGCCACAAGAAATATTGCGGCAACAGCCATATATATCAATCGTAGTGTTTTCATATCAGTATCAGTCTTTTATGTTAATGTTGAGTTTTACGCCCACACTGAATATGGTGGGGCGCTGGTAGTTGTAATATTCTCCATGATCGATACCGCTGTAGATTTCAGGCTCATGACAGGTGTATTTGGTAAACACATACGGATTTTGAACAGCTAAATAGGCGCGTCCCGACAGCATTCCGAGATTGCGAATCTTGTAGCCAAGCACAATATTGTCGATGCGGAGGAACGACGAGTTGTGGATATCGCCCGTGCCATAATCACCTGTGTGATTATCGACAAGGTTGAATCGGTTGATGCTGGCGTGTGAGTCAATCTGGAGATAGACGTCCATGGCCTCGAAATAGGTGTTAAGACCGGCCACCGATAGCGGCAGAGGGCTGAAATCGGACATTTCGCGGTCCTGCCAGTCAATTTTGCCGTCAGATGAATAGCCTTTGTCAATATAAAGTCCGGGAATCGGATTGTCTTTTTTATCGAAAACCGACTCATAGACATTGTAAGTCAATGGTTTGTCGCCAATAACATAATTCGAGCCCCGCTCTTCAAGATTTTTGTTGTACTTGCCTCGGTTGTCAGTCACGCTAACGTTGTACGACAGATGGCCGCCTATGCGCCACTTAACCTTTTTGGTATCAATTATCTTCGCACCAAGCGAGAACTCACCACCGACATTGGTAAGGGTAATGTCGCCAAGAGCCGGAATGGTATCTGTTTTCGTATAGTCGTCTTTGTTTGTTCTTTCTTCCGTCCACCCATACACTTTTGAATTGTGGTGCACATAGAAATCGGCCGAACCGTAAACACGTTTTTTGCCACCTACATCGAGACCTAAATTATATGTGATGGTGTTGAAATTGCTGATCGAGTCGGTTTTGCCGCCAGTAACAAATCCTAAAATTCCGACACCTGTCCGCATTACCACACCGCTTGCGGGTCTTACACCAATCGATAATGACGACGACAAGGTGTTGTATTTCGAATAAATATTATAACGGGCATTAGCTTTTACATAGAACCTGTTGAGCGTCGCGTTTAACTGGCCATAAAGCGCGTTACGGCTTGTTTTCGTTGTCTCCTGTTCTTTTTTGTTATTTTTCATAAAGGAGCTTTCCTCTTTCAATGAGTTGACAACTCCACCCACTTTAAGCTCCACATACTGATTGTTGTCTTCAGACTCATGGCCGTAGCAAATGTTACCATCGAGCATGAATCCGCCCATGGCGTAATCATTCTCCTTATTAGTTGAATTACGGTTATAGCTTGCAAGAAGGTTCACATGCAAATCCTCGAACGAGTGAACTGAATAGTCTACCTTCAGTGTGCTCATAAACTGGCCGCTTTTATAGTCCGAATAATTTCTTTCGTTAACATTGCGGAAATAGCCATTGAAATCGATTTTAAGATGCTCGTCGAGCAGGTCAGGGCCAACCCAGAAAGCTGCCGAAAGGCGGTCGGAACCGGTGTTTTCCATCACTCCGTTTATCTTGTTGAAACCCAGCGAAGCACGGTAGGGAACCGGTCCGGCCACTCCGGCCACGCTGGCATTGTGCTTGGTGCTGATGGAATTTCCGTAATAGTCAGCGTCATTATTGGCGATGTTGTACGATACATTGCCGCTGTAGCCTGCAGCCAATGTTTTGCCCATCGGACGGCGGGTGGTGATAACCACAACACCATTCGAACCAGCATCGCCATACAGCGCTGTACCAGCGGCATCTTTCAAAAACCTAACCGATTCAATATCATCGGGATTGAGGGCTCCGATGGCAAAATCGGCATCGAAATAGGCACCATCGACAACAAACAAGGGGGTTGCGTTCTCGCTCAATGCGGAATAACCGCCACGCAAGCGGTAATCGACATTGCCCCATGGGTTTCCGCCGGTCGACACAACCTCCAATCCCGGCACTCGGCCAAGCAGGAATTGATAGACATCGGTCTCAAGTCCGGTGGCTTTATCATCGGCCATAATCAGTACATCGGACGCTGTGACATTATAGTAACTATCGTTGCCATAAAAGCCTGTAAAATCGTTTGACACAACGGGTTTCATCTGCAAATTGGCAGTCGGCAAATCACGCACCACAACCTCAAGGTTCTGATAACCGTTGAAGGTGATTACCAGCACCGCGCTGCTGTCGGGCGCACTGATATTAAACTGACCGTCGATGCCCGAAATGGTTGAAATGGTGGTTCCTTTCACATAAACATTGGCACCAATAAGCGGTTCACCCTTGCGATCTTTCACAATGCCGCTCACATTTCCTTGGGCAAATGCAGAACTACCAAACAATACAAAGCCTAAAGCTACTACAAGAAAGATTTTCAGTCTCATATTCAAAAATAAATTAGGAATTCGCAAGATAGCATATTTCAGAAACAGGCAACACTCTGTCTGTCATTTTTTTTCAATTACTATGCCAACTCGTCAGCAAGGAACTGCGCGGTGTAGCCGACACCTTTTGCCACAACCTGCTCGGGCGTGCCTTCGCTCACAATCTGGCCGCCGGCGGCTCCGCCATCGGGACCCATATCGATGATGTGGTCGGCCACTTTTATGACGTCAAGATTATGCTCGATGACGACCACCGTGTTTCCTCTGTCGACAAGTTTCTGCAGCACATCGAGCAGCACGCGGATGTCCTCAAAATGCAGACCGGTGGTAGGTTCGTCGAGAATGTAAAGCGTCTTGCCAGTGTCTTTTTTCGACAATTCGGCAGCCAGTTTGGCACGTTGTGCCTCGCCGCCACTCAAGGTTGTTGACGGCTGCCCCAATTTAACATAACCCAAACCGACCATTTGCAAAGCCTTGATTTTTTGCAGGATTTTTGGCTGGTTTTCGAAAAACTCAACGGCTTGATTGATAGTCATATCCAGAATATCGGAAATCGACTTGCCGCGGTAGCGCACCTCGAGTGTCTCGCGGTTGTAGCGGTGACCGTTGCAGTCGGGGCACGGCACCAGCACATCGGGCAGGAAATTCATTTCAATTGTCTGAACACCAGCGCCTTTGCAAGTCTCACAGCGGCCGCCTTTCACGTTGAACGAGAAGCGGCCGGCTTTGTAGCCGCGGATTTGCGCCTCGGGCAGTTTCTCAAACAGCGCACGTATGTCGGAAAAAACACCGCAGTAAGTGGCTGGATTTGAGCGCGGTGTGCGGCCCAACGGTTCCTGGTTCACCTCAATCACCTTGTCGATGTTGCCGATGCCTTCAATTGAGCCAAACGGCAACGGCTCTTGGATAGAGCGGTAAAAATGGTGATTCAGAATAGGATGCAACGTCTCGTTGATGAGCGACGATTTGCCGCTGCCCGAAACGCCAGTTATGCAGACAAACTTGCCCAAAGGTAATGTAAGTGTCACATTTTTAAGGTTGTGGCCCGTGGCATTGCTCAGCACAATCGACAATCCGTTGCCTTTACGGCGTTTTTTCGGCACTTCAATCTGACGAGTGCCGTTAAGATATTGTGCTGTGAGCGATTCGGTTTTCAGAATCTGATATGGCGCCCCCTCACCTACCACGTTTCCGCCCCGGCGGCCGGCAAACGGGCCTATATCCACCAGATAATCAGCGGCAAGCATCATATCCTTGTCGTGCTCGACAACAATCACGGTGTTGCCAATATCGCGCAACTCCTTCAACGACTCAATGAGTTTGCGGTTGTCGCGCTGGTGCAGACCAATCGACGGCTCATCGAGAATGTAAAGCACGTTAACAAGCTGCGAGCCAATTTGCGTGGCAAGTCTGATGCGCTGGCTTTCACCACCCGACAGGCTTCGCGAGCTGCGGTTGAGCGAAAGATAGTCGAGCCCAACTTTGACCAGAAAGCCCAGCCGGCTGCGAATTTCCTTCAGAATCTCGGCGGCAATGGCACGCTGCTTTTCGCTGAGACGGTCTTCAAGGCCGTCGAGCCAGGCGTAAAGCGACTTGATGTCCATATCGGCCAACTCGGCAATGTTCTTCTCATCGATTTTGAAATGCAGTGCCTCACGGTTCAGCCTAGCACCGCCGCATTCGGGGCAAACTACCTGTTTAACAAAGTTTTGCGTAGGGTTCTGCTTTTCGTCGGTAACCTCGTCGGTGGTGATATCCTGCAACTGCGCAATCACGCCGGGAAAGTTCAAAAAATAGTTCGATGAGTTGCCCAGCGGCGTGTTCAGCAGTTTGAAAGGCTCGTCGGAACCGTTGAGAATCACGTCCAGAGCCTCTTCGGGAATGTCGCAGATTGGTGTGTCGAGTTTGAATTTGTATTTATCGGCAATGGCCTCCAACTGCCAAAATATCATTGCATTGCGATACTTGCCCAATGGTTTTATGCCGCCGTTCTTGATGCTCATGGTGCGGTCAGGTATCACCTTATCGATATCTATCTGATTGACAATACCTAATCCCTTACAATGGGGGCACGCGCCAACAGGCGAGTTGAACGAGAAAGTGTGCGGCGCAGGCTCGTTGTACGAAAGTCCGGTTTCGGGGCACATCAGATGGCGGCTGAAGTAGTGTTCCTCGCCGGTGTCGGCGTTCTGCACAAGAATCACTCCATCGCCCTCCTTCATTGCAGTGTCAAGCGACTGAGCCATCCGCTTGCGGTCCTTCTCATCAACCTTCAGACGGTCGATAACCACCTCAATATGATGTGTTTTGTAGCGGTCAAGGCGCATCCCGTATGTGATGTCGGTGATTTTGCCGTTGACGCGCGCATAAAGATAGCCCTTGCGCAGAAGCTGCTCGAAAAGTTCCTTGTAGTGACCTTTGCGTCCCTTGACGAGCGGTGCCATAAGGTAGATTTTCTGCCCGTCCATCTTATTGATAATGATATCGATAATCTGGTCGTCGGTGTATTTTACCATCTTTTTGCCGGTGTTGTAGGAATAGGCCTCGCCGGCGCGCGCGAAAAGAAGGCGCATAAAGTCGTAAATCTCTGTGGTTGTGCCAACTGTGGAACGTGGGTTCTTGTTGGTGGTCTTCTGCTCGATTGAGATAACGGGGCTCAAACCAGTGATTTTATCGACATCGGGACGGTCCAATCCGCCCAGGAACTGGCGTGCGTAAGCCGAAAAAGTCTCGATGTAGCGGCGCTGCCCCTCAGCATAAATGGTGTCGAAGGCGAGCGACGATTTTCCGCTGCCGCTCAAGCCGGTAATCACGGTAAGCTTGTTGCGCGGAATGGTCACATCAATGTTTTTCAGGTTGTGCTCGCGCGCCCCATAAACACGAATAAAGTCCTCATTCTCAATTACATCACTTTGAACCATAGAGTAATCGTAAAAAGCGCACAAAGGTAGTGAAGTTTCGCAGATTAGCGGAATAATGTTGTTGAATTGTTTAATCGGAATCCCGAGATTATCAGAACGGTGAATCATTTATTCGTACACCGGCGATATTTTTATAGGTTTATATTTTTAACCGGGCCGAGATGATTAAAACCAGCATAACGCAGTAGAGGCGGTGCATGCACCGCCTCTACAACAAACAAATCAACTATTAAACTATTTTAATTAATAATCACTCGTTTCGCCACATTGCCAACCTTCACAATGTAAACGCCGGTGGTGTTCATGCGGATTTCGGTGCGGGCACCCAATCCGTCGGCGGTAGATGCGTGGCGCGCCGCGTCTCTACAAACCAATGCTCCCATTGCATTGTAAACGCTGATTTCTTCCGTTGCATTCTCAACCACAATCACGTTTTGATAAGCGTAGATGTTGACTGCGTCGGCTGCGTCTTCATCAATAGCTGTGTTGTCAGCCTCCTTGACGGTTACATCGAACGTGGTGGTAAGCGTTGAGCTTACACTCTCGAATTTAACGGTAAGCGTCTGCTTGCCAACTTTTTCCGTGTCGAAGCCGCTAACCCAGCCGGCCAAAATCTCGAAATCCTCAGTCGATTTGTCAGTGTAGCCAATGGTGATTTTGCCACCTTTCACATCGAGAGCCTCGCCCTGCTTGTACTCAACCTTGTTGGGTTTCGATGCCAGCTTGATTGACTCTGCCAGAATCTGCGGCACCTCAACTGTGGTGCGGCTCAACTCAACCTTGCAAACCGAGCAGTAAACAACCGAGTCGTATGAACCTGCGGCTGTGCGTGTCGCCTCAACAATGTTCTCGAAGACTACGCTATCGGCTTTGTGGCCGGCGGCAGTGATGGCCTCGCCATTTGCTATAATCTCACCGCAGATTTTGCAGCGTTGGTCGCCGGTATAGCCTTCGGCGGTGCAGGTTGGCTCAAGTGCGTTGATAATATCAACTCCTTCGGTGTGCTCACAAGCAAGACGGTTGATGGTGACATCGACGCTTTCAATCAGATAGTTGCCTGCATCGGCGCCAGCGTATTCGGCTGTAGCGGTGTTGTCGCCCAACTCGAGCGCCACGTTCTCAGCCCACTGCCAGTTTTCGGGCAGCTCAATAAACTCGGTATTGATGTAGCGTGTCTCCATTGTTGCCTCGGGCTTGTTTGGCGCCTCGGCTGCCGGATTGATGGTGTATGTTGCCGAACCGTTGACAGTGTAGTTACCAGCAATGTTGCTGACGGTTACAGTTTTCTCGCCAACGTTGGTAACATCGTCAGAGAAGGAAACCTCATATTCAGCGGCTGCAATAACCGTCTCGCCGTTTTTCACGGTTACGGTTGGCGTTTGAGCCTCACCGCTGTAGGTGAACTCTGTTGCGCTCAACACTATTTCAGGTTCCGAAACCAATATGGGCGTTATGTCAGCCGTTGTGATGCCCGACTGCGAACCGTTGGCAAACACATAATTGTCGGCATCGGTGCCGCTCAATGCAAAGCTGTAAGAGACAACCTTGCCTTGGCCTGCGTTTGCATCGGCGAATGCTGCTGTTGGCGTAACGGTAACATCATCGCCATCGAGCAGACCTTCTGCGTCATACGAAATTGCGGCTTCGGCATTGCCGTTGTATTCCTTATTCTCTGCCACAACGTTGCTGATTGTAACTGTGCGCTTGAAAATGGCGGTGTAAGTGGCTGCGCCAGACAAGGTAATTTCGCGTGTTGCTTCAGTTGCGCCGTCTTCGGCCCAGCAAATGAAACTGCAATGCTCGGCTGCCGTGGCTGTAATGGTGACAGTTGGGGTAGTGGTTCTATTATAAGTTCCGCCGCCGCTTACCGTTCCGTAATCGTCGTTGTTGGCTGCAACATTTATCTTGCAATAAGGATTCACCATTATTCTGCTATAATAGTCGCCCATGTTCTCCGCTGCTCTGTATGCCGCTACAGCTTCTTCTGTTGGAACATAGATTGGACAATTGTTTGATTCTCGGAATGCTTGTACACCGAATGTCGGTGGTGTCCCGCACTCAAAAACGATTTTCTCCATATTTGAGCATCCTTGGAATGCCTGCGCGTCGACACTTGTAACATCGCTGCTTATGGTTACCGATTTCAGATTAGCGCAATTGTAGAACGCACCACGTTGAATATGGTCGCAGTCGGTTATTGTAACATCTTCAAGCGACCTTGGGATGTAGAAATTTCGGCCATTGACACTAGGCGGGTTATCGCAGATAAACTGCTGAAACAGTTTCCTGCCGCCGTCAAATCCTTCGTAGTAGTTGTTTTCATCGCAGAATATGTAACCAAGTGGCCACTGCCACTTGTCATCCTCTGAGTGTCTCTTGTCGCCAATAAACGGCAGAGTGATAGATTTCAGGTTTTTGCAGCCATAAAACGCATCTGCACCAATGCTCGTAACCGAATTGGGAATGACTATCGATGTCAGACCGGTGCAACCACTGAACGCATTGGCAGGAATGCGTGTAACGGCATTGCCAATGTTTACTGTTTTAAGCGAAGATGTGCAAACTTTATAAAAACCTCCACAATCACAGTTATATGTCAGTGTTTCAACATTGCTGCACCCATCGAACGCGTAGCTGTCAATGCTTGTAACCGATGCGGGAATTGTTACCGATTTTACGCTGCTGCAACCATAGAACGCATAGCTGCCGATGCTTGTAACTCCTTCGGGGATGTTTATTTCTGTCAGGCCGGTGCAATCTTTAAATGCATAGATGCTGATATTTCTAACCGAGTTGCCGATATTCACAGTTTTAAGCGAAGGTTTGTTATTGAATACATAACCAATTGCTTCAGTATCAAACGTCAATGTTTCAATTCCGTTGCATTCTTTAAACGCATCGTAGCCAATGCTTGTAACCGATGCGGGAATTGTTACCGATTTTACGCTGCTGCAATAAGAGAAAGCATAGGATGGTATGGTTTCAACATTTTCGCCAATGGTTATTGTAGTCAGTGATGTACAACCATTGAAGGTCGCATAATAATTCTGCCCCGACATTGTGCAGTTCTTCGCATTGAAGTTCAACGTTTCCAGACCACTGCAACTTTTGAACGCAGCACTTTCTATTGATGTAACGTTTTCGGGAATAGTTATTTCAGTAAGGCCGGTGCAACCAAAGAATGCACTGCCGCCAATGCTTGTAACCGAATTAGGAATGGTAACCGATGTCAGACTTGTGCATCCATTGAAGCCACTTATAGTTTTAACACCTTCGGGAATGGTTACCGATGTTAAATCGATGCAATCTTTGAACGCAGAGCTGCTTATTGATGTAACGGCTGTTTCAACACCATTGTAATCAACGCTACTGCGAATGACAACATCGCCCGAATAGTTGTTTGCTACTACAGAGCATGTTCCGTCTTCCCACAGTTTATACTTTACACCTTCCACAACTATAGGCTTCACTTGCACGCGGCTCGCAAAATTGCTCATGTTGTCAGCCTGCCGATATGCTGTTATTGCTGCCGCTGTGGGTACATATATCGGGCAGGTTGTGTTAGAAAACACGTTTGTCCCGAATGCCGGCGCTGTGGCTTTTTCAAAAACAAACTCTTGTGCATTTGTGCAACCATAGAACGCACTGTTGCCAATTGTGGTAATATTTTTAGGAACAGTTATCGATGTCAGACCTGAGCAATTAAAGAACGCAACGTTGCCAATTGTGGTAACATTTTCAGAAATAGTTACTGATGCCAGGTTTGAGCAACTACCGAAAGCAAATTCGCCTATTGATGTAACACTTTCAGGAATGTTGATTGATGTCAACATTGAGCAAGATTCAAACGCAGAGTTACCAATGCTCGTAACGTTGTAAAGTGTTCCAGACTCAGGGTCTGTTGCTTCCGAAGGAATATCAATTGCACCGGAAGGTTCGTTTGTTCCTTTGGAAACCGAAACATTGTTGCCGTCGGTAACCGTGAATTTCAATGTTCCGGCCTCGTTTTCAAATGTGGTTTGTGCCCACGTGGCCGCTGTGCAACAAAGCAGCGTGGCCACTGTCAGAAAGTAATTTCTTAATTTTCTCATAATTGTAAAATTTTAATTGTTAATAGGTTTATTATATTGATATTGTTAATGTTACATTACATTGCCCAAAGCGCAGCAAATAGCAATTAGCACTGTGAGAGCACCAATAAATATTCCGGCGAAATACTTTGTTGTTGTGTCAAGTTCTTTGGCTGTGCGACTTGCCGCCATTTTGCCGGTTACTGGTTTCAATTCGTAGTTCATGGTTTTAAAAGTTTAGAAGTTTAAAAGTTTAGTCGCTTCGCTGTTTAGAAGGTTTAGAGTTTAGTGTTTAATTGACAACGGACTACAGACTACGGTCAACGGACACGTTGTCCGCGTATTTTCGGAAGACTGTCGTCTGTTGTCTGATGTCTTTTGTCCATTCATTCGTAATTCGTAATTCAACCTTGTCAAAGGTCGGACACTCATTATATTAATGCAATAGCCGAAAAACGAACGGCGGCTTTGACTTAACGAACGGCGGGTTTGACTTAACGAACGGCGGGTTTGACTTAACGAACGGCGAAAAAAAACAGTCAAAAAAGGGCTTTTCAGGGGTGATTTCGGGGTGATTTTCAGGGCCAAAACGCGGATTTTGGGGTTTCACGCCAAAAAATGTGATTTTTTTCGCTAACCGATTCTTTCCGATTCGAACCGATTTTTCTCGCAGGCGAGAATTATTATTTCTAACCAAACGCATCCAAACTGAAACCAATAATTGTTTGGATAAATTTGGGTTAGTTTGGTTAGAGCCCCCAAATCGCCCCGAAGGGGCAGAAGCCTACAGCCCAAGGCAACGCCTTGGGGAACGATTGCCGCCAATGAAGGTTCGCCCTGAAGGGGCAAAAGAATGGTTTTTGTTGTATAATCAAATTGTCTGTTGCCCTTACAGGGCGCTTTTTTCTTGGTTTGCGTCACCCAAGGCGCCGCTCCGCTTGCCTTGGGCTATGTGTGAATTGCCCCTTCGGGGCGCCAGCTTTGCCCTACGCCCTAACGGGCAGGAATTGATAGAAATTTTAAAAACAAAATTTCACAAAATCTTTAATGACCGCCGTCTGTAGTCTGTAGTCCGTCGTCAATTGTCAATTGTTAATTGTCAACTGTCCATTCTCTTCCGTCTACCTGTTCGACGACGCCCTGACAATCAGCGTTGCCGACACAAGTCGGGGCAGTGTTGTCTGTGCGAAAAATCTTCCGCGCCAACAGGGGAAAACGCCATTTGCAACATCTGTTACCATATATATGCATTTTACATTTTTTCTTATTTTTGACCGTTTGCAACAACGCAAACGATTTTGAATCAATGTTTTTAAACTTATAACAATGAATTTTCTATCCATTCTCACACTGCTGACGGTTTTGGCCACCAATCCGGCCATCGAGTACAGTGGCCGCATCGATTTCAGCAACCCCGAAACGCCAACATTCTCGTATCCGGGGGTATCTGTCAGAACAATCGTTAATGCGTCGGCAGTAAGTGTAACTCTCGACGACGAGCTTGGCGAGAACTATTTTGCAGTTGTGGTAGACAATGTCTTCACTGGGAAAATCAAGGCTCAGAAAGGCAAAGGCACATACCTGGCAGCCTCGTTTGCCGAGAAAGGCACACACGAGATTGAGATTGTGAGAATTACCGAAGACGAGTTTGGCAAGACGTTGTTCATCGGCCTTGAGCTTGACAACGACGGCACCATCAGCCAACCGGCACCGCGGCCGTACACCATCGAATTTGTCGGAAACTCAATAACTTGCGGCTACGGCAACGAAGGGCGCATTGGCCAACGGTTTAGCGCATCAACAGAGAACCACTACATGACCTACGCCGCCATGACGGCCCGCAGCTTCAACGCCAAAACCACTGTGGCCGCCAAATCGGGTAAAGGTATCTACCGCAACTACGCCGGCCCATCGACAGGCAATCCCGACAACATGACCGACTACTACGACCGCACGTTCTTCTGCGATGCCGAGCCGAAATACAATTTCGCCGCACAGCCCGATTTGGTTTGTATCAACCTGGGAACCAACGATATGAGTACGCCGGGATATGACACCACACTGTTCATCAACAACTATCTGCGGCTAATTGAGCAGATACAAACACACTACACCAAC
Organism: uncultured Bacteroidota bacterium; assembly: GCA_946414435.1. Taxonomy (GTDB): domain Bacteria; phylum Bacteroidota; class Bacteroidia; order Bacteroidales; family SZUA-534; genus RUG13583. Next base: position 16,077 of record CAMKOM010000038.1, read on the forward strand.
CCCGACATTGTGTGTCTGCTTGGCACAATGCTCTACGGACCGGCGCTCGACACTGCACGGCTCTGCATCAGCGAAGTGGCGCGCCGCGCTAATGCACGCGGCAAAGGGCGCGTCAGCTTTTTCGAGATGACACAACAAAATATCAAAGAAAACGGCCTTGGCATCGACACTCATCCCACTGTGAAACAACATATTGTGAGCGCAAGAGAACTGACAGGCTTCATCAGTCAGCTGAAAGGCTGGAATGTTGTACCGCAAATTGTGTGGGCAAAAGTCACCGCCGACAATCAAATAACACTATACGCCAACAGTACCGACTGTCTGCGCCCCGAAATCACATCGGCCATTGAAGTTGTTGCCGACAGCAAAGCGCTGCGCACCGTAAGCACCACCGCCGACAATGAAAAATGCACACTCACCATTGCGGTAAGCGAGAATCTTACAAACGCCGGCAAAATCGATATTCGCGGCACTGAAGAGTTCTTGAGAATGATGCGGTGCTTGGTCGAAAAAAAATGAGACGGCCGCCAATCAGTCAAAAAAATGGGTAAAAACCGACCTCGCTATCATTTTTTTATTAGTTTAGTGTGATTTTTTGTTACGACTATGCTTATAGACAAAGAATACAATTGGCGCGGAAAGACGATTTTAATCGCAGAAGACGAGGAAATCAACTATATGTTTCTCGAGCGCGTGCTAATGTCGACCAACGCCACTCTTGTGCGAGCCTCAAACGGACAGGCCGCCATCGACATTGTAAACAGCAATCCGAATATCACATTGATATTGATGGACATAAGAATGCCTGATGTCAACGGCGTTGAAGCAACTGAATCCATCAAAAAACTGCGCCCCTCCCTGCCAGTGATTGCACAAACTTGCTACGAAAACGAGATGAATCTTGCCGACTACCCCAACGTCCATTTCGACGGCTTCGTTAGCAAACCTGTGAATATAAATAAGTTGCTTGAAATTATCGACAAATTGATTTAAACCGGCCCATTCTCTGTCTAAAACGCTGCCAACAGCAAATTGATATCCTGCGACGACAGTCCCAAACGATTGCCAATCATCTCATTGGTCAATATTCCATTGTAAACGTACGCCCCAGCCCTAACGCCTGCATTGTCTTTGATAAGCTGGTTGATGCCGCCAGCCTCGCCAAGCTCAATAAGCACTTGGCCAAGAATGTTGCTCAATACGTAAGTTGCTGTACGCGAAACTCTTGACGGAATATTCGGCACGCAATAGTGCACAACGCCATGTTTCTCGTAAACCGGAGAGGCAAACGATGTCGTTTCAGACGTTTCAAAGCATCCGCCCTGTGTCATGCACAAATCGACAATTACCGAATGGTTCTTCATCTGACTTACAGCATCTTCGCTCACAATAAAATCGCGGACACAATTGCTTTCATAGAGCGCCCCGATAACCACATCGGCTGATTTCATCGCCTTAAGCAGTACCAAAGGCTGCAAAACCGATGTAAAAACGCGCGTTCCGAGCCGTTGCTGAAGGTCTCGCAAGCGGTTTATTGACTTATCGAAAATCTTCACTGATGCCCCAAGCCCCAAAGCTGTACGCGCCGCACATTCGGCAGCCGTGCCGGCGCCCAGCACAACCACATCGGTGGGGCTGATGCCGCTTATTCCGCCCAGCATCTCGCCCTTGCCACCATGCTCATCGCTCAAATATTCGGCAGCAATAAGAATTGATGTTGTTCCGGATATCTCACTAAAACTCTGTACAATAGGATATGCCTCACAATTTGCGTCCATAAAAAACTCGAAACCGATGGCTGTAATCTTCAGTTCTTGAAGCTTCTCAATATATTGCTTTGGCTGTGTGTAGATGTCGTACGAGCTGAAAAGCACCTGCCGGCCCTTCATAAGCCCAAGTTCCTCCTCGTTGGGAGGCAGCACTTTCACTATCACGTCACAAGCGTAAATATTGCTTTTACACGGCTCGATAATAGCACCTTGCTCAGTGTATTTTTGGTCGGCAAAATGAGCTTTCTCACCCGCGCCCGTCTCAACATACACATCATGTCCCAGACCAACTAAAAAACCTACAGCGTGCGGCGCCATGGCCACGCGATTTTCGTTTTGCGCAGTTTCTTTCGCAACAGCAATACGCATTTTTTTGCGCTTGCGCGACACCTCAAGTGTCTCTTCGCACGGCAGCAAATTTGCCTTGCCGAGCCCGTAATCAGGAATAGTCATATCCTATAAATATTTATAGTGCAGCATTATACGGCAGCACATCAATTTCAAAAAACGACAAAGCAAGTTAGATTAAAATAGGCAGAATGACAAAATATGGCGATAATTGTTTTCAACAATACATACAACAATTATGGCACGCAAATTGTGGATAAGTAAAATGATAAAAAAGCATTAATTTTTGACAAAATGCAATGAGATTCGCTCTCGGGCGAAAAACATTGTTGTATTTTTGTGAGTGGATTCGAATTGTTTTTTTTATGGAAGACTACGAAATCAAATATCTGATTAAAAGGATTAAGAATACCGAATGCAAGCATCTTGACCTTTCGAATAAGGATATCACTGAACTTCCTGAAGAAATTGGGGAACTGACAGAGCTTGAAACTCTAGACCTAAGTTTCAACCACATATCAAAGTTGCCCGAGTCTATTGTTAACATGGTCAATCTTAAAGAATTGTTCCTGATGCGCAACAGTTTGACCAAACTACCGGAAAACATAGGAAAACTTCAGAATCTCAAATCGCTCGATGTCAGTTTCAACCCGCTGAAAATGCTACCGCCTGAGATTGGCGAGCTGAGCGACCTTCAAACTTTCGACGCTAGTTTCTGCCTGCTTCACGCAATACCACCCGAGATGGTCAACTTGCAGAAAATCTCGCGTATCCATTTCGACGAAAACCCGATTGATTGTCCGCCTTTGAAAGTTATCCGCCGCGGTTGGAACGCCATCAAATATTTCCTCACCGAACGCGGAAAAGAATCAACAACAACTGTTGTCAGCATTCAGTAATAAAAGGGAAAATCACCCGTTCCTCACATCCTTGTCAGAAGAACCACATTCTCAACGTGTTGCGTTTGCGGAAACATATCCACGGGCTGAACTTTGGCAATGCGGTACTGGTTGCTCATCATTGCAAGGTCACGAGCCTGCGTGGCCGGATTGCAACTGACATAGACAATACGCTCAGGGTTGGCGTTCAAGATGACCTGCACCACATCGGGGTGCATTCCTGAACGCGGCGGATCGGTGATGATAACATCGGGGCAGCCGTGCTCGGCTATAAAACTGTCGGTCAGCACGTTTTTCATATCACCGGCAAAAAAGTCGAGATTGGTTAGATTGTTCATCGCGGCGTTCACTTTGGCATCGGCAATGGCATCTTCAACATACTCAATACCAATCACTTTCTGCGCCTTGTCGGCCACAAAGCAGGCGATGGTGCCGGTGCCGGTGTAGAGGTCGTAAACCACCTCGCGGCCGGTGAGTTCGGCAAAATCTTTGGCCACGCCATAAAGCACTTTGGCCTGACGGGTATTAGTTTGATAGAACGAGTTTGGTCCGATTTTGAACCGCAGTCCCGCCATCTCGCCAACAATATGGTCGTCGCCAGCGTAAAGCGTGGCCGGAAGATCGGTGTACGAATCGTTCAACTTATTGTTTATCATATACATCAGCGAAGTAATTTGCGGGAAACGGCTATGCAGAAAATCCATCACAAGGCTGATTTGAGAACGATTGTCTTCCGATACAATCAAGATGACCATCAATCCGCCGGTGTTGGAGTTGCGGAAAACCACGTTGCGCAACAGCCCCGTGTGCTCGCGCTGGTGATAGAAACTGATATTATTATCTATTGCAAACTGTTTCAGCGAGTTGCGAATCTCATTTACAGGCTCCGACATCAGCCGGCACTCCTCAATGTCTACTACCTTGTCGAAGAACCGCGGCAGATGGTAACCCAGCGACCGTTGTTCAATTTTGTCAGCATCAGCAATCTGTTCCGGAGCGAGCCACCGCAGCGGTGAAAAGGCAAACTCCAGCTTGTTGCGGTACTCCATTGTCTGCTTGCTGCCCAAAATAGGCGACACCTCTGGCAACTCCAAATGGCCAATACGTATCAGATTATCAATTACTTGTTTTTGTTTCCAAGCCGTTTGCATCTCATATGGCAGAATCTGCCACTTGCAGCCGCCGCAGGTTCCAAAATGCCGACAAAAAGGCTCAATGCGCGTGTCGCTCCGCTTCACATATCGCACCACGCGCCCTTCAATGTAGCGATTGTGCTTCACTTTTCCCTCAACGTCAACCACATCTCCAGGAATGGCCAACGGCACAAACACTACCATACCATCGTACTTGCCCATTGCCATACCTTCGGCGGCAATATCGGTAATTTCAACATTCTCAAATAGTTGATTCTGATTTTTCTTGCGCGACATACGTATATCGGTTTTTGTGGCGAAATTATAAAGTTAAAGCATTAGGCAATAGTTTTTTAGTCAGATTGTTGGTACACAACATAACGCTCTACGGATGGTTCTGCCACCTGCCACTACAACTCCGGGATTTCCGCCACTGTAAACGTGCTGCCGCCAATGAAGATGAAATCATCGAGTGCGGCGCTCCTTTTTGCGGCAGCAATTGCTTCGGGCACTGACTGATAGCACTGTCCGTGCAGACCAAAAGCGGCGGCCTTTTCGGCAAGCAGTTCTGCTTTGAGAGCACGCGGCACTTGGGCGTTTGTAAAATAATAGGTGGCATCGGTTGGCAACTGACGAAGCACTTTGGCGTGGTCCTTGTCGCTAACCATTCCGATAACAATGTGCAAATGATTGTATTTCTGCAATTTCAACTGTTCAACAACTTGTCGTATTCCATCGTCGTTGTGGCCGGTGTCGCAATAAATCAGCGGACAGTCGGCAAGTTTCTGCCAACGACCCTTCAGGCCTGTGGTGGCAATGGTTGAAGCCGCACCTGCCAGAATATCATCGTTGCTGACAGTGAGTTTGCGGCGCAGAACATCGAACGCTGCCAGAACCGTCAGAATATTCTTGCGTTGGTAGCAGCCCATCAGGTCGAGCGAAAGGCTGTCATATTCCGGTTTTCCGTTGCGGCTGATGGCAAGGTTAAGACGGTCGGCTGTGAGTGTGGCGCTCTCGACACTGCGGATTTGGTCGGCAAAGACGAGCGGCGAACCTTCGGCAGCGGCTTTCGCTTCAAAAATTGGCGCCGTTTCGGCATCGGTCTGCCCCACCACCACCGGCACACCCGGCTTGATGATTCCGGCCTTCTCGCCAGCAATGGCGGCCAAGGTGTCGCCAAGCATCGCTGTATGATCGAAACTAATGTTGGTAATAACTGATACCAAGGGTGTTATGATGTTTGTTGAGTCGAGACGGCCGCCCAAACCCACTTCAACAACCGCCACATCAACGGCGTTGCGGGCAAACCAGTCGAAAGCCATAAGTGTGGCCATCTCAAAAAACGACGGTGCTATCTCACTGATTTTCTGCTGATGACGCTCAACAAAACCAACTACTTCGCTTTCGGGAATCATCTCACCATCGATGCGGATGCGCTCACGGAAATCCTTCAGGTGTGGCGATGTATAGAGCCCAACCTTGTAGCCGGCCTTCTGCAGAATTGCCGCCGTGATGTGTGACACCGACCCTTTGCCGTTGGTTCCAGCCACGTGCACTGTGCGGAATTTCAGATGCGGATGGCCGAAATATTCGTCCAAAGCCTGCGTATTGCCAAGTCCGGGCTTGTAGGCATCAGTGCCAATGTTTTGATAAAGTGGCAGTTGCGTAAACAGAAAATCGATTGCTTGCTGATAGGTCATTGCCATTTTTTTTGACGCAAACGTAAACGAAAAACGCTAACGGGAAACGAAAAACAAAAACAAAAACTTACGCTACTTTGGGAACCCGGTGCACCTTGTCACTTCTTCACTTGCAATATTTCTTCAGCACCGCATACGCATCTTCAATTCCCAGTTCACCAGCCTTGCTGATGTCGTAACAGCCTTTTTCTTTATCTTTCAAATAGATAAGAACCAGGCCTCGGTTGTAGTAGGCTTGCGGAAGTTCAGGGCCGACCTCAATCGAGCGCGTGTAATCGCTGATGGCGCCCGCAAAATCCTTCGACATACAACGCACATTGCCGCGGTCGTAGTAGGCGATGCCCATCTGCGGGTTCAGTTGGATTGCAACATCCAGATCCTCAATTACTTCACTGTAGTCGGTCTGCACCTCGTATTTCACCTCGGCGCGGCGGGCGTTGTCATCGCCACTGATGTTCACAATGGGCGCAATATCGTCGAGCGAGTTGATGTACTCAATCATCAGGTAGCGCGTGGCGGCGCGGTTCAGGTAGGCCAGTTCAAACTTCGGATCGATGCTGATGGCCGACGAGTACGATTTTATCGACTGATTGTAGTTGTGCACCACGCTGTTCAGCATTCCCTGATGGAAATATAGCCCGCAGTCGAAGCCCGATTGCAGTTTGGCCTGCTCGGTTTGGTTGAGCAGGAAGCGCACCGTATCCACCGGAAGATCGGCCTGATGGTCGGCGAAAGCCAGAGTGTACCCCGTGGGGCTCTTGCTGTTAAGTTGCTCAAGACTTGGCAGATAGGCCGATATCAGTTGGTCGTCAGGCATTTTGGCGGTGAGCAAGATGAGCGGCTTCAGGTCGATGACCACGCGGCGGTTCTGCACCTCGCCGTCCTCCATATTGGCGCGGTAGAAGTCGTTGTCGAACTCAATCACCTTGCGGAAATTGTACGACGTGTCGGCAAAATCGGCTAACAGCGTGTCACCCTCCGTGCGTTTCACATAATCGTCGATTTTCTGCTTGGCAATGCGCTCGTCGGTCTTCGCGCCAGCGTAGTCGCCAATTTGGTACCGCGCCGAACTCCGTGCCTGATAGGCTTTCGCGAAATCGGGGAATATCTCGATGGCCTGACTCCAGTCCTCGATGGCACCGTAATAGTCACCCGCCTCAAACTTGACGGCGCCGCGGTTGAAATACGGCAGAATGTTGCGCGGGCTCAACTCGATGACCTTCGAGTAATCGGCCACAGCCTCGGCCGTCTTGCCGATTTCGGTGTTCAAGATGGCGCGGTTATAGAATGTCAAGGCGTTGTCGGGGTTGAGTTCCAAAACCTTATTGTAATCGTCCATCGCACCATTCAAATTATTTGATTTATAACGAATTATGGCGCGATTAAAGTAATATGTCGGGTCTTGAGGGTCGAGTTCGATGGCGTGATCCATATCGGCAATAGCCAGCCCGTATTCTTCCTTCTCACAGTATGCAAGGGCGCGCTGTGCGTATCCGCCAGGCTTGTACTGATTCAATTTGATGCCCTTTGTAAAGTCCTCGATGGCGCCGTCCACATCGTCGATGCTCATTTTGGCATAGCCGCGCAAAAAATACGACGACGCCTGTTCCTTGTTGATTTTCAGCGCCTCGTTGACGTCGGCAATGGCCAACTCATAGTTTTTCATCGACATATAGGTGTAACTGCGGCTTGTGTATATGTCGGCGTTGGCGGGGTCGAGTTCGAGCGCTTTTGCGAAATCCTCCATCGCATCCTGAAAATCTTGCTGCAAAGCCTTGATAACGCCGCGCATCCGATAGCCGTCGGCAAAATAGGGATTGAGTTCGATAACCCGCTGAAAATCGAGATACGCGCCTTGGTAATCGTCGAGCCGATACTTGCAGAACCCGCGAAAATAGTAGGGTTCGAGCATCTCAGGCTTCACCTGAATGATGGTGTTGAAGCGGTTGATGGCGCTTGTGTAGTTCGATTTATTAAGGTCTGCATAGCCCTCGCGCAAAAAGTGATTGATGTCGAATTGGGCACGGGCAGGCATTACCACCGTCAGCATAAAGATGCATATTATCAGAAATATCCGTCCGTTTCGTAATTCGTAATTCATAATTTTCAGATCCTTTACTTGATAATTCCAATCGCTCCCAACAGAATCATCAAAATGGCCGCAGGTGCCACGTATTTGACTATGAACATAAAAACGCGGAAAATGCCGATTTGGTATCGGCCGCCGCTCGACAGTTCGGAATAGACGCTCATCGTCTTCATCTTCCAACCAACAAACAGGCAGATGAAAATGCCGCCCACGGGCAGAACAATATTCGAACTCAAGGCGTCGAAGGCATCGAAGAAGGTGCGGCCGAAGATGGTGAAGTCGCGCATCGGGCCGAACGAGAGCGTGCAGAGAACGCCCAGCGCGGCTATCACACCTGTGGACAATGCCGTTGCCGAAAGGCGCTTAAATTTCAGTTCTTCAGTCAGATAAGCCACGCAGACCTCGAGCAGCGAAATGGCTGATGTGAGTGCGGCGAAGGTGAGCAGCACAAAGAAGACAATGCCCCAAACGTAGCCCAGCGGCATTGCGTCGAAAACCTGCGGAAGCGTGATATAGACAAGGTTCGGGCCCGCCGACGGGTCAACGCCAAAGGCGAACACGGCAGGCAGAATGGCCATTCCCGCAAGGATTGAAACAAACGTGTCGGCCACCACAACCCGCACCGAAATGCCTGTAAGATTTTCATTTCGTGATATATACGAAGCATACGTCATCAGTGCGCCCATTCCGAGCGAGAGCGAGAAGAACGACTGTCCGAGCGCGTTCAGCACGCCGTTGAAGGTAAGTTTGCTGAAATCGGGCACAAACAGGAATTCCAATCCTTCGGCGGCGCCGTCGAGCGTGCAGGCGCGGATGTCGAGAAGCAGAATCAGCACAAACAGGGCGGGCATCATCGTTTTGACACACCGCTCAATACCGTTTTTCACACCCGACATAATGATTATTCCGCACAGCACCATAAAGCCCACCTGCCAGAGCAGCGGCTTGTATGAGTTGCTTACAAAATCGCTGAAAAGCAGTCCGATATCTTCCGACGAGCGGCCGTGGAACGTGTCGCCAATGGCGTAGGCCACATACTCGAGCGTCCAGCCGGCCACCGTTCCGTAGTACGACAGGATGATGGCTGCGGCAAAAATCGAAAGTCCGCCAAACCAGAACCAGCGCGTGCCAGGCGCCAGCGTCTTGAACGAGCCGAAAGGGTTGCGCTGTCCGCGGCGGCCAATCACAAATTCCGACAGCATCACCGGTATGCCGATGACAAAGACGAAAAACAGATAGACCAGCATAAAGGCGCCGCCGCCGTTGCTGCCGGCCTCGTAAGGAAATTTCCAGATATTGCCCAGCCCCACCGCCGAACCTGCCAGCGCCATTATCGCGCCAAACCGCGAACCGAAATTTTCTCGAGACATTTGCGTTGATTTTCAATTATTGTGGGCAAATGTAGAAAAATTTAGGCTACAGGCTTCCTACTTGCAACTTTTCCACTATCTTGCCGCCTATGGACGAAAGTTTTGACATACGGCAGAATGCCACTATAATATCTGACAAAGAGTACGAAAACAAGTTGCGGCCGCTCACGTTCGACGACTTCAACGGACAGGCGCGTATTCTTGAGAACCTGAAAGTTTTTGTGCAGGCCGCCAAAATGCGCGGCGAGCCGCTCGACCACCTGCTGCTCAATGGCCCGCCGGGATTGGGCAAAACCACTCTTGCCAACATTGTGGCAAACGAGCTTGGCGTGGGCTTCAAAATCACCTCGGGCCCCGTGCTCGACAAGCCAGGCGACCTTGCGGGAATCCTCACAGGCCTTGAGCCAAACGATGTGCTTTTTATCGATGAGATTCACCGCCTCAACCCCGTTGTCGAAGAGTATCTATACTCGGCAATGGAAGATTTTCGGATTGATATTCTGATAGATAAGGGCCCCGCCGCCCGCTCGGTGCAGTTGTCGCTCAACCCGTTCACATTGGTTGGTGCCACCACCCGCGCAGGACTGCTCACAAGCCCGCTGCGCGCACGCTTCGGTATCAATCTGCATTTCGAATACTACGATGCCGAGACGCTGAAGAAAATTGTAAAACGCTCAGCGTCAATTCTTCAGGTGCCGATTGACGACGATGCGGCATTTGAGATTTCGTCGCGCAGCCGCGGAACGCCGCGTATCGCCAACGCCCTTTTGCGCCGCGTGCGCGATTTTGCGCAAGTGAAAGGCTCGGGCCATATCGACCTCAAGATTGCGCAGTTCTCGCTTCGCGCCCTGAATATCGACCAGTACGGCCTCGACGAGATGGACAACCGCATACTCACCACCATTATCGACAAGTTCAAAGGCGGACCTGTGGGCATAACCACCATTGCCACAGCCGTTGGCGAAGATGGCGGCACTGTGGAAGAAGTCTATGAGCCGTTCCTCATTCAGGAAGGGTTTATCAAGCGCACGCCGCGCGGTCGCGAAGCCACCGACAAAGCCTACAAGCATTTGGGCCGCACCCGTTTCAGCCCCGACCCACAGCAGGGGACGTTGTTCTGATTTAGGAGATGGTATTTAGGATTTAGGAGTTGAATAGTATTGTCCGAAGGACAAAATCCGCATAACCGCGAATAAGCGCAGCGCACCCCGATAGCTATCGGGACGTGGTAAGAAACAGGAAAAAGGAACAATCA
>CAMKOM010000039.1 GCA_946414435.1 uncultured Bacteroidota bacterium
CCGGACTCTGTTCGCATTATTACGTTGCTTTCCTCGATATAGTCTATCTGACCGACATTGACAATGTATGAACGGTGTACGCGTTTGAATTTCGACATTGGCAGTTTGCCTTCGATGGCCTTCATTGTGTAATGAATGGTGAATTTTTCTTTGTATGTGTTGACAGTAACGTAATTTTCGAGTGCTTCAACCCAAAGAATGTCTTCATATTTGATGCGTACCAACGTCGAATTTTTCTTTTTGATGAAAATCTCGTCAGGATATTTTGACACGCTTTCTTTGTCCTGATAGAGTGACTGAGCTTTGTTTACGGCCTTGAAAAAACGCTGCAGCGACACTGGTTTGAGCAGATAGTCGACAACATCATACTCATACGATTCGATGGCGTATTTTTCCTGTCCCGACACAATTATCACCATTGGTTGCGCATCGAGTGTGTTGATGAAATCGAGACCGCTCATTTCCGGCATTTCAACATCAAGGAAAATCAAATCAATCGGATCAGGCATATCGAATGCTTTAAACGCATCGACAGGATTATCATACGAACCTACAAGGTTCAGAGAATCAGCTTTTTCGACCAGCCCTTCAAGCACTTTTCTGCTCAATAAGTCATCGTCTATGATTATACAATTCATCTGTTCAAATTTTAGTTTCAAGAGATTTTTATAGCACAAATATAAACCAATTCGCATAACATGAAACAATATACTGGTTGAAAATGCACTTTTATCAACAATTTTTCTACGTTCAACCACAAAACGAGCGTGTCTGAAATAGAATTGGTAAATTGCACCTTTAATTTATATGCGATGAGAAAATTCGCCTTACTGATAATTCTTGCCATTGCGGCAACCAGCATGCTACAAGCACAGAATGCCAAGTATCTGCCTGGTACTGTTGTTGTTAAATATGACAATAGCAAGGCTGCATCCAGCCGTTCGTTTCAATTTGAAGATATATGCAATGTTAAAATGCGACGGGCGGCCAAAATGTTCCTAACTAAAAAACAAGACCGTCACACTGTTGAATTGAGCCATATATTTCGCATTGAATATGAGGGGGATGCGAATCCAGTGGTGATTGCACGGAAATTGTCGCAAATTGAAGGTATTGAGTATGCCGAGCCATACTGGATTCCTGAACTTTTCGATACACCAAACGACCCGCTCATCAACAATCAGTATTATCTAAACATTACTAATACACTTGAAGCACAAGATATCACGCAAGGTGACACAAATATTGTGATTGGCATTGTCGATACAGGTTTTGATGTTTATCACGAAGACCTTGCCGGCAGCATCAAATACAATTATGCTGATCCCATAAATGGCATTGACGACGATAATGACGGCTACATTGACAACTTTCGTGGCTGGGATATGGCCAGCAACGACAACAATCCGTCAAACTCATCGAGCCAGCATGGAACACTTGTCGCAGGTATTGCTTGTGCACAAGCTGGCAACAATGTTGGCATTGCAGGTGTGGGTGGAAAAACGAAATTCCTACCGATAAAAATTGCCAACGATGAGAGTGGCAACCTTACTACCAGTTACGAAGGTATTGTTTACGCAGCCGACCACGGGTGCAGAATCATCAATTGCTCCTGGGGTTCGCCAGCCAAAAGCATGTTGTGCGACGATGTCATCAAATATGCACAAAGCCGAGGATGTCTGGTGGTTGCAGCTGCCGGTAACACAGGAACCGACGTACAATACTACCCTGCTTCGTGCGATGGCGTGATTAGCGTTTGCGCCACCAATTCAACTGACAGCAAATGGAGTAACTCAACTTACAACCATCGCATTGATGTGGCGGCTCCTGGCGAAGGCATTTATACAACCACAAACAATAATAAATACCAATCGGGCAACGGCACATCGTTTGCATCGCCTATTGTGTCGGCTGCCGCAGCGCTTGTATGGGCTGCCAGACCAAAACTTAGTGCAGTGCAGATAGGCGAACTGTTGCGCACCACAACTGATAACATCGACACCATTCCTGCCAACACCAAATATGCAGGTAAGATGGGGTCCGGGCGCATCAACACCTTGCGGGCCATGACCGACAACTCATCACCGTCAATAAGAATTACTGACTACAAATTTTCTGGAGACAGCGACGAATTCTTGCCAGGTAATAAAGTTGTTGTTGAAGTAACACTCCGTAACTATTTGGAAATGGCCAAGAACGTAACTGTTGTAATGGAATCGCCCGATGGTAACGCAACCATAACCAACGGCACATGGGAAACAGTTTCGATTGCCAACATGGAACACACAAAGTGCTCATTTACTGCTGTTTTAGCTGATTCTCTGCCATATAATGCAGAGATTCCATTCAGGTTTAGATTCAACGCCGATGGTTATGCCGCCACACAAATTATTGAACTTCAGGCGAATCCGTCGTTCCGTAATGTTGAATGGGGAAAAATGCAGACCACCATTGCTGATAACGGCAAAATCGGCATATACGATTATGACGCACAATCAGGCATCGGGTTCGCCTATCAAAAAACACAAAATTTGGTCAGCGACGGAGCTTTGATTCTAGCTCTCGACAGCCTTAATATTGCAAGCTCGTTTCAAACCGACAACCAGTTTTCTGCCGTTACAGGCCGCCCGACAATACAAGTTATTGATAATGTGACGCACATAAAATCAACAATTAAACCCAACAATATTAGTGGTATCGAAATTTTACAGGATTTTATTTTCGACAGTCAGAAGCTGCCTACTGCGATGATTTGCAAATACCGGATTGTCAGCAAGCGTAATGACAGTTTTGACAATGCCTGCGTTGGGCTTTATTTTGATTGGGATGTGGTTAACAGTTTGACAAACAAAATAAAATACGACTCCAAACGTCGTATAGCCTACATCTATAATACTGGTGATATCGGTCTCTACGGTGGTATATGCCTATTGAGTGAAAGCCACGCCACGCCATATGCTTTTGAAATAGGTGATAAAGGTCAGAGTATCAATATTAAAGATGAATTTACCGACGAACAGAAATGGATCGCAATGAATACCTCCCGCACCGAATCGACTACGCAGGATATCGATCTTGCTCTTATGCTATCTGGTAGTCGGCTCAGCATTGCTGCAAATGACACAACCGAAATAGCCTTTGCCGTTTTAGCCGCTGAAAACCTACATGAACTGACACAAGCTGCCGACAAAGCCGTCAGTCTTTACAACGAACAATCCTACGTTGTGCCAGAAGATACAGATTTGTCCGAAACAAGGGAACAAAGAGCTTTGGTATATCCCTCTCCCGCAGTATCAACTATTTATATTGACAATCAGCAACCTATTTCCGTGGTGAGAATTTATAATGTCAATGGCGCCTTGGAGATAGAAAACAAATGCAGTACTACAGCAACAAGTATCAATATAAGTCACATTCCCAACGGATTATACATTGTTGAGATTGTCAGCGCTGATGGCCGGACTGAACGCCGGTTGGTAGAGAAATGATGGTTGTTTTTTCCATGCCAAATGGCATCTCTATTTCGAGTTTTTTTCGGACTTTTGCGCGATTTATTGAAACACAATGTCAGCAAACAACGCAACGCAATCACTTGGCACCGACAACATCGGTCGTCTGCTTTTCCAATACTCGCTGCCAGCCATCATTGCCACGGCGGCATCGGCAATCTACAACATTGTTGACCGTATTTTCATTGGTCAGGGCGTAGGACCATACGCCATTTCGGGCCTTGCTCTCACCCTGCCACTGATGAACATTTTTGCCGCTTTTGGCGCAATGATTGGTGTTGGCGCCTCCACAATGGTGTCAATCTATATGGGACAGAAAAACGAGGAAGACGCTGTCCGTACGCTTGGCAACGCTTTCATACTCAATATTATATTGAGTATCGTCACTTCCTTTTTTGGATACATGTTTCTTGATGACATTCTGATGTTGTTTGGCGCAAGTGAGATGACACTGCCATATGCCCGTGAGTTTATGGAAATAGCGCTCATTGGCAACTTGTTGATTCATGTCTATTTAGGACTAAATCATATTATGCGTGCATCGGGATTTCCGCAAAAATCAATGTACGTAACGTTGACTACCATAGCCATAAATATTACACTTGCACCAATTTACATTTTTGTGTTTCATTGGGGCATACGCGGTGCGGCCTTGGCCACCTTGTGCGGGCAGATTGTGGGAACGATTATTGTCATGCATCACTTTTTGCACCACGACAAGCCTCTGCACTTTGCTCCAGGCTGTTTCCGTCTGAAAGGCAAAATCGTAACGAACATCTTCTTGATTGGTCTGCCTAACTTTATTATGCTGCTGTGTGCCAGCTTGATAGCCGCGTTAATGAACCGCAGTCTGCACAATTATGGCGGCGATTTCGCCATTGGGGCATTCGGTATCATCAACAGTTTGCTGAACCTGATTGCAATGATTGTGGCTGGCTTCAACCAAGGAATGCAGCCAATTGCGGGTTTCAACTTCGGCGCACGCCAACTCGACCGCGTGAAACAAGTATTCAAACTGACATTGGTCTGCGGCTCAACAGTTACCATTCTAGGATTTTTGTCGGGCGAACTTTTCCCAAGGTTCATCTCGTCAATGTTCACTACCGACACAGAACTTATCGAACTGTCGGCACAAGGAATGCGGATAGCTTTAGCATCCTTCGCCATTGTTGGTATTCAAATGGTTACTAGCAATTTCTTCCAATCTGTTGGCCGTCCGAAAATCGCCATTGTTCTGACCATGACGCGCCAACTCTTGTTCTTGATTCCATCGATGTTCTTACTGCCACGCATAGGCGGTTTGGGACTTACCGGCGTATGGCTTAGCATGCCCGTTTCCGATGCTCTCGCCGCCATCGCAACCATTTGTGTGCTAATCTATTTCGTGAAGGTGAAGAAGATTTTCACGAATTACGAGTATAAGCTGAAGTGAAAAATCCCGGAATCATGCGTTGATGGTGTCTGGATGTGTACAACATTGCGAGCGTCCTCATTATTATTTGATTTTGTTTGTTTTTTTTGATTTTTATTCTTGTTTTCTGAATGTGTTTTCAATTTGTGTTAGTGTTTTTAATACATTGCCAACATAAATTTTAAACAATATGAAACCACTATTCACCACTCTTGCGGCCACTGCGGCCATCACAACTATTGTTTCGTGTTCGGGAACAAGCGAGCAGTCGCTCAAAATCAACGACCTTGAGTATTTTGAGGAACGAGGCGTCAACGTGCTTGTTTACAGCAACGATTACAACGGAATGTTCTGCGACGAGAAGGAAGCGGCGGTCGAAATCATTATGCACGGCGTCAGGATTGCCACGGGCGGCGGCGTCAGGCTAATGAACACGCCCGAACAGTGGGACATCTACCCGAAACTCATCGAGCGCACGGTTGATCGCGACAATCAGACCATCGAACTAGTGCTCGACTATGCCGACTACGACTTCAAGCCAACCGTGAAGGTGGCGGCCAAGGACAAGGGCGTGCTTATGTCGGTTTTTGTTGACAATCCCGTGCCCGAAAATCTTGTGGGCAAGGCAGGAATGAACATCGAGTTTTTCCCTGCAACCTATTTTGGCAAGACGTGGCTAATGGACGGCCAACCGAACATTCTGCCGCAGCATCCCGCATCGGCAACCGAAATGCATCCTAACAGCGAGAAAATCACGCAGATATACGGTCTATCGACGTTCGACGACCGCGGGCGCGACGAGTTCATTGTGCCGCTGCCGATAAGCACTGGACATCAACTTGTTATGGCGCCTGAGGACGACAATCTGCGCGTGACGTTCAAAAGCGAGGGCGAACTAATGCTCTTCGACGGCCGAAACCTGTCGAACAACGGCACTTTTGTTGTGCGCACGCTGCTCGAAGGCGGCAAGACGGGCAAGGTGGCCGAATGGTATATGGAACCCGCCGCCGACCCGAACTGGACCCGCAAGCCGAACATCGGATTCTCGCAGGTGGGCTACACGCCCTGGCAGAAGAAGGTGGCCGTGGTTGAACTGGACAAAAACGACGCGGTGGCACCAAAGGCAAAAATTGTGAAAGTGGCTGCCGACGGCTCGGAAAGTGTTGTACTTGAGCCAAAAGTTGAAGAATGGGGCGTTTACTACAACCGCTACAACTACGCTCGAATCGACTTTTCGGCGCTGACCGACATCGGACTGTATTATATTGAGTATAAGGGTGAAAAGACCAACATCTTCCCTATCGCCGAATCGGTTTACGGCGACAAGTGGCAGGCGTCGCTCGACGTGTGGCTGCCTGGCCAAATGGACCATATGGAAGTGAAAGAGGCATACCACGTCATCCACGGCCGCTCGAATATGGACGACGCGCTTCAGGCACCCGTAAACTACAGCCAACAGGACGGCTACTCGCAAGGGCCTGTGACCAACACCAAATATAAATCGTTTGAGCACATTCCGAATCTGACCGTGGGCGGCTGGTACGACGCTGGCGATTTCGACATTCAGGGCGGAACAGTGACGGGACTGACAATGCAGTTTGCGCACCTTTGGGAACTCTTCGGGCTGAAGCACGACCAAACTTATATTGACCAACGGACGCAGTTTGTGGGCCTTCACCGCCCCGACGGCGTGCCCGACGTGATTCAGCAGGTTGAGCACGGCGTGCTGAACGTGATTGCGCAGGTTGAGAACATCGGCTTTGTGGCGCAGGGAATTGTTCAGCCCACAATGTGGCAGTACGCCCACATTGGCGACGGCTCGACGCAGACCGACGGCAAACTCTACGACCCGTCGCTGAAGCGTTACGAGGTGCGTGGCGACCACTCGGGCACCCGCGACGACCGTCTGGCCTTTACGGGCAACTTCTCGCCGTCGAACACAATGCCCGACATTGCCGCTCTGGCAGCCGCCGCACGTGTGTTGAAGCCGTTCAACCCCGAAGTTGCCGAACGTGCTCTGCGCAACGCCAAATCGCAGTGGGACAAATATTTTGAGACTGCTGCCCCCGACCACCCCGCCAACCGAAGAAGCCGAAACTGGGACTATCAGGGCGACCTTCGCATTATGCCCGCCATTGAACTCTGGCGCACCACAGGCGACAAAAAATATCTTGACTTCTTCCGCCCAATTCTGCTCAATCAGTTGAGTCAGAAGCCTGCTGCCACCGACCGCGCGCTGTTCGGCAACGGCGGCGCAGTTGCACGCGCTCTTGAGGTGTATCCGTATATGGACGACGAATTCAAGGCAGCCGTGAAAGCGGCAATCCCTGCGTTTGTTGAGCAAGCGCAAAAGACGGCCGAACAGACACCCTACGGCGTGCCAATCTTCGGGCGTGGCTGGGGCGGCACCGAAATTGCAATGAACTGGGCCTACAACAACTATCTGGTTTGGAAGTATTTCCCCGATATGATTGACCCCGAACTGGTTCTGAACGGAATGCACTTTATGTTCGGGCGGCACCCCTATTCCAACGTCTCGTTTGTGACTGGGCAGGGCGTCAACCACAAGAAAGTGGCCTACGGCAGCCACCGCGCCTTCTACAACGCCGTGGCAGGCGGCATTGCACCTGGACTGATGATGTTCAAGCCTGATTTTCTGGAACATAAAGACGACTATCCGTTCCTTTGGGGCGAGAACGAATGCTGCACCCGCAACATTCCAACCTATATCAGTTTTGCTTTGGGCTGCGAAGAGATTACGCAGTGGATGAGCAAGAAAAAGTGAGAAACAATTGTGGATTTTCCACTTATAACTTTAGCCTTCCGATTTGTTTCGGAAGGCTTTTTATTTGAAAAAACTTGTACCTTGCACCTTATAATAATCTGTAAAACGATGAAAAAAACAAATCTTCTATTAGCAGCCATTGCGCTGACTGTTTGCTCGTGTGCAAAGCAGCAGCCGGGCGTTGTCGCCGTTACGGGTGGCAAGATTCAAGGCACGGTAACCGACAGTATGTCAATCTTCAAGGGCATTCCGTTTGCCGCGCCGCCGGTTGGCGATTTGCGTTGGAAAGCACCGCAGCCCGTGGTGCCTTGGGACACAATCCTGCAAGCCACTCAATACGCCGCAATCCCAATGCAGGGTGGACAATCGCCCTACGGCGTGAGCGAAGACTGCCTTTATCTGAACGTCTGGACACCGGCAAAGTCGGCCAACGACAAACTGCCCGTGCTGGTTTGGATTTACGGCGGCGGATTCTCGTTCGGCTCAACCTCGGAACCCACCTACGACGGCGCCGACCTTGCCAGCAAAGGCGTTGTGTTTGTGAGCATTGCCTACCGCGTGGGACAAATCGGATTCTTCTCGCACCCCGAACTGTCGGCTGAAAACCCAAACCACGTTTCGGGCAACTACGGCCTGCTCGACCAAATTGCTGGCTTGCAATGGATTCAGAACAATATTGCGGCCTTTGGCGGCGACCCTGCAAAAGTCACCATTTTCGGCGAGTCGGCAGGCGGCATATCGGTTAGTATGCTCTGCGCGTCGCCGTTGGCCAAAGGGCTGTTCCGCGGCGCCATATCGCAGAGCGGCGGCTCGTTCGGCCCTACCCGTCCGACAACCTATCCGGGCGAGAATATGAAAACACAGGCTCAAGCCGACGACGACTGCCTGAAGATTGCGGAAAAACTTGGCGCAAAATCGATTGCCGACTTACGCGCCCTTGATGCTAAAGAGTTTTTGAAGTTTGGTATGAACGGCGGCGGCGCGTGGCCGATTGTCGACGGATATGTGATTCCCGGCGACCAGTTCGAACTCTACGAGCAAGGCCAGTACAACGATGTGGCGGTACTTATCGGTTATAATTCCGACGAAGGCGCAAGTTTCAACTTCGGCGGCAACTCGCCCGAAAACCACGAGGCAAGCGTCCGCCAGCGCTACGGCAAGTTTGCCGATGACCTGCTCAAGGCCTACCCAATGACCGACGGCAAGGTGATGAAAACCGCACGCGACCTGATGCGCGACGCAGCCTTCGGTTGGCAGACGTGGTCGTGGGCTCGGCTGCAGGCAAAGACTGGAAAATCAGACGTTTATCTCTACTATTTCGACCAGCACCCCAACAATCCCAACCCCGATGCTGGCTCGCCGCACGGACAGGATGTGGGCTTTGTGTTCCAGCATTTGGACGGCAACAATTCGTCAGAGTCTGACGTGGCGCTATCGAAAGCAATGGGCGACTACTGGACCAACTTTGCCAAATACGGCACACCAAACGCCCCCGACTCTAAACTGCCCGAATGGCCGAAATTCACCAACGACAATCCGCAGGCAATGTACCTGACCGGCCCAACGCCGTTTGTCGGTCCCGTTCCGTCGGAAGAAGCGCTCAAGGTTCTCGACGGCTATTTCGCCTGGCGCCGCACCGATGAGGGCAAAGAGTGGGCTAAATGATTGTGCAGACAGACACACTTCGAATGGAAGACAAAAACAACATAGCAATTTATCAGGATGCCGAAGGGGCGTTGAATGTATCGGTGCGCTTTGCTGCTCGAACTCACAAGCATTTCTTGTTAGTTCAAAAAGGAAGCCTTGATGAGACAAAAATAATGACTAAAATCAATAAACTATGAACCAGTCATTTAACTTTAAACGTTTTTGCCAATACGCCAGGTTTATTATGGCGAAAAACCGATGGTATTATGGCATATTGTTCGTGGGTTTCACGATTCCAGCGGTGGTTCTTTCGTTTTGCGAAGTGGTGCCAGAGGTGGCGTCCGTTATGATTGGTTTTGTTTTTATGACTTTGAATCACCTGCCGTCTATTGAATGGACAAGAAAAATCAGCCAGCGAGTGCAATGGAATGATGTTTTGGCTTCGCGGACAGAAAAACTTGTATATGAGTGCATTGTGCGTTTTTCGGGAATTATTATTCCGATAGTCATTTGTAGTATTGGCTTTGCTTTTGGCTTAGGCTCACCCGACAAGTTCTTTTCCGATGTTGTCCCGATGGGTGGTGTATCGCTCTTGCTTGCATTGGCAATGATATTTTTTCTGTTATGGGATATTGCTGCTCAAAAACAAGATAACAGGGAACGAACCAATATGTATTCGGCTATTAGTCAAGGATTTGTTCTTGGAATACAAATATGGCTTTTCAAGTCGCTTGGAAGTTCAATCATATTCCAGATTATATGTTTTGCAATTGCTGCAATCTCATTTGTATTCGCGGTGATTAAATATCCGAACCCACAAGTTAAAATTAACGAACATTAAGAATATCAATCACTTATACCTTAAAACATAGACGAAACAACACCTTACTAAATTCAAAAAATAGAATAAATTTGAAACAAATTGAAGCAAGTATTTTAAATCACACAATACACTAAACTACAATTTATTATGAACATTTTAAAAAAATCGTCAATGCTGGTTGCGGTATGCGCAATGGCATTGCAAATTTCGGCGCAGCCTGGCGGACCGCAGGTTCAGTCGCCAGTTGTCAATAAAGACAACACCGTGACATTCAACTACTTAAACAAAAACGCGCAGAAAGTGGAAGTTGACGTTCAGTTTGCTGGCCGCCACGAGATGAAGAAGGACGACAAGGGCGTCTGGACAATCACCCTCGGCCCCACCACACCCGACATTTACCCCTACTGCTTTATTGTTGACGGTATGCAGGTTATGGACCCGCAGAACGCTGAATGGTTCCCCAACGAGGGCTTCAAAAACAGCCTTCTCGATATGCGCGGCGACTTCAACCTGCCCCACGCTCTGAAAAACGTTCCGCACGGTAGCGTTGAGTATGTAACTTACTGGTCCGACGCAGCCAGAACCTACTGCAAGGCAATCATTTATGTTCCGCCTACCTACTACAACGGCAAGAACGCCAGTTACCCTGTAATGTACCTTATCAGCGGCACAACCGACACCGAAGAGGTGTATTTCAAGGTGGGCAAGATGAATCTGATTCTCGACAACCTGATTGCGGCAGGCAAGGCCAAAGAGATGATTATTGTTCTGCCCTACGGCAACCCCAACCGCATTGCTGGCGAGGGCGACACTCCCGCTATGCAGTTCGATATGTTTGGCAAGGATTTCCTCGACTACCTTATGCCGTTTGTTGAGAAGAACTACCGCACAATCAACGATGCCGCACACCGCGCCATTGGCGGATTCTCGCGCGGTGGTAACCAGGCCTTGAGCATTGGTTTGAACAACTTGGACAAATTCTCACACCTCTGCTCCTACAGTTCGTTCACACAACTGCGCCCTGGCCAGTTGGACGATGCCAAATCGCTGAACGCCAAGATAAAACTCTTCTGGCTCGGTGTTGGCAGCGACGACTTCCTCTACGGCAACGCCCGCGATTTTATGGTTGAACTCGACAAGCACAACATTAAGAATATGAAGATTATAACCTCCGACAAGCACGGCCACACCTGGATGAACGCGCGTTTCTTCCTCGAGGAATCGCTGCCGCGTCTGTTCCAGTCCAACCCCTACAAGGGCGCCAATATGAAGGTTACTCTTCCCGAAGCCAAACAAGACCAGCAGTTTACACCTGGCGTAATGGCTCGTCTTTTCCCGAAACCTGTTGTTTCACCCGAATACTACAAAGACGGCAGCGTAACATTTCGAATCAAGGCCGAAAACGCCAAAGAGGTTAAACTCGACCTCAACCAACTGTTTGGCGGACAGAAAACTATGACCAAAGATGCCGACGGCGTTTGGAGCATTACCATTGCCACCGACCGTCCCGACATTTACCCTTACAACTTTATTGTTGACGGCACCGCCATTTGCGACCCGAACAATATGGACATTTTCCCCAACGAGGGATTCAAAGGCAGCCTTGTCGATATTCGCGGCAAAGAGCCTGGAATGCAGGATATTCAGAAAGTTCCGCACGGCACTGTGGCATATCGCTTCTACCACTCCAACACTCTCGGTATCGACCGCCCAATGTGCGTTTACACACCCGAAGGCTACAAACCCGATGGCAGCGAGAAACTTCCCGTGCTTTACCTAATCCACGGAATGACTGATACTTACGAGACTTGGTTCAAAGTGGGCCACGCCAACACAATCCTCGACAACCTGATTGCACAAGGTCTGGCCAAACGTATGATTGTGGTGATGCCGTACGCAAACCCTTATCCCGAGATGATTCTGCAAGGCAAGGCTGAGCGTTACGACGCAATGGACACCAAGAAGATTGTTGACGAAATCACCAAAGAGGTTGTGCCGTATATCGAGAAGAATTACAATGTTTTGGCTGATGCCGACAACCGCGCCATTGCAGGCTTCTCGCTCGGTGGCCGTCAGACTTTGGCAACTGGACTGGGCAATCCCGATATGTTCCATTACGTAGCCGCATTTGCCCCTGCAATCTTCGGCAACGAGTACGAGACCAACTTCCAGAATGGCACCTACGCTCCCATTGCTGACCTGCAGAAGAAACTGAAATTTATGTTCCTCGGCACAGGCACCGAAGATTTCCTGATTCAGGCTTCGCGCGGTCTCGACAAATACCTGACCGACCAGAATCTGAAGCACACCTTCTACAACCCGGGCGGTGGCCACACCTGGATGAACTGCCGCGACTACCTTGAACTGACTGCAAAAGAGTTGTTTAAGTAGGGAGTAATGAGTAATGAGTAATGAGTAATGTTTCAGTGTTTTTAGAATGCTGATTGCACAGATAAATAAAAAGCCCAATGGCGCAGTGCTGTTGGGCTTTTTTGTATGATATGGTGAAAAAAATCCAGCAACCCCGAAATTCGGAATTGCTGGAATTATTTGTAAACTGCAGATTGACTGCTAGTTTATTATGCTGCAATCTTCTTTTTCTTCTTCCCCGTCAGCAGGCTAACCACCACAATGGTGATGCACGATAGCGGGAAGGCGAACATAATCGGGTCGATGAACTTCATCATACCATCGGTGATGAGCACGTCGGTGCCGAACAGAGCCTTGCAGACGCCCAGCGCCGTGGCTTCTTTGGCGTGGATGAACAGCAGCAGCAGAATGGTCACCACCACACCCACAATCATACTTGCGAAAGCGCCTTGCTTGGTCACTCGTTTCCAGTACAATGCGCAGAAGTACGACGGCAGGAACGCCGATGCGCAAATGCCCATAAACAGCGATGTGCTGATGGCGATGACAGGCGAATCGCTATGCTCGCCAAGAACAAAGCAAATGATGTAACTGATTAATATCGAAACCAATACAGCCAGACGAACCATAATTGTCATACGGTCTTTGTGCTCGCGGTTCAGGCGGCGGCCCGAGTTGATATATGTGCCGTAGATGTCGCCGCCAGCGGCAGCGCCCATCGTGTGGAACTGCGCGCTCAAGGTGGACATACTTGCCGACAGAATGCAGAGCATAAAGATTGTCACGAACCACGTAGGCATTACGCGGCCAATGAAATACGGGATTATCTTGTCGGATGCTTCAACCATATCGGCGGCTATTTTTCCGTCGTGCAGGTAGAAGTAAAGGTTCGACAGCGGACCAACGTGGTAAATCACGCCCACGGTGATAATCAGGAACACGCAGCCGATGGCCACACCTTGATTCAGTTTCTTGGTGCTGTTCACCGTCATAAAGCGCACAACCAGCTGCGGTTGCGCCAGGCAGCCGATGCCCACGCCCATAATCAGCGATGTGACAAGCGTGAACCACTGCTGCGACCCGAAGCGCGGCATTGCCGTCCAGCCTTGGTGGCCAACGGCGGCCAGTTTTTCGGGAACCTGATTCGAGATTCCTTCCAACGCGCGGTTGGCTTCGGCAAAGCCCATTCCAAGAGCCTTGTAAACGCCGAACACCAGCACGCCCATACAGATGAACATTATCACGGCCTGCAGGGCATCGGTGTACATCACGCCCTTCATACCGCCAGCCATCACGTACGATGCCACTATCACGGTGAAAATCAGCAGCGAAAGGTCGAAACTGATGCCGAAAACTTCCTGCATACAGAACACGCCGCCACGCAGAACGGCTGCGGCATAGAGCGGCATACATAGGAAGATGACCGATGCAGCGAAAATCCTGATACGCTTTGAGTTATAGTAGGCGCCCAGGAAGTGCGCGAACGATGTGGCGTGCAGTTTCGCGCCGATGCGACGCGTTGGCCGTCCGAAAACGATGAAGGCGATGACCACGCCCACAAACATATTCAGGAACATCAGCCACTGAATTCCCATTCCGAAGGTTGCGGCCACACCGCCGAAACCCACTATGGCTGAAGCGGATATGAACGTTGCACCATACGAGAGCGACATCACGATGGGGTTCATCTCGCCACCGCCAATCAAAAAGTCTTTTGAGTTTTTCGTCTTCTTATAGCCCAAAAATCCCAAAAACGCGATGGCCAGGAAGTAGACCATCACAATCATATACATCGAAAAATTTTCCATCTATAAATTATTGATAGTTAATACTAAAGATTGTCGGCATCGTCTTCTTTGTTCCAATACTTTATGCCAAAAATTATCGAGCCTATCACGCATAAAATCGACAGCAGATAGACAATCCAGATACCAGGGTCGGAAATACCAAACATTGTAATGCAGTTTTAAAATTGATGTTTAAAAAAGTGCATAAAAGTAGATAAATGTAGGATTTTGCTAATTGTTGCGCCCGATTGTACGTAAATTACTTATTGTCTACTTTTCTTTTGTCTAAATTTCATCGTATTGAACAGTAAACTTATTGGTTTCTTTCTCATATTTCCTTACATTTACCATTCAAACACATTAAAAAAGAAGATATCTATGAAAATAACAGCAATCAACCGCAACGGACAGGCAACGCTCACCATCTGCGGGCGAATGGACACTTCCGCCACAGCCCAGGCAAATGCCGAAATCGACAGCCAGTTGGCGGCTTGCGGCAAATTCGACACTCTGACGTGCGATGCCGCCGGGCTCGAGTACATATCGAGTTCGGGCTTGCGTATTCTGCTTGGGTTGGCCAAGCGCTTCTCCGGATTCCGGGTGACCGAAGTTTGTCCCGATGTGTATCAAGTGCTTGAAATGACGGGCTTTACAAAGATAATGAACGTTGAGAAGGCAATGCGGCGCTTCAGTGTCGATGGCTGCCAGGTGATTGGCCGCGGCGGCGTGGGCGTGGTTTATCGCATTGATGATGATACAATTATCAAAGTTTTCCGCGAGGGAACCACCATCGACGAGGTGCAGACCGAAATCACAATGGCCAAAGAGTCGTTTGTACTTGGAATGCCAACCGCCATCTCATTCGACATTGTGCGTGTGGGCAGTCAGTACGGGCTTGTGTATGAGTTGCTTAAGGCCGACACATTGACAGCCTGTCTGAAGCGGGAGCCGCAGCGCGTCGATGAATATGCAAGGCTCTACGCCAGTCTGTTTCGCCACTTGCACGAAATCAAGGTGCCAAAAGGCGGCAACATTCCGTCGAGCATTGAGCGCGAGGAAGAGGCCGTGCGCATCATCAGCCGCTACTTCGACGCGCCATCCACCGACCTTATGATGCGCATTGTTCAGTCAATCCCGCAAGGCGACCGCCTTCTGCACTGCGACCTTCAGACCAAAAACGCAATGCTGCAGAACGGTGAGTTGATGCTGATTGATATGGGCGAGGTTGGCTACGGACACCCGATTATCGATTTGGGGCATTCCTATTCAGCAATGGTGTCGCTCGTGGGCGATTACGAGCAGATTATCGGGCTGCCGCAACAGTTGGCTAACGATATATGGTTGAGGATGATACAATATTATTTCGAAGGTCAGAGCGCCGATTTTATCAAGCACCGCACCGAGCAGATTGCAGTGGTGGGCTGTCTGCGCAACTTCACGTGGCTCTCGTTGAGCAACTCGTTCCCCGACGAGGTGATTCGCCACTGTCAGGAGATATTTGCCGAGCGCGTCACCAAGCGCAAAGACTACATTCTCTCGGTTTGCGACACCTTTAAGGATTGGACGTTGGAATAAAATACCAAGGCGAGCCGCTTCGCATAGATTAATAACAACTTGATATATAGGTTTTTGTTTCTAGCCAAACGAATTCAAATCAATCCTAATAAAAAAGTTTCGGTTTAGTTTGGGTAAGTTTGGTTAGATATAAATTTAGGATATAGAATGAGCAGTAAATTCAGAGAATGGCGCAAGTCGCTGAAAACCAAATCGACACTAGCCATAATTATCACGGCCGCAGTGCTGATTGAGACCACGTCGGTGGTTCAGTACAAATTTGCCAGCGATGGAATCCGCGAGGAGGTGCAGCAGCGCGCCGAGAGTGAGTTGAAAGTTCGTAACCTGAAGATTAAGAACGTGATGAGCGCCGTTGAGGTGGCGGTGCAGAATATGGAGTGGATTGTTGAGTTGTGTCTCGGTCAGCCCGACTCGATGTATGCCGTAACGCGTAAGATGCTCACTTGCAACGATATAATTGTTGGCAGCGCCGTGGCCTTCGAGCCGAACTACTATCCTAAAAAAGGCCGCCAATTCTCGCCATACTCTTACAAAACCGAAGACGGCACTATCCGCAGCAAGCAACTCGGCACCGACGATTATGAGTATCACGATATGGAGTGGTACGCCGTGCCAATGCGCAACAACCGTCCGCACTGGAGCGAGCCTTACTACGACGAGGGCGGAGGCGAGATGATGATGTCGACCTACTCAATGCCCATTCACGATGCCAGCGGCCAAACGGTGGGCATTTTCACCGCCGACGTGTCGCTCGACTGGTTGGGCGAGGTTATCAACGCCAACCGAATCTATCCGTCGTCGGTGAATATGATGATTTCGCGCACTGGCCAGATGATGGCCTGCCCCGTCGAGAGCCTTGTGATGCGCACCAACATTATCGACCTGTCGGCAGGAATCAAAGACACTTCGGTTAAGAGCCTGAACCGCGATATGATGGCGGGCGGAAGCGGCTGCGCCACCGTCACCGACGATAACGGCGACCTGAACTACGTCTATTACGCCCCCGTCGACAACGGCACGGGCTGGTCGATGGCCGTAATCTGCCGCGACCGCGAGATATACAATGGTCTTCGCCAAATTGCCTTCAACCTGTTTGTGATGATGATTATCGGCCTGATTCTTCTGGGCTTCATAATAGCGCGCACCATTCGCAGCGTCAATAAGTTACAGATTGTGAACGCCGAAAAGGAGCGCATTGGCAGCGAGTTGCACATTGCCAGCGAGATTCAGAAGGGTATGCTGCCGAAGATTTTCCCGCCTTATCCCGACCGCAACGATATTGAGATTTTCGGCCACCTGGTGCCAGCCAAGGAGGTGGGCGGCGACCTGTTCGACTTCTATATCCGCGACGAGAAACTGTTCTTCTGCATAGGCGATGTGTCGGGCAAGGGCGTCCCAGCGTCGTTGGTGATGGCCGTCACAAGGGCGCAGTTCCGCACGCTGTCGGCGCACGAGTCGTCGCCCGACCGCATTGTCACGGCAATGAACGACGCAATGGCCGAAATGAACGACGCCAATATGTTTGTGACGTTCTTCATTGGCGTGCTCGACCTGCCCACAGGCCGTATGCGCTACTGCAACGCGGGCCACAACTCACCGCTGCTCATAGGCTCGGGCGTGGGACCGCTCAAATGCGGCTCGAACATTCCTATCGGCGTGATGGCAGGTTGGAAGTACACCGCCCAGGAGACTCATATCGACTGCAACACAACAATATTCCTGTTTACCGATGGCCTGACTGAAGCCGAAAACGTTGAGCACGAACTGTTTGGCGATGACCGAATGATGCAAACCGCGCGTGAGGCTCTGGCCGCAAAAAAACTTCAGCCCGAAGCACTTATCGGTCAGATGATGACTGCCGTTCACGCTTTTGTGGGCACCGCCGACCAGAGCGACGACCTGACAATGCTTGCCGTGCAGTACACCAAGCCGCAGATTGACGAGAAATTCCAGCGCAGCGTGACGCTTCACAACAATATCGACGAGATTCCGCACTTGGCCGAGTTTGTCGAAGGCGTGTGTGAGGCCGTTGGCTTCGACGCCGCCCTGACAATGCAGATGAATCTTGCCATTGAGGAGGCCGTGGTGAATGTCATTAACTATGCCTATCCGCCAGGAACACACGGAGTTATCAATATAAAGGCCCAAGCCAACGACGAGCGTTTGAAATTCGTCATTATCGACAGCGGCACCCCCTTCGACCCAACGGTGAAAGAAGATGTTGACATTTCGCTGCCAGCCGAGCAGCGCCCCATTGGCGGACTTGGCATTCACCTTGTGCGCCAACTGATGGACACCATCAACTACGAGTACACCGACGGCCAAAACGTGCTGTCGTTGCGGAAAAAATTGAAGTAACAAACCTGAAAAATAAGACCTTTGCACCAATATTTCTAATCGCAAAATGGACAGCATCATCTTTCTAGGTTTGAACGGATATGCGTGGATAACCATCGCCACCATAGCGGGCATCTTCGTCATTATGGCGCGGACACGCATACGGGCGGAGGTTGTCTTTTTGGGCGCGCTCACGGTGCTGCTCGTCACGGGCGTGGTGACGGAGGAGGAAGGAATGGCGGGCTTCGGGTCGGAGCCTGTGGTGGTGCACGCGGCGTTTTTCGTCATTATTGCGGCGCTCATTCACACGGGCGTGCTCTACTGGCTGTCGAAAAATGTGCTTGGCACGCCCAAAACGCGCGTGGGCGCACTGTTGCGGCTGATGATTCCCGCCAGCGTGCTCTCGGCCCTGATGAACTCGGTGAACATTGTGGCGCTGCTCATTGATGCTGTGAAACTTTGGGCTCACAAACTCGGCGTGGCGCCGTCGAAACAGCTTCTGCCTTTGAGTTACGCTGCCGCGATGGGCGGAATGTGCACACTGCTCGGCAACTCGTCGAACTTGGTTATTGCGGGCCTTTACCTGAACCAGACAGGCCAGACAATGAACATTTTTGAGCCGCTTGTCCCAGGTCTGATACTCACCGCCATTGGCACCGCCGTGGTGATTGCGCTTCAACGGCTCATTCCAGAGCGCGAATCGTCGGAGCATACATTCGAGACCACCAGCGACTACACAGTGGAACTGCTTGTGCCCACTGACAACCCAGCCGTGGGCAGCACCGTTGAGGAGGCGGGGCTCTACAACGTCAAGGGCGGCTCGCTGGTCGAGATTGTGCGGTTCGACAAGGAAGTGATAATGCCCGTGCCCAAAACCGAATGGATTCTGGGCGGCGACCGACTAATCTACGCAGGCCAAATCAACGAGATTCTTGAACTCAAACGCACTCACGGCCTTGCCGCCGCCGACCACCACGTGTGGAGCATCAACGACATTGACACCAGCCGAAAAATGCGCACCGCATACATCACTTTCGGCAGCGACCTTATCGGCCAATCGATGACGCAGAGCGATTTTGAGCAGAAAAACGATGTGGTGCTTGTGGCCGTGGCCCGTCAGGGACAACGAGTGGATGGACAGCCGCGCGAGATTACCCTTCAGGCGGGCGACACGCTTCTGCTTGAGTGCCCCGCAAAAAGCGACGACCAACTCGAGCGCAACAACCACCGCAGCCTGACCTTCTTCGATTCGCATTTCGTGCCCGAAATTGGCTCAAAAACAATCACTTCAGCCGCCATACTGGTGCTGATGTTTATCTTCTCGTCGTTCCACGTAATGCCGCTGATGGCCACCACAATGCTGGCCGCAGGTCTGATGATGATTTTCAAGTGCTGCAGGTTCGACAATGTGGTGAAATACATTGAGTGGGACATTCTGCTCATTCTGGGCACCACGGTGGTTTTCTCGACGGCCATTACCAAAACTGGCATTTCGGGCGCTCTGGCACAAAACATTATCGATGTTTTCGGCACCAATCCCTACGTGATACTGGCCGTGATGTGCCTGATAGCGTCGGTTGTGACCGAATTTGTAGGCGATGTGGCCGCGGCCGCCATTTTCTTCCCCGTGATGTTCGGTCAGGCCGAAATGCTGGGCTGCAGCCCGATGCCGTTTGTCATATCGCTGATGCTCTGCGTCACCTTCAGTTACTCGTCGCCCATTGGCAGCATTCAAAATATGCTCGTCTTCGGCCCAGGCTCGTTCCGCTTTTCCGATTTCGCACGAGTGGGCGTGTGGCTTCACATTGTTCTGCTTGTCGCGATGCTGGCCGTAGTGAATCTTCTCTACCCAATGTATGTTTAGCGTTCCGAAAAATTGATTATCTTTAACACTCGTACCGATTCCAAATGTACTTTTATCGGTGATTTTTTGGAAAGAACATAAAACGAAACAGATATGAACGCTTCAATCCAACAACAAGACGGCACCGTCACCGCCATTCTCGAAGGCAGGCTCGACACCGCCGCCGCACCCGAAACCGAAAAGGAACTTCAGCCGCTCTACGACCTGAACGGCCAGAACATTGTGTTCGATTGCTCGAAACTCGAATATATCTCGTCGAGCGGTCTGCGCATTTTCCTTGGTGTGCTGAAGAACGCCAAACCCAAGGGCAGCCGCGTCAGCATCACAGGTCTCACCCCCGACCTGAAGAACATCTTTGCTATGACGGGGTTCAATCATCTGTTTGATGAAGTGGAATAATATAGGTTTGAGTTTAGAGTTTATGGGATGTGTTTAGGCGTAGATTTAATTACCGCCTATCCCCCATCACCCCATTAAAATTCATCGACAGCAGGAAGCCGAAATAGTTGTCACTCTTTGAGATACGCCTTGCGTAGCGCACGCCAGCCGAGATGGGCACAGCAATGCGGTAGATGTGGAAATCGGCCGTCAGGTCGCAGCCCGATGAGCGCATTGTTGTGGTTACCCTTTTGTTGACGGCTTCGGCGTAGTCATAAAAGATTTTTGCTTTTATCCGCTTGATATACAGTGCACTGCCAAGCGCCAAATCGGGATAGAGAAGCGGCAGAGAGTACGATGCCATTAAAGTTGTGAGCCGAGTGTTCTGCACCGATTTGTAGCCGCGCGGATAAAGCACCAACGAATTGAATACTAGGTTGTTACTAGTGCTTTCCTGCCATCCGCCGTAGAGCGTGACGCCGTGGTTTGCGAGCAGTCCAGGCAGATAGAGCCAAGCCTGCGCGGCCGTCTGATGGTTCTCGGGTTGGTCGATGTAGTGATGGTAGTCGCCGCGAAGAACGATGCCCCAGCGCGATTGCAAATCACGGTGCGCGAGCCGCCTTAACGACTGAAAATAAAGACAATAGCCCAGCGTGTGGTCTGTGGTGTCAACGGCTTTGCGGCCATACGACAATTCGGTGTTGATATATTGGTAAGACGCCTGCGCCGTCAGCGATGTGGTGAAAACGCTCGTTTTCAGCGTCATAGGCACCTGCACGAACGCCACACCGCGCTTCCGCAGAACATCAAGAGTAATGGTGTCTCGATTCGTTTCTTGCTGTGCTTTAAACTTATAGATGTCGCCGCGCGCACCGATTATCGGGAAAAAGCCCTTGTAGCGGTATTCAAGGAAATAATCGTCTTTGCTTTCGGCGGTAAGCCATTGATAACCAGCCGTTAGGAATGATGTGGAAAGCGCGTCCTGCGACATTATGGTCAAGCCAGGACCAACTTCCGAATCATCAATCCGCACCGATAGCGGCCCCCAACTGTGAATGTTGAGCAGATGCGCCAAACGGCTGTAACGCTGCACTTTATACACGCTATCGCTGCCGAAAACCACTCTTTGCTCTTGTTCGGTGAGCGCTTGCGTCTGACTGTTTGCAATAGCCGTCGGCATTTCAGTTTTGGCAAGGCTATCTATCTGTTTTTCAGCAATCTGAAAACCATCGGCGGTGTAGTAAGTGAACAGCAGACTGTCGCCGCTCACACTGCCTGTGCCCACCCCGAACGGACTTTCGGCCACAACGCTGAAAGTGCTGTCGGTCAGGCTGTAAGCGTACCAGGCGGTGTTGCCGTTGTGGTTGCCAGTCATATAAAGTTTGCTGCCGCAGAACAGCAGATTCGAGATGTCATCGTTGATTTGTGGCAGCACGGTGTCGATGGTGTGGTGTTCCAAATCAATCACCGAAACCGACTTACAATCCTGCTCTATCGCAATGTAAGCCAGCCGTTTATCATCGTCGGACCAAGCCACGCGCACAGGCACGGAATTGCCAGTTTGAAACCGCGCTGCCCGACTGCCGTCAAGGTTGTGAAGTTCGACAGCCCACTGCGACGAATCAGTGTAACTAATTGATGCTATTTGAGTTGCAGAGCGCGAAAGCGTTGAGCCATAGTAGCGCCCGCGGCGAACCAGAGTGCGTTTACGGTGGCGGTCAAGGTCGTAAGTCACAATTTGGCTGTGGTTGGCGTTTTCCCAGCGAGTGTATCGCAACTGATTCCAAACCAGCAAGTTGCCCGACGCAGAAAAATGTTTGATGCTCATCGGGCCAGGGCGGGTGATTTTTCTAATTCGGCCTTTGTCGGTGTCAATCGTCACAAACGACGGAATATCAGACAGTTGCTCGCGCAAGGCCACCACCTTGCCCTGCGCGTTTTTCTGCGGCACAAAGTAACTTGTGTAGTCGCGCGGTGTTGGTTTTGTAAGCAGTCGGGCATTGTCGGGGGCGGCGTTTTTCGGGCCCGTGGCAAGCGGTTCAAGTGCCGCACGATAGAAATCAACTTCCTTTAAACCAGTTGTTTCGCGTATTCCACGGCCAAACGGTCGCAGCGCAATCGGGTGTCGCGCCACTCGCGTCATCGCATTCGGCCAAAGTTGTGCGCCATATTGCTGCCGACCATAACTTATTAGTTGATAGCCAAGATGATAGCGCGTTGGTACATTGTCGGCAAACGAGCCGAACATTGCTTTCTGATAACTGAAAACGCCTTTCTGCGCCACCTGCGTGGCCAGACGGTTGGTGAAATCGCCCGTGCGTCCGCGCCCCGACAGTGAAGCGCCTGTTTCGTAAGCCACCGCGTCGCCTTCAAGAAACCAGTAAGGCACGTGCAGACCGAGCAGAAGTCCAGTGTATTGCTCGCCGAGCAGCACGCTAAAGAATCGCGATGCGCCTTGCCGCAGCATATCGGTTTGCACAACGTGGCGAAATTCGTGCAACACAAGTTGCTGATTCCAAGCGTGTTGGTAATTATCGGGCGAAGCCGTTGTGAGCAGATTCATCCGCCGCGGCGCCCAAGCCACTTCGCCATTGGCGTACGCCGCCGACGTGAACAGCACCGCAGGAACGCACCTTGGCTGCCAGCCGAGCGTTTTGCCGCCGCTCATATACACCCGTTCAAGATTGTTGGCGTAGATTTGCCCCAGCGCCGTATCGCTCTGCGGAAAAATCACATCGAAATGCGCTGTTTTTATGTGAGATAGCCTGCGGAAACGGTCTTGGCCGCTATCGTAGAATTGGCCTTGAGCCGACGTCGCGGCAAGCGCAAAAAACAAGAACAGCAACCGCCTGATTTTTTGATGGCTAATTGCTGTTCTCATTTTATTTCGACTTAAATCGCAGAATATCAATCCTGTATCAGATTACAGTTCGTTTATGAGTTCTGTGATTATTGTTGTCATTTGCGGTTCAACGCGGCCAGCCACGTCCTGCACTTCGTCGTGCGTGGTCTCGCCGTCGGGCGTTGCGGGCTTGTCGGTGTTGGTGATTATCGACAGGCCAAGAACGCGGATTCCCATATGGTGAGCCACAATCACTTCGGGCACGGTTGACATTCCTGTGGCGTCGGCGCCCCAGATGCGGAACATCTTGTACTCGGCGGGCGTCTCAAGCGTCGGGCCAGGGCTGCCGATGTACACGCCTTCCTGCAGTTTGATTCCGTGGCGCTCGGCAATTTTGTGCGCGCGCGAAATCAACTCGCCGTCGTAGGTCTTGCTCATATCGGGGAAACGCGGGCCCAGTTCGTGATAGTTGTAGCCGCGCAGCGGATTCTCGGGGAAGCTGTTGATGTGGTCGCGAATGACCATAATGTCGCCAACCTTGAATGACGGATTGATTCCGCCCGAAGCGTTCGACACTATAAGTATCTCGATACCAAGGAATTTCATCACTCGGATGGGGAACGTGAGTTGGTTCATCTCGTAGTTCTCGTAGTAATGAAACCGCCCCTGCATTGCCACCACCTTCTTACCGCCGAGCTCGCCCAGCAGCAACTGTCCCTTGTGTCCATCGACAGTCGAAATCGGGAAGCCAGGAATGTCCTTGTAAGCGATTGATTTATCGACTTTTATCTTGTCGCCCAAACCGCCCAGGCCACTGCCCAGCACAATTCCCACCTGCGGCTTGTAGTTAAGCCCCTGCAAGACGAATTCGGCTGTTTTTTTGAAATCTTCAATCATCGTTCAACGCATTTATTTTGCGCCCACAATGTCGCGCAATTTGTTGTAGATGTCGTCGGCAGCGGCAATCGCTTCGTTTTTGATACCATTAAAATATGTCTTGTCCTTTTTGTCGCCCTTGTTGATTTTGTCAAGGCTCGAATCGAGAATGTCAAGAGCCTTTTCAATCAGCCCCAACACGTCGTCCTTCTTTTCAGGATGAAGAACAATGACATTGCTGCAATCAGAAACTATTTCTGAAACTAAATACTTTACGTCGCTTTTTAAATCTCTAATACTTGCCATAATTGTAATTTTTTAAAAACTCACTAATATATAATTTTTTGCGATACCGATATTGACAAAAACAAAACAGCGCTTATTTACCAGTCAATACTGCTTTTGCAATATAGAAGAAGTTGATTATCAATTGATTTTCTGCAGATATTCAGCAATTCGGTCGAGCGCTTTCGCGATGTTTTCGAGCGA
>CAMKOM010000040.1 GCA_946414435.1 uncultured Bacteroidota bacterium
CGTAAGTGAGTAGGAATGACTATTAAACTTTTATTAAAATGAAAACAATTGATGTAAAGAAGCAGGCCCAATTGATAGGCGGTGCAACTGCAAAGAAGAAAGCCCCCACAATATATGTTAGTCCTAGACTATAATAACCGAGTAACCGAAAAGCGTAAGTGAGTAGGAATGACTATTAAACTTTTATTAAAATGAAAACAATTGATGTGAAAAAACAAGCCAATTTGATTGGTGGTGCTAAAGAGGCTCTTTTGAGAAAAAGACCAGGCAGAGCGAAATTTTGATTAGTTCTGCATTATAGAGAGGGTTGTGAAATCCTCTCTTTTTTTGTCTCCTAAAATAAATGAAATATATCCTCCAACCCTATTCATTGCTTAAACGCCACCACCGACATCAGCACGTAGAGCAAGATGATGGCCGGAATGGCGGCAAAGTGCAGAATAATTATCAGTATTAGGCTGAGCAATAGGAAGATATGGCGAATTTTGTTGCTGCCGAAATCCCATGTTTTGAATTTGAGCGAGAACAACGGCAACTCACAAACCAACAAAAACGACATAATCAGCGACAGCGGTATAAGGATTTGTGGTACAATAATATGCTGCGCGATATAACTGTCAGCATTGTAGGTCAGGATGAATGGCAGCGATGCCCAAACCATGGCGTTGGCAGGGGTGGGCAGGCCGATGAATTTGTCGGTCTGGCGCTCATCGAGATTGAATTTTGCAAGGCGAAGTGCCGAGAATGCGGCCATCAGGAACGGCAGCAGGCAGACGGCCATTGTGCCTAACGGCAATTCTGCAAATCTGACGTCATTCGGATTAAGTTGCTGGTAGACAATGACAAACGCAATGGCCGATGGCGCCACACCGAAACTGATGTCGTCGGCAAGCGAGTCGAGTTCCTTGCCAATGGCCGAACTCACTTTGAGCAGGCGGGCGGCCATGCCGTCGAAGAAATCGAAAACGGCGGCAATCAGAATGAAGAGTCCGGCAAGCGTCAAACTGCCTGTGAATGCGAAAGTTATCGAAAGACATCCCGACAAGGCGTTCATCAGCGTGATGGTGTTCGGAATGAAGGAAACGACTTTGTTTTGTGCCATTGTTCAGCGTTTTAAAACGGTGCAAATGTAGCACATTTTTTAGTTGGGATGTAGGAATTAGGTGTTATCAATTAGGAATTACGACTATGGTCTGTTGTCTGAAGTCCGATGTCCATTTATTCACGCACTCAATTATTCAATCAGTCAAAAAACATCGCGCTGACATTGCCAAATGCTTAAATTTGTTTGTTTTTATGGTGTTTGTCTGATGATGCGATTTTTCGGCATATTATTTTTTGTGATGGCTGCGATGGCTGCCGTTGATGCTGATGCCCAACATTTTACAAACGATTGGATTGATTTTGGTCAGGATTATTACCGGCTGGCCATTCCGCAGACGGGCGTCTATCGCGTCAGTCGCAGTCAACTTGAGGCCGCAGGCGTGCCTGTGGGCAGTTTCAATCCGCAGAACATCCAACTTTTTCAGAACGGAAAACCGATTGCATGCCGCGTCGGCAGCGAGCGTCAGGGATTGGTCGATTACATTGAGTTTTTTGCTGAGGGCAACAGCGGCTGGTTCGATGTTGATATGTACGACAGCCCTGAAAACCAGACAAATCCGCATTACAGTCTGATAACCGACACGGCCGCTGTTTTCTTGACTTGGAACAGCAGTTTTTCGAATTTGCGGTTCCAAGAAGAGTATGGTTCGCAAGGAGTTGAGAATTACACAGAGGCCGCCTATTGCATCATCGACACTGTGGTTCAGTACACTGGCACCTATTTGGGCGGCGAGGAGAACTGCCGCTATACTGAGGCCGAGGGCTGGTTCGATGGTACGGCTTTGGCGTTAGGTAAGCAGGTGGCCAAAACGGTGGCGACGCCCGCAGTCAGCAAGACCGACGGTCTGAAAGCCCGCGTCACGTTTGCGCTGGCCACATATTCTTCGAACGGGCACCACATCAGCGTCAACGGACCGGGAATTACCATTGACACTATTTTCTACGGCCTGCACACCATCAAACATTCGGCAACGGTGGTGGCCGACAATCTGACACAGAGCAACAAATACACCTTCGCAAGCATCGATGATATCAATGCAAAAACCGATTATTCGCGCGTTTCCTTCATCGAGGTTGAATATCCTTCGGAATTCGATTTCAATGGGCGCAACCAACAGTTTTTCAAGCTCCCGCCAAGCGATAAGACGCAATGTATCGCCATAGGCGGAATGGATTTTTCGGGCAGCCCGGTGCTTTACGACATCAGCCGTAACCTGCGCGTGGAGCTGATTGTGGACGGAGGCACGGCTACTGCCTTGATTGAGGCTCACCGCGATACCATCAACCTGATTGTGGCCACGCAAAAGGGCGTTGGGCGTGTCCCGTGGATTTCGCACGCCCCAATGACCAATCACTCCGTTTCCGGCAAGCGGATTCTAATAATTACGAACAATCAATTGATGGACAAGGCACGTGAATATGCGGCTTATCGCGATGCTTATATTGTTGATGTAGAGGAACTTTATAATCAATTTGGCTATGGAATCCGCAAGCACCCGATGGCCATCCGCCGGTTTGTGGAGTACGCCACGGCTAAGTGGAGCGTGAAGCCGCAGTATTTGTTTTTGGTGGGCAAGGCGGTGAATGCAGTCGATTCGCGCCGCAACGCCACCGGCTATTCGCACAACCTTGTACCCACAATGGGATACCCGGCTTCCGATGCCTTGCTGACAGCTTACACTAATGGCTCGGGTGATGCGCCGCTGCTGGCAACCGGACGTTTGTCGGCTCTGAATGCTGACCAGGTCGATGATTATCTGTCTAAGGTTAAGGCATTTGAGAGTAACAAGCCCGACGATTGGATGAAGCGCGTGTTGCATTTTGTGGGTGGCAACAAAGCGGGCGAACAACGTGAAATAAGTGGGTATATGGCTGGATATGAAAGAATTATCGAGGATACACTGTTCGGTGGGAGTGTATCCACCTTCCGCAAGAGAACATCCGACCCTATATCGACATCGAAAAACGATAGTGTGCGGATTCTCATAAATGGTGGTGTGAGCTTGATGACCTTATTCGGGCACGGCTCGACCAGTGGTGGGTTCGACCAAGAAATTGATTCTCCAACTTTCTACAAAAATCAGGGTAAATATCCGCTCATACTGTCCAATTCGTGCTACACAGGCAACATTCACGGCACTTGGCAAACGTCGGCGAGCGAGGAGTGGGTGTTGGCCAAACAGCGCGGCGCCATCGGCCTGATTGCCATGGTGAATGAGGGCGTGCCGTACTATCTAGACAAGTTCACAT
The DNA here is from genome assembly GCA_946414435.1 of uncultured Bacteroidota bacterium. GTDB lineage: Bacteria > Bacteroidota > Bacteroidia > Bacteroidales > SZUA-534 > RUG13583. The sequence goes on from CAMKOM010000040.1 coordinate 3,355, forward strand.
CGAAATTCTACAGCCAGATAGCAAATTTCAGCTACGGAGAGCCTGTTGGCAAGGCGATGCGGACGGCCCAAATATTGATGGCTGGCAGTTCTAACAGGCTCGTAATAGGAACTATACAGCAAATGACGCTTCATGGCGACCCGTGTATTGTGCTCAACAGCCCGACTAAGCCCGATTTGCAGATTTCGGCTTCCGATGTGTGGTTTACGCCGTCATTGCTCACTACGGCTGTCGATTCATTCACGGTGAATGTGGCGATGAGTAATGTTGGACGCGCCATTACCACTGATTTTGTGGTTGAGCTGCAACATATTTACGCCGATGGCAGCGGAAAACCATATCAATGCCGTATTGATGGGTTAAAATTTAAAGACACAATAAGTTTCCGATTACCAATGGACAGGCTGAAAGGTGTAGGACTTAACAATTTTGGGATCAGCCTTGATGCTATGGATCAGGTTGCAGAACTTGACGAGGACAATAACCACGTTATGGTGGCTGCTTATGTGCAGTCTGTTGATGCAGCACCTGTTTGGCCTTACAATTACAGTCTTCTGTCTGCACCGCCCCAAATGCTTAAAGCATCAGTTTTTGATAGCGGCCAATTGTTACAGAACGTTGCTTTTCAGATGGATACAACTGAAAAATTTTCAAATGGGCGGGTGCGCTCAAGTAGTATAAACCATAATGGAGGTGTGGTGGAGTGCGTTTTGCCGATGGCCGCAGACACAGGACAGACCTATTTCTGGCGCGTTGCCAATTTCGAAGGCGATTATACCGCAGCAAGTTCCTTTATAGCACACTCGGGTATGACAGGATGGGAGCAATCACATTTTGAACAGCTTGACGACAACAGGTTTGTTCATATTGTGCCAGATAGTGCCACACGTACTTTCGGTTTTTCAAGTGCCGCACGTACGTTACGTTGTCACAATATTGGATCGCCAAATTCAAGCAATTTTATGAAAATCAGTTACGAGATGGATGGTTATGGAGGAATGTCATCATGCGGTGCGACCAATGCATTGCTTATGGTGGTGGTAGATTCTTTCAGCCTGGTGCCGTGGCAGTCAGACCGCGGGCGTTATGGCCATTCCAACTATCCGCATTGCTCAAGTGCGGCTTATGAACAATATTTCATTTTTTATTTGAGCAATCTCGATGCTGGTCTCGATTCGCTTATTTCGATGGTTGAGAATCACGTGCCCGATGGTAACTACATTATGATATATTCTTTTATGTCAGGACGCTTCCAGCAGTGGCCCGAGCGGGCTTACAGCGCTTTTGAGCGATGGGGGGCTACAAAAATCCGCACAGTGAACAGCTCTGTGCCGTACATTTTCTTCACTCATAAGGGGCGTCCGGATGAGGCAGAGGAAGTTATTGGCACTTCGAGCACCGATCAAATAGATTTCCATCGAACGCTTTATAACAACTTTAACCGTGGCTCTGTCACAAGTCCGGCAATCGGTCCGGCCAAACAATGGCAACAGCTTCAATGGCAGTATGATACAACGGCTAATGCTAACGGAGCGGAAACGTTTGTGAGGGTTGTCGGGTTTGAGGCCGATGGTAGTTCAAACGTGCTAATCGACTCACTAACAGCTAACAGCGCTACATTATCGGGCATCAACGCCAGGCAATATCCGCAGCTTCGGTTGCAGATGTATACAAAAGACGATATTAATCGTGTGCCGGCGCAACTCAAAATGTGGCGCGTACTCTACACGCCGTACACCGATTTGGCCGTGAATCCGGCGCGCGGCTGGCTTTTCCAATCCGACACTCTGCATGAAGGTGAGCAGGCCATGGCCGTGGTGGCTTGTGAGAACATCGGTCAGCAGCCGTCGGACAGCGTGCTGGTGCACTATTGGCTGCAAACGGCCACCAATCGCATTGTTGAGATTGGCTACAAACGGCTGACGGCTTTGCCGCCTGGCGAATATGTGCTTGATACTGTGATGTTTGAAACCGTCGGGCTTGATGTCGACAATGTTTTTTACGCTGAGCTGAATCCTATTCTACCGGGCGGCAAAAACTACGACCAAATGGAGCAGACGCACTTCAACAACTTCGCGCACAAGCAGTTCCATGTGTTGCGCGATAATCAGAATCCGCTGCTCGACGTAACCTTCGACGGCCGGCATATTGCCAACGGCGATATTGTGTCGGCGCGCCCGACTATTGCCGTTAGTGTTACCGATGCCAACCGCTTCTTGGCCGTTGACGACATCAACGCCGTGGCTGTTTATATCACCGATTTGTCGACCGGAATCGAAAATCGTATTGAGCTTTCTGGCACCCCCGATGTGACTTTCGTACCTGGAACGCTGGCCAACAACCGAGCTGTGCTTGAGCTCGAGATGCCATTCGCGACGGGCACCTATCAGTTGCGTGTCCGTGCCCACGATGCGTCGGGCAACGAGTCGGGTGCCGACGACTACATTATATCGTTCCGTGTGATTGCAGAAAACACAGTGTCAGATGTTTATGCGTTCCCGAACCCGTTCAGCGCTTCCACGCGTTTCGGTTTTGAGCTCACCGGTACTTTGCTTCCCGACGAGTTGCGAATCGACATCTACAACCCGATGGGAAAGATTGTCAATACCATCACTATGGCTGACTTTGGCGGGCTGCACTTCGGCTTGAACATGTCGTCGGTGTGGAACGGAACCGGCGCAAATGGCGCGTTTTTGCCTGCCGGCGTCTATTTCTATAAGGTGCGCATCAGTTACGACGGTGTCGAATTCCCAACCCGCAATTCCAACGGACGCAGTTCGCTTGTCAATGGCGTCGGAAGATTGGTGATTGTGAGATAGATTTTTTATGGTTGGTGGATTACCAAAAAGTTTCCGTTCAAAATCGCCACCATTTCAACGTTTTTCACAAAATGAACACCCTTGTGTTGACAACTGCCGGCAATTCGTGTAAAATCATTTTCGGTTGTTTCATTCCTTTATAAGGGTGATTCACAAAACCACTTTCCGATTCTCAAAACATTGGCTGACAATTCAGAATTGGTGCGGTTTTATGGCCATCAGCAACTATAACAAAACGTAATATTTTACCACAATGGAAGCAAAATTAAATCTGCCGTCAATCAAAATCTGCAAGCGCGACGGGCGCATTGTCAATTTTGAAGCCGAAAAAATCAGTTATGCAATCTTCAAGGCTCTGCGCGCAGTTGGCAAACCCGACCGCCAATTGGCCGAAGACCTAATGCTTGAGGTAATCACGAAACTCAATTTGTTCGACAAACTCGATTACACCCCGACGGTGGAGGAAGTGCAGGACACTGTGGAGAAAGTGCTGTTCGACAATAAGTTATTCGACGCCGCAAAGGCTTACATCGTCTATCGCAAGCAGCACGAGAGTATGCGTAACACCAAGGAGCTGCTGTCGAATATGGACATCATCGATAAGTATATCGACTTGAATGACTGGCGGATAAAGGAGAGCGCCAACTCATCATACTCGCTGCAGGGCCTGAATCAGCATATTGCAACCATCATCAGTTCGCAGTACTGGCTGGAACGTGTTTATTCTGAAGAGATTAAGCAGGCTTACCAATCGGGCCACATCCACATTCACGACCTTGGATTTTTGAGCGTTTACTGCGTGGGTTGGGATTTGGAAGACCTTCTTATGACTGGTTTCACGGGTGTTCCGGGCAAGATTGAGAGCAGTCCGGCAAAGCACTTGCGCACGGCTTTGGGACAGATTGTCAACTTCTTCTATACAATGCAGGGTGAGGCCGCCGGCGCACAGGCATTCTCAAGTTTCGACACCTATCTAGCACCGTTCATCCGCTACGATAATCTTGACTACGAAGGCGTTAAGCAGTGCCTGCAAGAGTTTATGTTCAACATCAACGTGCCGACGCGCGTCGGATTCCAAACGCCGTTCACAAACATCACTCTCGACCTGAAGGTGCCGGGCAACTTGAAGGACCATCCGGTGATTATCGGCGGAAAAATGCAGGACGAGACCTACGGCGACTTCCAAAAGGAAATGGATATTTTCAATGCCGCTTTCGCCGACGTTATGTCGGAAGGCGACGCCCATGGCAGCGTATTCTCGTTCCCGATTCCAACCTATAACATCACCAAGGACTTCGATTGGGACAATCCGGCTTACGCCAAAATTTGGGAAATCACGGCCAAATACGGCATTCCATACTTCTCGAACTTTGTCAATTCCGATATGAGCCCCGACGACGTGCGCAGTATGTGCTGCCGTCTACGTCTCGACAAGCGCGAACTGCAGAAACGCGGTGGCGGCTTGTTCGGCGCCAATCCGCTCACTGGCAGCGTGGGTGTTGTTACGGTCAATCTGCCGCGGCTGGGCTACGAGTCGAAGTCGGAGGCCGAGTTCTTCCAACGTCTCGACAAACTTATGGAACTGTCGAAAGAGAGCCTTGAGACAAAGCGCAAAGTGATTGAAAATCTGACTGAAAGAGGCCTTTATCCGTACTCACGTTTCTATCTGCGCAACATTAAGCAGCGCACGGGCCGCTATTGGAAAAACCACTTCTCGACCATCGGAATTGTTGGTATGAACGAGTGCTGCCTGAACTTCCTGGGCAAGAGCCTTGTCGACGAGCAGGGCCACAAGTTTGCAGTGAAGGTGCTTGAGCATATGCGCGCCAAACTTGCTGAGTTCCAAACCGAAACGGGTAATATCTACAACCTTGAGGCCACACCGGCCGAGGGCACATCGTACCGCTTGGCAAAAATCGACAAGGCCGAGTACAACGACATTGTAACAGCCAACGAGGAGCACGTGCGCCGCGGTGCCAAGCCGTACTACACCAACTCAAGCCAACTGCCCGTCTATTACACCGACGACCTGTTTGAGGCACTGCGTCTGCAAGACGACCTTCAGACCAAATACACCGGCGGAACCGTCTTCCACACGTTTGTGGGTGAGAGCCAACTGTCGAGTGCGGCTGTGAAGAAGTTGGTGCAGAAGGTGACATCGACATTCCACCTGCCCTACATCACGCTGTCGCCGACGTTCAGCATCTGCCCCGAGCACGGCTACATCTACGGCGAGCACCACAAATGCCCGAAGTGCGAGGCCGAAGGACAAGAGACTGATTGCCAAGTATATTCGCGAATTGTCGGCTACCTGCGCCCCATCGAGCAGTGGAACGACGGCAAACGTCAGGAATTCAGCGAAAGGAAATTGTTTGATAAATCGATAATGTAAAAAGGTTAGAGGTTTAGAGTTTAGAAGTTTAGAAAGTTGAGAAGGGTTAGGTTTCTTGACTTTCTAAACTTTTTTAATTAAGCGAAAGTCTTTAAATTCAATAATTTGCCGATACGCTAATGAAAATCGCCGGACTTGTAAAGCAGAGTTTCATCGACTATCCCGACCGAATGGCTTGTGTGATTTTCACGCAGGGCTGCAATTTCCGCTGCGGCTACTGCCACAACCCGTCGTTGGTGCTGCCGCACTTGTTCGGGCAGAACAAACTGATTGACGAACAAGAAGTTCTGCAGTATCTCGAAGGCCGGAAAGATTGGCTCGAAGGCGTGGTGATAACGGGCGGCGAGCCCACCATTCACGGCGATTTGCCCGATTTTATCAAGCGCGTCAAGCAAATGGGCTACTGCGTCAAGCTCGACTCAAACGGCACCAATCCCGATATGCTTGAACAGTTGCTTGCAGCTAAACTGTTGGATTTCATTGCAATGGACATTAAGTCGAATCCCGACGCCGAGAGTTACACCAAAGTTATCGGCAAAGACGCAACCGACTTAATGCCAAATATTTGGCGCTCAATCAAACTGATACAGAATTCGGGCATCGGCTATCAGTTCCGCACCACGCTCATTCCGCACGTCCACCCCGTGGGCATTGCCGACGACATCATCAACTTTCTTGAGTACGACAACAACTACATCACCCAACAATACCGCGATGGCGACACGGTGGCGAAGAATTTGGCCGAGTGACATCTAATTTTTCGCAGGAAGCGTTAATCATCTGCGTTTCACTCTTTTTTGACACTAATAACACTACATATGCGCTATCAGTGCCAACTCTGTCCGAAAAAATATACTTTTGCGCAAATTGAAAATTTGTTAAACTTTATAAATATTTGAAACAGTGGGAAAGACACTATTTGACAAGATTTGGGACTCGCACGTCGTTCAGGTTATCCCCGACGGGCCAACCCAACTCTACATCGACCGTCTGTATGCTCACGAGGTGACTTCACCCCAAGCATTCGACACTTTGCGCGACAAGGGAATCAAGGTTTTCCGCCCCGAGCAGGTCGTGGCTATGCCCGACCACAACACGCCGTCGGACCAACAGGAGGTCATCAACGACCCGATTGGCCGCAAGCAGGTGGAGACGCTCGCCCGCAACTGCGCTGAATTTGGCATCCGCCACTTTGCAATGGGCACCAAGGACAACGGCATCATCCACGTGGTGGGCCCGGAGAAAGGCCTATCGCTGCCGGGAATGACCATCGTCTGCGGCGACTCGCACACATCAACTCACGGTGCTGTGGGCGCTTTGGCAATGGGCATCGGCACAAGCGAGGTGGCCGAGGTGCTGGCTAGTCAGTGCATCCTTCAGAGCAAACCGAAAACAATGCGCATCAATATTGAGGGCGAACTGCAGAAAGGCGTGGTTGCCAAGGATATAGCGCTTTACATTATGGCCAAAATGACCACTTCGGGTGCAACCGGATACGCTGTTGAATATGCCGGCTCAACCATCCGCAACCTGTCAATGGAGGGCCGTCTGACGCTCTCGAACCTGTCGATTGAAATGGGTTCACGCGCCGGTATCATCGCGCCCGACGAGACAACCTTCGCCTACCTGAAGGGCCGCGAGTACGCGCCGAAAGGTGCAGAGTGGGACAAGGCCGTTGCCTTCTGGCGCACGCTGAAGAGCGACGACGACGCTGTCTTCGACAAGGAGATTACCTACCGCGCCGAGGACATCAAGCCGCGCATCACCTACGGAACAAACCCCGGCGCTGGAATCGCCATCGACGAGACCGTGCCTGTTCTTGACGGAATGAGTGAGGCCGAAAAGGCTCAACTGACTGTGCAACTGAACTATATGCAGTTCAAACCTGGACAGAAACTTGAGGGTACGCCTGTGGATTACTGCTTCCTGGGCGCCTGCACCAACGGCCGCATCGAGGATTTCCGCGCGTTTGCGTCGGTTGTGAAGGGCAAGAAGAAATCGCCGAACGTTGTGGCGTGGCTGGTTCCGGGCTCGTGGCTTGTGCGTCAGCAGATTATCGACGAGGGCATAGACAAGATTCTTGAAGAAGCGGGATTCGAGTTGCGCCTGCCGTCGTGCTCATCGTGTCTGGCAATGAATCCCGACAAGGTGCCTGCCGGCAAGTTGGCCATCTCGACATCGAACCGCAACTTTGTCGGCCGTCAGGGCCCCGGCGCCCGCACCGTGCTGGCATCGCCGCTCGTTGTCGCCGCAAGCGCAATTACTGGCGTGATTACTGACCCGAGAAAACTTTGATTTAGTGTTTAAGAACGCAGATAACACAGATTGAACAGATTTTAGGGATTATATCTTTTTATAAAACAGAACGTTGACGATTCGAATTGAACTGATTTTATGGATTTGACGTTTCAAACGGAGGAATATATTCATAAAGAACTGACAGAGAAGATTATAAAACGATTTTACAGCGTTTATAATGAACTTGGGTACGGTTTTCTGGAGAATGTTTATCAGAATGCGCTTTACTATGATTTGACCGACAACGGATTCAAGTGTGAAGTGCAGAAGGATATAAAAGTATTCTTCAAAGGACGTTGTGTGGGCAATTACAGAGCTGATATGGTGGTAAATGACCTTGTTCTGCTTGAGTTGAAAGCTTCCGAGGAGTTGAATAGTGCTCACGCGACGCAATTGCAGAATTATTTGAAAGCCACGGAATATGAAGTTGGCCTTTTGCTTAATTTTGGCAAGAAACCCGAAGTCCGTCGGAAGGTCTTTGAAAACGACTACAAATAAATCTGTGTAAATCAGTTAAATCTGCGTCGTCTGCGTTCAAAAAATATTGTACTATGGCAAAACAGAAATTTAATGTAATAAAATCGACGTGTATTCCGGTTGCGATTGACAACTGCAATACCGACCTGATTATTCCGGCGCGCTACTTGGCGAGCACCACTCGCGACCCGAAATTCTTCGGCGATGCCTTTATGCACGACTTGCGCTACGACGCTGACGGCAAGCCGGTTGCCGGATTTGTTATGAACCAACCCGAATTCTCGGAAGCACCGCACGAAGGCTGCCACGAGATTATCGTGGGCGGACAGAACTGGGGCTCGGGCTCGAGCCGTGAACACGCAGCCTGGGCCATCGCCGGCTACGGCATCCGCGTGGTCATCTCATCGAGTTTCGCTGACATCCACCGCAATAACCTGCTCAACTGCTTTGTGCTGCCGGTGGTGGTGAGCCGCGAGTTCCAACAGGAGTTGTTCGACTCTATCGCCAAAAATCCGCAAACCATTGTTACTGTTGACGTTCCGAATCAGACTGTGACCAACGAGGCCACCGGTCACTCGGAGAAGTTCGAAATCAACAGCTACAAGAAACACTGCCTTGTCAACGCGCTCGACGACATCGACTACCTGCTGAGCGTTCAGGACAAGACCGAAGCGTTTGAGAAGACGGCGAAGAAGTGGTAATCCATTGCCGCATAGGGTAATAGAGTTGTTTTACCACCGAAGACACATAAAGTGCGGAAGTGATTCCGCATCAGTGATTTCAGCACAGCAACCGGACTTGTTCGGTTGCTGTTTTTTTTGCGTTTCCGTGTCATCCGTGCTTTCCGTGGTAATCAAATTTCGCACTTGCTAAATTTCCAATACATTCCTAAATTTGCGGTTTGATTTAAAAAATTGCAAATTCATTGTTTTACTGATAAATAATGAGGATAGAAATACTTGATACTACATTGCGCGACGGCGAGCAAATGTCGGGCGTGGCTTTCTCAGCCGACGAGAAGTTGAGCCTTTCAAAACTGTTGCTCGAAGATTTGAAGGTCGATAGGCTTGAAGTGGCTTCGGCACGCGTATCGGAGGGAGAGTTTGAGGCTGTTCGCAAGGTTTGCGACTGGGCCCGTCAGCGCGGATTCATCGACAGGATAGAGGTTCTAGGATTCGTGGACGGCGAGACATCGATTGATTGGATACAACGTGCTGGCTGTAAGGTGATTAACCTGCTGGCAAAGGGCTCGCTCAAGCACTGCGAGGGGCAGTTGCGCAAGACGCCCGAGCAGCACTTGGCCGACGTCCGCCGCTCGATTGAACTGGCGCACGAACGCGGCTTGAACGTGAACATCTACCTTGAGGATTGGTCGGGAGGAATGCGCACATCGCCCGATTATGTCTTCGCAATGGTCGACGCGCTGAAAGATAGTGGAATACAGCGTTTTATGCTGCCCGATACGCTCGGAATCCTGAATCCCGACGACACATATAACTACCTGTCGGCAATGCGCAACCGCTATCCCGATTTGAATTTCGACTTCCATCCGCACAACGACTACGACCTGGCCACGGCTAACGTCTATGCGGCCATCAAGGCGGACGTAACATCGTTCCACGCCACCATCAACGGACTGGGCGAGCGCGCTGGAAATGTCACAATATCAAGCATTATTGCCATTGTGAAAGACCATTTCGGCTACGAGGTGAACGCCGACGAGAGCAAACTCTACCGCGTGAGCCGTATGGTTGAAATGTTCTCGGGCATCCGCATACCCACAAACAAACCGATTATCGGCGAGAATGTGTTTACGCAAACGGCTGGTATTCACGCCGATGGCGACAACAAGAACAACCTTTATTGCAACGCTCTGGTGCCCGAACGCTTTGGCCGCCACCGCACCTACGCGCTCGGCAAAACATCGGGTAAAGCCAACATTAAGAAGAACCTAGAGGAGATGGGCATTGAACTCGACGATGACGCAATGCGCAAAGTAACGCAGCGCATCATCGAACTTGGCGACAAGAAGGAGACCGTGACGCCCGAAGATTTGCCATTCATAATCAGCGATGTGCTTCGCAGTCAGTCGATTAAGGACAAGATTGACGTTGTGAACTTCAATTTCAGCACCGCCAAAGGTCTGAAGTCGATAGTCTCGGTTATGGTGAAGATTGACGGACAGTTCTACAAAGAGGCGGCTTCGGGCGATGGCCAATACGATGCCTTTATGAGTTGTATCAAAAAGATTTACAGTAATTTGAACAAACCGCTACCGAAGTTGGTCGATTACAACGTGACCATTCCGCCTGGCGGCCGCACCGACGCTTTGGTACAGACTACCATTACCTGGCAGATGGACAAGGAGTTCCGCACCCGCGGCCTTGACCCCGACCAAACTATGGCGGCTATCAAGGCAACCATTAAGATGCTGAATATCATTGAGGAATAGAAAATTACGAATTACGATTGATAACTGACATAAAAATATAACGCTATGAAAAATAAGATTTTAATTGTTGCTTTTTTGCTGATGGCGAGTGCTTCGGCGTGGGCGGATAGTTTTACTTTCGGTAATTTGGAATACGCAGTTATCGATTCAGCAAACTATTATGTTTCAGTCGGCCAGGGTGAAACAAAACCCGAAGGTGACCTTGTTATTCCTGCGGAAGTTGAAAATGGTGGGATTAAATATACGGTTACAGCTATTTACGGATATTCATTCTCTAGCTGTAGTGAACTGACTTCTGTGACTATTCCTGAAGTTGTTACGGTCATTCATGAACTAGCATTCCTTCATTGCAATAAGTTGACAGAAATAAATGTTGCAAGCGACAACTCTAAATACTCGTCTCAAGACGGGGTTTTGTTTAATAAAGACAAAACAACATTGGTGTTTTGCCCTAAAGGTAAAGTAGGAACATATATTATTCCAAATGCAGTTAGAACAATAGACCCTTCTGCGTTTGAAGATTGCAAAAATCTTAATACAGTTGTGATTGGAGATTCCGTGAAGAGCATTGGTAGTTATGCGTTTAGGAATTGTTATAACTTAACTTCGGTTGTAATTGGAGATTCTGTAAAAAAAATTGGCTGGAATGCTTTTGGTGATTGTAACGGTCTGACAAAAGTTGAATATTCAAGCATTGAGAGTTTGTTGGAAATTAAATATGATAATGAATGCGCAAATCCGATATACTATGCAAAATGCTTATATATAAACGGGAAGGAAGTTACAGAATTGATAATTCCGAATACCATTAAAAGCATTAACGATTATGCTTTTAATAAGTGCCAAAGTTTGACATCGGTTGTGATTGGGGATTCCGTGAAGAGCATTGGTAGTTATGCGTTCGCTGATTGTTATAACTTAACATCGGTTGTGATTGGGGATTCTGTGAAGAGTATTGGTAGGAATGCGTTCTCTTATTGTTATAACTTACCATCGGTTGTGATTGGGGATTCTGTGAAGAGTATTGGCGAAGAAGCGTTCTATTATTGTTATAATTTTAAAACCGTAGTCATTCCAGATTCAGTCTCGACTATTGGTAAAAGTGCATTCTGTCGTGCTAAAAATATAGTCTATTCAGGCAATGCGAAAGGCGGTCCTTGGGATGCGCTTACATTAAACGGCATAATTGATGGAGATTTTGTTTATTCCGATGCTGGAAAGACTAATCTAACGGCTTACATAGGTGACGGTGGAGACGTGGTTATTCCGGATGCTGTTATTAACATTGGAATATGTGCGTTCTATGATTGCCCTAATTTGAAATCTGTAACCATACCAAATTCGGTTACAAGCATCGGCGGGTATGCGTTTTTCTGTTGCAGCGGATTGACTTCGATTCCCATACCAAATTCGGTTACAGGAATCGGCAGATATGTGTTCGCTTATTGCAGCGGCCTGACATCAGTCACCATCCCAAATTCAGTTACAAGCATTGGCGATTATGTATTTGAAGGCTGTACCACGACTATATATTGTGATTTTGAAAGCAAGCCTGAAGGATGGGATTGGCATTGGAAAGGCGACGAATACGAAGGCGAGGTCATTTGGAAAACAGCCACCCCCGCTACCGAAACAGCCGCCAACGCAGTGAGCATCTACGCCTACGGCCGCAGCATTGTGGTTGAAAATGCCGCAGAAGAAATCCGTGTTTATGATGCAATGGGCAGAATGATTGGTGGGGACGCGATTAATCGCGTCCGTACAGAAATCTGCCTGAACACCCCCGGCCTTTATATTGTGAAGGTTGGCGATGTCGCGAAACGGGTAATGGTGAAATAATGAGAAAAAATATTATCTTTTCACCCGAAAACGAAAAACTCTTGGTTATGGATACGCAAGCAATGAGCAAAAAAATAGCCGAATATTTTAAGTCACAGCCGGTTATTAAGGCGTGGCTTTTCGGTTCGTTCGCGCGTGGTGAGGAAACGCCTGTGAGCGATGTTGATATTCTTGTTGTTCTCGACCACACTAAACCTGTAGGGTTAAAGTTTTTCGGAATGTGGAATGATTTGGAGGAATTGCTTGACCGTAAGGTGGACCTTGTAACAGAAAACTCGTTGGCTGATTTCGCTCGCGAAAGCGTGGAACACGACAAAAAACTGATTTATGAGAGAGCCGCTTAAAGATAAAACGAGGTTGGAGCATATCGTTAACGCTATAGACATAGTTCTGGAGCGTACTGGTGCAATAACTCGCGAAAAACTGACAGCCGACAAAGTTCAATTCGGTGGAATTGTCTACTACACATTGGTTATTGGTGAAGCGGCTTACAATCTTAGCAAGGCTTTCAAAGAAAAATACAAAGAGACCGATTGGCAGGAAATTGCCAAAATGCGACACAATTTGGTACACGGATACTATCAAGTTGACCCTGATATTTTATGGGCTGTTGTAAAAAACGACCTTCCACTGCTTCGTGAGCAAGTTGCCCGCTATTTGGCTGAAACCAATTGGGAAGAGTGGGAGAAAAATGTTAAGGTGGTTACCGAATCGGCCGTTCATAAAAATCTTATTCAAACCGCCCAACGAATGAAATCCAAAGGTTATTCTCTAAAAGAAATAACGTCGATAACAGGCCTTTCCGCTGACGAAATTGAGTCGGCGTAAAATCTATCTTTTAGCAATGCAAAAATCATCCGTCGAGGCTATAAGGCAGAATTTCAATGAGATGGTTGGTCGGTTTACGAACTTGGAAACTGGGCAGGCCACGGCCATTGATTCGCCGTTGTGTATGGCGCTTGTGGCGCAGACGGCGCGTGCAATGTGCCCTGATGCACAATCGATTATGGATTTGGGATGCGGCGGTGGCAATTACGCCGTTAAGATGTGTGAGGTTTTTCCGTCGGCAAATTACACGCTTATCGACTTGAGCGAGAATATGATACGCGAAGCCGAGCGGCGCGTTTCGACGGCCACAAAAGGCACTGTCAGGGCCGTTTGCGCCGACTACAAGACAATAGATTTCGGCTATCAGAAATATGACATTATCACCGCAGGAACCACGCTTCACCACTTGCGCACCGAGCAGGAGTGGGAGTCGGTTTTCGGGCGCGTTTTCGATTCGCTCAAGCGTGGCGGACTGTTCTTTGTGAACGATATTGTGATTGGCGAAACGCCTGAAATTGACGCGCTTATGCTCGAAGGCTGGCGCAGCGTCCTGCAAAAGAATGTGCCTGGCGAAGTGGATTTCTTCCTGAAGAAATATGAGACCGAGGACACACCGCAAACGCTGACATACCAATTGGATTTGATGCGCAGCGTCGGATTCAGTCAGATTTCGGTGTTGCACAAACACTTCAATTTTGCCACTTTTGTGGGCGTGAAAGAGAGTTAGAAATTAGGAGTTAGGAATTAGAAAATAGAAATTAGGAGATATGGCGTTTGGACTGATGTTTGTAGTTAGATGTCCTATTCAATTAGTCAGTTAATGAGTTAATCTATAAATAAAATGGGTAAAAAATTAAAAATTGCGGTTCTGGCTGGCGACGGCATAGGACCTGAAGTGATGAAACAGGCTTTGGATGTTACGAAAGCCGTTTGCGAGAAATTCGGTCATGAACTTGAATATAAAGAGGCTCTGACAGGTGCGTGCGCCATTGACGCGTACGGCGACGCCTATCCCGAATCGACTCACCAACTGTGTATGGAGAGCGATGCTGTGCTCTACGGCGCTGTGGGCGACCCGAAGTACGACAACGACCCGACGGCCAAAGTGCGCCCCGAGCAGGGTTTACTGGCAATGCGTAAGAAGTTGGGCTTGTTTGCAAACATTCGCCCTGTGGAGACTTTCGAGTGCCTTCTGCACAAATCGCCTTTGAAAGAGGAACTGGTGAAGGGTGCCGATTTCATTTGCATTCGCGAACTCACTGGCGGTATGTATTTTGGCAAGAAGCAGGAGCCTGTTGTGAACGCCAACGGCGTTGAGGAGGCTTACGATACCAACTATTACAGCCGTCCCGAGATTGAGCGCATTCTGAAAGTTGCGTTCGAATATGCCCGCAAGCGCAAAAAGCACGTAACGGTTGTTGATAAGGCTAACGTTTTGGCTTCGAGCCGTTTGTGGAGAAAGGTCGCACAAGAGATTGCACCAAAATATCCTGATGTTGCAACCGATTATATGTATGTCGATAACGCTGCAATGCGTATGATTCAGAACCCGACATTCTTCGACGTGATGGTTACCGAGAACACCTTCGGCGACATTCTCACCGATGAGGCTTCGGTTATTTCGGGCTCGATGGGCTTGCTGCCGTCGGCTTCAATCGGCGAGTACACAAGCGTTTTCGAACCAATCCACGGCTCATATCCGCAGGCTAAGGGTAAGAACATTGCCAACCCGCTGGCCACAATTCTTTCGGCCGCAATGATGTTTGAGTACGCTTTCGACCTGAAGGAGGAAGGCGCGCTTATCCGCAAGGCCGTGCAGGCTTCGCTCGACGCCAACTACGTTACCGAGGATATCGACAAAAACAACGCCCACAGCACAAGCGAGGTTGGTGAGTGGGTTGTGAACTATATCAAGAAGGCGTGATTATTTTGGAGTTATGTGCGTAGGGACACATAGTGTGTGTCCGAAAACTCCAAATAATTGAGAACAAAAATCCCCGTCGGCTGAGGGCTGGCGGGGATTTTTTGGTGAGCAAAATACAACAAAAAAGCAGCGCCTTCGCTAACGCTGCCTTTCCTGACTTAATCAATAAAATTCTTGGCTATGATTCATTTTTGCAGGTGATGGCATCCTGCTTTAATCATGCTGCAAATAAAATAGTGAAATCCATGTCCGTCAATCACCATTTGTTGGGATTTTTTGTGTTGTTCAGTCAATTTTCTTTTGATATAAACAGGAGTATACGTTGCATTCAATGGTTCAAAAACAAGATAAAATTGCCTTTTTAAATTATATAAATCGTTCTTAACCAATGTTTTGATGGTTGTTGCTTGTTATTTTAACAGATGAATAATAATTGATATTTATCAATAAAATTTATGTTGCAAGTCATGATATAAAAAATAACAAAATTTGCAACCTTGCGTTAAAAGCTACAAAACTTAGTTAGTTTTTCATAATGGTTAGTTGTTTGTTAGTAAAGGGGGACTCGAAAGGGTTTCCCTTTACTTATTTTATGTCGTCCAACAATCAAGCCATTCCCAACCTTTTTAATATTTTTGCCGCTCAAAAATTGAGCTATGATTTCAGTAAGCAACCTAACCGTAGAATTTTCGGGTGTTCCGTTGTTCAACAACATCAGTTTCCTAATGAACCCGCGCGATCGCATCGGTCTGACAGGGAAAAATGGAGCCGGAAAATCAACTCTGCTCAAGGTGTTGTGCGGATTACAACCATATGACAGCGGCCAGGTGTCGGTGCCGAAAGGAGTTACAATCGGCTATTTGCCGCAACAGCTGTCGGTTGAGGACAAGCGCACGGTATATGCTGAGGCGCAGAGTGCGTTTGTCGAGGTTAAGGCGCTCGAAAAAGAGATTGCTGCACTGAACAATCAGCTTGCAGAACGCACTGATTACGAAAGCGATGAGTATATGACGCTCATCAACCGCCTGACTGAGAAGAACGACCGTTTTCACTTGCTCAACGGCCATAATATCGATGGCGAGATTGAGAGCACACTGCTCGGTTTGGGCTTCGAACGCACTGATTTTGATCGTCCGACGGCCGAGTTTAGTGGAGGATGGCGTATGCGTATCGAGTTGGCAAAAGTCATTCTGCGCCATCCCGATGTGCTGTTGCTCGATGAGCCCACTAATCACCTTGATATTGAGTCAGTTCAGTGGTTCGAGGATATGTTGAAAACCTATGAAGGGGCTGTTATGGTGGTCTCGCACGATCGCGCTTTTCTCGACAACCTGACAACCCGTACCATTGAGATATCGCTTGGCAAGATTTACGATTTTAAAGTGCCTTATTCACAATATGTTGTGCAACGTCAGGAGCAACTTGAGCAGCAAATGGCCGCCTACGAGAATCAGCAGAAAATGATTGAGGACACCGAAAAATTCATCGAGCGTTTCCGTTACAAGGCCACCAAGGCAGTGCAAGTGCAGTCGCGCATAAAGCAATTGGAAAAAGTTGAGCGCATTGAGGTTGACGAGTCCGACACATCGTCAATTCATTTTCGATTCCCGCCCGCGCCGCACTCGGGGCAGATTGTGGTGGAAACCAAGGCGATGACCAAGAGTTTCGGCGAAAAACTTGTGCTCAGTGACATTGATTTCACGCTCGAACGCGGACAGAAAGTGGCGTTTGTAGGGCGTAACGGCGAAGGCAAAACCACAATGGCCAAGGTGATTCTGGGCATCCACACGTGCGAAGGAGAGGTAAAAATCGGGCATGGTGTGAAGATAGGATATTATGCTCAAAATCAGAGTGAGATGCTCGATTTCAACAAAACCGTTTTCCAAACTATTGATGATGTGGCGAAAGGCGAAATCCGCACCAAAATCCGCGACATCCTGGCGTCGTTTCTGTTCCGGGGTGAGGATATCGACAAGAAAGTCAGTGTCTTGAGTGGTGGCGAGAAAGCGCGTTTGTCGATGGCTAAACTGCTGCTCGAACCTGCCAATCTGCTTGTACTCGACGAGCCTACGAACCATCTTGATATGCGTTCGAAAGATATTCTTAAACAGGCGCTTATGGCATACGATGGCACATTGATAGTTGTCTCACATGACCGAGATTTCCTGGATGGTATGGTGAACATTGTTTATGAGTTCCGCAACCATAAAATGAAGCAGCATTTGGGCGGCATTGGCGATTTTCTCTACCATAAGAAACTTGAAAACATGCGTCAGTTCGAGATGGGGCAGAAGAATGAAAAAGCTGTATCGCCTAAAAATCCGAAACCTGACGAGCAAAAGGCTAATGTTCAGCCAGTTGTGCCACAAAGCAAATTGAGCTACGAAGAGCAAAAAGAGCAGGAAAAACGTCTGCGGAAAGCTAAAAAAGCCGTTGAGGATTGCGAAACGCTAATAGTGGAGCTTGAATCGGCCATCGCCGAAATGGACAACCAACTTGCTAACCGCCCGGAATCGGCTGACAATGATTTTTTTGCAAAATACGAAGCTGTCAAAAAACAACTTGCCGACGAGTTGAACAATTGGGAGAAACTAACCGCCGAACTCGAACTTGTTTCGTAAAACGCGAACTCAATGTGGGCAGTTGTGATATAATTGTTTAGCTTTGTCCGTATGAAACCGATTCTTGCCACCATAAGGCTGATTTTAGTATTTATAGGTTCGCTAGCGTTCCTTATTGTCGGACTGATACTATTATTTATATGTCTCGGCAGTCCGGCCATAAGCCGCTTCATAACAAAGAATTGGGCGCGGTTTTGTCTGCTGATTCTCAACGTTAAAGTGAATTTTTCGGGGCGGATTCCGTCGCGGCGCGTTATTCTAATGGCCAATCACCGCAGTTATGTCGATATTTTCCTCGTCTTCTCGCGTTATCCTGCGTCGATAGTGGCAAAGAAGGAACTTGGCCGTTGGCCGATAATCGGTTGGAGCGTGCGCTTGGCGCGAATGATTCTGGTCGACCGCAGCAAAAAGAGCAGTCTGATAGCCACAATGCGAGCCATTAAAGCCGAGATTGACAAAGGCGGCAGCGTCATTCTGTTCCCCGAAGGCGGAATAAAAGACGAACCGCTGACGGCGCCGTTCAAGCACGGCTCGTTCAAGATTGCGCAGACAACCGCCACGCCCGTTGTCCCCGCCGCCATTTTCTATCACGACCACGGAATGGTCTGGGGCGACGAGTCGTTTCTGACCAACTTCTACCGACAAATGGGCCACTGGCGCACCAAGGTTGATTTTTGGATTGGCGAGCCGATAACCGCACCTACCGATACCGAACTGATGGACGCTGTGAAATCTGCTATCGATTTGAAACTGAAGGAATTTAATATTTAGGAATTAGGAATTAGGAATTAGGAATTAGGAATTAGGAATTAGGAATTAGGATTGATTATAAACCCGTTAAACTTTAAACTAAACACTAAACTCTCAACATTAAACTTTATAAAAATGATTATCACAACAACTTTCACCGTCCCCAATCGTGAGATTGAGCAGATTCTGGGAATCGCTCGCGGGAGCACCGTCCGTGCCAAGAATGTTGGCAGCGACTTTTTGGCAGGCCTCAAAAACATTGTCGGTGGCGAGATTGAAGAGTACACAAGGCTTCAGGCCGAATCGCGCGAGCAGGCGCTACAACGTCTAACCAAAGACGCCGAACGTTTGGGCGCCGACGCCATTGTCGGAGTGTCGTTTACCACGTCGATGATTGCGCAGGGGGCTGCCGAAATTTTGGCTTACGGCACTGCAGTTAAACTCAAATAGTTGATATAGTGAAATTTATTGATACGATATGCTAATAGGTTTGTTATATGCAGCGTTTTTGGCCGTCAGCGCAGTTATTATTGTGGTGCTGATTGTCCGCCGAATCAGAATCAAGAAAACCGAAACATTTGAGAAACGCGATGATTAACGTCAGTATTGGCCCCGAACTGAAAGCCGTCAACCCGACAATGGCACTTGGCGTGATGGAGTGCCGCGTGCAAAACTCCGAGTACAACGCCAACCTTTGGAGCGAGATTGCCGCCCTGACCGCCGAAATTCGCACCAACCTCACCTTCGAGGCCATTAAGGAGCAGCCGCAGATTGCCGCCACGCGCCGTATGTATTCCGATTGCGGTAAGGACCCGAGTCGCTACCGCCCGAGCGCCGAGGCTCTGATGCGCCGCATTGTTAAAGGCAACGACCTGTACCAAATAAACACTATGGTGGATTTGGTGAACCTCGTGTCGATGCGCTTTGGCTACTCGATTGGCGGGTTCGATGCCGACAAAGTCAAAGGTGGCGTGGTGGCCGGCATTGGGCGCGAGGGCGAGCCTTACAACGGCATTGGCCGCGGTCCGTTAAATATAGCCTGTCTGCCCGTTCTGCGCGATGCGGAGAGCGGATTCGGCACACCCACCAGTGATGAGGAACGCACGGCTATGAGCCTCTCGACCACACATTTTCTGATGGTGGTTAACGCATACGACGGCCCGGCTTTGTTGCCCGAGTTGTTCGATTATACACGCCAACTGCTTGAAAAATATGCCGATGCAAAGGAAATCGAAACGAAGATAATTAGTTAGGAATTAGGAATTAGTGTTGATTTTAAACCTGTTGAACTTTAAACTAAACTCTAAACTTTCACTCCCTAAACTTTAACCAATTAACCAATGTCCGAAGGAACTGATAAATATCTGACTCTCAGCGGTTATTCCGAAGGCGTCTACAAAGAGAAAGGTAGTCGTTTCTTGGCTTTTGCGTGGCCGGTTTTCACCGAAGACGAGGTCCGGCAGCACATTAAAGAGCTGAAAAAGACCTACTTCGACGCCCGTCACCACGTTTATGCCTTCCGCTTGGGTGCCGATATGAAAACCTATCGCTGCAGCGATGACGGCGAGCCCGCAAATTCCTCAGGACCACCGGTTTTGGGACAGATTCAGTCGGCCAACCTGACCAACGTGCTTATTGTGGTGGTGCGCTATTTTGGCGGCACCAAACTCGGCGTCCCGGGGCTGATAAACGCCTATCGCACCGCTGCCGCCGACGCTATTGCCAACAACCAGATTGTAGAACAGTTTGAGCAAGATCGTTTTACAATCAAATTCGACTACGCCGCAATGAACGACGTGATGCGCGTTCTGAAAGACGAAAAGCCGCAGCAGACCAACCAACAATTTGACAACCAATGCAGTATTGACCTTTCAATCCGCAAAAAACAAGGCGAAACTCTGAGGCAGAAACTGTCGAAAATAGAAGGTGTTGAGATTGCCTGACAGCTAATCATATCATTTTTGAAACTGCTGCCAATATGAATGACGCTTGTCAATAAAATCTGTTGGGAAACAACCAACTAATCAAAATTTTACTACTTTTACGATCGAATGTACATGATGGTGCATTCGCAACTGAAAACCAAATAGATATTTATTTATTAACGACCAAATAAGTGTTTTTATGAAACGATTTTTTACTCCAATCGTAGCAATTGCTCTTTTGCTGGGCACGATGACCGCAATCGCACAAACTTCGGGCTTCTCTTATCAAGCCGTAGTACGCAATGCCGCCGGCGAACTTGTGAGCAATGCCCACGTGGGCATGCGCCTGACGCTGACCGATCAGAGTGGCCAGCAAGTGATGTATCAGGAGACGCACACAAATGTAGCCACCAACAATTACGGTGTGCTGAGCATAACAGTTGGCTCGGGGTCACATGCCGAAGGACAAATCCTGTCGAACGTGAATTGGAGTTCTGGTGATGTATGGATGCGCGTTGAGATTGACCCTAACGGCGGCACAAAATATATTGATTTTGGACTCACTAAACTACAATCGGTGCCGTACGCATATTTCGCTGCCAATGGTGGTAACGGAGAAAAGGGCGAGAAAGGTGATCCCGGAGAACAGGGACCACAAGGACCTGCCGGACCGCAAGGTATTCAAGGACCACAGGGTATTCAGGGACCTGCCGGACCGCAGGGTCCGCAAGGACCTGCTGGCACCGGCC
>CAMKOM010000041.1 GCA_946414435.1 uncultured Bacteroidota bacterium
AAGCAAGCATTTCTTCCGGGTCGGATGTAAAGGTTTTATTATCAGATGTATTCACAACAAGCTGGTAAGTTTTGCCAACTTCGCCTCTAAAACTTGCGGAATCGGTTAGGTAATTGCCTGCTGTGTCGACGGTCAACTCATAAGAATTACCGTCGCTGCAGATAATGCGCACCTTTGCATCGGTAACTATTGCATTTTTGCCGTTATAACCTTCTGATTTTGAAATGGTAACCTTGTAAGGTCCTGGCATGTCGGTTATCTGGCCGTCAAATACGTATGCAACTTCCTGTTTGTCAATGTCGGGAGTGAAATACTCCTCGCAACTGACCATAACCATGGCAACAATTATTATTTTCAAGTATCTCATAATCAGAATTTAAGGTTAAGCGTGATAGATGGTATCGGCACACCGATGATAGATAGTTTGTAAAGCCCGTAGGCATGAAAATTGTTTAGTTCTGAAGGTGTATCTTTCTTGTAGAAAACCGAATAGATATTCTTGTGTCCGTAGGCGTTATAAAGCGCGAAAGTCAGTGTCGGGTGGACTCTGCGTTTTTTGTTCAGGAAACCATCGTATGTTGCCGAAAGGTCGAGACGGTGATAGGCTGGCAAACGGTATTTGTTACGTTCGGAATAGTTGACAATTTGCATTCCTTTCATATCATAGCTGTACTCGGGATAGGTGGCAGGACGGCCGCTTGTGAGCACGAAACTTGCCGATGCGTTCCATCGCCGCGTAATCTGGTAGTTCGAGGTTACGCTCAAATCGTGCAGATGGTGTGTGTTGGCGCAGTAGCGACGCCCGTCGTTGATGCGCTCCTCATCAAACGCCCCGTCAACCTGCATTTCTGTTTTCGAAAGCGTGTAACTAATCCATCCCGTCAGATTTCCCGCATTTTTTCTGACCATAAACTCAATGCCATACGAACGAGCCTTTCCGGCTAGTAAGTCCTGCTCAACAGACTTATTCATCGTTAGCACTGCACCGTTTTTGTAATCAAGCTGATTATCAATTGTTTTATAGTAGATTTCTGCCGATATATCAATTTTGTCGTTGTGAACAGTTGCAAAATATCCGGCTGAAACTTGATTGCAAATCATCGGCTTGATGTGGCTGTCGGCCATCTTCCAATAATCTGATGGCATGGCCGATGTGTTGCTGCTTATAAGTTGTTGATATTGACGTGTATTACTGTACGATACTTTCACCGAATTACTATTATTGATTTTGTATCGCAAACCGACGCGAGGTTCAACACCCTGATATGGTTTGACATTTTCACCATTGGCGTATGTGGTTGTGCCTATGACAGATGCTGCATTTCTAGGCAAAGTGTCGCAATAGATATTTTCAGTACACTCGCCCTGCTTGCTAAACCACGAATAACGGATTCCTGCCAACAGGCTTAAGTTCTCAGTCAGTGCATAGTTGTCCGATATGAACCCGGCGAATTCTAGCCCGTGCTCATCATCGATTTTCTCAGTTAACACCGATGACGCTACGTTGAAAGGTGATTTTTCGCCAGGGTTGATATTCAATTTATTAAACTCGAACCCGACACTCCAATTATGCGTGAACATATCCACCACAAATTCGGCTTTTCCGCGCAGATGGTTTATGCCAGTCTTTATGTTCCGCCCCAACGATTCTTGTCCGATTTCAGCAAGATTCGAAACGTAATCGGAATATGCCGCCGATAGTTTTAGCTGCGCTTGTGGTATCGGAGTCCATCGGTAGTTAAGTCCGACGATTTTTGATGTGTAATCGAATTTGTTGATATTGTTGTAGTTGAAGAAGTCGCTACCTAGATACCCGAAAACTTCGATTCTCTGTTTTTTTGTAAGCCGCAAATCGATTTTCGCAATCAAGTCATAGAATTGAGCCTTGCTGTTTTTGATGTTAACGTTATTGATTTTTCGCATTATCCAGTTGGAGTAGGAAGTGCGGCCTCCAAAGAAGAAACTGCATTTGCTGTTTATAGGCGACTCAATGAAAAGCTGGCTGTTCAGAATGCCAATTCCCGCGTTCCCATGAAACCTTGTGGTGTCGGCAGCTTTAAGTCTGATGTCCATTACCGACGATATGCGGTTGCCGAAACTGACAGGCTGAGAGCCTTTGTAAAGCTCCAATCCGCTTATAGCCGACGAAATGAATGTTGAGAACATTCCGAACATGTGCGATGTGTTGTAAACCGGTGCTTCGTTGAGTAGCACAAGGTTTTGGTCAACGTTGCCGCCGCGCACATTGAACCCTGTTGACATCTCGCCCTGCGTCTGAACGCCCGGTGCCAGCGTCATACTGCGTACAATGTCGGCCTCGCCCATTAGTACAGGGAGTCTTTTGATTGTCTGCATGTCCATTGTTTCGGTGCTCATCAGTGTGCGGTTTACCTGGTTCCGACCGCCGGCGGCTGTCACGGTAACTCCTTCAAGTGCAATTGATGCCTCCATAAGGTTGACATCAAGTTTGCCAGGACTTAAAACGTCGATTTTAATCACTTCGGTTTCAAGCCCGACAAACGACACCTCAAGTTCTGTCTGTCCGGCAGGGAGCATAAGAGCATAGTGGCCGTCGATGTCGGTTGTGGTAGCAATTCCGTGCGCCTTGTCGTTGATGACGGCACCTACAATTGGTGTATCGGTCTTTCCTTCGCGCACAATGCCTTCAACCTTATTCTCTTTGT
The DNA here is from genome assembly GCA_946414435.1 of uncultured Bacteroidota bacterium. GTDB lineage: Bacteria > Bacteroidota > Bacteroidia > Bacteroidales > SZUA-534 > RUG13583. The sequence goes on from CAMKOM010000041.1 coordinate 2,685, forward strand.
AGCGGCCCTTTTCCATTAGATTTCCAATCACTCTCACATAACCAACCATGCCTTCGGTTAGTTTGTCGTTGTCAACGGTGTAACCTTGCGGAATAAATATGATGTTACGTTCCTGAAAAACAATATATGTAAGTCCATAACCGGCTATCACCTTGTCGACTATCCAACGCAGCGATTTGCCTTTTGTTGAAACTGTGATTGTTATACTATTCACCCAATTGTCTTTGTAGAAAAAACGGGCATTGGTTTCAGCTTCAGCCTTTTCGACAAATTTTGTGAGCGGTGCCCCTTGACTCTCAAACCCAACAATTGCGTCAAGACAATTCTGCGCTGCTGCCGAAAAGGCAACAGCAAGTAACACTATCAGAGTTAGAAAATTTTTCAAATTGCTGATTTTAATCGGTGTAAAAGTATGTTTTCAGACGAAGAAAACATCGCTTACCCTATACATACAGCACGTAAAGTTGTTTTTTTTATCGATGTTTAGGCTATTCTAACGCAAGTTGTGGCTGATTTAACCGATGAAAATATTGTTAGAATCACATTTCAATGAGAGATGGATATTCTGTTGTTAGGCTTGTAAAATGTTGAGAATTATATAGAACCGATAGTCCGAGAGATTTATTCTTTACCAAATTCAACAATTTTGGTATGTCCGTCTTTCGTTTTGAGCAGGAAGGCCTTCCGGCAATCCAAATTGGCAAAAGACTTCTTTATGATGGCTTTCTTTCGCAACTGAGTATGGCCAAATACTTGGTAGGTTCCATCAAGAAAATCTGTCTTTTTAGGTTGTTCGCGCACATCGGCCCATACGCACGAGCCGGCTTCGGCATCGCCTCTGCGCAGTTTGCTGATGTTCATCAGTGCATCATCAATAAACGCCACGAATGTTGCCGAATCGTTCATCTTGTCATTCAGCGCATTGCAAATTGATGCTGCATCTGTAGGCGTTTCAGGGAAATACTTTTTCCACCAAGCTTCAAGTATGCCCGAATGTGTGAACAGATAGCTTTTTCCATCCAAATCCACGTGTGTGGCCATCAGAAACAAAGGCAGATTCTCTTGCAGTAGCTGATGGATATATTCTACATTGATGGTGTCTTTTCGGCTGAACCACAAGGCAGTGTCTATATAATGGACTTCGTGATTGCCAATCAGCAGCGTTACTCTGTCCATATTCGCTTTCTTGAAGGCCAAAATCTCTTTGAAATTTGCCAACGCTTCTTCCGGGGTGATGCCTTCGTACGAGTAAGGGTCAAGATAATCGCCAAGGAAGATAACTGGCAAATTCGGATATTTAGCTGTGGCTTCTTTCCAATATGTGCGCCCGTGAATGTCGGGTATTACCAGCACTTGCGCTGAAAGTTGTAATGCAAAAAGCAGAGCGATTGCTGCAGTCATTACTCTATTCATAATTGTGAGTTTTTAAAAATTCATACAAAAGACTATGGATAAATGCATTTGTGACACAAATTTAAAAAAAAACGATTATTCAAAATCCTGCTCAAGTTTAAAGTTGCCAATCGCGAAGTTTTGCAGAACTTTTATATCTTGCCAACGCTTAAGAAAAACATAAAACAACACAAAAAATGAGTGAGACAAAAACATACCAGTTGTCGAACAAAAACGGTTTGACAATTGAATTTATGCCACGCGGCGCAAAAGTGATTTCGGTGCAACTGCCTGATACTCAAAATCCAGGTAAGAAGGTTGATGTGATGATTGGCTACGATACCGTTCAGGAAGCCATCGACGGCGACGCTTACATTGGCGCCATCTGCGGACGCTTTGCAAACCGAATCGCCAAGGGCCACTTTGTGCTCGACGGCCGTGAGTACCAACTTGCGCTGAACGACGGCCAAAACCACCTGCACGGCGGCCCGACAGGCTTCAACAGCCGCGATTGGGACGTGAAAGAGACCAAAATGGCAGGCCGTGCTGCAGCCTACGAACTGACACTTTTCAGTCCCGATGGCGACGAGAATTACCCAGGCAATCTGAACGTCAAGGCCACCTATTCGCTGACCGACGACAATGAGTTCATCATCGATTTTGAAGCCACAACCGACAAACCGACCGTCATCAACCTGACGAGCCATCCGTACCTGAATATGCGCGGCGCGGGCAGCGGCCCTGTGTTCAGCCATCAGATTGAAGTGAACGCCAAGCAGTTCACACCCATTGCCGACGGCGTTCCTTCGGGCGAGATTCGCAACGTTGAAGGCACCCCAATGGACCTTCGCAAGCCTGTTGCAATCGGCGATGCCATCAACACGCCGTACGAGCAGATTCAACTCTTCAAAGGCTTCGACCACAACTGGATTATCGACAAGCCCGCTGGCGAAATGGGCTTCTGCGGCCGCGTAACCGACCCCGAGTCGGGCCGTTTTGTTGAAGTTTACTCAACGCAGCCTGGCCTGCAGGTTTACACCGCAATGCACTTCAACAGCTCGCAAACGGGCAAGGGCGGCAAGCCGTTCTGCTCATACTGCGCCGTGGCTCTCGAACCGCAAGGCATCCCTGACGCGCCCAACAAACCGATGTTCCCGTCGGCGGTTCTGCGCCCGGGCGAGACCTACCGCCAGACGCTGGTTTATAAGTTTGGATGGTAATAACCAATCACGAAAATTCGGGAAACCTATAATTGAATTGGCGCTTTCGGGCGCCTTTTCTTTTATTGGTGCGAAGCGAAAAAATGTGTGAAAAGTTTTGATTATTCGTAGAATTTGTAATTTTATTGAAACTTTTGACGCGCAAAATGCTTGCAACTGCAATGTGCGCCCAATGTAATCGTAAAAAATTGATTATTATGGAAATAACCATTATCTGTATCGGCCTGCTTTACTTTTTTTCGCACTATCTGACAATACTCTACCAAAAGACGCGCATTCCCGATGTGCTCATTTTGATTTTTGTCGGCATTCTCATCGGGCCGGTTTTTCATCTGGCTTCGATTGACAGCCTTGGAATGTTGGGGCAGGTGCTCACAAGTGTCGCACTTATCATCATTCTTTTCGAAGGCGGCCTGAATATGGAACTCTCGAGCATCGGCGGCTCGATGCGCACGGCGTCGAAACTGACAGTCAGTTTCTTCTTCATAACCGCCATCATTGTGGGGGTGCTGCTGCACTATATGCTGCATTACTCGTGGCTGCTGTCGTTCATCACAGGTTTCATTTTGGGCGGCACGTCGTCGGCGGTGGTGCTGCCAATGGTTCGTTTGCTGCGTATGAGCGACAAGCCAAGCACTGTTCTGGTTTTGGAATCGGCTTTGACCGATGTGTTGTGTATCGTGTTTGCAATCAGCTTTTTAGGCAGTTATTCGACGGGCGTTGTTGAAATGGGCAAAATAGCCGGCTCGCTCATTTCGTCGCTGGTGCTGGCATCGGCGTTGGGCGTTGGCGCGGCTTATGTCTGGCTGCGGCTGATGAACTGGATAAAAACATTCCCCAACACGCAGTTCACCACATTCGCCTTTATGTTCGTTGTATATGGTATGGCCGAATATTTCGGGTTCAGCGGCGCCATCACAGCGCTTGCTTTCGGCATTGTGCTGGGCAACTACAGCAAGATTCATCTGCCTGAAAAGATTAAAAGCAAGCTGCCCGACGGCATCATCACCGAGCTGGAGCGCAAGCTGTACAGCGAAATCGTCTTCCTTCTGAAAATCTACTTCTTTGTCTATCTGGGAATGGCCATTCCGTTCGAGTCGTCGTACTTCTTCATCATTGCGGCGGCGCTAGTAGGGGCCATCTACCTTGCAAGGCTTGTTTCAACGCGGTTTCTGGTGCGTGACACCGACATCACCTGGGAAGACAAGTCGGTTATGTCGGCAATGGTGCCCAAAGGCTTGGCCGCAGCCGTCCTGGCCGGATTGCCGCTTCAGTATGGCATTCCCGAAGGCTCTGAGATTCAGATAATTGTGTATAACGTGGTGTTTGTCAGCATACTGACCACATCGGTTTTGATACCGCTTATCCGCACACGGTTCATCAGCCGGTTCTATCGCGTTTTCTTCCGGCCGATACCAAAACTCGAGAAAATTGCAATGATAGGAAAGAATAATGACGCAACATCAGGAACTGAATCGGTTGTAAATCAAAATGATGAAGTATGAGTAATGTTGAAATTATCGGCTATGTGGCATCGGCACTGCTGCTGCTTGCCATGATGATGACATCTGTAATAAAACTGCGTATTCTCAATACGATAGGTTGTATTCTTTATATCATTTATGGATTGCGAATAGGTTCTTATCCAGTGGCCTTGATGAACGCTGCCATCGCTTGTGTAAATATCGTGCATATCAGCCGTAATCTGCTATCAAAACATACTTTCAAACTGCTGTCAATCAAAACTGATGATAGTCTTGTCGAGCCATTTATCAATCATTATAAGTCTGATATTGAACGATTTTTTCCGGAATTCAAGTTGGAAAAGCGATTATATGTCTGCTCGTATGTTATTGTGCGCAATATGAACATTGCCGGTATTTTTCTGGCCAGCGATATGGGTGATGGCACTCTGCTGGTTGAACTTGATTATGTGATTCCAATGTACCGAGATTTCAAGGTGGGTGATTTTCTTTTCAATGCCAATCGTAATGTTTTCAAAGAGCACGGAATCAGGAAGATAATTGCATTGTCGGCATCAGCATACCACACACGGTATTTGCGTCGTGTCGGTTTCTGCGAAACTCAGTCGGAATCAGGTGTTAAGACCTTCGAATTAGCAATTTAAAGATGGTCGTATTTTTTCTCTGATTCTACATCATTTACGAAATCTGCCCCCAGTCGAACTCATATTTCCAGCGGCGTTTGATTTCAGAGTCGAGAATGACGTGCTCAGGCTGTTTCAGGTTCGGGTCCGCTTCGAGAATCTGGGCGGCTTCGTTGCGGGCAAGCATCAGAATCTGGTTGTCTTTGCCCAAATCGGCTATTTTCAGGTCGATGGCGATGCCGCTCTGCTGCGTGCCTTCAATGTCGCCTGGGCCGCGCAGTTTCAGGTCGGCTTCGGCAATCACAAAGCCGTCGTTGGTCTCGACCATCGTCTGGATGCGCTTGCGGCCTTCGGTGGTCAGGCGGTCGCCCGTCATCAGAATGCAGTACGACTGGTCGGCACCGCGGCCCACACGACCGCGCAACTGGTGCAACTGGCTCAGGCCGAACCGCTCGGCGTTCTCAATCACCATCACCGACGCGTTGGGCACGTTCACACCAACTTCAATCACCGTGGTGGCTATCATTATATTGGTGATGCCTTTGGCGAAATAGACCATCGATTTCTCTTTCTCGGCCGACGGCATCTGCCCGTGGACAACGCTGATGGCGTAGTCGGGCGGGGGAAAGGCGCGCGATATGCTCTCAACGCCGTCTTCAAGGTATTTCAAATCAGACGCTTTCGGCTCGCTGATGAGCGGATAGACGATGTAAACCTGCCGTCCCTGCCTGAGTTGCTCGCGCAGGAATCCGAACATCTGCAAACGCCGCGAATCGTTGTAGTGTATGGTCTTGACGGGTTTGCGGCCTGGCGGCAGTTCGTCGATTACCGACACGTCCAAATCGCCGTAGAGCGTCATTGCAAGCGTGCGCGGAATAGGGGTGGCGGTCATTACTAAAACGTGCGGCGGAATGCTGTTTTTCGACCACAGACGCGCCCGCTGCGCCACGCCAAAACGGTGCTGCTCATCGATGACCACAAGTCCTAAATTGTTGAAAACCACACGGTCTTCAATCAGCGCGTGCGTGCCGATGAGAATCTTCAACTGGCCGCTGGCAAGGTCGGCAAGCAGTTGGGTACGGGTGGATTGCTTTGTCGAACCTGTGAGCAGCGCCACGTCGATGCCCATCGGCGCAAGCATCTCGCAGAACGATTTGTAGTGCTGCTGCGCCAAAATCTCGGTGGGGGCCATCAGGCAGGCCTGGAAGCCGTTGTCCATCGCCAACAGCATCGACATCAGTGCCACCAACGTCTTGCCGCTGCCCACGTCGCCTTGCAGCAGACGGTTCATCTGCAGGCCCGTGTTGGTGTCGCGGCGAATCTCGCGCAGAACTCGCTTCTGGGCGTTGGTCAGGCTGAAGGGCAGATGGTTGTTGTAGAAATCGTTGAAAAAGTGGCCCACAACTTCGAATCGGTGCCCGCCATTGGCTCGCGCGCGTATCTTTTTGAGTCTTAATAGTTTGAGTTGGATATAAAAGAGTTCTTCAAATTTGAGCCGCAACTGTGCACGCTGCAAATCGTGCTGGTTTTTAGGCAGATGAATATCGCGCAAAGCGGTTGTCAGGTTTGGCAGATTGAGTTTTTCGAGCAGTTCGCGCGGCAGCGTTTCGGGAATGGCCACGTTCTTAATCGCTTCGTGTAGATTGATTTGCAGCTGGTGGATGGTTTTCGACGTAACCATCTTGGTTTTCATCTTTTCCGAAGTGTTGTAGAGCGGCTGCAGCGCGTACTCGGGCTTGGCCTGGTACTTGGCCATATCTTCAATCTCGGGGTGGACAAAATTCAACTGGTGGTTGAATTCCGTTGGCTTGCCGAAAACCACATATTCGGCCCCGACCTTGAATCGGTCTTTAATCCACTTGATGCCCTTGAACCAAACCAACGGCATGGCGGCGGTCTCATCGGCGAACCACGCCACAAAGCGTTGGTTGCGGCCTTCGCCCACAAGTTCAGTCTTGGTGATTCGGCCACGGACCTGAATGAGCCCCAAATCTTCGTTTATCGAGTTGATGGAATAGAAGCGCGTGCGGTCGAGATAGCGGTAGGGGAAATAGTAGAGCAGGTCGGCGTAAGTTTTCACGCCCAACTCATCGGCAAGCGTCAGCGCCCGCTGCGGGCCAACGCCCTTCAGGTACATTATGTCAGTGTCGAGAATGTTTCCGGCAACCATTTTGTCTGTTGCGATGATGACCGCTTTGCAGGTCGGTTTTTACGATTGTAAAGAAAATAATTTTGGCGATTAGGCGCAAGATGAACCATAAGCCGAAAAAAAAAATATAAATATTCGTAACAAAAGCAATACACTTTCGTAGAATGGCGTTGTTTCTGCAGTGATTTGTGGAATTCCAATAAAAATTCGATAAACATTTTATAAATGAGACAATTAAAGATTACAAAGTCTATTACCAATCGTGAGAGTGCGTCGTTGGACAAATATTTGCAGGAGATTGGTAAAGAGGATTTGATTACGGTTGAGGAAGAGGTTGAATTGGCGCAACGCATTAGAAAAGGCGATCGCTTGGCGCTTGAGAAGCTTACAAAAGCTAACTTGCGATTTGTGGTGTCAGTTGCTAAACAGTATCAGAATCAAGGACTTAGCTTGCCGGATTTGATTAATGAAGGCAACTTGGGATTGATTAAGGCTGCTGAGAAATTCGATGAGACACGAGGTTTCAAATTCATATCGTACGCAGTGTGGTGGATTCGCCAGTCGATTTTACAGGCTCTGGCTGAGCAGTCACGTATTGTGCGTCTTCCGTTGAATCAGGTGGGTTCATTGAATAAAATCAATAAGGCATATTCGAAGTTTGAACAAGAGAACGAACGTGTACCATCGCCAGAGGAATTGGCCGCAATGATGGATCTTCCGAAGGAGAAAATTATTGACACTCTGCGTGTTTCAGGTCGCCATGTATCTGTTGACGCACCATTTGTCGAGGGCGAGGACAATAGCCTACTTGATGTGCTTGAGAACAAAGACAGTCCGATCGCTGACGATATGCTGATGAACGAATCGTTGAGTCGCGAGATTGAACGATCTTTGGCAACGTTGACAGAGCGTGAGCGCGATATTATCCGTTTATTCTTCGGCATTGGCTGCCAGGAAATGACGCTTGAAGAGATCGGTGAGAAGTTTGGGTTGACACGAGAGCGTGTTCGCCAAATTAAAGAGAAAGCCATTCGACGTCTGCGCCACACATCACGTAGCAAATTGTTAAAGACATATTTGGGATGATTAATAATTAGTTTTAGTATAAACGGTCTCAGAAATGAGGCCGTTTTTTTTACAAACCTCGTGTGTTCAATATTTCTATGAGTTGGAAAGTGTCATTCGAAACAGTCAGCCATCAACTTGCGTTTGGTTGCCGCAAACGCCATTGCCGCAAAGGCGATGATGAAGAAGACGGAGAGGAGCGCCACGCTGTTGCGCATCGAGCCTGAAATCTGCTCAATAAAACCGAAACCGAACATTCCAACCACAATGCCAATTTTTTCAGTAATATCGTAGAAAGTGAAGTAGGAGGCCGTGTCGGTGGTGTCGGGTGGGATGAGCATAGCGTAGGTTGAGCGCGCTTGCGACTGTATGCCGCCCATTACAAAGCCGAGGAATGTGGCCAGAACGTAGAACTGCACGGCGTTCTGAATGAAATATCCTGCCACGCAGATGACAATCCAAATGGCAAGCATCACCAGAAGCGATGTAAAGTTGCCGTAACGGTTTGAGACTCTTGCAAATACAACCGAGCCAAACATCGCCAAAAATTGTATTAGAAGAATCACCACAATTAGCTCAATGGTGCCGATATGCAACTCGGCGCTACCAAACAGCGTGGCCACAAGCAGAATGGTCTGCACGCCCATGCTCAAAAACAGGAACGACACCAAAAAAAGGTTCATAACCTGTTGACGGAAAAGGTTTTTAGCCACCGTGGCAATCTCTTTGAACCCATTTGCCCAAATGCCAGTGTCAATCTTCGTTTTTGCCTTGAATTCAGTTAGATAGCGGAACGAGAACAACGCTATGCCAATCCACCATATGCCCACCAGCAGGAATGAGAACCGATAGGCGGCTTCTTCGCTGGTAAAGCCCCAGAACTGCCACGTGTAGATTATTATTATACTGAAAATGAACAGAATCATGCTGCCAAGGTAGCCCCACGCAAATCCTTTTGCACTGACAATATTGTGTAGGCGCGGCGTGGCGATTATTGGCAGAAACGAGTTGTAATAGACCGTGGCTCCAGCCCAGCCAATTACTGCTAAAATGGTCATTAGCAAGCCAAAAACGATGTTGCCGCCAGTGAAAAAGTATAGCCCAGAGCAAGCCGCCGAGCCAATGATGGTGAACAGCACCATAAACCGTTTGCGGTAACCGCTCATGTCGGCAATGCCAGATAATAAGGGTGTTATGAGGATGATTATGGCGTACCCGATAGCAATTGAGTAGTCGTAGAGCACGGTGTTTTTGATGCAGTGGCCGAAAATGCTGACAATGCCGTCGGCAAAAACGGCTGTAGTAACGCGCTCATAGTAAATTGGGAACAGTGCCGCAGCAACAATCAGGCTATACACCGAGTTGGCTATATCGTATGAGCACCAAGCACTTATGACCTTCCGATTGTTCTTCTCAATCGCCATTCTATTTCTGATTGAAATCGTGCAGCAAAGTTTGCAAAAAAGCCTGACTTTGCCTAACTGTCGAGTCGCAAACTTTGTCACCGGTCAGCCGCGATGATTCCAAATTGTATGTAAATTGTTCGTATTCAGATACAAAACCGTATCCATTGTTGTATGCGTAAAAGGCAAATTGAGGGCTGCCTGACAGCACGTCCTTACTAAATGTGAAATCTTCGCCATCCACTTCAAGTTGATTGCAAAGTAAAAGCGGTAAGTCGCACTGATTCATATATTTATCAATAACGATTCCGGTGGTGTCAAGTGCGCCGCCAAGCCAAATCATCGGAATATGAAACTTCTCGGGCACGTGGATGGGTGAAGCGCCGGGGTGGCGGCTTCCGTGGTCGGCAATCAGAATCATCAGGGTGCTGTCCCACCAGGGTTCGGCCGACGCGCGGCGCACAAAATCGCCAATGCAACTGTCGGTGTAGTGCATTGAGTTCAGAAACAAGCTTTCTTCGTCAGAGCCCTTGAACTGACTCGTGTGCGGCACTTCAAACGGTTCGTGGCTGCTGAGTGTAAACAGCGCGCTGAAAAATGGCGGCTGCATCGCGCAAATATCATTGTGCCAACGCTTTAGTACCACATGGTCGTGAGCACCCCATTTCGAGTTCATATCGCGGCGGCTGAATTCTTCCATTGTCACCATGCGGCCGTAATCGCCTGTTATAAAGTACGATTTGAGGTTCGCAAAGTCAATGTCGCCGCCATAGTAGAATGACGATTGGTAGCCTTCGGTGTGCAGTTTTCGGCTTAGGTGCGGCAGTTTTTGGGCCTTCTCGGTCAGCTTGACGATTGATGTGGTGGGTTGCGCCGGATAGCCGCTAAGGATGCATACAAGCCCCTTGTCCGACCGGTCGCCATTGGCATAGCAGTTGCTGAACAGCACGCCCGTACGGGCAAGGCTGTCAAGGTTTGGCGTTACGCCTTTCATTCCACCTACGCAGCCCACAGCTTTTGCTGTGAAACTTTCCATCACCATTATTAATATGTTTGGGCGCTTGTCTTTCAGCAGATTAACCTTCGAGCCACTGCTTGCCAGCATTTGCGCCGTAAGGCTGTCAGCTTCGGCTTGCGGCATAAAATCGGGTGTGCGGGCGTTGTCGATGTAGCGCAATGAGTTGCAGAAATTCCATTGCACGTTGACAGCCGCATGATTGGCGTAGGGGTGGCTGCTGAAATAAACCGTTCCAGTGCGGATGGGGGCGATGCCCACGCCGCCGCGTATGGGAATGACGCATAGTGCCGACACAAACAGCAGTGCCGGCAGAGTGTACCATCGGGCGGCGTCAAGTTGTCGCATCGGTTTGCCAATCAGCTTGATATAGATTCTAATGCAACCCCACGCAAATGCGGCCACCCAAGCAACAAAAAGCGAGGTGAGCCACACCGGCGTCGATGCGGCAGCTTCTTTTGGCGTTTTCAGATAGGCGAGAACCGTGCAGTCCATGCGAAACCCCCAGTTTCTGTAAAGCTCGCAGTCACAAATACCTATAATCGAGAATATTACAATAAACCCGATTGTCACCGGATTCACAATATATGCCATCACACGGCCTTTGCACCAAAAGGTTAGCATCGCCACAATAAGCACAAAACCAACTAAATAGCCGCCCATCGATAGGTCGAGTTTCAGCCCGTGCCCGAATGTACCCAGAATGGTGGCAAAGTCGAGTTCCGATGTGAGTCCGATGTTGTACAGCTCAAAAAACAGACGGATTACCGCAAAAAAGGCTATCCAGAAAAGGTAGTATCGTGCTATGTATTGAAATCGTTGCAACATAAAAACGCCTATTTCGCAAAGCAGGCGAAAATAACAAAAGAAAATTTTGACAGCTAACTAAAAAAATAATATATTTAAGTTTTCGACTTTTTATGATATATGGACGACATTCGGTTTGACATAAAAGATGCCATCGACTGCAATAATTGGTTCATTCATAGTCCACAACCAATTTTTGTGATGAAGGTCGATGGTCGTAATCTGACGCTTCATAGAATCAACCGCAGCGCGTGTGAACTGTTGAAATGCACTGACGACGGTTATCAGACACTTTCGCCGGTTGGCATCGGTTTGTTCAAATCAGACGCTGACGCTCAGCAATATATAGATTCCGAAATAAGCCCCGAAGGCGTTACCTACGCGACACAGATTATACCGCTCATCGAGCCCGCAATATCGTCGGAAATCACGCTCTACAAAATGCGTTCAGCCGACGGACAGACTTATTTGACTGCATTCCAGCAGAATATCGGCAATCTAACGAAGGTGTTGAGCGCCTTGCGCCACAGTGAGTTCCGTTTCCTGATGATGGCTGAGAACATCACCGACGGCATAATGATATATGAGAACGGAAAACTGATGTTTGCCAATACTGCCAGCACTCAAATCACCGGATACACAAAAGAGCAGCTCAAATCCACATCACCGCTGTCGCTTATCTGCGATTATGAGCGTGAGAGGGTGTACAAACTTGTTGAAGAGCAACGGAAAACCAACCCGAATTTCTTCAGTACCGAAGTGTGGATTCAGAACAGGGCGGGCCAGGAAAAGTACATCAAGTGCGTATTCTCAATGACAAAGACGCAGCTTGATGAGACCATTTCATACAATGTGATAACCGACATCACAGCACAAAAACTAACTGAGCGGGCTCTTATCAAGAGTCAGGAAGAGTTTCGCATGCTTGCCGACAACAGCCCCGACATGATTACACGTTGTAACCGAAATCTGACGTATGCATACGTGAACCGTGCCGTTGGTGATATAACAAAAATACCTGTCGAGAAATTCATTGGCCAAAACATAATGGACATGGAACTCGACCAGAATATGGCGTCGTTCATCGAAGAGATGCACCTTGAAGTGTTCCGCACAGGGCGTAAGCTGAAATTCGAGTTCCGGATGAATGTCGAAGGCAAGCAGCACATTTTCCAGGCCAGTATGGTGCCAGAAATGTCGAAAGACGGCATGGTGAGCACCGTGCTCAATGTCTCGCGTGACATCACACAGATAAAAGAATACGAAGTTGAGCTGAACAAAGAGAAACAGCGGATCATTGAAAGCAACAGCAGCATTGCCGCCAATATCAAACTGCTTGGGGTGCGGCTGATTGAGACCTGCCCGGAGTTGAAAAACACCAATTTGTTCACATCAATCACCCGCATTGCCGAATGGACCGGTATTAGCGCTCGTCTGCAGAAGTATGAGCCGACAACCATAGATGTCATTCAGCTGCTTACTGATTATCACATCAAAAAAGTGAACGAATTGGCGGAACATGGAATAAAGTTCACACTCGATTTTCCCGACGATACCATTAAAATATATACCGATCTCCATATTCTGACCACTATTTTTAATTGTCTGATTGACAATGCTACTGAATCAAAGGGCGTTACCGATATTCATGTAGGATTTGGCTCATCTGACAACAACGAGATAGTCTTCTTTGTGAAAGACAACGGCCAAGGAATCAAGGCCGACTTGCAGGAAAAAATATTCGAACCGTTCTGCACTATTGGCAAAGACGGGCATGCGGGTTTGGGACTGAGCACCGCGCGCAAGTGTGTCGAGCACCAGAAAGGCCGCATTTGGTGCTACTCGACGGCGGGCGAGGGGACGCAGTTCTTTTTTACGCACCCCATTGGCGTTATGCAGCCTAATGTGGGTCAGTCCACAGCAAAAAACAACAAATGGGCTAGAAAGAAAATCCTTGTTGTTGAAGACACCGACGCCAATTACATCCTTATCGAAGCCATGCTGAAACTGCATGGTGTTCTGCAATTGTCGCGTTCTGTCGATGGACAGCACGCCATCGACTATATCAAGGCCAACCCCGATGTTGATTTGGTGCTCATGGACATACAGTTGCCAGACATGGACGGATACACCGTCTCGCGGCAAATCCGCACGTTCAACACCAAGGTTCCAATCATCGCGCAAACCGCATACGCAATGTACGCCGATGTCGTGAAAGCTATCAATGCCGGCTGTAACGACTTTATTGCCAAGCCGATACAGATGAAAAAGATGCTGTCGATACTAGAGAAGTTTTTGGGGTGAGTCTGCTGTTTGTTTTGCGGATGAAGAATTAAAGGTAAATCTTCTCGTTGTCCTTATCCAGGAATGCATACTCGAGGAATGCGTTCGAACTTGCGGCCACAACCTTCAGCCGATGCAGGTATTTCATCTTCCAGCGCAGCTTGATAGAGAACAGCCCTTTGTTCAAGTAGGCCGCAATGAACGGATGTACAGCCAAAGTGATGCGTTTCCGTTTGTATGCCTTCAGACCCCAGCAGATAATATTTTCGAGCTCGTCAATTAGAAGGAATGTGGGTGTGACTTCGCCGGTTCCGTTGCACGATGGGCATTTCTCGAGCGTACGTACGGTTGTTTCCGGGCGGACACGCTGACGAGTAATCTGCATCAAACCGAACTTGCTGAGCGGTAGCACATGGTGGCGGGCGCGGTCGTTCTGCATGCATTCTTTCATGAACTCATACAATTTATTACGGTTCTCGGCAGTGTGCATGTCGATGAAGTCGATGACAATGATTCCGCCCATATCGCGCAAGCGCAACTGTCGTGCAATCTCGGCGGCGGCAACCAAATTCACATCAATGGCGTTCTCTTCCTGATTGGTGTTGTTCTGTGTGCGGTTGCCCGAGTTGACATCGATAACGTGCAGAGCTTCTGTGCGTTCGATAACTAGGTATGCGCCTTTTTGCATGGCGACGGTCTTGCCAAAAAGCGATTTTATCTGTTTTTCGAGTCCGAAATGCTCAAAAATTGGTTGTGCGCCATCGTATAGCTTTACAATCTTCTCGCAGTCGGGTGCAATGTTTCGGATGTACTCTTTTGTCTCTTCGTACAGTTTGGCATTGTTCACATAGATGTTGTTGTATTCAGGAGTGAACATGTCGCGAAGCATGGCGGTTGTGCGGTCAAGTTCGCCGATGAGCAGTTTTGGTGGTTGGCTTTTGATGTTTTTGAAAGCGGAGTTCCATTTGTCCATCAGCTCGCGCATTTCGGCGTCAAGGTCGGCAAGACTGCTGTTTTCGGCCACTGTGCGGACAATCACACCGAAATTCTTCGGCTTCACACTCTGAACCATCTTGCGCAGACGGTCGCGCTCGGCTTGCGACTGAATCTTTTGCGATACCGAAACCTTGTCAGAGAAGGGAATAAGCACTAGATTTCGTCCGGCAATCGATATTTCCGATGTCAAGCGCGGGCCTTTGGTTGAAATAGGTTCTTTGGCAATCTGCACCAGAATTGTTTGCCCGTCGCGGAGCACTTGGCTTATTTTTCCGTGCTTGTCAATCTCTTCTTCCATATCGAAGTTACTGATTGACGTGAGTGGGTTCTTGCGTTCAAGGTTGCTCTGCACGAACTTGTTGATTGAACGGAATTGCGGCCCAAGGTCGAGATAGTGCAGAAATGCGTCTTTGTCATAACCGACATCAACAAACGCGGCATTCAGCCCCGACATAATCTTCTTGACTTTACCCAGATATATGTCGCCCACCGAAAAGTTGGTGTTCGTTTTTTCTCGGTTGAGCTCAACCAGTGTTTTATCTTCGACCAGTGCAATTACAACTTCCGACGGAGTTGCGTTAATCACCAATTCCTTGTTCATGTGCAATGTATAAGATTGTCAAACAGTTATAAGGCGAAGTGCACAAAAAATCATCTGTGCCGGTCGTCCTGTTGGCATTATAGTTTTTTCTGAATGGCTATATGGTTGGCGCTCAAAGAAAGTTAGCCGTTGTTGGGATTAGTTTTGAGGATAGACAGATGCTAAATAATACTCTGACAACCTGTAACCACCACAAGACGGCAAAAATCGTAGCAGGCGAACCGCTTTGCGACGAAATGCTTGAGTGCTACCTATAATAAAAACAATAAACCTTAAGAGCATGCTCAGAAGGTTTATTGTAAGTTCATCTTAAAGAGAATTATTTCTTCTTATGACGATTCTTGCGAAGGCGTTTTTTACGCTTGTGCGTAGCCATTTTGTGCCTTTTGTGTTTCTTTCCGTTTGGCATAATCGTATTGTTTAAATTATTTTTTTACGCTGTTTTTTACTTTAACCATGAAAGACTTTGCAGGCTTAAATGCCGGGATAAAGTGTTCCGGAATTACCAACGAAGTGTTCTTTGAAATATTACGGGCTGTTTTCTTTGCTCTTTTCTTAACAATAAAACTGCCAAAACCTCTAAGGTAAACGTTGTCACCTTTTTCGATTGAACTCTTGATGTTTTCCATCATAGCTTCGACAATTTTCAAGGTTGCTACCTTCTCAATGCCTGTACTTTTAGCGATTTCGCTAACGATATCTGCTTTTGTCATGTTTAAAATGTTTTATAATCAATAAATTAAATTACCTTTCAAAAGTGTCCGCAAATATAGGCCAATAATTTTAATGGTGAAAATAAAAAACACTCTTTTTTTTGATTTTTAATCGATGACAAACAATAATGTGTTTCGCCTATGCGCGACCGAGATCCATTACATCATTAATCATATTTATATATGGCAATACCGGTCCACCATTGTTTTGATTTTGCTGAAAACAAACGGCTTTTCCATGATGTCTGAAAATCCCGATGTTGCAAGCTCGTCGGTAATCTCATCTTTGGTATGGGCGGTGAGAGCAATGATGGGCGTCTGCGTGTTCGGGCCTATGTTGGTACGGATGGCAGTTGTTGCTTCAAGTCCGTTCATCACGGGCATTTCAACATCCATCAGGATCATGTCGAAGTGCCGCTCTTGCGCTACGTTTATGGCTTCTTCGCCATTGCGCGCGGCGGTGCATTTGTATCCGATGGCGGTGGCTATGTCATTCAATATCAGACGGTTGGCAAGAATGTCGTCAACAATCAATATTTCGGGGCGTTTTGAGGTGGTGTCGGTCATTGGCTACTTGAAAAATTCGTCCTTGAAATTGACTAAATACAACCGCACGGTTGGTCGCGTGAAGGCTGTGTAGAGCCACCGCAGATATTCGGTGTTGAGCATATCGTCAGTGAGCCAGCCTTGGTCGATGAACACGGCCTGCCATTGTCCGCCCTGAGCCTTGTGGCAGGTGATGGCGTAGCTGAATTTCACCTGAAGCGCGTTGAAATATGGGTTTTCCTTAACCTTTTTCACGCGTTCACGCTTGTTGCCAATGTCGGCGTAGTCGGCAATCACGGCTTCAAACAGCCGTTGGTTCTCTGCCCATGTGAGCGACGGCGACTCCGATGTGAGCGTGTCGAGCATAATCTTTGTCTGAATCTCAATTTCGGGGTAGTCCGTCAGCCGCAAGTCAACGTCGGCAAAGCGGAATCCGTAGAGTTCGCGGTATTTGCCGATGCGTGTGATTTCGGCAATGTCGCCATTGGCGATGAACGGTGTTGTTTCTTTTTCTTCGTCGCTGAGCCAGAAGTAGTTGTTCTTGACCACCATCAGCAGGTCGCCTTTCGAAATCTCTTCATCGCGCCAGAGAATGGTGCGGCGGATGCCTTCGTTGTATTTATTGGCGCGCTTGTTCGAGCGGCAGAGCACCATGGTGTTGCTGATGCCGAACTCGACGTAGCAGTTCTCAATCTCTTCAATAAGTTCGCCGCCTGTGATTCGCCGCACATCGGCAAAGTCCGACACAGTCAGGGCAGGATAGCCTTGCAAGTTGTCGGCAAGCGATTGGCGCAGGAGAGTAGCGTTGTGCAGTATACCCGAATCGCCAGACTGCCGCACAACTTGCTTCAACTCGAATTGGCTGACGCTGAAGCCCATCTCGCTGATAACCTTGGCATCGAGCGCAGGGCTCACGGTCAGCCCTACGGGCGGCAGCTGCGCAGTGTCGCCCACAAGAATCAGCTTGCACATCTCGCCACTGTAGACGTACTCAAAAAGGTCGTCGAGCAGGCGGCCGCTGCCAAAAATGGAGTTTTCCGACGAGTCATTGGCTATCATCGACGCTTCGTCGACTATAAATATGGTGCGTTGGTGCTTGTTCTTGTCGAGCGCGAAACTGCCCAAGCCGTTGGCGGTGGCCGATTTCTGCCGGTATATTTTCTTGTGGATGGTGAGCGCCTGATGTCCCGAATGGTTGGCAAGCACCTTGGCGGCGCGGCCTGTGGGGGCGAGCAGCGCCGATTTAAGCCCGATTTTTGGCAGCACATTGACAAGCGCGGCCAACATCGAAGTCTTTCCGGTTCCGGCGTACCCTTTTATTATAAGTGTGTCGTCGCGGTGGTCGGGCGAGAAATAATTGCCCACAAACGCTGCAATCCGCACAATCAACTCTTGCTGGTCGAGTGTCGGCATATACCCCAAGGCGTCTGTCAACTGTTCCGAAACACTTTTATTCATGCCACGAACTAAAAAAAAACAAACGGATTTGCCAAACTAAAATAAGTTTTATATTTGCACTCGTTTGCAAGGCGCGTATGGCTGATATCAAGCAGTTTTGCGGCTTTGCATTAAACAGTTAATAATTTAAAACTAAACATTTATATTGTAATGAAAGCACTTATTCATGTATTGTTAGCAGCGTTGATTGTTTTTTTGGCATACGCTACAGTTCAAAGCATAGCCAATCCCATCGCATTCCAAAAAGAGCAGACAAAGCGTTATGCCGAGACCATTCAAAAACTGAAAGACATCCGTACCGCAGAAGGTGCGTATAAGGAAGTTAATGGTGATTATACCGCAAGTTTTGACACATTAATTGACTTTGTCAAGACAGGACAGTTCTCTATTATCCGTAGGATTGGTGAAATTCCCGAGGATTTGCTCGGCCAAATCACAGAAAAAGAGGCTATTCAGAAGGGTATGATTATCCGTGACACCACAAAGGTATCTGTGCTTGATTCACTATATCCTGCAAACTACAAAATCGACTCGTTGCGTTTCATCCCTTATTCTGGTGGTCGTGAGTTCACACTTAAAAAAGGCGTGATTGAGACTGCATCGAAGTTGAAAGTGAAAGTGTTTGAGGCATCAGCACCAAGCAAGTATATACTGCAAGGTCTTGATGAGCAAGAAATTATCAACCTTAACGACGGACTTGACTACAAAGGTTTGAAAGTTGGTTCGGTTACCGAAATCAACAACGGAGCCGGAAACTGGGAGTAATTTAAGTGTACTGATTTGTTGCAGAACGTACATTTCATAGACAAATCGTTCGACTACGTCAACGTCGACAAATACCATCTGTCCCTTCAGGTTTTCCTGAAGGGATTTTCGTTTACTGTGCTTGACCGCGAACGTAATAAATATGTGGCTATTGCTCATTACCAGTTTAATAGAGTGACATCATACAAAACAATCGCCAAACAGATTGACTCGACTGTTGATAGTGAGCCATTGCTGCAATGTCCGTTTAAGCATGTTAAACTGATGTTTTACACCGATGCCTACACGTTTGTGCCGTCGGCTTTTTTTGCCGACAACGACAAAGAGGTATGGTTTAAATTCAATCACGATTTGCCGCACGGCTACGAGCTGATGTCGAACTACATTTTCGGCAACTCGTCGTATGTGATTTTCTGCATGCCCACAGTGCTGGCAAATGTGTTAAGAGCCAGGTTCGAGGCTGTAAGGTTCTATCATCAGTCGGTGCCGCTTATTGAGGAACTGACGCTTAAGGGCAAGCTCGAGAGCGGAGGAAAGCGCGTATATGTCAATCTAATGCCAGCATCGTTCGATTTCGTGCTCACAGACAATGGCGAGATCGCGATGTTCAATACATTCAACTATAAGTCGGTTGACGATTTTAAATACTTTTTCCTTAATGCTTTCACGCACTCCGGCACTTTCATCAACTATAGCCTTATAGGTTTCTTCATCGATCTTCAGTATCTGAGTCCCGCTGTCTTCGATGGTCTTTACTCTGTCAGCTATTCTGTCATCAGATGCCTGGCGCGCATACTCTGTCGC
>CAMKOM010000042.1 GCA_946414435.1 uncultured Bacteroidota bacterium
AATAACTGATTGATTGACTGAATTACAATTTTTGATTATTCGGACGTGGCAGTGTCGCATCCCTATATTCCCAACTCTAAACTTTCTCTACAGCCACTCTACAAACTCGGACAAATCTTTCCGCTTCTTGGGCGGGATATCGTCTGTTGCAGGAACGCCTAACGGCAACAAAACCACAGGTTTGCAATCGGGGCTGAGATTGAAATTCTGCGAGAGCATTGCGGCGTCGAAGTTGCAAACCCAACAGGTAGCAAGGCCCAAATCAGCGGCAGCCAAAGTGATATGATCGGCAAGTATGGCAAGATCGATATCGGCGTGGTTCTTGCCGTCGGCACGAGTCCAAGCCTTGCCGGTTTCGGCGCAGAGCATCAGCACCACTGGGGCTGTTGCAAACCACTCACGATTGTAGGCCTGGCGCACCTTTTTGAGCTCATCGGTTGACTTAACCACGAAAACACGCCACGGCTGCGCATTGGTTGCCGACGGTGCAAAGTGCGCTGTTTCAAGCAATTGCTCAATCAACGCATCATCAATAGCTATCGAACCATAGTTGCGGCACGAGTAGCGAATCTGAACCAAATCTTTAAAATCTGCCATATCGTTCTAAATAATAAACAACTGATTATCAACCCGACAACTCTAAATACGATATTCAAGCCGGTCAAGTTCTTCTTTGTCGAAAAGTGTCGGGTGGTTGCGGTCGATGTCGGCGAAAACCCGTGTGATGATGGCCTCGCGAACCACTTTGGCGCGGTTTTCGACTTTGTATCGCTTGCAGTAACGGTCGAAAGCCTCGGCCTCATAGTCGTTGAACATAATTGTCAGCTTGTGCGTACGCCTCAATTTGGGGTCTTGTTTCTGCATTTTCCAACGTTTTCCGACAAAGGTAACCGCCGCCGCTGTGCTGTCTATCGGGACTCCGTCTTTTTAATCAACTTATTATCAACAACTCAACGCAGAATGTCGATACCGAGCCCCACAAAGCCGTCGCGCATGGCAAAAACGCTACCAATTTGTGCCACCTTGGTCGCATCGAGCGACCGCTCAACAGTTACAATGCGCCCTATTCCGGCTGCTACTGCCGAGCGGATTCCCGCATATGAATCTTCAAAAACCAAGCAGCCAGCTGGTTTTACGCCAATTTTATCAGCAGCTTTCAAGAAAATGTCGGGCGACGGTTTGCCCGGATAGGTACCGTCGTCGTAAATCACATCGTCGAAACGGAACCATTTTTCAAGGTGCAAATGGCTGAAATAGAACTCGACGTTGGGGCGGTAAGAGCCTGTGGCAATGGTAAATGGAACGCCCGTCGGCTTGAGCTGATTAAGAAAACTCTCAACACCGGGTGCAAGCGTGTGCAAACCATCGGACGCCGAACAACGCGTGCGATAGAGCAGCTCTTTCTCCTCGGTTATACTCTCAAGCTCGTCGGCAGAAGGCTGACGTCCAAGCAGATATGTAATTATTTGCAGATTGGTGCGCCCTTGCAGATTGGCATAAAACTCTTCGATGCCAAGCGGCTTTGTACGTAATTTTTTGGCCATCTCAATCCACGCACGCTCATGCAACGGCGAGTCAAGAAACATGGTTCCGTTGAAGTCGAAGATTACACCCTTCACCATTTACTCCTTAATTATCAGTGATTTGTCAACATTACCATTGGATAATTCCACGTTGCAAACATACACGCCCGACGGCAAACGTCCAATATTGAGCACCACGTTTTTTTGACCGCAGAAACTCTCGCTCATAACTGTACGACCTTCCAAATCAGTCAATCTAACAGCTGTAACAGGCTCGTTTTCAACCGCCAAGTAAATCTCAGTCGTGGCCGGATTGGGATAGACCGAAACTGGTGCGGCAACCGTCTTTGAACCGATGGCGGAAGTGCGACCGGCATTCCCATCGATAGCGGTGATTGGCAGACCACCGGGATTGAGCCAATGCGCAAGTTGCAATGAGTCAGACTGATAACGATCATAGCAGACCGATAGCATCTGAAAGTAATCGTTCATTGGATAATCGCAGTCAGAATCACCGCCAGCCAGCAAACCCACTACCCTATGATTGGCATCGAAAAGCGGCGCGCCTGACGAACCCTGCTCGGTTGCGCCTTCGTCCCACTCGGCCACATTGAAGAATGTGTTGCCGTCGAAATTGCGGTACGAAGCCACCGGGAGCGAATCGCTATCGACGGCAATGGCCACCGGCCCGCCCTGCGGATGGTGAATGCATGTGCCACCTTTCGGCACAGCGCCGCTGACATCCCAACCGGCATAATAAACATTGTAAGAGTCTGGTATTACACCATTTAGCCGAACAAGGGCAAAATCAAGAAAGCCTTCGTCGTTATGCTTGACAGCCACAAGATTTGAACCTATAACATATTGTTTTTCAACAGTATCAGCATCGTAGTTGAAATAAAAAATGCTCGTCTGCGCCTGCTTTTCGGAATAGATGCAGTGGCGCGCCGTGAGCACATAGGGCTCAAACGAATGGTTGGCGGTGGCGAGCAAAACGCCTGTGCACAAGACCGTTCCACCAACCAAGATGCGGCAGACAGACCGCCGCTCGTCGCCCCACTCGCGCTGCTGCTCATCGGTAAGGCCGACCTGGCATTTGCCTGGCTTTAGTTCATCGGCGAAAGCGTCTTTGAAATCGTGCGCCACCTGAGTAATATTGAAGAAGCCTTGAAAATCAGCGTTTGCCGGCTCATTGTACTCAACCAGCAGCACATCGCCACTAACGGGCGGCGTGGGCAGCACAGCGGCATTATCGACCGATGTGTAGGCGCCCAAGACCTTGGTGGTGTCGGCATTATAGATGTAGAGGCGCGCACCTTGCGGCAGACGGAAATCGGCGAATAGCAGATTGAGAGAGAAAGCCCCTGGGGAGCTGATGGCAAGGCGCCAGACATTGGTGTCGGCAACGGTTTCCCACTGCCCGCTGTTGCACGGGTTCATATTGGTGGCAATGGGCACTGCGAAGGCATCGGCAACCACCGCCATTCCGTTAAAATTGCCTTGGGCAAGTTGCTGACGTGACGGCAATTGCACCACATCGTGCAATCGTGGCATTGCTCGGCGCAAGCCTACAGGACGACCACTGCAAACAGGCTGCGCCGACAGACCGAAAAACATCGGAAAAACACAAAAAACAATGCAAAAAAGCTGTTTCATTCCGCAAATATAATTTTTACAAAATTCCATTTAATAATACATTTGCGACTATGATACAATTTGACAGATTAACGCTCGACAACGGATTGCAACTAATTGTGCATCAAGACAGAACGACTCCTATAGTGGCCGTCAACTTGCTGTATAAAGTGGGTGCGCGCAACGAAAACCCCGAACGCACAGGGTTTGCACATCTTTTTGAGCACCTGATGTTCGACGGCTCGAAAAACATCCACGATTTCGACCATCATCTGCAAGTTGCTGGAGGCGAATGCAATGCTTTCACCACAAACGACTACACCAACTACTATATCACCCTGCCCAAGCAGAACATCGAAACTGCCTTCTGGCTCGAATCGGACCGGATGCTGGAACTCAACATCACACCCGAAAAACTCGAAATCCAGAAAAACGTTGTCATTGAGGAATATAACCAGCGCTATCTGAACAAGCCATACGGCGATTGGATGCTGATTATGAGATACTTGGCATATCAGAAACATCCGTATATGTGGCCAACTATCGGCAAGGACACGTTAGAGATTAAATACGCCAGTATGGACGAAGTTAACAGCTTCTTTTACAACTACTACGCCCCCAACAACGCTATTTTGGTTGTGGCCGGCGATGTTGAAACCGAGCAGGTTAAAGCCCTGGCCGACAAGTGGTTCGGACCAATTCTACGCCGCAACACCCACATTACACCGCTGCCTGTGGAGCCTGAGCAGACCGTTCCTCAGCTTCTTGTGCTAAAACGCAACGAGCCGCTGAACGCCATCTACAAAGGATACCATATGGACGGACGTCTGGGGCCACACTACCACACCGCCGACCTGATTTCGGACATTCTGGCTGGGGGTGAGTCGGGGCGGATAAAGCAACATCTTGTAAAAGAGCAAAAAATATTCACCGATGTGAACGCCTACATCACTGGCGATATGGACCCAGGACTGTTCATTGTGGAGGGCAAACTGAGCGACGGTGTGACGTATGAGCAAGCCGAGGAGAGCATCAAAAACGAACTTAGATCGCTATGGGAGAAGCCGATAAACGACCACGAGCTGACCAAAGTAAAGAACAACATCGAGGTGAAGAAAACCATTTCGGAGGTGAACGTACTCAACAAAGCTATGAACCTAGCCTACTACGAAATGCTCGGCGACGCAGCAATGATTAACACCGATGCCGATAAATATCAGAAAGTCAGCGTGGAAGACATTGCACAAACCGCACAGCGACTGTTCCGCCACGAAAACAGCTCAACACTATTTTATAAATCGGCTCAAACAAGCAAGCAATGAACAAAGAGCTAAACAGGCAGAAAGCCCCAGTATATCATCAAATTACAGAAATAAACCTGCCCAAAGACGAGTGCGGATTCCTAGCAAACAAAATGCCGTACCATGTTTTGTCCGGCGGGTCACAAGAGATTGTAATTGTTGAACTTATGTTCAATGCCGGAGTAATCCACTCGAACCAGCTGCTGGTGGCTTCGACGGCAAACACAATGCTAGTGAGCGGCACACGCCACCACACGGCGCAACAGATTGCCGACACATTCGACTTCTACGGCGCCGAACTGCGCACTGACAGCAATTTCGACCACGCAACAATCTCGCTTTTCTGTCTGAACAAATACCTCGACAAGCTGCTGCCGCTCCTCTGCGAGGTGATTGAGGAGAGCGTCTTTCCGGAAACGGAACTGAAAACATTAATGGCTGACCGCAAACACAAATTCATTGTGAATCAAGCAAAAACAGCGGTTTTAGCCAACAACGCCATGCACAAAATGGTGTTTGGGGCACACCCCTACGGACGCCGCGCCGAACTGCCTGACTACGACCTTGTCACAAGCGAAATCCTGCGCGATTTCCACGCCGTACACTACTGCGCGGCCAACTGCCGGCTGATGGTTGCCGGATGCGTGACCGACAAGGTGATGCAGACCATCGAAGCCACCATCGGCCAGATAAAAACCGGTCGAAAAAGCACGCTGAAGGATTTCGTCCTAGAGCCAATCAACAACGATAAAACACAGATTATCAAACGCAAAGACGCTGTGCAATCGAGCCTCAGAATGGGCCTCAGGACTATAAAAATGGACCACCCCGACTACCACCGGCTGAATATGCTGACTATGGTGCTGGGCGGCTATTTCGGGTCGCGACTGATGACCAACATCCGCAAGGAGAAAGGTTACACTTACGGCATCTACTCAAGGCTGCACCCCCAGGCGCAAAGCGGACTGCTGTGCGTTTACGGCGACATAAAATCGGGACACTCGCAACAAGTTGCCGATGAGGTTCGCAAAGAGATGCAAAAGCTTAAAGACGAACCAATTAGCAATGCCGAAATGGCTCTTGTTCGCAACTATATGATGGGCGAGCTGCTGCAGATTTTCGACGGACCATTCAACTGCTGCGAGGCCGTCTCACGCGCCATCGACCTGAGCTCGGGCATCAACTATTTCAACGAGGAGCAAGCCTGCATCCTCAACACCCAACCAGCTGACTTGCAAGAGATTGCAAATCAATATTTTGATTTGGACAATATGGTTACGGCCATTGCCGGAAATGAATAGCAAAATGTTTTACGAAAGCAGCGACCTGATTATCAGACCATACCGCACGGGCGACGAGCCATCGCTGGCGTTCTACTCGAACAACCGGCTGATTGCCGCCCAAATGCAGAGTTGGTTCCCATCGCCGTTCACCTACGACGACGCGCTTGTGTGGGTTGCCGATAACCTGCAGAGCAACAGCAACTTCCCCATCATCTACTATGGCGACGTGATTGGCAACGTTGGCCTGCGCAACATCAGCGGCAACTCGGCCGAAATTGCAGTTTGGCTTGGCCCCGATTTTTGGAACAAAGGAATTGGAACCCGCACCTGCCAATGGATGGCGGATTTTGCAAAAACAGAACTGAAAATCAGCAAATTATCAGCAGCAATAAAAAGCGGGAATGTGGCGGCGGAACGGATTGCTGAAAGGCTGAAAATAACTCGCAACGAATTCTAACTAACTAAAAAAACAACAATATGACAAAAATCACTTTCGCGGTAATTGCCGCAACTGCTATGCTGTTCGCAGCGTGCACAAAAGCACCAACAACCAACTTCAGTTTTGAATCATCTGACTTGTTTTTCGAAATTGCTGACAGTCTGTCGCAAAATCAAAAAGTTGCGGAAGAGACGTGGGCAAGGCTTTTCGATACGAAAGGCTATAAAACACTATGTGATGACGATGAAATGAACGATGTCCGCAGGGCTGCGGAATTGGTGTTTGCCCCGAACAAAAAAGCCGAACTTGACAGCATCCTAAAGGCGCCATACGATTCCGATGATGATGTTGATTTGAAGATGAAAATACTTGTCAGGAATTATGTCAACCTGCAGAGTCATTTTGACGACGCAAAGAAGTTTCGCGCATCATACGATTTCGGGAAAGTAAAAACCGAAGCCACCAAAATCGTTCACGATTTTTTGCCTTCGCCCGTTGACTCTCTGCTCACCTTCCCGAACATCGAATTCTTCTGTTACGCCCGCGACGCTAGCAATTGCGGCAGTTGCATCATATTCGACTTTAATTACTTTTACTTATACCCACAAGGTTGCATCGAATCAATGGCTCACGAAATGTTTCACAACTACAGATACAATTTCACAAACGACGACATCATCTACAGTGAGCCGTTGCTTATCGTTCTCGACCATCTGCAAGACGAAGGCATTGCCGACCTTATAAACAAAAAGGGTTCGGAAAGTACTGCAAGAAATCTGACTGAATTGGAATATCCCGAATTATACGAGCAAAAGTACCTTAAAGCATTGAACAACAGTTCGGAACTGCTTGCCGAGCTTGAGAGTCTGACATTCCAAAATCTTGACGGTGAATTATCTGACGACGATTACAAAAAGCAGGTTTACAATTTGTTCCCGTTCCACGGACATCCTGTAGGATACAAAATCACACAACTATTCATCAAACACGGCTTGAGAGACCAAATGATGGAAACGTTTTACAACCCAGCGGAATTCATCAAGTTATACAACTCGATTGCCGAAAGCGAAGGAATGTACGTATTCAGCGACCGCTTTGTAAGTCACATAGAGCAACTTTTTACAAAGCCGCAACCGACAGAGTAACAAACTCTTGTTATGCTACCACAAGTAATTGTATGCGTACAAGATAGCTGCCAATTCGGCCAAAGTCACGAGACCTTCAATTCTCATTAATTGGTCGCTATAACTTGTAGAGTCGCCTTTATAGATTCTACCATTATCAATTCTGAAAAGTTGGTCGCTGTAACTCGTAGAGTCGCCCTTATACACCCTGTTATTATCAAACCGCATCAGTTGGTCGCTATAACTAGTAGAATCGCCTTTATAGATTCTGCCGTTTTCGATTCTCAAGAGTTGGTCACTGTAACTTGTAGAATCTCCTTTATACACCCGACCATTATCAACCCGCATAAGTTGGTCGCTATAACTTGTTGAGTCGCCTTTGTAGATTCTACCATTCTCAATTCTGTAGAGTTGGTCGCTGTAACTTGTTGAATCGCCTTTATACACTTTAGCCATAATACCGATTGTTTGAAGTTCGCCTATCTTGTTGCTATATTATCGACAGCCAATGCCTTATGCAACCACATTCGGCTTCTCAAGGCCGTACCCCTTGCGGGCGTCTTCGCGTTTGAGCATCAGCGCAAGCAGCAGAGCCACAATGCCGAACAGGGCAAAAATCGCCATTGGCAGGGTGTAGTTGTACTGCGTCACTTCGGTGCCATTGACTATGCGCACACCTGCGCGGCAATATTTGTCGAGAACGAAACCGATGAACAGCGGCACAAAGCCCAGACCGATGTTCTGCACCCAGAAAATGAGCGCGTAGGCCGAGCCGAGCAGTTTCTGCGGAATGATTTTCGGCACACTCGGCCACATTGCCGACGGCACAAGCGAGAAAGCCACACCCAGCACAATCATTATGAAGGCGGCGAACCACCAGTAGTTCATCAGCGGAAGGGCGAACAGAACGTGCACTAAAATGAGCAGCAGCGAGCCGATAATCATAATGGTGGCGCCACGGCCCTTCTTGTCGTAGATGCTGCCGAAAAGCGGTGTCATTATAAGGTTGCCGAACGGAATCAGACTCGGAATGATGCCCGCCAGCGTGGTGCTGACGCCGTATTTGTTCTCCATCAGCGATGCAGCGTACTTCATAAACGGGAACACTGCCGAGTAGAACATCAGGCAGAGCAAGGCCAAGAGCCAAAAGCCTTTGTTTGTGATAATTAGCTTCAGGTCTTTCACCTTGAAAATGTCGTCGGATTCGCCCTGCTGTTGGGCAACTTCGGCATCGAAACGCTTATCCATCTGACAAAAAACAAGATAAGCCAGCAACCCGATGCAGAGCAGAACTGCCGAGAAGAGCAGCGGCGCCGAGAGCGAGAAATGCTTGACAATCATCGGGCTGAAGACCAGAGCGGCGGCGGTTCCGAGTCGGGCCACGGCTACCTGAACGCCCATTGCCAAGGCTAACTCTTTGCCAGCGAACCATTTGGTGATGACCTTCGACACGGTGATTCCGCAATTCTCGGTGCCAACGGCAAAAATGGCGTAGCCGAAGCAGGCCACAAACACCTGCGTGCGCATTCCGAAAATGGTGCCAGCCTCTGGCGCAGGCGATATGTAATTCACTGCGTAATACTTAATTAGCGCGCCAGTAAACATCAATATGCAGGTTACAATTCCGGTAAACCTCACTCCCATTTTGTCGAGAATGATGCCGCCGAAAATGAGCATAAACAAGAACACGTTGAACCAGCAGTAGGCCCAGTTGAACTGTCCGAACTCAAGGCTTGTCCAGCCCATCTGCTCTTCGAGCATTGTCATCAGCGGCGACAGGGCGTCGGTAAGGAAGTAGCCCCACATCATTGTGAACGACACGATGATTAACACTGTCCAGCGCGCGGCCTTTGAGTCACGCAACGATTTTGCGATTGTTTCCATTTTATTTGTTATCAGTTATTTAACAGACGATAGTGCAACCATCAATGCTTATGATAAATCCTCGTCTGCTCGTAGCGAGGCTCACAGGTCAGGTTTATGCCTAGTTTCTTGAATGTAGATTCGTCGATTGAACTAACCAGCACCGTTGTGTGAGCTGTTGAGCCTTTGAGTTTCGGCAACTGTTGCATCGCCCTCTCTGCCAACTCGTTATGCGCTGCCGACGACGACAGGGCAATCAGAATCTCATCGGTATGAAGGCGAGGGTTGCTGCTGCCAAGATATTCGGTTTTGAGTGTCTGGATTGGCTCGATGGCAAGGCGCGACACAAGGTTGAACGATTGGTCGATATGGCCAAGCTCCTTGAGTGCGTTAAGCAGCGCCGCCGACAACGGGCCGAGCAAGTCGGTTGTCTTGCCCGTAACAACTGTGCCGTCGGGCAGTTCAATGGCAGCGGCGGGGCGGCCTTCGGTAGCTTCCGATTTACGCATCGCAGCCTCAACAACCTTGTAATCAGTTACTTTTATATGTGCCTGCTGCATCAGCATCTCAAGTTTTTCAAGGCTGTCCTTGCTCTCGCCGTAGCGTTTCTTGTCGCACAAGCACTTGTAATAGCGGCGGATAATCTCTTGCTTCGAAGCCTCGCGGCAAACCTCATCGTCGATGATGCAGTTGCCCGCCATATTCACGCCCATATCGGTCGGACTTTTGTACGGGCTTTTACCATAAATCATTTCAAACATGGCATTTAGCACCGAAAAAGCCTCAACATCACGGTTATAGTTAACAGCTGAAACGCCATATGCATCGAGGTGGAACGAATCGATAATGTTGACGTCGTTCAAATCGGCTGTGGCAGCCTCGTAAGCCAGGTTGATTGGGTGTTTCAAAGGAATGTTCCAGATGGGGAACGTCTCAAATTTGGCGTAACCGGCATTGATTCCGCGCTTGTGCTCGTGATAGAGCTGCGACAGGCAGACAGCCAGTTTGCCGCTGCCCGGTCCGGGGGCCGTCACCACCACCAGCGGGCGCGACGTCTCGATATACTGATTCTTGCCGTAGCCGTCGTCCGAAACAATGAACTCAACGTTGTTCGGGTAACCGTCGATTTTGTAATGGCGATACGAAGCGATGCCCAGCTCTTTCAGCCGCCGCTCGAACCTTATGGCCGTCGGCTGATTGTGGAATTTGGTCAGGCAGACGCTGCCGACGAACAGCCCCACGCTCTGAAATTCGTCAATCAGGCGCAGCACGTCCTCGTCGTAGGTGATGCCATAGTCGGCGCGGATTTTATTCGATTCGATATCCTCGGCGTTGATGGCCACCACAATCTCAATTTTATCCTTGAGTTTCAGCAACATCTGCATTTTTGAGTCGGGATGGAAGCCCGGCAGCACACGCGATGCGTGATAATCGTCGAACAGTTTTCCGCCGATTTCCAGATACAGTTTGTTGCCGAATTTGGCAATGCGCTCATCGATATGCGCCGATTGCATACTGATGTACTTGTCGTTATCGAATCCGATTTTATTCATAAGACTTTCAATTAAATACGATTGCCCATCAGCAACCAATTCATTGTGCAAATTTAAACATAAACACAAACCAATCGCATAAGCAAAAAGCGCAAACACGAACAAAAAACTAACCGGAACGGGGAAAGTTTAAAGTTTAGAGTTTAGAGTTTAGATTTCATTGGATAGTTACCGATTTACTCTTTACTCATTACTCTTTACTCTATTTCACATTGAAATTCAGCAGTTCGCGGTCGCCGATTTTTGCCACAAGGTTATCGCCAATCTGAACCGGTCCAACGCCGACGGGTGTTCCAGTGAAAATCAAATCGCCGATTTTTAGCGTGAAAAACTTTGACGCATAGGCGATTAAGGCGTCGAACGAGAATATCATATCGGCGCTGTTGCCTTGCTGCACCAATTGTCCGTTCTTTTCGAGCGAGAAACCGATGTTGTTCAGGTCGCCCAACTCCGCCTTGCTCACGAAATTGCCGATGGGCGCAGCGCCGTCGAAGCCTTTGCTAATGGTCCACGGATGGCCGGCGGCAACGGCCTTGCGCTGAAGGTCGCGGGCGGTGAAATCGATGCCGATGCCAATCTCGTCGTAGTAGCGGTTGGCGAACTTTTCGGGGATATTCTTGCCCAAACGGTTGATTTTCAGCACAAGTTCCACCTCGTGATGAATCTCATTCGAGAAATCGGGATAGAAAAACGGCAGATTGCGCGTGATGAGCGCCGTTTCGGGCATCAGAAAAACGACGGGTTCCGTGGGCACGGCCATTCCCAATTCGGCGGCGTGCTTCCGATAGTTCATCCCTATGCCAAGTATCTTCATTTCAGCAAGTTATTATTCAATTCAACATCCCCGACAGCTGCCAACTTATTTCCCCATTTCGAGTTTGACCTTCGTCAGCACACGCTTGGTGTAGAGCGGAAATTCGGCGTTCAGAATCCAGTTGTAGTAGCCCGGGTCCTTGCGGAACACGTCTTTGACAGATTGGTTCTTGTATTTGCCAAAATTGAACACCATCTCGTTTTTGTCGTTGTAAACCAGATGGTTGGCAAAATCGGCGCTGCGTTTCTGTGCCGAAAATTCCGACAGGGCGTCAATGTCGTTCACAACCGGTGTCGAAACCTTGCCCGAATTGTCTTTATACTCAACTCCTTGATAATGGTCGAGTTGCGCCATCAGCACATCGTAAGTTGCGCGGGTGTCGGCGGCAGCGCCGTGAGCGCCTTCCAACTCCTTGTGGCAGTAGAACTTATAGGCTGCGCTCAGTGTGCGTTGCTCCATCTTGTGGAAGATGACCTGCACATCGACAAAGCGGCTGCGCGTGAAATCGTAATCAACACCGGCACGCTCAAACTCCTCGGCCAGCAGCGGAATGTCGAACTTGTTGCTGTTGAATCCGGCAAGGTCGCAACCCTCGATAATCTGCGCAAACTGCTTGCCAAACTGCTTGAAAGTGGGTTTGTCGCGCACATCGTCGTCGGTGATGTGGTGCACGGCGGTGGCTTCCTCCGGAATGTGCATTTCGGGGTTGATGCGGTAGGCTTTCTGCTCCTCGCGGCCGTCGGGCCAAACCTTCAGATACGATATTTCAACAATGCGGTCGGTTACGATATTGATGCCGGTGGTCTCCAAATCGAAGAAGACAATCGGGCGTTTGAGCGATAATTTCATATTCTTCAAAAAAAACGGAATGCGCCGATAAAGCGCACTCCCATAATAATTTACAACGATGCCAAAATCTCTTTCACTTTTTGTGCAATGACGCGGCTCTCGGCCTTGCCGCTCAACTGCTTGTTGGCGGTGCCCATCACCTTGCCCATATCCTGCGGACCTTTGGCGCCCACAGCCTCAACAATCTTGCGAACTTCAGTCTCAATTTCGGCCTCGCTCAACTGTGCGGGCAGATATTGCGAGATAACTTCGGCTTGGAACATCTCGCTGTCGGCCAACTCGTTACGGCCGCCGTTGCGATACAATTCCGCCGATTCCTTACGTTGTTTTACAAGTTTCTGAATCACCTTCAACTCGGTGTCTTCCGACAGGATTTCCGATGCGCCCTTCTCGGTTTTTGCCAACAGGAATGCGGCTTTGATGGCTCTCAAGGCCTCAAGTTTCTCTTTCTCTTTAGCCAGCATTGCGGCTTTTATGTCGTTCTCGACTTTCTCATATAAGCTCATAGCGAAATATTTTAGTTTGTTAGAAAGCGTAAAATTCGCAAAAAAGTTCATTTTTGGCACAATGGGCCAAAAAAAAGTTGAACAAGCCGGAATAAGAAAAACCAATCGGTTTGGTGGGTTGAATAAAACTAGATGTTTTTCCGCAGGGTTGTTTGTCTAACGATATCGCCGTTTCATCACTATTTTGCCATAAATCACTAACTTATGATTATTTTTGGCGTATAACAGTTTGGTTTGCACCTATAGTGTGCGCCACAATACGGTTTTATGGGGAAATAACTTTAAAAACTTACGGATATGAAAACAATGATTAGACTGACAGTAGCAATTGCGATTATGTTCGCAATTAACAACTCGGCGTTTGCGGCTCATTACGAAGGTGATGCCGGACCCAACGCACGGTACGAAATGGATACTGAAACCGGTATTATGCGCATCTACGGAAATGGCGAGTTGTACAATTATCATGGCAGTTGGACGTATTACTCTTCATATTCGCAACTCGACCATACCGGCAATGGTGTTACCGGGACGCAGAATGGTGCTCAATACACCGGCAACTCGCCTCTAAACACAAATTTTGGGACAAATCGTAACCCCATCTATCTGCGCGATTATCTTACCACCGTTATTATAGAAGAAGGCATCACATCGATTGGTGCGGCATTTTTCTACAATTGCCAAAAGCTGACATCAATAACAATGCCATCATCTTTGACACTCATCAACTATGAAGCATTCCGCAGTTGCAAGAAGCTTGAGCAAATTGAAATTGGTCCGAACGTGGAACATGTGATGGGACGCTGGGCCACTGAATGTGACAAATTCAACTATATATCAGTCAACCCTGCGAACACACACTTTGTAAGCATCGGCGGTGTTCTGTATTCGGCAGACACAACAATATTGGTTTGTTTCCCGGAAGCATTGAACACCATTGAATATGTTATTCCCGAAGGTACTGTATATGCTGCGACTGACGCACTCTATCACTTGCGACTGGTGCAATCCATCACCATTCCAACAACCATGGTGGACATTGAGTACGGTTCGTTCGACCAATGCCCGAACCTGAAAACTCTTGTTCTGAAAGCATCAACACCGCCAACCCTGCACAAGTCTGTGGAAGGCACAACACTTACCGGTATTTTTGTGCCATGCGGCGAAGCGGCCACCTACTCAAACAATGGAAACTGGGGCTCGTATGGCGGCGGCCATATTCAGAACGCCGTGGTTGTTGAGTTCTACGTTGAAACCAACAATATTGAATTGGGCGATGTGGAAATAACCAGCCGTGCCGACTGCGAAGGCTACGAAATGACAATAACTGCCGTGCCGACAAGCTTTGGCACATTCTCTCACTGGCAAGACGGCAACACCAGCAACCCTCGCACAATTGCCATTGACAAGGAAGATTTGTCGATAATATACCGCTACAAAGCGTTTTTTGACCCGAAACCATATAGAATCACACTAAAAAAATCCACTTCTCAACTGGGGAACTGGTTTAATCAGTTAAATGTGAAAGATTATTACCAAGTATCTGCAACCAAAGGCTCGACCACAATAGCAACCACAGGCACGAACATGACTGTGACATCCCCCGAAAACACTTTTTTTTATGGTGATACTGTCACTCTATATTGCGACATTACCGGAACAGGTGTGAAATTCTCAAAATGGGAAGACGGCTCAACAGATGACCCGCGCGTTATAATTATCAAAGAAACCGGATCATATACCGGCGAAATAACATATAGCGCAGAAATAAAATCTGGTAGCATTACTATCAAGACCGCAACAAACGACAATCGTTATGGCACAACATCGCCCACATCACAAACCGCAGTGTTTGGTGATGAAGTCACATTTTCGGCTACGCCGAACCCGAAATACCAACTTTCGTATTGGGACGATGAACCAGGGAACCGGACACCAGAACTCACACGCACTGTTACTGCAACTGGCGACAAGACCTACACTGCATATTTTTCCAAATTAACATACACTATAACAACAGCATCAAACAATGCCGAATGGGGTTCGTGCCTAGGTTTTGGAACATACGAAGTGGATGCTACAGTAACACTTAATGCCATGCCAGAGACCGGTTACCGTTTTGTAAATTGGAACGAAGACCCCAACCTGACAAATCCTTCACTCGATATAACCGTGACTGAAAACAAAACCTATACAGGCTATTTCGAGCCAATTCCATACACTATCAGATTCTTGAATGATAATGGTGCTGTATTACAGATCGGTGATGTCAATTTTGGCACGACACCCGTATACTCTGGCTCAACACCGCAAAAAACATCATCTCAGCAATGGAATTACACATTCGATAAATGGTCGCCAGACATCACGCCCGTTTCTGGTGCGAAAGACTACACTGCGACATACACCAGCACTGTGCGTTCATACCCAATAACATTCAAAAATGAAGACGGGACTCAACTTGGCGTGATAAATGTAAACTACGGAACTGTGCCATCGTATAACGGCTCAACTCCGACGAAACCTGCCACCGCGCAATACACATACACCTTCGCAAATTGGACACCTACTCCTACAGCTGTCACCGATGCTGCAACTTACACGGCCACCTACAATTCAACGGTGAACCAATACACCATTCGATTCATGAACGGAGAGAACGTTCTGCAATCCAACAAATTGGATTACGGTGAAACACCGTCGTACATAGGCGAAACACCTGAGAAACCTGCCACAGCACAATACACCTACACTTTCAATGGCTGGGATTCTGAGATTACTGCAGTTACAAGCAACAAAGACTACAAAGCACAGTTTACCGAGACAATAAATAAATACACCATCAGGTTTATGAATGGTAACGAAGTGTTGCAAACGGAAGAACTGGACTACGGCGAAACTCCTACATATAAAGGTGCAATACCTACAAAAGAAGCCGATGTACAATACACATATACATTTGCCGGGTGGGATAAAAATATAGAAACCGTTAAAGGAACATGTGACTATAAAGCGCTGTTCACTCCGACATTGCGCACATACACAATAACTTTCAAAAACTACGACGGGTCTGTTTTGGGCTCACCTGTAATTGTTAATTACAATGTTTTGCCAACATACACCGGCGACACTCCACAAAAGCCATCAGACGCACAATACACATACTCGTTCAGCGGATGGTCACCTACAGTGGTTGCCGCAGTAAGCGATGCTGTATACACTGCACAATTCTCGACAGCCAACGTTCCTTACGCCATCAATTTCCTGAATTGGGATAATTCTCCGCTGACAGCGACACAATACTACGCATTGAACGAAATACCTTCGTTCAACGGAACACCCACACGTCCGGCCACCGCACAATACACTTACACTTTCGACAAATGGGATCCGGAAATCACAGCTGTAACTAAAAATCAAGACTACAAAGCCACTTACAGCCAAACTGTCAACACTTACACCATCACGTTTGTTGATGATGACAACACGATACTGAAGACTTTGGAAAATATGCCTTATGGTGAAACTCCTGCCTATGGCAGCAATCCGACAAAGGCGCAGACTGCACAATACACCTACTCTTTTGCAGGTTGGACACCGGCAATTGCCGCCGTTACAGGTGCACAAACTTACAAAGCCACCTATAACAGCACTGTGCGCTCATACACAATAACATTCATCGACGGTGACGGCAATGCGACATACGATGTGCTTGATTTTGGCGAAACGCCAATTGCTCCTGAGAATCCAGGAAAGACCGCTACGGCAGAATACACCTATACCTTCAAAGGTTGGGACAAACCCATCATGTCTGTAAGCGGCGATGCCACCTACACTGCACAATTCAACGCCACCAAAAACAAATACACCATACAGTTTGTGAACTGGAACGATGATGTTTTGCAATCATCGGAAGTTGAATACGGCCAAATGCCATCATACATTGGTGGTGCGCCCACTAAAGAGTCTGATGTTCAATACAATTACACATGGACTAACGGTTGGGACAAGACAATTGAAACGGTTAAAGGCAACACAACATACAAAGCCACTTTCAACCACACACTTCGCGCTTATACAATAACATTCAAAAACGAAGACGGCAACGAACTTTGGCATCATTCATTCAATTACGGAACAACGCCTACGTATGGCGGTGACACTCCTACCAAACTGCAAAACGCGGAATTCACCTATTCACACTCCGGTTGGACACCTGAAATTACGGAAGTTACCGGTGATGCCATATACACTGCCACATTCATCGGAACAAAACGTTCATATACTGTAAGATTTGTAAATGACGACGGAAATGAACTTGAAAGCAACACTTACTTATATGGTTTGCATCCCGCTTATAATGGTTCAACACCACAAAAAACGAACACTGCTCAATACACTTATGCGTTCAGCGGATGGGATCCTGCCATTACCAACGAAACAAAGGTAACAGGTGACATAACCTACACTGCACAATACTCTTCGACAGTGAATATCTACCCCATCACATTTGTCAATTACGATGGTACGGAACTGTATCAATCGAATTTCAAATATGGCGTCACTCCCGAATTCAACGGAGTTGAACCTGGGAAGCCGACAGATGGCGTAAGCATTTTCAAATTCTCTGGTTGGAATCCTGCTCTGGCACCTGTAACCGGTCCGGCCACCTACACAGCAAAATTCGTGGTTGACGGTGCCGCCACGCACACTATAACATTCCTTGATTACAATGGGAACATATTGTACACGGAAGAAATAGAGTATGGCCAGATGCCAGCACCAGCTGACCCTATGCGCTCGCAAGACGACCACTATACATACGAATTTGCCGGATGGGATCCTGAGCTTGCAATTGTCACCGCACCCGCCGAATACACTGCCACATACAACAGCACTGTACGTAAATATCAGATAACATTCATTGATGGCGACAACAACAGTGAAATACTGAACGTGGATTATGGCGAACTACCGACACCGACCACGCCGAGCAAAACAACAACCGACGAATTCACATACACATTCAGCGGTTGGGATCCAACACTGACTACCGTTACCGGCGCAAAGACATACAGGGCTATGTTCACACCTGTAAGACGCAAATACACAATCACTTTTGTTGATTATGATGGTAGCGAGACAAAATTTGAAGTGCCTTATGGCGAGACACCGTCAAAAGCAGATCCATCGCGCCCGGCAGATGTGCAATACAACTACACATTCACGGGTTGGACACCAACCATTGCACCTGTAACCGGCGCCGCAACATACACGGCAACCTACTCGTCAACTCTTAACAAATACACAATCACAGTTAACAGCGCCGACGCCAGCATGGGTACTGTATCTGGTTCTGGCACATATAATTATAATACCGAAATCAGTATAACAGCTGATGGCCAAACCGGTTACCACTTTACAAAATGGAACGATGACAACACAAGCAATCCGCGCGGCATAACAGTTAAAGGCGACGCCGAGTACACCGCATATTTTGCGCCAAACACAAACACCGCGTATACGCTGAACATCTACACACAAAACATTGAGAACGATGATTATCAACTTGAAACACAACAATTGACCGGCACAACCAACCAACTCTCCAACTACGAAGCGCCGACACTCACCGGATTCGAACTCCAGAATTATGAGCAAGTTAACATCAATGCCGATGGTAGCAGCGTTCTCTCTGTTTACTACAACCGCAGAAGCTATAATCTGACATGGAATGCAAATGGTGGTGAAGATCTCACTGGAACATACACAAATGGCTCAGTGAAGTATCAGGCCGCAATAACTACGCCTAATGCACCCACCCGTATTGGTTTCGACTTCAACGGATGGCAGCCGAACATTACCACAATGCCCGCCAGCGATATTGAGTGCATTGCTCTGTGGACAGAAAAAGGCGACACTCCTTACAAAATCGAGCATTATCTGCATAATGTTGACGATGACGAATACACATTATCAGAGACCGAAAACAAAACCGGTAAGACAAACACTCAAACTAATATTGCGCCAAAGAACTACACCGGCTTCACCGCAGAACTGGACAAAACCGTCAACTGCAACATTAATGCCGATGGCTCTGGCGTGGCAAAAATCTACTACAAGCGCAACATTCACATCCTGCGCTGGATTGCTGATGGTGTTGAAATAACCGAAAACTGCACCAACGGAAACGTTAAGTTTGGCGCAGCGATAATCGCTCCTGCCGACCCCGAAAAAGATGGCTACACATTTGCCGGATGGAACAACGCTATTGCTGCCACAATGCCTGACAATGACGTTACTTATACCGCCACATGGACTCCGAACACAGGCACGGCTTACACTGTACTGCACTACAAGCAAAACATCGATGGCAGCTACGCAGCAACAGCTGACGAAACCGACAACCTAACCGGTACCACCGCCACACTGACGGCAGCCGAGCCAAAAGAGTACGAAGGCTTTACACCGCAGACTTTTGAGCAGGCGCCAATTGCCGCCGACGGCTCTACAGCAATCAGCATAAGGTACACACGTAACCGTCATGAACTAAGCTGGAACTTCGGCAACTGCACTGTTGGAAACGAACCATACACCGAAAGTAATGATGAAATTGCCTTCGGAACGCCAATTATTGCACCAGTGCTCATAAAAGACGGATACACCCTGACATGGGATACCGAGATTCCGGCCACCATGCCCGACCACGACCTTTCGCTGACAGCCATATGGACCGCTAACATTGTTGAATACACTGTAAACCACTGGTTGCGAACTGTCGACGGCTCTCTCTACAACATCGACGCGATCGAAACTCTGCTAGGTCCGACCGACTCCGAAACCGAAGCTGTAGCAAAAACATACGTGGGTTTCACCGCACAAGCGTTTGATCAGGAAATCATAGCAGCCGACAGTTCAACTGTAATCAACATTCTATACTCGCGCAACTGGCACAGCCTGACTTGGAACATAGGCGAAGGCGAAATCAACTCATCAATTGCCTACACCCACGCCGCCGACTCAGTTCCATTCGGCCAACCGATTGTTGCACCTGTACTTGTTCGCGAAGGCTACAACTATGTTTGGAACACCGATATTCCGGCCACCATGCCCGACAGCAACTTTACGGCAATCGCAATTTGGACCGACAACTCGCAAATAGAGACCAAATATCTTGTATACCATAATCTGCAAACGCTTGACGGCAACTTTGAGATTGCCAAGACTGATACTCTCAGCGGTATTGCCGACTCGCTGACAGCCGCCGTGGCACATACCTTCGAAGGCTTCACAGCTCAAGCGTTTGAGCAAGTTGTAATAGCCAACTCTGTCATTCCGACGGTTGTAAACATCAACTACAACCGCAACAGCTACAAGCTGACATGGAACTTCGACGGCGGAACGGCAACCGGAAACTACACCAACGGCAACGTACTGTTCGGCACACCAATCGTTGCCCCCGCCCCCACCAAAGACGGATTTAAGTTTGTATCATGGGGCAACCTTCTGGCGACAATGCCTGCACGCGACCTGACTTGCACCGCCAAATGGACCGAAGATCCGCAAGACGAGCGCATCTTCTTTGCTGTACCTGAGACTGTTAGCGGCTGCGAGAAAGCGAACATCGAAGCCACAAATCTCACCCCTGCCGATATCAAATTCAGCTGGTCAGTGAATGGTGTGACCGATGAATCTCAGACTGGCGCCACTTTCAGCATTCCTGAAAACGCAGCATCGAAGGGCGTAATCACCGTGACCGGCACCGCAACCGGCAGCAACGGTCGCACATCTACCCTTTCGTATGAGATTCAGTACAACGTTCAGCGGCTAATCACCCGCACCCTTTGGGACGATGTTATCACCGTGGCCAACCCCGACAACATATTTGTTTCATACCGTTGGTATCACAACGGCACACTGATTGACACCACAGAATACTACAACGAAGTGGGCGGACTGACAGGCAAATATTACCTTGTTGCTACCACTGAGAGCGGCGCTGAAATCTGCTCTTGCGAGAGTGATTTCACCACAAATGCCGAAACTGTGGCTCTGTCGGCCTTCCCGAACCCGACAACTGAGAGCATAACAGTGACTGGCGCACTGATTGAAGCTGGCGCCACACTCGACATCAGTGACGGCAACGGAAAAATCTGGCTGCGCAAGACTGTCGAGACCGATGGCAGCGAGACCGTCAACGTATCTCAGATGCCGCAGGGCATGTACATTGTGAAGGTTGGTGACAAAGTGGTATCATTCATTAAACTGTAAAATCTAATCATTTATGAAAAGCATACATCAGATTCTGAAACCCGTCCGCAAGGGTGTTAGAGTAACGGCAGCGGCACTACTGCTGGCAATGGCCGCACCGACGGCACAGGCACAGATGCGTTGGTACGTTCCGCGATACATCACTGG
Organism: uncultured Bacteroidota bacterium; assembly: GCA_946414435.1. Taxonomy (GTDB): domain Bacteria; phylum Bacteroidota; class Bacteroidia; order Bacteroidales; family SZUA-534; genus RUG13583. Next base: position 21,309 of record CAMKOM010000042.1, read on the forward strand.
CGATGTGGGTGGCGGTCTGCAGAGCATTCAGTTCAACCCGCGCGACGGCAAGCACAAAGCTGGCGCAGGATTCCACCTTAACGGAAGCGCGGTGTTCATGTTCGACGCACACTGGGGCGTGAGCG
>CAMKOM010000043.1 GCA_946414435.1 uncultured Bacteroidota bacterium
GTGGAATTTTGCAATATTTCCGTACAATTTACCAAGTAAAAAATTCTGAGCGATTATGAGCGATTTTATATCGATTGAATAATTGATCATGTATGGTGGAATTTTGCAATATTTCCGTACAATTTACCAAGTAAAAAATTCTGAGCGATTATGAGCGATTTTATATCGATTGAATAATTGATCATGTATGGTGGAATTTTGCAATATTTCCGTACAATTTACCAAGTAAAAAATTCTGAGCGATTCTCAGCGATTTCTATTCATTTATTGAGTAATTAATTAATTGGATGGCCCGAAATTTTTAAATAATGTACCGTTTTTCAGACTATTCACATTTGTCCGATAATTTATATTATGTTAAATAGAGTATATGCAAAATCCCCTTTTTTCTTGTTTTTTGCTAGAAAATGCCTGATTGGTGAATTCGAATAGCTAATAAACTTTTTGAGACATTTTGGAAAGAACGAATTGCTGATATGATAAATATTTTGGTTCGCAGACATTTCATAATCAATGGATTTATAAATGGATTGCTGGCATTGCGCTTATGGCAAGTACAATTGCTGATGATTCTCGTGTGCTTTCTTTCTGATAAATAAAAAAAGACGGACTGCAAATCCGTCTTTATATTAGCATTAAATCGCCAATCAATCGTTCACCATAACCCGTTTAACCGTGTTCCCTACCCTTACAATGTAGATTCCGGCGGTGCGGACATTTATTTCGGTGCGGACGCGATGAATCGCGTCCCTACAAACCAATTTGCCCATGGCATCATAAACGCTGATTTCGGCGGTGGCGTTTTCAACCACAATGGTACGGCCTTGGGCGTAATTATTAACATTGCTGGCGGCTGTTTCCGTTACCGCTGTGCCCTTCTCGGGTGTTGTGGCAATCTTGGTGCCGGCAGCCGTGCGGGTGTCGGTTGTGCCGCAGCCGTGCTCACAGGCGGCTGTCTCGGTGCCATCGGCTTCGGTTGTGGCATCGTTATTATAAGTGTATTTTTCGAACTTGTGGCCTAAAGCCGACACTTCTTCTTGCATAATCAATACGATATTACAAACCGAACAGTGTTTGCCTTCGGTTTTGCCTGTCTCTGTGCAGGTTGCAGCCACTGCCCTATCAACAACTTCTTTATGGCCGAGTGCAGGTATATCTTTCCCATTACGTAACAGCTCTGCTTGGCAAACAGAGCAGTAAACCACCGAATCGTATGAGCCAATGGTCGTGCATGTTGCAGAAATTACTTTTTCGATATTAATGCTGTCGGCAGTGTGGCCGGTTGCTGCAACTGTGTCTGAATTATATGTATGGTTGCAAACTGCACATGTATTATTGGTATATCCGATTTCAATGCAAGTTGGGGCGAACACAATTCTATTATAATTATGCAGTGGAAGTATCTCCTGCTGTGTGACAATAATTTCGCCACAATACGAGCAGTGTTTGCCTTCGGTTAAGCCTGATTCAGTACATGTTGACGGGACAGCAGCATCCACAACTTCAGTATGTGCTTCAAATATAGCAGTATAAGTTTTGCTTACTGCTACACTTACACCACGTGAGCTACCAGCTTCAGCGTTATCTTCCCATCTTACAAAATGATATCCTTCGTTTGCTATTGCTGTTAGTCGAGCCGCACCATTTGAGCTACTTGCTTTATACCATGCAGAGCCATCGTCGCCCTTAACATCACAGTTTCCATCTATATTTATGTAGCCTTTATTTCTATCATTTGCTTTTGCCATAATAACTTTGCACCCCCAATACTTCGTAATTGCATTACTACTCCATGAATAATTCCACCGAGACGGTTTGGATGATGCCTGGCAATAAATTTTAACATTTCCGCAATTAACGAACGCATCGCCACCAATGCTTGTAACAGAATTGGGGATAGTTACTGTTTTTAGATAACTGCAACTTTGGAATGTATATTTGCCGATGCTTGCAACCGAGTTAGGAATAGTTATCGATTTTAGACTACAGTTAAAAAAAGCAGCATCACCGATGCTTGTAACCGAGTTAGGAATAGTTACAGATGTCAGGTTTTTGCAGCGATAGAAGGCGTTTGGAGCTATGTTTGTAACGCCATCGGGAATGGAATAAGAATCCGATTTTTTACTTGGAAAGCATATTAATGTTTGAGCGTCTTTACTGAATAGCACTCCGTCAATTGAACAAAAGGTTGTGTTCCCAGTTGCTACATTTATTGTTGTCAGTCCGCTGCAATTTAGAAACGCACGTTCGCTAATATTTATAACACCATCACCAATTGTTACCGAAGCTAGGCTAAAGCAACTTTCGAACGCACGGTCGTTAATGTTTGTAACTGAATTGCCGATGGAGACTGATGTCAGTCCGCTGCAATTTTGGAACGCACAACTGCCGATGCTTGTAACCGAATTGCCGATGCTTGTAACCGAATTGCCGATGCTTGTAACCGAATTGCCGATGGAGACCGATGTCAGTCCGCTGCAATTTTGGAACGCACCATCACCGATGTTTGTAACCGAATTGGGTATGGTGACCGATGTCAGTCCGCTGCATCCTTGGAACGCATAGCTGTCGATGCTTGTGACAGAATTGGGTATGTTGACAGTTGTCAGTCCGCTGCATCTTTGGAACGCACCATCACCGATGATTGTAACCGAATTGGGTATAATATATGTTATCTCTGTTTTACCGGCAGGATAACATACAATAGTTGTTTTTTCTTTATTGAACAATACGCCATCTTGTGATATGTATTGAGAGTTGCCACTTTCCACATTTATTTCTGTCAGGCTGCTGCAATTTTGGAACGCACTTTTGCTAATGCTTGTAACCGAATTAGGTATGGTGACCGATGTCAGTCCGCTGCAATTTTGGAACACATAGTTACCAATGCTTGTAACCGAATTGGGGATGGTGACAGATGTAAGACTACTGCAAGCATAGAACGCGCCGTTACCGATACTTGTAACCGAATTGGGGATTGTGATCGATGTCAATCCGCTACAATTATAGAATGCATCGCTGCTTATGCTTGTAATTGAATTTGGGATGGTAATTGATGTCAGACTGCTACAATTATAGAACGCTTGTTTGCTAATGTTTGTAACTGAATTGGGGATGGTAATTGATGCCAGACTGCTACAATTATAGAACGCTTGTTCGCTGATGCTTGTAACTGAATTTGGGATGGTAATCGATGCCAGACTGCTACAATTATAGAACGCTTGTTCGCTGATGCTTGTAACCGAATTGGGAATGGAGACTGATGTTAGGTTGTTGCAATGTGCGAACGCATAAGTACCGATGCTTGTAACCGAATTGGAGACGGTGACTGATGTCAGTCCGTTACAATTCCAGAACGCACCATAGCCGATACTTGTAACCGAATTGGGTATAATATATGTTATCTCTGTTTTACCGGCAGGATAACATACAATAGTTGTTTTTTCTTTATTGAACAATACACCGTTTTGGGATGAGTATTGAGAGTTGCCGCTTTCCACATTTATTTCTGTCAGGCCGCTGCAATTATTGAACACACCTTCGCTAATGCTTGTAACCGAGTTGGGAATGGTGACCGATGTCAGTCCGCTGCAATTTTGGAACGCATAGCTGTCGATGCTTGTGACTGAATTGGGGATGGTGACCGATGTCAAGATACTGCAATAAAAAAACGCCCAGCCGCCAATGTTTGTGACAGAATTGGGAATGGTGACCGATGTCAGACCGCTGCAATGAGAGAACGCTTCTTTGTCTATGTTTGTTACCGAATTAGGAATGGTGACTGACGTCAAACCGCTGCAACCATAGAATGCATTGTTACCGATGCTTGTAACCGTATAAGTTGTGCTACCGTTTTTTACTGTTGAAGGAATTTCAAGCACACCTGTAGGGGAAGTTGATCCTTTGCCAACCGATACATAATGTTTTGTTTCATCGGTAACGGTATACTTTAGATTATTAATTTCAAAAGTTGCTGCCCACACTTGCTCTACAAGCATGGTTGTTAAAGATAGAACAAGAAATCTTCTCATAATTATGTGTTATTAAAGCGAAATAAATTAGTTCAAAGTTAATTAATTTCTTTGCATAGATCTTGGATTGTGCTATTAAAACAAAAAAAGCCTCTGCAAATGCAGAAGCTTTTGTGGTGCCCAGAACAAGACTCGAACTTGCACAGCCAAAACGGCCACTACCCCCTCAAAGTAGCGTGTCTACCAATTTCACCATCTGGGCAAACGATTAAAGAACTTTTTGGTGCCTAAGACAGGACTCGAACCTGCACGTTATTGCTAACACTAGTCCCTGAAACTAGCGCGTCTACCAATTCCGCCACTTAGGCTTTCAAGCGGGTGCAAAAGTAGACATTTTTTGATATCAGCAAACAAAAATATGCCACAGCCGAAAAATAATTTTACTACAACAGATTTGAGTTTTTTTAACCACGGAAAACACTGAAAACACGGAAAGAAGTCGAAAAAAAACAGCAATTGAACAAGTTCAATAGCTGTGCTGAAAACACTGAATGTAAGGTGTTTATCCATAGCACCATGTAGATTCTGTGGTTGAACGGCAATAACAGACTTAAATTCAACATATTAATTCTGTAATGACATTTTTAATGAAAAATCACTACCCCTACCCGTTTTTTGCACCAAAATATATTGCGTATTAAAAATCTGCACTTACCTTTGTGGCACAAAAAATTAGGACGAAATGTTACAGCATCATCACCACCATCATTACTTTGGTTAATCTAACAGAGCATTGACTGGTTGGTTCTATGTAAATTATACAAAAGGCTTGCAGCAATGCGAGCCTTTCTTGTTTAGGGGCTTTGAAAACAGTGTTTTGAATATTTAATTAAATGATAAATAATATGTTACGAATTGCAGTACAGGCCAAAGGCCGATTGTTTGACGAGACAATGACAATGCTTGCGGAGTCGAGCATTAAGGTGGAATCGGGAAAGCGCACCCTGCTGGTGCCCGCAAAGAACTTCCCCGTTGAGATTCTTTATCTGCGCGACGACGATATTCCGCAGGCCGTAGCAAGCGGCATTGCCGACGTGGGCATTGTTGGCGAGAACGAGTATGAAGAGCGTCAGGAAGACGCGGAGATTATCAAGCGCTTGGACTTCAGCAAGTGCCGTCTGTCGCTGGCCATTCCGAAAGAGATTGACTACAAGGGACTTGAGTGGTTCAACGGCAAGAAGATTGCCACTTCGTACCCCGGCATTCTGAAGCGTTTCCTTGACAAGAACGGTATCAAGGCCGAAATCCACGTGATTACCGGCTCGGTTGAGATTGCCCCTGGTATCGGCTTGGCCGACAGCATTTTCGACATTGTTAGTTCGGGAAGCACGCTGGTGAGCAACAACCTGAAGGAAGTGGAAGTGATTATGAAATCGGAAGCCATTCTGATTGGTAATAAGAAACTTACGGCCGACAAACGCGAGATTCTGAACGAACTGCTGTTCCGCTTCGACTCGTACAAGAACGCCGAAGGCAAGAAATACATCGTGCTGAACATTCCGAACGACAAGATTGCCGCCGCAAGCGAACTGCTGCCTGGTATGAAGGCCCCCACCATCACCAAACTGGAGACCGACGGCTGGTCGTCAATGGCTTCGGTGATTGAGGAGAAACACTTCTGGGAAATCATCGGCAAACTGAAAAACCTTGGCGCTGAAGGCATTCTGGTAATGCCGATTGAGAAAATGATTTATTAACGGTAAGGGGTAAGAGGTAAGGGTTGAGATTTTTGAATTATGAATTGCGAATTACGAACGAATGCAAACTGTACAGACGTAGCGCGCTACGTCTCTACCGCAGCGTTGCAACTATCTAAACTCTAAACACTTCCCCCTAAACTCTAAACATTCAAAATAATGAACATTATAATCAACCCCGAAAGAATTGCCTGGAAGGATATTGTGGCGCGGCCGCTGATTGACCGTCAGAGCCTGGCGCCAATGGTGAACGACGTGCTGACGCAGGTGCGCGAGCGCGGCGACGAGGCTTTGCGCGAACTGACGCTGAAATTCGACAAGGTGGTGCCCGAAAGTTGGCTCACTAGCGAGCAGGAATTCAACGAGGCCGAGGCCAAACTGTCTGATAATCTGAAAAATGCCATCCGCACGGCGAAGGAGAATATTGCCAAATTCCATCAGGCGCAAATGCCCAAGCAGGTTGAAGTGGAGACCGCCGAAGGGGTGCGCTGCTGGCAGAAGGCAACGCCGATAAACCGCATTGGGCTTTATGTTCCTGGCGGTTCCGCCCCACTCTTTTCGACGGTTCTAATGCTGGCCATTCCTGCGCAGATTGCAGGTTGCGGCGAGGTTGTGCTCTGCACGCCGCCCAACAAGGAGGGCAAAATCAACCCCGCCATTCTGTTCGCCGCAAGGCTGACGGGCGTTCGGCGGGTGTTCAAGGTGGGCGGCTCGCAGGCCATTGCGGCTATGGCGTTCGGCACGGAGACCATTCCGCAGGTTGATAAGATTTTCGGCCCTGGCAACCAATATGTTACGTGCGCCAAACAACTTGTTTCGTCAATGGGCGTGGCTATTGATATGCCCGCTGGACCGTCGGAGGTGCTGGTGGTGGTTGACGACCAAACGCCTGTGCAGTTCGCTGCCGCCGACCTGCTCTCGCAAGCCGAACACGGGCCTGACAGTCAGGTGGTTCTTGTGTCGCTCTCGCAGCACAAGATTGAGGACGTTTGGCAGGAGACGCAGCGCCAACTCGACGAACTGCCGCGCCGTGAGTTCGCGCAGAAGGCGCTGGCCAACTCGCGGTTTGTCTGCTTCAACGATATTGACACGGCAATGGATTTTGTGAACGCATACGCCCCCGAGCACCTTATTTTGTCGGTGAGCAACCCCGACGACTGGGCACAGCGCGTGCGTCAGGCGGGCTCGGTGTTTATGGGCTACTACTCGTGCGAGAGCGCTGGCGACTACGCGTCGGGCACCAACCACACGCTGCCCACCAACGGCTATGCCCGCGCCTACAGCGGCGTGAATATCGACAGTTTTATGAAAAAGATTACATTTCAGCAACTTACAGCCGACGGAATCCGACATTTAGGCCCCGTGATTGAGACAATGGCCGCCGCCGAAATGCTCGACGGACACAAGAATGCGGTGACGGTGAGGCTGAAGGCGGTGAATGGTTGATATTAGAACACAGATGACACAGATTGAACAGATTTTCACAGATTTAATGTTTAAAGTTTAACAGGTTTAAAATGGACTTTGGACTACAGACTACAGACAACGGACTTCGGACTAATGCCTAATGCCTAGTGCCTAACACCCAACACCAAGAAAATAAACAAAATACCTATAGTTATGTCAAGTTTTGATTTAAATAAAATTGTCCGCCCGAACGTGCTTGCAATGGAGCCTTATTCCTGCGCTCGCGACGAGTTTGAGGGCGAAGCCGCCGTCTTTTTGGACGCGAACGAGAATTCGCTCGGCTCGCTGGCTGGCGACGGCTACAACCGCTACCCCGACCCGCGTCAGACGCAACTGCGCGTGAAGGTGGCGAAAATTAAGGGTGTGAAACCCGAACAGGTGTTCTTCGGCAACGGCAGCGACGAGCCTATCGACTTGCTTTTCAGGGCTTTCTGCCGCCCAACGATTGACCGAGCCATTATCAATCCGCCCACCTACGGAATGTATAAGGTGCAGGCCGCTATCAACGAGACGCCGATTGACGAGATTCTGCTGACGCCTGATTTTCAGTTGCAAACCGATAAGATTCTGGCCGCAGTAACGCCCAACACAAAGTTGATTTTCGTCTGCTCGCCGAACAACCCGTCGGGCAACTTAATGAAACGCGCTGATATTGTGCGACTTATCGAGAGTTTCAATGGCATTGTGGTGGTTGACGAGGCGTATATCGATTTTGCTGAAACAGAGTCGTTTACGCAACTGATTGACCGCTACCCCAACCTGGTTGTGCTGCAAACGTTCAGCAAGGCCTGGGGAATGGCCGCGCTGCGTTGCGGAATGGCCTTTGCGCAGAAGGCGGTGATTGACGTGCTGCTCAAAATCAAGTACCCCTACAACATTAACATTCTCACGCAAGAGACTGTGTTTAAGGCACTTGACCGCGAGGCGGAGAAAAACGCAATGGTGAAGCAAATTCTTGCCAACCGCGCCGAACTGATTCGCAGGCTAAACGCTTGTAAATGTGTTGAATGCACCTACCCGACCAACGCAAATTTCGTGCTGGCGAAGGTTACTGACGCGCCCGCAATCTACCGCTACCTGGTGAGCCGCGGAATCATTGTCCGCAGCCGCCACAACGTTGCGCTCTGCACCAACGGACTGCGCATTACGGTGGGCAAAGCGGGCGAAGACGACACTTTGATTAACGCTTTAAATGAATTTGGTAAAACTTTGTAAAACAGTTAATAATAACTCGCACCGACTCGGCTGTCGCCGAGTGCACAGATTACACAGTCCCGATTGCTATCGGGACGATAATTATCGGGGGCACAGACATAAATAACGCTAACTTATTAACACATAACGATATGACTAAACGCAGAGCATTGTTTATCGACCGCGACGGCACGCTGATTGTTGAGCCGCCCGTAACGTTTCAGGTTGACAATCTCGACCAACTCGAGTTTCTGCCTGGAGTTTTGCGGAATCTCTATTTCATTCGCAAAAACCTTGATTTTGAATTGGTTATCGTCTCGAATCAGGACGGATTGGGCACGCCGTCGAATCCGCAGGAGAACTTCGACAAGGTTCAGGCAAAAATGCTGCAAACATTTGAAAACGAGGGAGTAACGTTCGACGACATACTTATCGACCCGTCGCTGCCCGAAGAGAACAAACCAACGCGCAAGCCTGGCATTGCTATGCTAACTAAATACACGTCAGGCGATTACGACCTTCAGAACTCGTATGTGATTGGCGACCGCCCCACCGATATGCAAATGGCGCAGAACCTTGGCTGCAAAGGCTTGTATCTTGGCACAGAGGAAGTTACACTGCCCAACTGCCGCGCCTGCAAAAACTGGGACGAGGTTTGCGAGATTGTGTTCGCTGGCGAGCGCGTGGCCACCGTGCAGCGCACCACCAAAGAGACCGACATTTATATCAAAATAAACCTTGACGGCACGGGTAAGTGCAACATTTCCACTGGTTTAGGTTTCTTCGACCATATGCTTGAGCAGATTGGCCGCCACTCGGGCAGCGACCTTGAAATCCGCGTGAAGGGTGACCTGAACGTTGACGAGCACCACACCATTGAGGACACCGCCATTGCGCTCGGCGAGGCCATTCTGAAGGCTCTGGGCGACAAGCGCGGCATTGAGCGCTACGGCTTCTGCCTGCCAATGGACGACTGCCTGTGCAGCGTGGCACTCGATTTCGGCGGCCGCCCCTGGCTGGTTTACGACGCCAAATTCAACCGCGAGAAGATTGGCGACGTGCCCACCGAAATGTTCCTGCACTTCTTCAAAAGTTTGAGCGACGCGGCTCGTATGAATCTGAATATCAAGGCCGAAGGCGACAACGAGCACCACAAGATTGAAGGCATTTTCAAGGCGCTGGCAAAGTCAATCAAAATGGCCGTGAAGCGGGACATTTACAAGTATGAGTTGCCGAGTACGAAGGGAGTGCTGTAGAATTACGAATTTTGAATTACGAATTACGAATGCGAAATTCAGAATTTAGAATGTAGAATTCAGAATAAAATGTTAACAATTAAATATTTACTGTTATGAGAAGGTTGTTTTGGGCAGCGATGGGCATAGCATTGATTTCGATGGTGTTTGCAAATTGCAAAGAAGAAGAACCGACATACACGGTTCAAGTTACTGCCACCGAAGGCGGAACCGTTGAAGGACAGAACGGTGAATACAAAGAAGGCGAAACGGTTGTGTTTACGGCTGTACCTGCCGATGGCTACTGTTTTAGCCAATGGAGCGATGGCAGCACCGACAACCCACGTTCAATAGTTACCACAAGCGATATTTCACTTACTGCCAAATTTATAGGTGTTAGTGCCACAGCCACCGAAGGCGGAACTGTTGAAACACAGAAAGATGGCAATACGTTTGTGTTTACCGCCACACCGTCCGACGGCTACTATTTCACCCAATGGAGCGATGGCAGCACCGACAACCCGCGCACAATAACTATTTCAGCAAGCGATATAACACTCGAAGCCCAATTCGCACAAAACGCGCTCATTACCATAACCGCAGGCAGCAACGGCACCATTGGCGGTTCTGACAACGGCCGCTACGCACAGGGCGAGACTCTTACACTCACTGCCATACCTGCAATGGGCTATTGTTTCAGCCAATGGTCCGACGGTAATATCAACAACCCGCGTGAAATAACTGTTGGCAAAGACGATATTTCACTTACCGCCGAATTTGCCAAGCCCACCATTGCAACAGTCGATTTGGGCCTTGAAAGCGGCACGCATTGGGCTACCTGCAACATAGGTGCTGCCAACCCGTGGAACTATGGCGATTATTACGCTTGGGGCGAAACCCAAACAAAAGACGATTATTATTGGGATTCATATAAGTATTGCAAAGGTGATAATGACTGGTTAACCAAATATTGCAACGATGCTGAAGAGGGTTACAATGGTTTCACCGATACCCTTACCACTCTCGAAGCAGCCGACGATGCCGCCACCGCCGCATTTGGTGAAGGCTGGGCAATGCCCACCAAAGCAGAGTGGAAAGAACTATATAGCCAATGCTATTGGGTTTGGACTGAAAACTACAATAATCGGAACGCAAGAGGTTACATTGTTTACAAAGCAAAATCGGCAGACGATAAAGGAAGGCATGTTTATGATAATGGCACGCCTTCAGCGTCATACTCTCTGACCGACGCCCATATTTTTCTTCCGGCTTCCGGTGGCCGCATCTTTACGAGCGCAGGTTCGAGCAGCGGCTACTACTGGTCGGCTTCGCTCGTCACGAGCAGCCCGAATATCGCTTATAACTGCGGCTTCTACAGCAGCAAATTGGAGCCGTCGGACTTCAGCAGCCGCTGCTGTGGGTTATCGGTCCGTCCCGTCAAGCGGCCATAAAGCCTTTAAACTTAAAACTTAAAACTTCAAAAACTTATAACTTTCAATGAAATTAGCAATTGTAAAATACAACGCTGGCAATGTGCAGTCGGTTGAGTTTGCGCTTAACCGTTTGGGAATCAACCCCATTGTGACCGACGACGTGCGCGAACTGCAAACCGCCGACAAGGTGATTTTCCCTGGCGTGGGCGAAGCGAGCAGCGCAATGGACTATCTGCGCAAGCGCGGTTTGGACAAGGTAATCAAAGAGTTACGGCAGCCCGTGCTGGGAATCTGCCTTGGAATGCAACTAATGTGCCGCCACTCGGAGGAGAACAACACCGACTGTCTGGGCATTGTCGACCTGAATGTCAGCAAGTTCCCCCCACTCGACAAAGTGCCGCATATGGGCTGGAACTCAATCCGTTGCGCTGACAATCCGCTCTTCCGCGGCCTGCCCGACGAGCCGTTCGTCTATTTCGTGCACAGTTATCACGCCGAGATTGGTGAGGCCACAATCTGCACGTCGGAGTACATTGAGCCCTTCACGGCTGGCCTGTGCAGCGGCAACTTCTTCGGCCTTCAGTTCCACCCCGAAAAGAGCGGAGCCGTTGGTCAGCAAATTCTGCAAAACTTTGTAAATCTATAAGATATGGAAATAATACCTGCAATCGACATAATTGGCGGGCAGTGCGTGCGGCTCACGCAGGGCGACTACAGCCGAATGACCGTCTATGCCAAAAATCCGCTCGACGTGGCGCTGCAGTTCTGCGACGCTGGAATCCGCCGCCTGCACCTTGTGGACCTTGACGGCGCAAAGGCTGGCCACATAATCAACTACAAGACCATTGAACTGATTGCGGGCCGTACGCCGCTGGTAATCGATTTTGGCGGCGGCCTGAACAGTCACGACGACCTGCGCATTGCCTTCAGTTCTGGCGCTCAAATGGTTACGGGCGGAAGCATTGCCGTGCGTCAGCCCGAAACGTTCCGCCAATGGCTGAAGGATTTCGGTCCCGAGAAGATTATTCTGGGTGCCGACGCCCGCAACGGAAAAATCGCCATAAAAGGCTGGCAGGAAGAGTCGGAACTGACTATCAACCAACTGATTGACAACTACAAAGCCGACGGAATCGACAAGATTATCTGCACCGACATTTCGAAGGACGGCGCAATGAAAGGCCCGTCGTTTGAGTTGTACAACAGCCTGATGCGCGATTTCCCCGAGCAGAAGTTCATTGCAAGCGGCGGAATCTCGTGCTTCGACGACGTGCTGAAACTGAAAATCAACGGAATGTACGGTGCCATTATCGGCAAAGCCATTTACGAGAAAACCATAACAATGAAGCAGTTGGAGCAGTTGGCGGAGAATTAAAGGACTACGGACTACAGACTACAGACTACAGACTACAGACAATTGAGAATTAACAATTAATAATTAACAATTAATAATGAGCGAGTTAAGCGGGTTTGGAATTGCCTAGTGCCTAGTGCCTAATGCCTTAAAACTTAATAACTTATAACTTTCAACTTGTAACTTGTAACTTTCAACTTGTAACTTGTAACTTGTAACTATATGTTAACCAAACGAATAATCCCCTGCCTTGACGTGAAGAACGGCCGCACGGTTAAAGGCGTGAATTTCCTTGAGTTACGCGACGCTGGCGACCCTGTTGAGTTGGGCGCGCTCTATGCTCGCAACGGTGCCGACGAACTTTGCTTTCTCGACATTTCGGCCACTCTGGAGCAGCGCAAGACGTTTGCCGAACTGGTGCGCGAGATTGCCCGCAACGTGAACATTCCGTTCACCGTGGGCGGCGGAATCGGCAGCGTGGCCGAAGTGGGCACATTGCTCAACGCTGGTGCCGACAAGATTACCGTAAACTCGGCGGCAGTGCGCAATCCGCAACTAATCAGCGATTTGGCTGGGCAGTTCGGCTCGCAGTGCGTGGTTCTGGCCATTGACACAAAGTACGACAACGGCGAGTGGTACGTCTACACCCACGGAGGAACACGCCCCACCCCCATTCTTACAACTGATTGGGCGCGAGAGGCTTACAACCGCGGCGCTGGCGAGATTCTTCTCACAAGTATGAACCACGACGGCACCAAAAACGGCTTTGCGCTCGACATCACAAGCACCATCTCGCAACTGGTTAATATTCCTGTGATTGCGTCGGGTGGCGCGGGCACAATGGCGCACTTTGTCGACGTCTTCCGCGAAGGCCGCGCCGACGCCGCCCTTGCCGCAAGCATTTTCCACTTCAAGGAAATTGAGATTGCCGACTTGAAGAAATATCTGAAAGAGAACGGGATAAGCGTGAGGATTTAAAGGACAACGGACAACAGACGACGGACGACAGACAATTGAAAATTTTAAATTATAAATTTTAAATTAAAAATTTGGAATACAGACTATTATCCGATTCATCAAAACGCAGTCTGAAGTCTAATTTAACATTTAACATTCAACATTTAACATTTAAAATCATGACCCCTGATTTTAACAAAGACCCGAACGGATTGCTGCCTGCAATTGTTCAGGACGCCAACACTGGCAAGGTGCTGATGCTGGCCTATATGAACCGTGAATCGTACGACCTGACGCTGAAAACTGGCAAGGCCACCTTCTACTCGCGTAGCCGCAAGCAGTTGTGGCTCAAGGGCGAGACGTCGGGCCATTTTATGATGGTCAAGCAAATATTTCTCGATTGCGACCTTGACACCATTCTTGTGAAAGCCGAACCTTGCGGCCCCGCCTGCCACACAGGTGCTGAAAGTTGTTTTTTCAATAAGGTGCAATAGCTATTTGTGAGGTTATCTTCTCTTCTTGTGTGTATAAATGCACAAAAAAATAGTTGTATCGATATGAATAATGTCAAAAAAATTATTTATTTTTAGCCTGTTAAACACTTAAATCATAATTTGTTTATGGTGCTTATCCGAGTAACCGAAATGCGTTAGTGAGTAGGGCTAATTTCAATTTATACAATTATGAAAAAAAACATTAATGCACAGCAGCAATCAAAAGTTATTGGTGGCAGATCGTCTAACGGAAATCAAAAGAAAAGATCAGGGTTTATAGTAAATGGCCGCAACTAATGTGAATTATAACTGTTAACTATACAAATAGTTATATGTTATTGAGAGGAAGTAAATTCCTCTCTTTTTTTTGCCTTTAGAAAAATCTTTCTACGAATTTTACTTAAAAGAATTTATTTGAATAGTCTGGCTCGTTTTTTGATTATTTCCGACTATATTTGCGGCAAAAAGGCAAAATATAGTTATAACTTTTTAAAATATTAATTATGAGCAATTTAGATTTAACGAAGTACGGCATTACAGGCTCAACTGTAATCGCACACAACCCTTCTTTCGACGAACTCTACAAGGCAGAAATCAATCCTGCTCTTGAAGGTTACGAAAAAGGTCAGGAAACTGAACTTGGCGCAGTTAACGTTATGACTGGTATCTTCACTGGCCGCTCGCCGAAGGACAAATACATTGTTGACAACGACGAGAGCCACAACAACGTTTGGTGGACATCGGACGCTTACAAGAACGACAACCACCCAATGAGCGAAGACGTTTGGAACAAGGTTAAGGAAATCGCAAAGAAAGAACTTTCAAATAAGAAACTTTATGTTGTCGATGCTTTCTGCGGCGCCAACGAAGCAACACGTCTTGCTGTCCGCTTCATTGTTGAAGTTGCCTGGCAGGCTCACTTTGTTGAGAATATGTTCATCCGCCCGACAGCAGAAGAGTTGAAGAACTTCGAGCCTAACTTCGTTATCTACAACGCATCGAAGGCTAAAGTTGACGACTTCAAGGCTCTCGGCCTGAACTCTGAGACTTGCGTTGCTTTCAACACCAAGAGCCGCGAGCAGGTTATCATCAACACCTGGTACGGTGGTGAAATGAAGAAGGGTATGTTCTCAATGCAGAACTACTACCTGCCTTTGAAGGGCATCGCATCAATGCACTGCTCGGCCAACACCGATATGGAAGGCAAGAACACCGCTATCTTCTTCGGTTTGTCAGGAACTGGCAAGACCACTCTTTCAACTGACCCGAAACGTCTGCTCATCGGCGACGACGAGCACGGCTGGGACGACGAAGGCGTGTTCAACCTCGAAGGCGGCTGCTACGCTAAGGTTATCAACCTTTCGAAAGAGAACGAGCCTGACATCTACGGCGCCATCAAACGCGACGCTCTTCTTGAGAACGTTACTGTTGACAAGAACGGCAAAATCGATTTCGCTGACAAGAGCGTAACCGAGAACACCCGCGTTTCTTACCCAATCGACCACATCAAGAACATTGTTAAGAAAGTTGCTGGCAAGAGCGCAGGTCCTGCTGCTAAGAACGTCATCTTCCTTTCGGCTGACGCATTCGGCGTTCTGCCTCCTGTTTCAATCCTGACTCCTGAGCAGACTCAATACTACTTCTTGAGCGGCTTCACCGCAAAACTGGCTGGTACTGAGCGTGGTATCACCGAGCCGACTCCGACATTCTCGGCTTGCTTCGGTCAGGCATTCCTCGAGTTGCACCCGACAAAATACGCTGAAGAGCTGGTTAAGAAAATGAAGAAATCGGGCGCCAAGGCTTACCTGGTTAACACTGGCTGGAACGGTACTGGCAAACGTATCTCGATTCCTGACACCCGTGGTATCATCGACGCCATCCTCGACGGTTCAATCCTCAAGGCTGAGACCAAGAAGATTCCGTTCTTCGACTTTGAAGTTCCGACCGCTCTGCCGAAAGTTAATCCTGCCATCCTCGACCCGCGCGACACTTACGCCAACGCATCGGAATGGGAAGCAAAAGCAAAGGATTTGGCTGGCCGCTTCATCAAGAACTTCGAGAAGTACACAACCAACGAAGCAGGCAAGGCTCTGGTTGCCGCTGGTCCGAAATTGTAATTCATATTACAAAAATATTTATTCAAGAACCCTGCCGTTTGGCGGGGTTTTTGTTTATGGATTGTTCAATAAAGGGGAAATGTGTAAAGAGTAATGAGTAAAGTTGAGTTGGTTGAGAAGGATTAGAAGGTTGAGAAATCTGAACAGCAAAGCGCAAAACCCTCTAAACTAAACTTCTAAACTCTAAACTTCTAAACTTTAAACTTTAAAATGAACGAATATATTTTGTGTGGAATATTATGCCTGGCGGCCTATCTGATTGGCTCCATTCCGACGGCCGTGTGGCTTGGCAAGGGCATCTACGGAATCGACGTGCGTGAGCACGGAAGCGGCAACGCTGGAACAACCAACACCATCAGGGTTTTGGGAACCCGCCCTGGGCTGATTGTCTTTGCCATCGATATGCTGAAAGGCTTGCTGGCCGTGTGCCTGGTTCATTTTTCGGGATATGAGTGCGGCACCGAGCCGTTTGTCAACCTGCAACTGCTGCTTGGCGTCTGCGCCGTTCTGGGGCACATATTCCCGCTCTACGCGCATTTCAAGGGCGGCAAGGGCGTGGCCACTCTGCTGGGCATCGCCATCGCACTGAACCCGCCGGCAGCGCTGTGCTGCTTCGGTGTTTTTGTCATCACACTGATTATCAGCAAATATGTATCGCTGAGTTCAATGCTCGGCGGTCTCACCTTCCCCATTATGATTATCTGCGTGTTCAAGATTCACATTGTTTCGCTTATGGTGTTTGCCATTGCCGAAGCAGTTCTGCTGATAATCACTCACAAGAAGAACATTGTCAGGCTGATACACCACGAAGAGAATAAGTTCTCGTTTACAAAGCGGTGTGGAAAATAGAACCGCGGTGTTGGGTATTAGGTACGCGATTAATCGCGTCCGTTCCAAAATTCACCAATTCACCAGGAAAAATCTTACCTAATAAAATTCGTAAACTTTCCGCGCTCGCGCTCGGGGAATTTTGCTGTGCCTGTGGCAAATTGCTTGAGCATATAGGCCATATTGTCGGCAAGGGTGCGCATAGTCTGAAGTCCCTCGGCATCTTGTGACACCTCGCCCTCGGCGCCACCATAGCCAATGTTCCAGTATTGCGATGTAACTATCGGCATATTAAGCATTTGAAACGGCATCAGCAGTGTCTGATATGCCGCAGTGGCACCACCGCGACGACACACGGCAACGGCCGATGCAGGCTTGCCTTGAAGTTTGTTTCCTGCCGAATAGCACATCCGCTGCACAACGGCGAGCAACTGCCCCGCTGGCTGTCCGTAATACACTGGCGCACCGACTATAACTGCGTCACATTCAGCCATTTTGTCGATAATCTCGTTGCAGATATCATCGTCGAAAGTGCATTTGCCGAGTTGCTTTGCGTGGCACTGTCCACAAGCTATACAGCCGCGCACAGGGCGATTGCCAACGCCGACAATCTTGCTCTCTATCGAGTTCTTTTTCAACTGTTTGGCAATTTCGGAAAGCAATGTAAAGGTGTTGCCATTGCGTCTTGCGCTACCATTGATTAGCAGCACTTTGAGCGTTTTGTCGCTTGCCGCTGCCGCTGGTGCGCACGATGCCAACGCACTCACCCCCGACACGCTGATTGCCGCAGTGGCAGCCAACGCACCCATTTTCTTCAAAGCCTCACGGCGCGAAATCAACTCCTCGCCTTCTTCTATTACATTCTTTTCCATACACTTATCAGTTTTGTTTCGAACAAAAATAGAGTTTTTTCAATGCAACGACACATGCTGACACATACTATCACACTTTTTTGCCCCCGAATGGTGTTTTTTTTGCCCAAACAGTGGTTGAATCGCTTAAAAACGAATTCCTCATAAAATACTGATTATCAAAATTTTCGATTTGATTACTTATGGACGTAACAATATTTTTGTGTCAAATTTAAAATTTTTGGGGCTGTTTTGTGTCAATTCTTAACCGGAATTTAATTTTTCATTAGAAATTATCTGCACAAATCTGTCGATTTTAATTTTTTGTTATAATTTTGGCGCACCAAAAAAGTATGAGGTAATGAGTAAACTGAATATTCCTAAGGGATATAAACCTATTTTGAACCTGACTCAGACTGAGTTAGGCATACAGCGTATAAAAGATTTCTTCCAATCGAACCTGTCAGCCGAGCTGCGGTTGCGCCGCGTGACGGCACCGCTTTTTGTGCTCAAAGGCACAGGTCTGAACGACGACCTGAACGGCGTTGAGCGTCCCGTGACCTTCCCAATCAAGGATATGAAGGAACAGAACGCTGAGATTGTGCACTCGCTGGCCAAATGGAAACGGATGATTTTGGCTGATTACAAGATAGATAAAGGATTCGGCATCTATACTGATATGAACGCCATCCGCGCCGACGAAGAGCTGGACAACACCCACTCGCTCTACGTTGACCAATGGGACTGGGAACTGTGCATTGGCGAAGGCGACCGCACCATCGATTTCCTGATGACGACGGTAAAACGTATCTTCTACGCAATGCGCCGCACCGAGTATCTTGTGTATGAGATGTTCCCCGACATCAAGCCGCAACTTCCGCAGCGCATCCACTTTGTGTATGCCGACGAACTATGCAAAATGTACCCCGACAAGACTCCGAAAGAGCGTGAAGACGCCGTTGCAAAAGAGTATGGCGCAGTGTTCATTATGGGCATTGGCGGCGTGATGAGCAACGGCGAGAAGCACGACGGCCGCGCCCCCGACTACGACGACTGGACCACTCCTACCGGCGACGGTCATTTTGGCCTGAACGGCGATATTCTGGTTTGGGACGATGTGCTTGGGCACGCTCTTGAACTGTCATCAATGGGTATCCGCGTTGACAAAAAAGCCCTTCTGCACCAGCTTGAGATTACCGGCCAGGAACAGCGCAAAGAACTCTATTTCCACAAGCGTCTGCTCGAAGGCTCGCTCCCGCTCTCAATCGGCGGCGGTATTGGTCAGTCGCGGCTTTGTATGTTCTTCCTGCGCAAGGCGCACATTGGCGAAATCCAGGCCAGCATTTGGCCCGATGATATGCGGAAAACCTGCGCTGAGAACAATATTCCGTTGATTTAATGTGTGTTGGATGAATATTCTGTAGAGACGGTGCATGCACCGTCTCTACATTTGTCGAGGATTGGTTTTGCGGACGCACACGGTGCGTCCCTACGCGCGCATTTTGTGCGGACGCGATGAATCGCGTCCCTACACTGCATTATTGTTTCTTCAACAACTCTTCTACCAATTTCTCTAATTTCTCTACTTTTGATTCAAGACCTTCAATTATTGTTTGCTGCTCTTTCACGGCCTCGATGAGCACTGGCGTAAGGTTCTCGTATTTGACGGCCTTGAAGCCCTCGTTATCGGTTACAACCAGCTCGGGCAGAACTTCCTCAATCTCCTGGGCTATGACGCCAATCTGTTTCTCGCTGCCGAAGCCGTAGCTGAAGTTATTGACATCTTTGCCACGGGCAGCGGCCATCTCCTCCTTGCTCTTCCAGTAGAAGCTTACGCCGCGCAGCTTCAGCACCTTGTCCAACGCGCCGTTGAGCTGCCGGACATCTTTTTTCAAGCGCATATCCGACGGCCCGCAAGAACCCGTATATGTTATATTGCCATTAACTTCCATATTACCATTCTTGTAAACAATTAGCGCATCGCTCCTAGTTGTATCAAGCGTAACATTTCCATTTCCAATAACAAACAATCTGTCTTGTGGCAACCAACCAGTAACAGAAAAATTACTATGTACCAATTCATAATCTGTATTTAATTGTCCAATAGAAACTTCACAAAATGATTTTGCTTTTGTTCCTTTACCCATAGCTGTAGAACTATTGCCTGCTGCCAATGTCTCATTTCCAATAGAAGTAGAACTATTACCGGATGCTGTTGTCTTAAATCCCATAGCAGTAGAATACCAACCTGTTGCCTTTGTCTCTCGTCCTACAGAAGTGGAAGCAATAGCAATTGCATTTGTTTTATATCCCATTGCTATAGAAAAATGTCCTAATGCCGTATCACATCTACCTATTGTAACTGAATATTTGCCTTTAGCCCAACTTTCCGTTCCCATTGCCAAAGCACCCACTTCACTTGCCACAGTTCCTGCTCCAAATGCATAAGCGTAATCTGCTGTAGCTCTAGCTGCTGGCATCAAATCGGCACCGAACTCTCCAGCACTACCAAATGCATAACTACTAATACCTGTTGCAACAGCTCCCGCACCAATTGCGTAACTACCAACCCCTATAGCTTTTGCGCTATTTCCAAAAGCATAAGCATTTTCGGCTTCTGCTCTTGCCTCACGGCCAATAGCTGTGGTGTAGTCACCTTTGGCAACCGATTGGTAGCCCAACGCCTGCGAGTACTGGCCTTTGGCAGTGTTTTGGAAGCCGGCGCTGAATGAGTTGGTTCCCACCTCACTTTTGTCGGTAACCTTCAAATTACCAGCCATAAAAGCATTCTTGGCTGGATACCAATAGATGCGGTTCACGCTATCGAGAGTTTCGGCGCTGGTTGCAAGGTTGATATTGAAAAGATTGTTGGTTGCAGAGCCTTTCGAGCCATTGCGGCCGCTAACGGCAAAGC
>CAMKOM010000044.1 GCA_946414435.1 uncultured Bacteroidota bacterium
GACTGCAGACCGATACCGATAGCCTCAGCGGCGTCAGCAGCGTTTTTGCAGCCCTTCTTAAGAGCGATGGCGGCGCCTACAACGTAAGCCCATTTAGCGTTCTCGAAGCAGATTGGCTGTGTGTCCTCGCAGGTTTTGTACGGGTCCAAACCATAAGATTCGCAGATTTGGTTAGCCTCTTCGATACTTTTAATGCCGTTAGCGTTCAAAGCAGCAAGAATCTGCTTCTCGCGACGGTCCTGACTTTCGAATTTTACTTCTCTAATTGCCATATCTGTGTCCTCCTATTCTTTACGTGGGTCAATTTCTTTAACAGCCTCTTCGATGCGGCCATATTTGCCAGACGCTTTCTGAAGAGCCTCGTTGGCGTCCATTCCGCCCTTAATCATATCCATCATACGGCCAAGGTTAACGAAGCGGTAGCCGATAATCTCGTTGTTCTTGTCCAAGCCGATTTTGGTGATGTAACCCTCGGCCATCTCAAGGTAACGCGGTCCTTTAACCGATGTTCCGTAGAGTGTGCCAGTGATGCCGCGAAGGCCTTTGCCAAGGTCCTCAAGGCCGGCGCCGATGGTCAGGCCGCCCTCTGAGAAGGCGCTCTGTGTACGGCCGTAAACAATCTGCAGGAACAGTTCGCGCATTGCGGTGTTGATTGCGTCGCAAACCAGGTCGGTGTTGAGAGCCTCGAGAATGGTCTTGCCTGGAAGAATCTCAGCAGCCATTGCAGCCGAGTGAGTCATACCGGTGCAGCCGATGGTCTCAACCAGAGCCTCTTGAATGACACCCTCTTTGACGTTCAACGAGAGTTTGCAGGCACCCTGCTGTGGGGCGCACCAGCCGATACCGTGGGTGAAACCACTGATATCCTTGATTTCTTTAGCCTTCACCCATTTGCCCTCTTCAGGAATCGGGGCGGGGCCATGGTTGGCGCCTTGTGCTACGCAAACCATACCTTGTACTTCGTGTGTAAAGTTCATATTACTAATATGTTAAAATTTATAACCGTAGTGTTTTGCCACTAACCAAGCCGCAAATATAACAAAAACGCAAACACAAACTGAAAACCTGAAAAACAAACTGATTTCAGAAAACCGATAAATTTCCAATGAAAATCAGTAATTCGTCCATGTGTGGAACGGGCGGTTCAATGCAAGATTCAGATATCCGTCGGTCATATAGACATTTGGGCGGCCGGCTGTGCGCACGTAGGTCCAGACATTGCCCAGTTGCGGATCGAAACCAACTTTGCCGCAATAGAAATCGGCCATAATGCGGCGTTTGCTTCTGACAACCACATGAGTGCTGCTGTCGGTGCTTACGCCGTAACGTGGCCAAGCCTGCTCGCTGTTGCTCATCTGCCGAACAATTTCTGTCCCTGACAGGCATGCCAGCAACTCATCGACTTGTTGGCTGTTGGCCGCCAGATTTCCCATCGGCAGCACCACAACCCAAGAGTCGGGTGTGCGGTTGAGATTAAGCACTGTGTCGTTATTGGGCCATTCAATGGTTATCGATTCAACCCGTGAAGTGTCTGTTGCCACCACAAAACGGCCGAATGAGCGGTCGGCGCGGCGGTTTGTGACGGCAATGGCCACACAGGCACCCACAAGCACGGTGAGAGCAACGGCTACAATCGGCAGGCGGTGGTTAGTCAACATAGCCTTCTTCCATTCGTTTGATTCGCAAATTGCGCTGCTGCTGCTGACGGATGATACCAATCAGAATAACTAAAACAATGGGTAACAGCACGTTGAGCCATTTTACAAAACTCCGCATTCCGTCGTCGAGTTGGTCGATTGGGCGCGATGTGATGCCCTTGGTTCGCAAGTCGACAAGGCCGGTGTCGTCCGATAGATAATCAACCGTGTTGACAAACAGGCTGATGTTGTCGGCCGACTGTTGGTGCGGTTGGCGCGGGTCGCCGTTGAGTATGAAATCGGCATCGCCAAGCACTGCCAGTTTTGAACCGGGTACGCCGCCAATCTCGCCTTCAAGCACGCCGCCAAGCGGAATTTCGGCCAACGGAAAATCGCGCATTGTCCATTGCCGCTGAACATCGATATTGGTTGGCACATTGAGTGTTGCAGACCTGTCGGAACTGAAAAGCAGAGTTGTGAATGTTGCCGTTGAGTCGCCGGTATAGACCACAGGGCTTGCAAACTGCAGCTGCACCTGCTCGAGCCCGTTGGTGATGGCGTGGCTAGCAAAATTGACCACAAACGGAATGTATGGGAATTTCTGCTGAACGTTGACACGATACATCCCTTGTTGCTGTTGCACGTTGACGTTTGCGCAGCTGTTGTCGATGACCATTTTGCTGTCGGCTCGCACGTTTTTGGCGGCAAGCCACTGTTCAAGACCAGTGTTCAACTCATCGGCAAACAGACGGTCGAGACTAGCGCTGATACGCTCGATGCAGACGAGAACCCGTCCGCCGCGCGCCATAAAACGGTCGATGGCGGCAAAGGTTGGCGCAGTAATTGAGTCAGTAGGCGCGATGATGGCCAGTGTGGTTATGCTGTCGAGCACGTTGGCCGAACGTTCAATGCTGACGGGTTTCATGTCGTAGATGACAGACATCTCGGCCAGCACTTGCTGCATTTCTTGCGGTGATGGCTCACCGTGCCCCTGCAGAAATCCTACTACCGGCCGCTGTCCGGCCTGCATCTTGCGAATGGCTGACGACAGCGCATATTCAACCGGCATCGACGGTTGCACAAACGGAATCACTTCCTTCTGCCCGCCTTTCTCGATGACCGCACCCAGAAACGCGCGCTGCTGCGTCATTTGGTCCTTATCGCGTACGTTTATCATCACCGGGTAGAGCCCTTCGCTGACGGCCCGGTTTTCAAGTTCATCGGATGCCGACGGGTTGACAAACTCAAACTCGAACTGCCCGTGCGACGCGTTCCGGTACTCGGTGAGCAAATCTCTGAAATCGTGTTTGGCGCGGGCCACATCGGCAGGCAAGTCATCAGAGAAATAGGCAGTTACCGTAACCGTCTCATCGAGATTCGCAAGAATATCCTTTGTGGCGCGGCTCAAGGTATAGCGGTTGTCGCCTGTCAGGTCGATGCGGAAAAAGAACTTATCGGCAATGATATTGACAGCCACCAATGCCGCCAACACCATAATTACATATATTTTTATGTCTTTATTCTTCATAATCAGGCGGTTTTTGATTCAAGGGTTTTCTCGGCGGCAAACAGTCCGGCAAAGGTTACCGATGCGAAGTAGACAATGTCTTTCGAGTCGATGACGCCGCGTGCCATACTGTCGAAATGTGAGTTCATGTCAAAGCAGATAGCCACTTGCCCCCCAATGCCGCCAAACTGATGGCCGACAATTCCAAATCCAATGTGGAAAAGCAGCCCGATGGCCAGCGAAATCAGAAAACTCACAATTGGGTTGCCACATATCGAGCTGGCAAACAATCCAATACCCGCGTATGCGCTGCTCATCAGCAGTAGACCGAAATAGCCGCACAGGACAGCCCCGTGGTCGATATTGCCAAGGCAGGCCACTGTGACGTAGTAGGGCAGCGTGAGCGCTAATGCGATTATTATCAGCAGCATGACGGACAGATACTTGCCGCCCACAATCTGCCAACGCGTAACAGGCTTGGTGAGCAGCATCTCGATTGTGCCGCCGCGCATCTCGTCAGCAATGGTCCGCATGGTGAGTGCCGGAATCAGCAGAAACAGTGTTACATAGGCGGTTGAGAAAAACGCTTGAAGCGATGCCTGACCGTAGAAAAAGACATCGCTGCCATAAATCCATGTGAAAATGCCGCTGAAACCCAGAAAAAGCACCAATAATATATAGGCCGATAGCGAGTCGAAGTGCGACTTTAGTTCGCGGCAGGCGATTGTCAGCGTTGGCGATGTTGTTTTGAATATCTTTTTAATCATTGGTAGTCAGATGATTATCGGTTCTATTGTTTTGTCAGTTCCCTGAAAATGTCTTCGAGTTTGGTTTCAACCGGCGATAGCTCGGTGAGCACCCAGCCGTTCTCGACGCACGCACGGAAAACAGCGCGGCGGCTCGATTCGCCCGGACGGCTCTGCACTTCAAACGAGTCGGCTTTATCAGCCACTGTGTCAACCAGTTCCACGGTGTCAAGGCTTTGCAGCGCACGCACCACATCGTTGCGGTTGGCGTCTTCAACCGTTATTCGCAAGCACTCGCAACCCGACGATGCTTTTCGCAGTTGGTCGGCGGTGCCGTCAGCCACAATGTGCCCTTTGTTGATAATCAGAATGCGGTCGCAGGTGGCTTCCACTTCGGCCAGAATGTGCGAGCTGAGAATGATCGTCTTCTCACGCCCGATTTTCCTAATGAGTTCGCGTATTTCAACAATCTGATTGGGGTCGAGTCCGGTGGTGGGCTCATCGAGAATGAGCACCTGCGGGTCGTGAATCAGAGCCTGCGCAAGCCCCACACGCTGCCGGTAGCCTTTCGACAGCTCGCTGATGCGCTTATGTTTTTCGCCTTCGAACCCGCACACATTCACCATCTCGAGAATGCGGTCGTTGATTTTGCTTGCGCGGATTCGCTGAAGTTGCGCCATATACCGCAGGTAGTCGATGACGTTCATGTCGGTGTAAAGCGGGTTGTGTTCAGGCAGATAGCCAATCATCTGTTTGACCATTTCCGGATTGTCGCTGACATTGTAGCGGCCAATGTTGATGCTGCCGCTTGTGGGTGTCAGAAAGCCCGCAATGGCTTTCATGGTGGTGGTTTTGCCGGCACCGTTGGGCCCCAGAAAACCGAGTATCTCACCCGCCTTCACTTCAAACGACAAATTATCCACAGCCTTCTGCTGTCCATAGAATTTTGTCAGGTTTTTTACAATTATGTCCACTCTTCAGCCGATTTTTTTAACGCGTCAAATGTAGGCATTGCCCATGTCCGATTGTGTTAACGTTGTGTTAAACATTGTGTTTGCCTGTGAATGAAAAAAAGACTGTTCCCGGATGGGGAGCAGCCTTCTTGCTATAGGATATTGCTGCGGTTATGGCAACACTACCTTTTCTGTTGCCTGGCCAATGTTGACCATATAGATGCCGGCAGCAGGTATTTTAATTATAACGCGGCTACTATTGGCTTGGGCTTTGGCAATCATACGGCCGTTCACATCGAATACGCTTATTTCGTCGCCGTTAGCTTCAGTGAGTTCAACAACGATGGTGCCATCTTGGACATAAATCAGGACATTAGATGCATTGTCGGCAATGGTGCTGCTGGTTTTTATAGGTACATCAATATGGTTACGGCTCAACTCGATGCCACATACGGTGCAGTATACAACATCGTCGTAGGAGCCGGCTTTGGTGGCGGTGGCCTCAACCACGTTCTCTTTCACGGCCTCACCAACAAAGTGCCCAGTAGCCGGAACAATGGCCGTCTTTTCTTCGTGCTTGCAGACACTGCAAACTAGCAGAGTATGGCCTTCCTCAGTGCAAGTGGGCGCAATTACTGTTGAAGTATAGTTGTGGATTGCCGGAATAGTCTTTGTTTCGTTGATTATACGGGGGTTGCCGGCCAAGTCTTTTAAATGGGCCTTAATTGTAAATTCAGTAGCAACGCAGGGTTGCAGTTCAATATTAGCAGTGTAGTAGGTGAGTTTTTTTGTTTTTAACGATTTGAGCGTTGCATTAGTGAAGTTGAAGCAACTTTCGTTAAGACCGACAACTGGCTCGTTGAATTTGATTGTCATATTAAGTGAAAAATCAGCAATGTTAACATAGAAGGCAGAGTCAATCAGTTGCGGAGCCTTGTTGTCGAGTGAAATTTTGTGGGCCGCGGCGAACGTACCTACCTTAGGCATACTAATGGAATTGATGACTACTGATGGATTGCCAACTTCTGTTAGATAGCGGCCAAAACGGTAAACGGTGTCCTCTTTGTAGTCAAGGACGGGCACATTGTCGTTTTTATCAACTCCATAACGGAAGGTGAGAGCGTATTTGTCGGTGCTGTTCTCGTTGTAGTAAAGTTTGGCAAATTTGCCGGTGTTAAGCAGAATCTTCATGCTGTCAGCGCCTTCGGTGTCGAGTTCGACCGGCATGTCAAACACAACATTTATGTTAATAGTGTCGCCTGCGCGATAATAGCCATTGGGTTCAACAGGACTCACGGCAATTACGCGGGTTTCTGTGGCAGTGGCCTCGAGAGCGATGGTGTCAGTCTTCTCAGAATCATGAATAATATACATGGTGTCGCGGTAGGTACCAGCCTCATCGCTCCCTAAAAAGCAGATTTTGAAAGTTGTGGAATCGCATATATATGTATCGCTCAGGCTGTTATATTGTACAAATTTCGAATCCGAACCATTTTTAAAAATTACGTTATCGGAGATAACAGGCACAGATCCACGGTTGCGCAGAGTGACTGACGAGAAACTTTTCATTCCAGTATGAACAGGTTCAAACACAACCTTCGTTTTATTAAAATCGTAGGCATACACATTGGCGACGGTGACCTTTGTTACAACGTCAACATTATAGCAGTATGAATCGTTGGTGATGAAGCGCCTGTAGAAGTAGTATGTACCGGCCTCATAACCTTTGACAGGAATAGTAATATCAACATCGGCTTGACCACCGGGAGCAACTGAAACGGTTTTGCGCTCGGCAATATCGAATTCGGTGTATGCATTAGTATTTGTGGAAGACACCCGTGTTTCATCAAGTAACTTGACGCCGTCCTCGGTTTCTATTGTAAGGTAGCCGCCATTCCAGCCATAGACAGGAGTGCTACTATTATAGTAGTCCATTACCAAGCGGTAATGTCCGGCTGGCAGAAAACCTAAATTTTCAATGATGCTTTTTCCCGCGGAAGTATAGTATCCTTCGTTAACAAATTTAACCACTATCCAATCGCCATATTCGTTTTTCCGTTGTACCTCCCAGTATATCTTGCTATAATTTGATCCATAGCCAGTGTTGCCTAATAAATATGCTTTAGTGACATCGGTCAGCAGCAAGGCTGATTCTCCGCTGTTGCCAAAGGAGGCGGTGACTGTTACGGTTTCATCGTCAGGTTGGGCCGTTACTTCTAAGGTTTCATCATTAAATACAACTTCCGGCGGCGCAATACATTTGCCTTTGAGGGTAATCGCAAAAGTATCTTTAATGTTCACATTTGTGTTGTAGTACCATGCGACTTTGAGCGTAGCGGTGAATTCGCCTACTTGGGTAGGTTCAAACCACAAGTTGCCATCTGAATACGTTATGCAGTTGAACGGCTTCCCGCTTTCAACAATCCAGTGGTTATCAATACCATACTCGCCGCAACCAGTATTATCGATCACACTGTTTAGCCAACCTCCGACATAATGGTTTTGGGCAACTTCGCCGAAATCAATTGTTTTGGGGTGCGCAAGGTCAGGGGCGCGCACAACACGCACAATGCCGTACATTGTAATGTTCTTGTTATCAGGATCGTTGGTTATAAGATTATAGTAGAATGTTTGGTTACTGGTGAATGTGCTCTTGTTTGGGAAGGCCTTCATCTGTAAAATTTTCGATCCGCCAGCCGCAATAGTGTGTGTTACAATGTCGGCTGCATTCAGCGTAAAATAGTATTCGTCATTATTATCGTCGATGAGATTTATAGTCAGCAGTGTTTTGCCATTGCTGATTATGTTGATTGTGCCATCGCAATCGTAATTATAAATTTGAGCCTTATACCTCCCGTCAGCCAATGCATAATAGGCGTTTTGCTCATATGACGAGAATCCAACATTGGTAGAATAAGAATCATTATAGTAAAGATAACGATTATTGGAGTCGAAAAGATAGAAATAGCAGTACCCTTTAGTACCTGGTATAAAACGTATTTCTATCGGCTCGCTGACTTTGAGAATACCTGTACCAGTATTGTTAATGGTGTTTTTAATGATTACTGCACCATTGTAACTGCACTTTATGGTGTCTTTAATTTCGTCGGCGTAATAATCGTATTCCAGTTCGGCAGTCGGTTGGGCTATGCCTGTACCGCTGACTGCCACAGTTTTGATACCTTCGGCTGTGGTAATCACAATGGAGCCGGCAAAATCGCCCAATGCGTCAGGCTCGAAATAAAGTTTGTAACGTGCAGTACTGTTTGGCTTGATGCTGACATCCTCGTATGATTCTTCGTCGAAATAGAAATTTGTTGACGCGCCAGTGTTATTGATTTCAATTTTACTGATTTCGAGTATGCCACAGCCGTTGTTGGCGATTATAAATTCTGTTGAACTTTCGTGATCTTTGAATTGCTCACCAAAATTGAAAGCATCGTCAACCGCCATTTCTGCGTGGCCGCCAGTGGTGTTAAGAGTTATATTCGAAGCGGGATCTTCGAGCCCATCAATAAAAACATATAGATTGGTTGTGCCCGACGTGTTGAGTGCGTCGGTCGGAATCACAAGATTTTCAGGGTTGGTGTTGGCTGCGATCGAAGTGCTCCAGAAATTAACATCGAAAGTGGCTGAAGCCTCGAGGTCGTTTACAGTTGCAGACAATATTAAATTGTCTCCGTCAAAAGTTGTAACATTGATGTAGCCATCACCATTATCCCAGCCGTCGCCCCACGAGTCTTGCATTTCAAGTGTATAGGAGCTGTTGGGCAGAGTAAGTGTTGTGGTTTGGACATCATAACTACTAATAGAATTTGCACTATACACGATTTCCCCATCTGCGTTTATTAATTTCCAGGACATCTCATTGCCGTATTCGCCTGAATATGTGGTGAATGTGTATATGTTGGTTCCGTTTGTTATGGTTAATGGTACGTTGCTTGTGATTTTGTCAGCTATAGTGAGTGTGCCACAATCAGTGACAGTGGCGTTTACTGTATTTTTGGCGATACTATAGTCAAGAGTTTTGGCGGTACCTTCAAGTTCGATGAGAATGTTCCCTTCTTCCAATGGTACTTTAAGCACATCGGTAACTTTAATTCCTGATGTACTAAGGGTGTATCGCACAACGCAGCCAACAGAATCACCATTACAGAGATTGCCGTCGAAATCAGAAGGAACCACGCCCATATTGTAGAAGAACGTGTTTGATTGCAGTGTCGGCTCACTGGGAATAACAATGTTCTGACAACCTGTGTTTTTGAGCCAGACGGTATCAATAACATATAAACCCGTGTATACGGAAAAAGCAGTGTTACTTGTTGTATATTCAATATCGGTGTCGACAGAGAGGTCGATTGTGCGTCTGAAATAGGAAACATCGCTGGCTGGGCTGTAAGCTTCAATTTGAGTGCTTTGGGAGCCGTATGTTGCTTCAGCGGTGATATTAATTGTTGTCTGCTCACCGGGTTGCAGGTCGATGTATGTGTGCGAGGGGGAAAATCCTTTGCCAAACGGCAAAATCTTGCAGTCTTCATAAAGGCCGAATTCTAAAGAAGATGATATTTTTACGAGTATCACATAGGTTTTCCCGTTGTTGCCGAATCCTGCCACAATTTTCATGTTCGGGTAGACCGATTGGAAGTGGGCTGAATTTACAAATTTGCCGTTCACAAGATTATAGGCATAACTTGATTCGCCAGCAAACCACAATGTTTGTGTTGTGGGGTCGAAAAGACAGATTTCACTGACACCATCTTGTGGCAAAGTGCCATAGTCAGTTATTATATTGCCGTTTGTATCAATGGCCAAAACGCGAATTTCTTTTTTGTCGTTATTGAAAACAATTGTCAGAAGCTCTGTGCCGGTATATACAATCACTTGTTCTTCATATCCTGTCTCGAAACTGATTCCGGTTGGATTCAGATTGGCGTCAAGGGCAATTATTTTTCCGTTTTCAGTCGATGCCCATAGCGTTTCGCCGTCGTAGGCAATGCTGTATATTTTGTAACTATAACTAACTCTTTTAATCTCTTTCCATGTGTTGGCATCAAGTTTCACAAGTTGTTTGTTTCCCATTAAATCTTGCGCATAAATGTAGTTTTTCACAAAGACAGGGTTGAAATATGGGGAACTGGAAATTCTGTTGCCCAACTCAATGGTGGCGTCAGTTTCGGAACGGATAATGCCGCTGATGGTTTCGTCGCTGGTATTTCTTATCACCAACGGGCGTGTTTGTGTTTGGTTACAAGCCGAAAGTTCAAATTCAATCGGACCATTGTCGTCAGGTGTTACGTTAAGCAGAAAGTCGCTGCTTTGCGCCCGAACTATGCCTACACATCCCATGGTAAGTAGCGTTGCAAGAATCAGTAGTGATTTTCTCATTTTGAAATAGATTGAAATTAGCATAAGTAAGCCTTGTTGCTGATGAAGCAAGGTTAGGCATTTAATTACTATACAAAGTATATAATCATACTTAAAAAAAACAAATATGACTTAACGAATGGCGGGTTTGATTTAACGAACGGCGGATTTCACCAAAAAAATGACAGTTTTTATTCAAGTTGTGCAGCGATTATTATAATTACTGACCACAAAAAAAGCCATCCCGCATCGGAATGGCTTTTCAATATTCAAATCGTTGTTTTACAAAACTACATTCACAATCTTGCCAGGAACAACAATCACCTTCTTCGGTGTTTTGCCGTCGAGCCATTTGGCGGCCGACTCGTGCGACAGGGCCGTCTCTTGAACCTGCTGAATGGGCGTGCCCACGGGCAGTTCAATCATAAAGCGGGTCTTGCCGTTGAACGAAACGGGGTAGGTCACCACGTCTTCGGTCAGTTTCGACTCGTCCAATGCGGGCCACGGCTCGTATGCCAGCGACTCGGTGCCGCCGTACATCTGCCACAACTCTTCGGCAAGGTGCGGGGCGAACGGCGCCAGAATCTTGGCAAAATCGCGGGCCACGCCAACCGAGACCTTCTTGGCCTTGTAGCAGGCGTTGGTGAATATCATCATTTGTGAGATTGCGGTGTTAAAGCGCAGATTCTCAATATCATCGGCAACCTTCTTGATTGTCTTGTGCAACTCTTTCACAACGGCGCTGTCGTCGGTCAGGCCATCAACCACGTTCTCTTTCTCGCTGAAGAAGCGGAACACGCGCGCCAGGAAGTTGAACACGCCCTTCACGCCGCTTTCGGCCCACGGCTTCACGGCGTCGAGCGGGCCCATAAACATCTCGTAAAGGCGCAGACTGTCAGCACCATAGTGGGCAATCACATCGTCGGGGTTGACAACGTTTTTGAGCGATTTCGACATCTTGGCGACAATCTGACGCAACTCAACGCCCGTCTCTTTGTGGAAGAATTTGCCGTCGCGCTCTTCAACCATATCCGAAGTGACCTTGGCGCCCGCCATCGTCTCGTAAGCGAAAGCCAGAATCATTCCTTGGTTGAACAGTTTCTGATAGGGCTCGTCGGTGTGGACAATGCCCAAATCGAACAGAACCTTGTGCCAGAAACGGCTGTAGAGCAGGTGCAGCACAGCGTGCTCGGCGCCGCCCACATACAAATCGACAGGCAGCCAGTAGTTCTCGGCTTCAACCGAGAATGGCGCGGTGTCGTTCTTGGGGTCGGTGTAGCGCAGATAGTACCAGCACGAGCCCGCCCATTGCGGCATTGTGTTGGTCTCGTAGCGGCCGCGGCGTCCGTTCTTGTCAACCACTGTGAGCCAGTCGGTTGCGTTGGCCAGCGGCGACTCGCCCGTGTCGCTCGGCTCGTACTTGGTGAGTTCGGGCAGCGTGTGCGGAAGGTCCTTCTCGTCAACGGTGGTCACTTCGCCGTCTTCCCAGTGGATAATGGGGAACGGCTCACCCCAGTAGCGTTGGCGGCTGAACAGCCAGTCGCGGATTTTATAGTTGACGGTGGCTTTGCCCAGATTGCGCTCGGCCAACCAGGCAATCATCTTGTCAATGGCGTCCTTCTTGTTCAGGCCGTCGAGGAAGCCCGAATTGACGTGAATTCCGTCTTCGGTCCAGGCCTGTTGCTGAACATCGACTTCCGATTTCAGAACTTCGATAATCGGCAGATTGAACTTTTTGGCGAATTCCCAGTCGCGTGTGTCGTGGGCGGGAACGGCCATAATGGCGCCCGTGCCATAGCCCATCAGCACGTAGTCGGCCACCCAGATTGGAATCAATGTGCCGTTGACGGGATTTTTGGCGTAGCGGCCCGTGAAGACGCCCGTTTTTTCCTTGGCCAGTTCG
The DNA here is from genome assembly GCA_946414435.1 of uncultured Bacteroidota bacterium. Classification (GTDB taxonomy): domain Bacteria; phylum Bacteroidota; class Bacteroidia; order Bacteroidales; family SZUA-534; genus RUG13583. Next base: position 12,111 of record CAMKOM010000044.1, read on the forward strand.
GTGCGGTCCAAATCGGATTTCATCGAAGCCTGACGGCGATATTCTTCAACGGCGGCGCGTTGCTCGTCGGTTGTAATTTGCTCAATCATAGGGTGCTCGGGCGCGATAACCATATAGGTTGCACCGAACAGGGTGTCGCAGCGGGTGGTGTAGACGGTGAGTTTGGCGTCGAGTCCGTCGAGAGCGAAATCGACTTCGGCGCCCGTTGAGCGGCCAATCCAGTTGCGCTGCATATCCTTCACGCCAGCGGGCCAGTCAAGAGTGTCGAGACCTTTGAGCAGTCGCTCGGCATACAAAGGAATGCGCAACATCCACTGTTTCAGATTCTTGCGGTTCACTTGGCAGCCGCATTTCTCGTGTGAGCCGTCGTTCAGCACTTCTTCGTTGGCGCAGACGGTCTTGCAGTTGGGGCACCACCAAACCTGTGCGTTGTCGTAGTATGCAAGGCGCTGTGAGTCAATGTATTTCTTCACTTCGGCATCGCCTTTGGCCTTAACGTCGGCGGGAATGGGCAGTTCCGAAATGGGGCGGCCCTTCTGCTGCTCCTTGTCGAACCAGGTGTTGTAGAGTTTAATGAAAATCCACTGTGTCCACTTGTAATACTTTGGGTCAGTGGTGTTTATCTCGCGGTCCCAGTCGTAACTCAAGCCCAGCGACTTGATTTGGCGGCGGAACGTGTCGCAGTTCTTTTTGGTGGTAATGGCAGGGTGAGTGCCCGTTTGAATGGCATACTGTTCGGCAGGCAGACCGAAGGCGTCCCAGCCCATCGGGTGAAGCACGTTGAAGCCGCGCATACGCTTGTATCGGCTCACAATATCGGTGGCCGTGTAGCCTTCGGGGTGGCCTACGTGCAGCCCCGCCCCCGACGGATAGGGGAACATATCGAGAGCGTAGAATTTCGGTTTCGATTTGTCCAAAACAGTTTTGAAAGTCTTATTCTTTTCCCAATAAGCCTGCCATTTCTGTTCGATTTCGGTAAAATTGTATTCCATAAATCATTGAATTTAAGAGACGTGCAACCGCCCCGTGATTTGTTTTATTTTGTCACAAAACTAAAAAAAAAGATATATGACAGTGACCTCAGTTATTCATCCCGATACTGCCGGACATTCAATCCTTAGTTACCGGCGGATAGTCAACATTGAAGTGCAGCCCTCGGCTCTCCTTGCGCTCAATAGCCTGACGTGTAACTAAATACCCCACATTTATCATATTACGCAGCTCGCAAATCTCCTTGGTGGCCTTCACGCGTTTGAAAAGGTCCTCGGTCTCCTCGTAGAGCAGGTCGAGGCGAGTCCAGGCGCGTTTTAAGCGCAGGTTGCTGCGGACAATGCCCACGTAGGTGCTCATTATCTGCCCGACCTCTCTAACGTCTTGAGCAATAAGTACTTTTTCTTCATTGGTCATTGTGCCGTCGTCGTTCCATTCAGGAATCTTATTGTTGAACGAATATTCATCGATATGCTGCAGACTGTGCTTCGCGGCAGCATCGGCATAAACCACAGCCTCGATTAACGAGTTGGAAGCCAGTCGGTTGCCGCCGTGCAGGCCTGTGCAAGAGCACTCGCCCACGGCATAAAGCCGCTTGATGCTCGAGCAGGCGTTCAAGTCAACCTTGATGCCGCCGCACATATAGTGGGCGCAAGGCGCAACGGGGATGTACTGTTTGGTTATGTCGATGCCAATGCTCAGGCACTTGGCGTAGATGTTCGGGAAGTGGTGTTTGGTCTCTTCGGGGTCCTTGTGCGTCACATCGAGGCAGACGTGGTCCAAGCCGTGTATTTTCATCTCCTTGTCGATGGCGCGGGCCACAATGTCGCGCGGTGCAAGGCTCAGGCGCTCATCGTACTTATGCATAAACTCCTCGCCGTTGGGCAGACGCAGAATGCCACCGTAGCCGCGCATCGCTTCGGTGATAAGGTAGGCGGGATGCGTCTCGCCGGGGTGGAAAAGCGCCGTGGGGTGGAACTGCACAAACTCCATATCCTGCACGGTTCCCTTGGCGCGATAGACCATTGCAATACCGTCGCCGGTGGCAATGTTGGGGTTGGTGGTGGTAGCGTAAATCGAGCCGATACCGCCAGTGGCCATTAGCGTCACACGCGATAGGTATGTGTCGATTTTATTTGTCTCTGGATTGAGAATATACGCTCCAAAGCACTCAATGTCGGGTGTGCGGCGCGTGACTTCAACGCCTAAGTGGTGCTGCGTGATAATCTCCACAGCAAAGTGGTTTTCAAGAATGTCGATGTTGGGGTTGCGTCGGACGGCTTCCATCAGCCCGCGCTGAATCTCGGCGCCCGTGTCGTCGGCGTGGTGAAGGATGCGGAACTCCGAGTGGCCGCCTTCACGGTGAAGGTCGAACTCGCCGTCATCTTTTCGGTCGAAGTTGACGCCCCATTTCACAAGTTCGGCAATCTGCGACGGTGCGTTGCGCACCACCTGCTCCACGGCCTTGCGATCACTCAAGTGGTCGCCGGCAATCATTGTGTCTTCAATGTGCTTTTCGAAATCATCGACCTTAAGATTTGTTACAGAGGCAATTCCACCCTGTGCTTTGGCTGTGTTGGCCTCTTCGAGTGTTGTCTTGCAGACAATGGCTACCCGGCCTTTGCCTGTGTCGGCCACCTTGAGCGCGTAGCTCATTCCGGCTACGCCCGAACCAATCACCAGAAAATCGTATTTTTTTATCACTGTCAGTGCTTTTAAAAAACGCGGCAAAAATAATTAGAATGTAGGATTTAGGATTTAGAAATCGGGATTTTATTTAGTATGTAAGATTTAGGTCGAGAAGGTTGTGAAATTAAAATCTAAACTCTCTCAACAGCGCAGCGCTAAACTTTAAACTTGTCAGCCTATAGCCTCATCTTCCCTTGACCACCTTGTCGGGGTTTTTATTCACAAAGTCGGCCCACGACTTGCAGCTTTTGACACCAATTGATGGAACACGCTGATAGAAATGGCACACGGCGGCGGCCAGGCCATCGGTGGCGTCAAGGTTTTTGGGCATATCAGCAAAACCGAACATTTTTTGCAAGATGCCGGCCACCTGTTCCTTCGATGCATCACCGCTGCCGGTTATGGCAAGTTTGATTTTGCGCGGAGCATATTCGGTAATCGGAATCTGACGGGCAATGACGGCGGCTATAGCTACTCCTTGCGCCCGTCCAAGTTTAAGCATCGACTGCACGTTTTGCCCGAAAAACGGTGCTTCAATGGCGCACTCGTCGGGTAAAAACTCTTCAATTAGCCATGTGACACGTTTGTGAATGGCGGCCAGCTTTTCGTACGGATCGGTTATCTTATTGAGCATAATCACCCCCATCGTTTCCAATTTTGGTTTGTTGCCTTCGGCCGATATCACGCCGTAGCCCATTATGTTTGTCCCGGGGTCGATGCCTAAAATCTTGCGTTCCATAATGTAATTTCAATCTATATCCTCACACCCATCAGCACCACGTCGTCAGTTTGGTTTTTGGCGGGACCGCGCCACTCTTCGTAAACAACGTTCAGAATCTTTTTCTGTTCGGCCATTGGCTGCTGGTGAATTTCGAGCAGAAGTTCGCGCAGGCGCTTGCCCATGAATTTCTTACCCGTCTCAACTCCGAACTGGTCTTGGAACCCATCAGAGAAGGTGTAGATGCAGTCACCCTTCTGCAAATCGATGGTTGTGCACTGGAACGGCTCAAGGTGGGCGTAGATGCCGACGGGCATGTGGTTGGCCTTGAGAACCTGGACATCGTTGTCGCGAATGAGCACAAGCGGGTTGTTGGCGCCGGCAAACGAGAGTTTCATCAGTCGCTCGTTGACAACATAAACAGCTGCGTCCATACCATCGCTGCTACGGACGGCGCTGTCGGTCTGCGTGGCATGGTCGCTGTCGTGCAGAGCAGTGGGTGCATCGGCTCGCTGGCGCAGGTTTGTGATTATGGCCTCTCGCAGATGATTCAGAATCATATCGGGACTAATCTCCTGTTCAACAATGTAATTCAGGTTGGCCATTCCCAGCACGCTCAAGAAACCGCCCGGCACACCGTGCCCCGTGCAGTCGGCCACAATACACACTTTGTTGTCGCCAAACTGACCAACCCAGTAATAGTCGCCGCTGACCACATCACGCGGCTTGTAGAGCAGAAAATGGTCGGGAAAGATGCGGCGGATAGTCTCCGACGGTGTAAGCAGCGAGCGCTGGATGCGGCGGGCATAGTTGATGCTGGCGTGAATCTCCTCGCTCTGCTCCTTGATGGTCTTGGCCTGCGACAAAATCACGTCTTTCTGCTCGACTAACAAATCGTTCTGCGCCTGGATTTCCTCGTTTTGCTCCCTTATTTCGTCGTTCTGCGTCATAATCTCCTCATTCTTCTCCATAATCTCTTCATTCTGCGCCCTAATCTCTTCTGCCTGTTCGGCTAGAATGGCGTTTTTTTCTGCCAGAAGCGCGTTTTTCTCCGAAACCACAGCGTGGGCTTTATGCTTGATATGCAGCATTCTGGCAATGTAGAATATCAGCAGCAGGAACAATCCCAAGCCGCCAATGAGCGAGATGTTGACTATGCGCATCCGGCGGCGTTCGGCGGCGTGAAGCTTCTCCTCGTTCTCGCGTTTCAGCGCCTCAATCATCCGTGTGCGCTCCACCTCGGCGTTCTTTATCGAGTTAAGAGTGCTCTCATTCACCTGCTCCGACTTGTATTCATCGTATTTTTCATAGTTAGCCAGAGCGTTTTTGTAATCTTCAAGAAGCAGATAGACTTCGTAAAGCCGCCTGTGATAGGTTTTCCGGTCGGCGGCGGGGGTGTCATCGTCGAAATACTTCCGCAGTTTCAGCAGGTTGGCCAGAGCATCGTCGTACCTGTGGAAAAACACAAGATAATCGGTGTAGGTGTAGCGGTCGAGAAGGTAACTGAAGGGGTCGCCAACTTTCAGATTGTAATCGCCCACCTTGCTGATATACATAAAGCAGCTGTCGGCGTAAGCTCGGTTGCCTGTCTTGTTCGCCAACTTGATGTAGGTGCGGGCAAGGTCGGTGTATGTCCAATGCTTTATGGTTATATAATTCTCATTATCAGTCTCTTTCGATTCAAACAGATAAATCGATTTTTTCAGATTCTCGATGGCGCTGTTGATTAAAGTGTCCGATTTTTTCCAAAGCAGCTGGCCTATGCAGCGGTAGTGCGTGGCCATATCCAGAGTGTCGTTCGAGAGAGACGAATAAAACAAAGCCTTACGGTAGGCTTCTTCGGCATTCGAGAACATTTTCATGTTGGTGTACACATCGCCAATGTCTTTATATGTCTGGCAGACGCCCGCCGTATCTTGCAGCGTGATGTAAATATTGAGTGCCTGGTTGAAATAATAGAAGATACTATCAGGAACATTCAAATCCTCGTAGCAAAGTCCCACGCCAAGACAGGCCTGCGCCACATATTTGTTTTTGACAGAGTCGCCATACACGTGAATGGCCTTGAAAGTGTAATCCAACGCGTCGCGCGCATCGTCCTTTATATAATAGGCGTAGCCGAGCTCGTAGTAATCGGATGAGAGCAGGACCGAATCTGTTGGCCGGCAGTATTCCAGCGAGAGCACCGCGTACTTCATTATGGTGTCGATGTTGTCGGAAGCGGCGGCCATCTCGCAGTATTTCTTTGCCTTCTCAATGTCGGGCTCGTGTTTTATAATGACAACGGGCTTGCTGAAATCGAAATGCTCCGGCTCGGAAAACAGCATGGTGTCCGGGCCTTCATCCTGACAATTAGCCATTTGCGGCGTCAAAAGCAAAACCGACACCGCCAGCAAAGCACAGAAATACTTTAATGACAGAACATTCATTGCTATTCTGTTTGCGCTAAAATTGCTCATACACAATTTCAAATGACAAACAAATTTATAAAAAATGATTTTAAAATGTCAAAGAGTGATTTATTTGCAGCTGATGCCTGATTTGGTGGTTGCTGTATACAAAAAAATCCCCCTTCCCTGCCGCAGCGGACAAGGAAGGGGGTGTTTATTATGCGCCTATGCCACAAGGTGACATTACATTGTGATGCGATTAGTTGTGTACCTGGCCACCACCAACACGCTTTACAGTTATCACAATGGTGTTCTCGCCATCTACGAACGGACCAACATTCTGGCCGTTCATATTGCCGTTCAACTCATCTTTTCTTGTTCCGACTTTATATATCTCGCCCTGCTCATACTCCATTTTGTACACAAAATTCGGTATCTTAGCAAATATCGGGGCATAACCAAGATAACTATCATTATAGTGAGAGGAATGCGTTAAACCTAACGCACTTACACCTTCATCATTAGTCCAACTATTTGAACTCCAATAATATCCTTTCTTTGTTATACCAACACCATATTCTCCTCTTAGTGCTTCAGTCATATTACCATCTTCCTGTGTTATTGACAGCAACAGTCTGTTCTCGAAATATTTATTGTTAGACCTGTTTTCATCTTCACAATAATAAGTTTTTTTATCGAAATCATTATAAATGCTTCTACCAAATTGAGCGTTATAAGGTTGGTGATTTTTATTGTCATAATCAGGAATGGCATCAACAATATCGGCATATATGTGAAACTGGTCTTGCTGCGCTGTGCGGTTGAAGTAAGTGTCCATTTCTTCGGCATCTCCATATCCTTCTTCATGGCCGTGACATTCACTATAACCGATTTGATTATTTGACAGTTTGTCTTTGCCGCCCTCAATCATTCCTTTTGCCACAAGTTCAGTGAGGCTGACGGTACGCATTGTGTTATAGACATAACCTGTAGGACGGTCGTAAGTTCCCGCCACGTTGTCGAATGGCTGGCCGTTGACTGTTACAGTGTAAGTATACTCATACGGTATATAATTGGTTTCTGTTTGCTTGAATGTTCCGAGCGAAACCGAAAGTGGCATAGCCGAACCAACCTGCACATCGAACTCTTTTGTGCCCGAAGTGAATGACACGCCATCGAACTGCACAGTTGCAGTGTTATAGCCCCAAGTGCTGCTGTTGCCAGCGAATGGGTTGACAATTTGAATCTTGAGTTTTTTAAATTTCGGGGCAAAGGCTTGCAGACGCTCTATTTCTGTTTGCAAAGCCGCCAATTGCTCCTGCAGTTGGGTCAATGTGACGTATGTTGCATCGTTGGTGAAAGCGCTAACGTTGGTTGGAACTGTTGGAATAGTCGGCTTGTTAGTCAAATCGTTGTAGCTTCCGCTTGTGGCAACGGTGGCAAGGTCGGCGGTGTTGGCTTTTGCGTTCAAATCGGTTTTCTTGGCGTAAGTGGCATCAACATCGGCGGTTTTTGCGTAACCTGTAAGGTTAACACCTTCGGGAAGGTTTTCAATTTTTGCGTAAACTGCCAAAGTGTCGTTAAGTTTTTGGTTTGTGGTGTAGCTTGCCAAAGCGTTGTTAACGGTGTTGGTCACATCGGCGCTTTTGGCGTATTGAGCCAACGACGTTTTATTCACAAGATTATAGGTTGTGAAATCGATGTTGCTGACAA
>CAMKOM010000045.1 GCA_946414435.1 uncultured Bacteroidota bacterium
CAAATGTTGATACAAAAATCGGCCTTAAACGGACTAATTAAAATTCGGTTTGTTTGAATTAAAATATGGTGTCAATCAATTAATATCGGATTATATGTTGATATGTAGAAAAATACGGAAACGTATGCGTAAAAAATGCGAGATAGAAAAACAATAGTGTCACATGTTCTGTGATCACATTTTTCAAGTTGAGTTTTGTCAATACAAGCTCTGCGTTTTGTCGGTTTATAATTTTCGGTAGAACACCGTTTCGGCATTTTCAATTTTAATTTCTCTTTTTTTGATCCGTTAATATTCAATTTGTGATTTACTATTCCGTCATCGTTCTTAAAATGTGAATAAACCACCCTTGATTACCCCTTATTCTTTTGTAAATTTGCGCTTTGATTTTGAAACCGTAAATTTTAAAACAATTTCTGATGGTTACCTTCTTTAAAACACCTGAAAACAAAGTGATTGCAGTGCAGACGGCCGCCGAAATCGCAGCCGCCGACATTGAGAAACTGAACTGGCTTTTCGGCCGTTCGGAGTGCCTGGGACAGAAAGCGCCCGCCGGCTCGTTTGTGGGCCCGCGCAAGGAGATGATTACCCCGTGGAGCACCAACGCCGTCGAGATTACCCAAAATATGGGTATCAGCGGCATTGTCCGCATTGAGGAGTTCGAGGCGCAGAGTGCCGACAAAAAGCACTTCGACCCAATGCTCAAATCGTTCTATAACCAATTGGACCAAAGCATTTTCACTGTCGATATCAAGCCGCAGCCCATTGTCCACATAACCGATATCAGGGCCTACAACAAAAAAGAAGGCTTGGCACTTAAAGAAGAGGAAATCAACTATTTGGAAGGTCTTGCGAAGAAACTCGGCCGTCCGCTGACTGACAGCGAGGTGTTCGGTTTCTCGCAGGTGAACTCGGAGCACTGCCGCCACAAAATTTTCGGCGGTCAGTTCATAATCGACGGCGAGGAGAAGAAAGACACGCTCTTCCAACTCATCAAGAAGACAACGGCAACCAACCCCAACAACGTGGTTTCGGCCTACAAAGACAACTGCGCGTTTATGCAGGGCCACGAGCTCGAGCAGTTTGCGCCGGCAAGTCAGGACAAGGCTGATTTCTTCGAGGTTACCGATTACGAATCGGTTTACTCGCTGAAAGCTGAAACGCACAACTTCCCGACAACCGTGGAACCGTTCAATGGTGCAGCGACTGGTTCGGGCGGCGAAATCCGCGACCGTATGGGAGGCGGCAAGGGCAGTATGCCGATTGCCGGAACAGCTGTTTATATGACATCGTATCCGCGTCTGGACGGCGGCCGCCAATGGGAGAAGGCCACCGAACCGCGTCCGTGGCTCTATCAGACACCGGAGCAGATTCTTATCAAGGCGTCGAACGGCGCGAGCGACTTCGGCAACAAGTTCGGACAGCCGCTTATCTGCGGAAGTTTGCTCACAATGGAGCACTTTGAGCAATACAAGAAATTCGGTTTCGACAAGGTGATAATGATGGCCGGTGGCGTGGGCTACGCCAAAAAGAAGGACTGCCTGAAGGCCGACCCGGAGCCGGGCGACAAGGTGGTGATTCTGGGCGGCGACAACTACCGCATTGGAATGGGCGGCGGCGCAGTGTCGTCGGTTGCCACGGGCGAGTACAACAACTCGATTGAGTTGAACGCCGTACAGCGTTCGAACCCCGAAATGCAGCGCCGCGTTTACAACGCAATCCGCGCCCTGAGCGAGCAGTCGGACAACCCGATTGTGTCAATCCACGACCACGGCGCAGGCGGCCACCTGAACTGCCTTTCGGAGTTGGTTGAGGCCACCGGCGGCGTTATCGACATTCGCAAACTGCCTATCGGCGACCCGACTCTTTCTGACAAGGAAATTGTTGGCAACGAGAGTCAGGAGCGTATGGGTTTGGTGCTGAAAGACAAGGATATAGACCACCTGAAGAAAATTGCCGACCGCGAGCGCGCGCCAATGTACGTCGTAGGCGAGGCCACAGGCGATATGCAGTTCCGCTTCACCGACAAGCAGACCAACGAAGACCCTATCAATCTGCAACTTGCCGATATGTTTGGCAATCCGCCGCGCACCATAATGAACGACAAAACCGTCAAAGAGCAGTATGCAGATTTGAAATACGACACCGCTAAAGTTGCCGATTATCTGGAGCAAGTGCTTCAACTTGAGTCGGTTGCGTGCAAAGACTGGCTCACCAACAAGGTCGACCGCTCGGTGACTGGAAAGGTTGCAATGCAGCAATGCGCCGGCCCGCTTCACCTGCCGCTCAACGACTGCGGCGTGGTAGCGCTTGATTATCAGGGCAAATACGGTGTCGCCACTTCGGTTGGTCACGCCCCGCTTTGCGCGATGATTAATCCTGCCAAAGGTTCGCGAATGGCTGTGGCCGAGGCACTTACAAACATTGTCTGGGCGCCGATTCAGGACAAACTGAAAGGCATATCGCTGAGCGCCAACTGGATGTGGCCGTGCTTCAATCCGGGCGAGGACGCAAGGCTGTACAAAGCTGTTGAGGCCCTGAGCGACTTCTGTATCAAGTTGGGAATCAACGTTCCGACGGGTAAAGACTCGCTCTCAATGACGCAGAAATATCCGAACGGCGACAAGGTTCTGTCGCCCGGAACGGTGATTGTTTCGGCCGTTGGCGAGACCACCGATATCCGCAAGGCTGTGTCGCCCGTGCTGCACAACGTGAAATCAGAACTGATTTATATCGATTTGTCGAAAGACACCTTGAAACTTGGCGGTTCGGCATTTGCACAGATAATTAACGGCGTTGGTGCTGATTGCCCCGATGTTACTGACACTGAATATTTTGCAAAGGCATTCAACGCTGTTCAGAGCCTGATTGAAGGCGGTCTGGTGATTGCCGGACACGATGTTTCGGCCGGCGGTCTGGTTACCACATTGCTCGAAATGGCCTTCTCGAACAACGAGACTGGTCTAAATATCAACCTTGCCGACTTTGGCGAGAGCGACCCCGTGAAACTGTTGTTTGCTGAAAATCCGGCACTTGTGCTGCAGGTTGCCGCTGATGGCAAAGCCGCTGACGCACTCAAAAAGGCGGGCGTGGAATTCAAGACTATCGGCACGCTGGGCACTGCCGGCAAACTCGATATTGTCGCAGGTGCAAGCAAATACTCATTCGATATCAAGAAGTTGCGCGACACTTGGTTCCGCACTTCGTATCTGCTCGACTGCGACCAAACTCAAAACGGCCTGGCACTCGAGCGCTTCAACAACTACAAGAACCACGCCCACAAGTTCGATTTCAAAGCCTTCGACGGCTCGGCAAAATCGCTTGGCATCGACCTGAAACGCCGTACAAAGAGCGGCATTAAGGCTGCCATAATCCGCGAGAAGGGCAACCAATGCGACCGCGAGGTGGCCTATATGCTCTACACCGCCGGTTTCGATGTGAAAGACGTTCATATGACCGACCTTGTGAGCGGCCGCGAGACGCTTGAGGATGTGAATATGATAATCTTCGTTGGCGGATTCTCGAATTCCGACGTTCTGGGTTCGGCAAAAGGCTGGGCCGGCGCGTTCCTTTACAACGAGAAGGCCAAAAAGGCGCTCGAGAACTTCTACGCCCGCCCCGACACGCTGAGTATGGGTATCTGCAACGGCTGTCAGGTGATGGTTGAACTCGGACTTATCAATCCTGCCGACGCTGAGAAGCCGCGTATGCTGCACAACAAGTCGCACAAGTTCGAATCGGGCTTTGTTGACGTTGTTATCGAGCCGAACAACAGCGTGTTCTTCAAGAATATGGCAGGAATGAGACTTGGTGTTTGGGTGGCTCACGGCGAAGGCCAATTCAGTTTCCCATACAGCGAGGACAAATACAACATTCCTGTTAAATACGCTTACGGCACCTATCCTGCCAACCCGAACGGCTCGGCGTTTAACGCTGCCGGCATTTGCTCGGCCGATGGCCGCCACGTGGCAATGATGCCGCACCCCGAGCGCGCCCTGTTCCCGTGGCAGTGGCCGCACTACCCCGAGGGTCGCAAACAAGACGACCTGTCGCCGTGGGCAATCGCTCTGCGGAATGCGTTTGAATGGGTGAAGGCGAATAAGAAAGGGTAAGAAGTTTAGAAGTTTAGCGCTTTCGCGATAATAAAAAATCCTGCTCGGGCTTCGGGCAGGATTTTTTTCTTCTGATTTATTTCTAGCACTATCGACCACAAAAAACACTTATCAGCGGCAGCAAAATTCATTGCTCGCAAGCCACAAAAAACATGATGTGGTTCATAAAAACAGATGATTACTAACACTCATATTTTTAAAACCAAAATTTACTTATTCCGTTTAACTGAACTGTAAGAAATTGACAGATAGTTTTTTTCATAAGGTTTGAGTTAGTTAGTAAAAAGTCTCTGGTTGTGAAACCGGGGACTTTTTGATTTATGCGGGGTGGCAAAACAAAGGAATTTTGACGTTGCCCCGCATTTTTATGCCTGAGCGGGTACGTTGTATTAACTATTTTCTACATTTGTTCACACAAAAAATAAATGAGATGGACGATTTTGAGAAGAAAGACAGCGACACCGCGTTTTCGAAGGTTGTGAAAGCCGGCAAACGCACCTATTTTTTCGATGTGAAAACAACCCGTCAGAACGAGCACTACATCACGATTACCGAAAGCAAAAAGATTTTCGAAGACAATGGAAGTGCTCATTTTGAGAAACACAAGATTTTCTTGTACAAAGAAGATTTTGAGAAGTTTATGGACAGTTTCAACGAAGCTCTGCAATACATAAAAGAGAACGATGGCGGAACCGTAAACGCTGAAAACAAGTCAGAAAACTCTGAAACCGACAAATTCACCAATGTCGATTTTGACGACTTGGGCAAATAGCATCCGGCCTGTCAAAGACGGATTTGCAGATTGTTGTAAGAATTAACGCGCAACTGACAGCACCATTGAGTGCGATTGGTTGCGCGTTTTTTGTAAAGTTTGAAGATGATTATTCCAAAGGATTTTCTTCGCCCGGCTCTTTGTCTTCCAAATCGTCAATATCGTCGAAGTCGATTTCATTATCGGTGTTCATTTCTTCCAATTTACCTGCCACAAAATCATCTATCTCTTCGAATGTCAATGTTTTGACGTTAGTTATCAGAAAGTCGGTTTTTAGGAAATTACCATACAAGTTGCACTCTTCAACAGCATCGAGCAAGGTCTGATGGCATGGCACATCTAACGGAATCAGTACTGTCATGGCGGCATATTTCCCTTTGAATTCAATGCTTTCAATGTCGGAACGGTTATTTTTAAGAGCCGTTTCGAATTCCGATTGTATGACGTGCTGCTGGTATGGTGCAAATTCATCAATGTTGTTGCCCACCAACGCCACAAAGTAGCGCAGCATTTTGCCGCGGCCGCCCAATCCAGTCGATACGAACACTTGGCGCTCGTTGAGCAAGTTGCCTTCTATCAGCATTTTGCTTTCCTGCAACGCCATCCGTGCCCATTGGTGAAGCCGGTTCGACTTGTCTTTGGTGTACTCTTCGAGAATGCGGTAGGCGCGCGGGTCATCGATGCTGGCAAGCAGTATCATGCGGTCGCGCAACTGCTCGTCGTCGAGTTCGGGTGCCACCAAATCTTCAACATCTTCGAGCAGGGGTGTGTTGTCGCGCCTTATTTTCTTCGAGCGCTTGAAATATTCCATCTGCAAATTAATGTCGATGGGCTCATCGATGACATTGAAGCTGCTGCTACCGGAAGCCAAATTCGAAAGTTCCTTAAATATGTTAAACAAGTCGCCGTTCATCTATCGATTTTTAGCTTACAAATGTGCATAAAAAAAAGCAACCGCCTACAGCGCTTCGTTTATTTTTGGACAGCGCCCACACACCAAATAATATCGCCCGTCATTTAAAATTTGTGAACAGTGCGCAAACCTGCTCAAAATGTGTATTTTTGATAAAATTTTTACGCTGATGATACCTGTCGAAGTCAGAATGTCGAAGCACTACAAGGTGAGTGCGCTGATAATATATGTTTTGGCCGTGATTGCCATTACCGCCATGTTGCCCAAACAGCGATTGTTCAAATACGAACTGCAGAAGGGCAAGGTCTGGCAGTACGAAGATTTGTACGCCCCGTTCGACTTTGTGGTGCTCAAGACCAATGCTGAAATCAAGGAAGAACGTGATAATATCTACAAAAACACAAAACCATATTTCACTGTCATCTCGTCGGTTTATCCGGAACAAAAAATACGGTTCGAGCAGGAATTTGACCGTCGTTTTACATCGGCGATGGACATTGTGCACAGCATATTTCCCGAGCAGCAGGTCAATGCCGACACCATAAAGTTAAAACTGAGACAGTTTGCTTTGTTGAACTTGGAATTTATTTATTCTAAAGGAATTACCAACTATACCGAGGTGCTCGAAAAAGACAACGGGCAAGGCTCGGTGGTGCTTGTCGAGAACAAAATGTCGTGGACAGTGCCGTCATCAGAAGTGTTCACTGTGCATTCGGCACAACAGTATGTGGCAGGGCAGGTTGCGATAAGATTCAGCAACAATCAGATTTTGCTCTCGGTATTCGACTATATGAACATTTACGATTTCATCAAGCCAAATATCGAATACGACAAAACACTGACCACTAAAGCCCGCCAAACACTTGAAGAACAACTCTCTGAGTCGCGGGGAATGGTTCCCGCAGGACAGCTCATCATTGCCCACAACGAGCTGATGAACGATCAAAACCTTCGTATCTTGCGCTCGTTGCGGCGCGAATACCAAAGCACAGGAATGACTACATCGCCCGTGTCGTGGACGCTTTTCGGACAGACCTTGTTGGTTGCTATTTTGATGGCGCTTCTGTTTGTATTTTTTATGCTTAACTACCCCCGAGTAGTGTCACATGTGCGTCATCTCTTCTTTGTGGTGGGGCTTGTGGTTGTGATGATTGGCATGATGTGCATGTCGATACGCTTGCAGGTAGGGCACGCTTATCTGTTGCCGTTCGTAATTTTGCCGCTCATCTTACGTACTTTCTACGACGGCCATTTAGCCATCATCACGCACATGGTGACGGTAATTCTGTGCGGCCTTCTAATATCGAGCAGTTACGAATTCATTATGCTTCAGACTGCTGCCGGGATGGTGGGTATCTTCTGTTTGTCGAAAATCGCCAAACGTCGTCAGCTGTTTTTGGCTGTGCTAATGGTAACGGTTTCGTACATAATAACATACACGGCAATATCGCTTTTGCAGGAAGGACAATTCAGTCATATTGGTTTGAAGCCATATATGTGGTTTATTATCAATGGATTGTTCTTGTTTGTAACCTATCCGCTGATATTCTTGTTTGAGCGGATTTTCGGGGTTGTGTCAGACGTCACGCTGCTTGAGTTGGCCGACACCAACCATCCGTTGCTGCGTGAATTGGCAGAGAAGGCACCTGGTACGTTCCAACACGTGATGCAGGTGGCCAATCTTGCCGAAGACGCCATCCGCAACATTGGTGGCAATCCGCTGATGGCGCGTGTGGGTGCGCTTTATCATGATGTGGGCAAAACCGGCGCACCACAGTTTTTTGTCGAGAATCAGCTGGGTGCAAATCCGCATGACGCGCTATCGAATGAAGAGAGCGCCGCAATAATTATCGACCATGTGAAAAAAGGCGAAGAGTTGGCGCGGACATACAAACTACCACCACGCATCATTGATTTCATCACCACCCACCACGGAACCGATGTGGTGCGATATTTTTACAACAACGAGGTGAATCTTCGTGGAGCCGATAATGTTGATGCCGGCAAGTACACTTATCCGGGGCCGTCGCCGTTCTCGAAAGAAACCGCCGTTGTAATGCTCGCCGACTCGATAGAAGCCGCGTCACGAACTTTAAAAGACTACTCGCAAGATGTCATCAGTTCTATGGTTGAAGAAGTGGTTGACGACAAGATTGAGCACGGCCAAATGAACTACGCCGACATTACTTTCCGTGATATTGAGACTATCAAAGACATTTTCAAAAAGAAGTTGCAGAATATCTACCACACGAGGATTGAGTATCCGAAAGAAAAAAGTTAATCGGTATTGAAAATCTTATCTGGTAGTATATTGCTGGCTCATAAAAACACGGGGGGGATAGAAGACAATGCTTGCCGATTATCGTGTTGTATGAGCTAAAATCTCCATCAAAGCATCATTATTCAGAATAATGTGTAATTTGCCGTTCATTAAAAAACGACGATTATGAATTATATACTCTTCGACGACAGCACTTGGGACGAACTGCTTCCCTTGACCTTCACTCGGCCCGCGGCCGAAATACGTGTGGGCATTCTCACCATTCGCGAGAAGTGGGAAAAATATCTGGTTGGCGAGCCATTGTCGTACTGCACAAGGCCGCACTTGCGGGCAAAGTTCCCAATGACGGTCGGTGCCGATAATATTTTCATTAACGGCACGGTGATTCCGACGGCCGAACTGCTGGCCGAACTCGAAGAACTGCAACCTGGGCAGGCGCTGGTGTGCGACGATTCGGTTACGGCCATCCGTCTCGACAAGGCGCAGGCCGAACGTTTCGACCCGACAAGCATCGCCTTCAAGGACTATACGCAGCAAATATCTGAATGTCATCGCGTTGAGCAACTGTCGGACATCTTCCGCAACAACGGCGACGCCATTGAGCACGATTTCCGCATCATCACCAAAGGGCGCAAATCGGCGCAGTTGAGCGCGTCAAACCGCATCATCGGCACGGGCGACATTTTTGTTGAGCACGGTGCGGTGGTTGAGTGCTGCATTCTGAACACCATCAACGGCCCCATCTACATCGGTCGCAACAGCGAGATTATGGAAGGTTCGTGCATCCGCGGGCCGTTTGCGCTCTGCACGGGTTCGGTGGTGAAAATGGGCGCGAAGATTTATGGGCCGACAACCGTGGGACCGCACTCGAAGGTGGGCGGCGAACTGAACAACGTTGTGATTTTCGGTAACAGCAACAAGGCTCACGACGGATTCTTGGGCAACACCGTGGTTGGCGAATGGTGCAACTTTGGCGCCGACACCAACTGCTCGAACCTGAAGAACGACTACGCCGAAGTGCGTCAGTGGAACTACCCCGAAGGCAAATTTGTGAAGACGGGACTGCAGTTCTGCGGCCTTGTTATGGGCGACTACAGCCGCACGGCCATCAACACAATGCTGAACACGGGAACGGTGGTCGGCGTGGGCGCAAACATCTATGGTTCAGGCTTTCCGCGAAATTTTGTGCCGTCGTTTATGTGGGGCGGCTCGGCTGGATTCAAGCCCTGCACGCCCGAAACGCTGTGCCAAGTTGCCGAACGTGTTCTGGCGCGCCGCGGCCTGCAGTTGAGCGACATCGACCGCCAACTGATTGCCGACGTCTTCGGCTTGACCGCAAAATACCGTGGAGGGTATAAGAGTTAAAAGGTTAGAAGTTTAGAAAGTTTAGCGCTTCGCTGTTGAGAGAGTTTAGTTTCTAAACCTTCTCAACTTTCTCAACTTTCACTCAACAATATAGGTTGTATTTCATTGATTATGAGTTCGAAAAAAGAAATAAAAATTGAAGGGATAATGGCGTCGGACGGCGACGGAATGGAGGCGAGTTTTATTCCGATTATGTCGGAAGGCGGCCATCCGAATGAGAGGATTGAGATACCTGACGAACTGCCAATCCTGCCGCTGCGCAATATGGTTATCTTTCCTGGCGTGCTGATTCCAATCAGTGTTGGCCGCGAAAAATCGCTTGAACTGGTGCGGCAGTCGTACCGAAGGGACAAAATTGTGGGCGCTATTGCCCAACGCGATTTCAACGTGGAGGACCCCAAGCCTGAGGACTTGTACAATTACGGCACTATTGTGCAGATTGTCAAGATATTGGAAATGCCCGACAACACCACCACAATCATTGTTCAGGGCAAGCGTCGGTTTGTCATCAACAACTACATTGCGACGGAGCCGTACTGCACCGCCAACATTTCCGTCATCGACGAAGTGCTGCCCGACAACAGCCAACTTGCCGAATTTGAGGCTATTACAAGTTCAATTTGCGATTTGTCGTCGAAGATAATCCAAATGACGCCTGGAATGCCGAACGAGGCGGTTTTCGCTTTGCGCAACATCGAGAACGCCTTCTTCCTGATAAATTTTGTGTGCGTCAACACCGCCATCAACACCGAGGCGAAACAGGAACTGCTTGAGGAATCGAACGTTTTCAACCGCAGCGTCAGGTTGCTCGAACTGCTGTCGCAAGAAATGCAAAAGGTTCAACTTAAGGAAGATATACAATCGAAAGTGCGGGCGGAACTCAACAAGCAGCAGCGCGAGTTCTTCCTGAACCAACAGATAAAAACCATTCAGGACGAGTTGGGCGGAAACCCCACCGAAAAAGAAGCCAAAAACCTGAAAGACAAGGCGAAGCAGAAAAAGTGGAGCAAGGAAATGGCCGATTATTTCGACAAGGAGATTGAAAAACTGCAACATCTGAACGCCGCTTCGGGCGAATATTCAATCCAACTCAACTATCTGCAAACGCTGCTCGATTTGCCGTGGGGCGAGTACACCGACGACAATTTTGATATGAATCGCGCACGCGAAATACTTGACAGTCAGCATTGTGGACTTGAGAAAGTGAAGGAGCGCATTCTGGAGCATCTGGCCGTTTTGAAACTCAAGGGCAACCTGAAATCGCCCATTCTGTGCCTTTACGGCCCGCCTGGAGTGGGCAAAACGTCGCTCGGGCGGTCGATTGCCGAGGCACTTGGGCGCAAATACGTGCGAATGTCGCTGGGCGGCCTGCACGACGAGGCCGAAATCCGCGGACACCGCCGCACCTACATCGGCGCGATGCCTGGCCGCATCATCGAGAACATCAAAAAAGCCAAGTCGGCCAACCCCGTTTTTGTGCTCGACGAGATTGACAAGGTGTCGAACGACTACCACGGCGACCCCGCGTCGGCTCTGCTCGAAGTGCTTGACCCTGAACAAAATGGCGCATTTCACGATAATTATCTCGACGTTGATTTCGACCTGTCGAACGTAATGTTCATTGCCACAGCCAACAGCGTTGCGCCCATCAGCGCGCCCCTGCGCGACCGTATGGAAATGATTGAGGTGAGCGGCTACGTGATTGAGGAGAAAATCGCCATCGCGCGTCAGCATCTGATTCCGAAACAGTTGAAAGAGAATGGTTTGGAGCAGCATCCGTTTGCAATGGACGACGCATCGCTCACCTATCTGATTTCGAACTACACCCGCGAGTCGGGCGTACGCGAACTCGACAAGCGTGTGGCCGAAATTTCGCGGAAGATTGCCAAAAAAATCGTCTTTGGCGAGCCTGTGCCCGAAAACCTGACGGCTGAAAATATTGTCGAATATCTTGGCAAACCCATCTATTCGCCTGATATGTACGACGATAACCGTTTTGCGGGCGTTGTCACAGGACTGGCGTGGACGGCCGTGGGCGGCGACATTCTTTTCATTGAGACAAGCCTGAGCCGCGGCAAGGGAACGCTCACTCTCACAGGCAATTTGGGCGACGTTATGAAGGAGTCAGCCACTCTGGCGCTGGAGTACATCAAGGCGCACGCCACCAAATTCGGCCTGAAACCTGAAATTTTTGAGAAGTGGAACGTGCACATCCACGTGCCCGAAGGCGCCATTCCGAAAGACGGCCCGTCGGCAGGCGTGACAATGGTGACGTCGCTGGCGTCGGCGTTCACGCAACGCAAGGTGCGCAAGGCTCTGGCAATGACGGGCGAGATTACGCTGCGCGGCAAGGTTCTGCCCGTGGGCGGCATCCGCGAGAAGATTCTGGCCGCCAAACGCGCTGGCATAAAAACGGTGATTCTGTGCGAGCAAAACCGCAAAGACATTGAGGAAATCAAGCCCGAATACGTTGAAGGTCTGGAGTTTATCTACGTGAGCACCATTGAGGAAGTGCTGCAAAATGCGCTGCTGGAGGAGAAGGTTGAAGGGGCGATAGTGGTGGATTGAAGTTTTTAATGCAAAAACGCTGGATAATATTGATTTTGAAAAGATTATTGATTGCGAATTATGTTTAGTGAGAATTGTCGAACCTTAAAAGCCAAAATCTCTATTAAAAATGGACTTGCAAAAACTTGAGAAATTTATTGACCGTCAAAAAGTTAGCATAGTAGCTTCAATTGATGATGAAGGCTTCCCGAACATGAAGGCGATGCTCAAGCCGCGCAAACACGTGGGGCTGAGGGTGTTCTATTTTTCCACCAACACTTCGTCGATGCGCGTAAGGCAATATCAGAGCAATCCAAAGGCGAGTATCTATTTCTACCACAAGGGTTTGATTCGCTACGAGGGCGTTATGCTGATTGGCAAAATGGAGGTTCTGACCGACCAAGAGAGCAAAAACTCGATTTGGAAACGCGGCGACACAATGTTTTACAAAGGCGGCGTCACCGACCCCGACTATTGCGTGCTGAAATTCACCGCCGAAAGAGGTCGGTACTACTGCGACCTGAAAACGGAGAGTTTTGAGATTTAATATTGTGATTTCAGACCTAAAACCACAATATAGCAACTAAGCTAGTTTACTTCATTCGTATCCACCGCCAAATCTCTTTCAATGTCGATTTTTTGCCGTACATCAGGATGCCAGTGCGATAAATTTTGCCAGCCATCCACGTGCAGACCACAAAGGTGGCAATCAGCAGTGCGGCCGACAGAAAAATCTCTGAATAGGGCACGCCGTAGGGGATGCGCGTCAGCATCGAGACGGGCGCGGTGAATGGTATAATGCTCAACCAGAATATCATAGGGCTGTCGGGATTGGCAATGGTTCCCGTCATCACAATGATTGACAGCAGCAGCGGCGCGCTCAACGGCAGAATGAACTGCTGAGTGTCGGCTTCGTTGTCAACCATCGAGCCCACGGCTGCGAAAAGTGAGCCGTAGAGCAGGTATCCGCCCAAAAAGAAGAAGATGAACGACAGGATGATAACCCCGAAATTGATGTTGCCCACGGTACCGAGCATCGCCTTCAGTTCGTCGGCCATCTCGTCGGTAGTTGGTTGGGCCTGAGCAAGTTGGCTTCCGCCTTGCGACATCAGCGGCTGCGCCGTCTCAACCCCGATGGCGGCAGTGTCGGGCATCAGCATCGGCGCCACAGCCGAATAGATGCTGAATGTCAGCACAATCCACAAGGCAAACTGCGTGAGCGTGACCAGCCCCACGCCGATAATCTTGCCCGCCATCAGTTGCGCGGGCCGAACCGACGACACAATCACCTCAACAATGCGGTTCGTCTTTTCTTCAATCACGCCGCGCATTACCGCATTGCCCGACAGGAAGATAGCCATATAAACCAAAAATCCCATCAGGTAACTCAGCACCAGTTTCAGCGTCATATTGTCGCTTTCCTCGCGGCCGTCGTCGGTCATTTTTATGGTGTTGATGTTGATGTTCGTCTTCACCGCCGACAGAATGCCAGGGTCCACGCCGCACGACCGCAGTTTCTCGTTCTCGAGCCGTTTCTCGATGGCGTTCGAGATGTGCATCCGCAGGTCGAGATTGATGGTTTTGTCGGAATACAGGCTCACCGCGTTGTCGGAATTCACAATTTGGTGGCTGATGTATAGCAACGCATAAAATCCTGATTCACTGAACTGTGACTTATACTTCTGCAAATTCGCGTCGGGCATATAGACGAACTTGATGTAGTCAGTTTCGGGCAGTTGGCCGCGGAAAATGTGGGTGCTGTCAACCACCTGCACAATTCTCACTTCGGTGTTGTTCATATTCATAATCAGCGACGGGGCAATCATCAGACCCGCAAACAGCAGCGGCCCCAGAATGCTCATTATTATGAAACTCTTGTTCTTGACGCGCGTCAGATACTCGCGCTCGATTATGGTGAGAATTTTTTTCATTTAGGATTTAGGATTTAGGATTTTCGCACTGTCCCGATAGTTATCGGGAACACAGAATACACTGATTTTCACTTTTTTCTCTAACCGATTTTATCAGATTCAATTAGAATGAGTTATCGGATAAAATCGGGTTGAATCGGTTAGTTTATTATCTGCTTTTCTGCAATCATTTTCAATTTTCAATTTTCAATTACTTGCACCTTGCATCTTATAACTTAAAAACTTACAACTCAAAACTCAACTATTCCCCACCGCCTTGATGAAGATGTCGTTCATATTGGGAATCAACTCGTTGAATTGCGTAATCTGCACTTCGGGCAGAAGCGCGGCAAGCAGTTGGTTGTAGGTGAATCCAGGCTTCATCTCGCCGCTGATGCGGTTGACGGCGCCCGACTCGTCGTCTTTCACAACAACCATCGGCTCAATCAGTTGCATTGCCCTGCTATGTTCGCCTATGTAGTTGAGTTCGAACAGGTTGAGTTTGAACTGCTGACGAATTTCGCCGACCGTGCCGTCGAGCACCTTCCGCGACTTGTTGATGAGCGCAATGTGGTCGCAAATCTCTTCAACCGACGCCATATTGTGGGTTGAGAAGATGATGGTTGCACCGTTATCTTTCAGATTCAGAATCTCTTGCTTGAGCAGATTGGCGTTGATGGGGTCGAATCCGCTGAACGGCTCGTCGAAGATGAGCAGCCGCGGCTCGTGCAGCACCGTGGTGATGAATTGCACCTTCTGCTGCATACCCTTCGAGAGTTCCTCAACCTTTCGATTCCACCAGCCGCCAATCTCAAACTTGTCGAACCACTCTTTCAGCCGCCGTGTGGCGTCGGCTTTTGTAAGTCCTTTGAGTTGTGCCAGATAGACAGCCTGCTCGCCTACTTTCATTTTCTTGTAAAGGCCGCGCTCTTCGGGCATATAGCCGATTTTGCTGATGTCGTCGGGCCCGATTGGGTGGCCGTCGAACAGCACGGTGCCGCTGTCGGGCGCTGTAATCTGATTGATGATGCGGATGAGCGTTGTCTTGCCCGCACCGTTAGGTCCCAGCAGCCCGAACACTATGCCCTGCGGCACTTTCAGGCTCACGCTGTCGAGCGCCGTGTGGCCGTCGTATTGTTTGCAAACCTCGTTGGTTTCAAGAATCGGTGTCATATTTTGCAATCGATTTTTATGCGCGGTAAATTTAAGGGGAAAAGTTGAAAATGTGCAATTTCACAAAATCTCAAGCGCAATAAGTGTTGGTGTCTTGTTGATGCCTGCTGTGTTATCTGTGTTCCCGATAACTATCGGGGCTGTGCGAACAAACAGACGCACGCCGCGCGTTCCCCAACAAACCCTACTCTTCCTCGTCCATTATCGCCTCAAACAGCATTTGCGCCACGCGGTGGCCGCCCTTGCGGTTGAAGTGCGTGTAGTCTTTCTGCGCCATTCCGCTCTCAACCCACACGGGCATACTGTTGCGGCCGCCCATTGCGGCGTACAGGTTCCAAAACGCGCACCCTTCGGCGAAAGCCGCATTGCGTTGGGCCTCAATCACTTTCGGCACCGATGAGCGCGTTGCATAGCCGTTGGTGCCGTTTTCCGACATATCGCTCACGCCCACAACCAGAATCACCGCGCGCGGCCACACCTTTTTCAGGTACTGCAGTTGCTTGCGCAGATTCTCTTCGTAGTAACTGTAGCTGCGCGAGCGGTTGGTGACGGCGTTCACGCCAAACTCGTAAATTATCAGGCTCACAGGCAGATAGTGGCCCATTTGCTTCATTTGCGCAAGGTCGATTTTCACAAACTCGGTGCCCTTGCTTCCGCGGAATGGCAGATTATCGACCATTACGCCAGCGGGCGAGTCGAGCGTAACGGCGTAAATGTCAGGACTTTGGCTGCCGCCGAACTCAATGCGGAAATTGGTCGGTGTCTGCTCAAAATTCCACTGAAGCCGCTTGGTGTCGGCAGTCGGGTCGATGTCCTCGAACCACAGCAACTCACCGTTTGCATAGCCCTTCACGGTGAACGCGCTGTCGGCGTGGCCATAGAAAATATTGCACTGCGTGAACTTCTTCACCGACTTGTAAGCCTGCCCCGAAGGCGAGAATTTTATCCACGCCTGACTGCCGCCGAACTGCGCGAAACTGCCCATAATGCCGAACCGCTGATGGTGCAGCGACGTGTCGCGCTTCTGATAAATTGAGTGGACGCGCCAATTGCTTGACGCCGAGTGCACTATGGCCGACGATTTGGCCACGGGCGGCACGGCGGGCATTAGTCCAGGGCCGCTGCCGCCGTATTTTTTCTGCATAAGATTGCGGAAATAGCCCGTTATGCGGTCGCCCTCAATCTGACTGTCGCCGTAGTGCAGAATGCGCACCTGACGGTTTTGGCAGTTGGCCAGCGCGGCGAAAAACGGCGCAAGACGCACCTCGTCGTCGTCGGCAAACTCAATGGGTTGGCGGCTTCGGGGCTTGTCGGTGCGGGCGGGTTTAGGCTTTGGAGCGGGCGCTGCGGGCAGAGTGTCGGGCTGCGGCAAAACAGCCGTGTCGGCGGGCAGCGTGGTGGTGTCGGCCTTCAATTCGGCCTCAATGGCGCTTGTGTTGCCGATAATCTCAACCACGTCAGCAATGTTGGTTTGCACTGTATCAGCCTGACTGTCAGCAAAATCGAAATGCAACTTGATTCCGCCGCCCAACTCAATTCCGTCTTTCGGGAAAAGCATTGCCACAGCCGCCAAAATGGCCGCCGTAACAATCAGAAAGGCCAGAATCTTAATGGGTTTCACGCTCGTTATCGTTTGATTTTCAGTTTCTGACCGATGTCGATTCGCGACGAACTCAGGCCGTTCCAGCGCTTGATGTCGTCCTCGGTGACGTTGAACGTGCGGGCGATTTCCCACAGCGAGTCGCCGCGGCGCACGGTGTAAATCTCATACTCGCCGTCGGCCAGCGGTTCGGCTGAAGTGGCTGTGGTTGTTGGCTTTGCCGTTGTGGCCTTGCCCACCGACGCCTGTTTCTCGTCGAACGTCATTGTGTTGATTTTCTCGTATTTAGCCGCTTTCGATTTCGGAACATAGATAATCAGTTTCTGTCCGCCGCGGATGGTGTTGCGCGACATTCCGTTCCAGTATTTGATGTCTGACACGCGCACGTTGTACCAACTCGAAATAAAGCCCAGATTGTCGCCCGATTTCACCGTGTAAGTCAGTTTTTTGTAGTCGCCTTTGGGCGGGCCAGGAATGTAGGTGTTGTGCTCGGGCTTTTTGTTCATAACCTCGGGGCGGAAATAGTAGGCGTCGTTGTAGCGCGAAATCGAGTCCTCAAGTTCGATGAACCGCAGCACTTGGTCGGTTGGCAGGCGCAGCGCGTAGGGCTTGATGTGGCCAGGAATGATGTCGTGGCGATACTGCGGATTCAGGTTGCGCAGCACGTCGACGGGGATGCCCATAAAATGGTTAATCTGCTCAAAATGAATCTTTTTGCTCACCATAACCGTATCGCATTTCACAGGCATTTTCGGTGCTGTCGGCTTCAGGTTGTGCTCTGCGTAATAGTTCATTATGTACGCTGCCGCGATGTAGGCGGGCACGTATCCGCGCGTCTCGCGGGGCAGATGGTAGTAGATGTCCCAGTAGTTGCGCTTTCCGCCGCTGCGCTTGATTGCCTTGTTCACGTTGCCAGGGCCGCAGTTGTATGCGGCAATCACCAGAATCCAATCGTGATAGGTGCGGTACATATCGCTCATAAAATTGGCGGCGGCGTAGGTCGATTTTATCGGGTCGCGACGCTCGTCAACAAGGCTGTTCACCTCGAGTTTGTACATTCGACCCGTGCTGTGCATAAACTGCCAAAGGCCCGTTGCGCCCACCCGCGATACGGCCACAGGGTTCAGCGCCGACTCAATCACAGCCAGATATTTCAGTTCGGTGGGCATTCCTTTCGAGTCGAAAATGTCCTCGAAAATCGGGAAATAATAGTCGGCCACACCCAGCATATTCTCAACCAGGTCGCGACGCTTGTGCGAGTAGAGATTTATCAGATTGCTAACCACCTTGTTATACGACAGTTCGATTTCGAGCGGCAGCATTTCCAGTCTTTTCCGATATACCGAATCGGGGAAATCGGGGATTAGCGCCGTGTCGGCTGTCGCGATGAATGATGTGTCGTTGCCGATTGACGCCTGCCCGTCGAACCACATTTGCGACAGGCTGTCAACCGCTTCCGAAACCTCAATATCGAGCGTGTCCGACGGTTCGGGCCAGCCAAAATCGGTGGTGTCGGCGGCAAAAAGTGTGTCAGTGATTGGTGTTGAGTCGTTGATTTGTGTTGTGGCGTTTGCGTGCACCGCGAGTGCCGTTGCGCACAAAATGGTGATGATTGGTTTTATCATTTCAAAATCTAGTGTATCAGAATGTTACGGTAATATTTACGCCCAGCGGCGTGCTTGTCCGCGAGCCAGCCACTTCGGTGAAGTCGGGCATTAGCATTGGGTCGGCCTTGATTGACAGGTCCTTGTCGATGGTGAAATCGAAAAAGTGCGCGTCAACGTTGGCGTCAATCACCTGCAGCAGGTAGAGCGCGCCAATGCCGATGAAGCAGATGTCGCGGTAGCGCCGCCACGTGTCTTTCAGCCGTTTGGTGTTTTCGGCCGGATAAAGGCTTTTGGTGCGGTCGTCGTTATCGGTGGCCCACTTGTAGTCGCGTTTGTATTTTTTGTAGACGTAATTGTTGTAGCTCGCATAGTAAATCAGCCCCGTGAAACCGCCGTAAATAATCGGTATCTTCCAGTATTTCTGATTGTAATACTGCCCCAGACCTGGCACCAGCGACGACATAAACGTGGCCTTGTTTGGTTTGTGCTGTGCGCGATAGGTGCTGTCCGGAATGTCGAATCCGTCGGCATATTGTGCGTGTGCGGTGAGCGGCAGACTTGCAGTCATCACCAGCAGCGCACCAATCAGCAGCGATATGCGTTTCAGTATCACAACAGCTTCGGTTAAAGCGATTTAAGTTTGTCGAACAGCGATATAATGCGTTCAAGGTCTTGGTCGTTCTTGAATGCAATCACAATCTTGCCGTTGCCCTTGTCGGTGCGGTTGAACTTTACTTTCGATTCAAAGAAACTGTTCAGTTTGCTCTCG
>CAMKOM010000046.1 GCA_946414435.1 uncultured Bacteroidota bacterium
ACGCCCAGTCGACATCGTTAAGTGTCTTTTTGTCAACGGGAGCACCCTTGCCCACAGTCACGCTCAACACGCCGTAGCTGTTGGTCGATGGTCTGTGCGTTTCTTGGTACAGCGCCTGTCCGTTATCACCAGCAGTGAGTGTCAGACGCAAGCCTACATGGGCGTTGTTTACAAGATCACCGTGCGCGTTACGTACCACTGCCTGGTATGAGAACCCATCGGTCTGAGCCGCTGCTGCCATTGTGGCCAGCGTTGTGGCAATTGTGAGAATAAAGTTTCTGACCTTCATAAACCTAATAATTTGATTAATAATAGTTTATAATTGTATTTCGCATTAACAAATTTGGTTTGAAATTAATCAGGCTGGTTAATGACCTGAAAAACTTTCCGAAAGGTAAAAAATATTTTTTTTTACGGACAATCATAAAAATAAAAAAGCCCGACCTGATGGTCGAGCTTGTCGGAGTTACTGGATTCGAACCAGCGACCTCTACGTCCCGAACGTAGCGCGCTACCAACTGCGCTAAACTCCGTTCCTTTTGGCGGTGCAAATGTATAAAAAATATAAAGCGGCAAAAATTTGTTTCAATCTTTTGTTTTATGCTTGACTATTTCTGTCGATCTTGCTGACAACAAGCATTATATTATCGCTTGTAACGTTGTTTTTGCCATTGTTTTGCCGAACAATCGCCTTTGATTTGCATGAAAAAGCTTGCATCAAACTAATAAGGCTGCGGCATAAAGCACCGACATGAGCAATGTGGTGAGTGAGAGTTTTTTGAGCTCCGGATCAAGTGTCTTAACGTCGTCGGCTTTGAAAACTTTGATTCCGTGGGCTGCGAGCAATGCTGATGGCAGTGCCACCCATAGCAAGCTGCCCGCCGTATGGCCGTTCAGCAGGCTGATGGCAACCAGGACAATCGCCGAAAGGCAAAGCACAAGATGGTAAACTTGGCCGAATCGCGTGCCAAACTTCACTATAATGGTCATTTTCCCAGATAAACGGTCGCTGGCCGAATCGCGCAAGTTATTGACATTCAATACGCCAACGCTCATGAATCCAATGGCAAGGCTAATTAGAACGGCATTGGTGGTTATTTGATGAGCGACAATGAAATATGAGCCGACAACAGTTGCAAGACCGAAGAAAACCAACACCATCAAGTCACCCAAGCCGCGATAGCCGAAGGGGTTGGAACCCACAGTGTAGCGGATGGCCGCAATAATGGCGGAAATGCCAATGGCCAGAAACACCCAGAAACCTGTGCCAAAGCCGAATGATACCCAAAGCATGATAATCCCCGCTACAAACGAAAGCAGAGCCGTTATAATAATGCCGCGTTTCATTGCCGCCACCGACAAACCACCGCTTTGCAGCGTGCGTTGTGGTCCAACGCGGTTGTCGTTGTCGGTGCCGTGCTGGAAATCGCCCAAGTCGTTGGCGAAATTGCCCAATATCTGCAAAAGCACAGTTGTTGCCAGAAGCAAGATAAACAGCTTTCCGTTAAACCCACAGTCATTGAAAGCCATGGCGCTGCCGGCTATTATTCCTGACACCGAAAGCGGCAGTGTGCGCAATCGTGCGGCGTCAATCCAACATTTAAGTTTTGTGGCCATTTTGTTTGAAATTTCTTGCGAAAGTATGTTTTTTTTGGACAACAGACAACGGACGATGGACAACAGACAACGGACAACAGACGACAGACCAACGGACGACGGAAGACAGACAGTGGACAACGGATGGTTGTGAGCCCATAATTTGTAATTCGTGTTTTCCTGCACTTTACTCCTTGCTATCCCCACTCT
This sequence comes from uncultured Bacteroidota bacterium, assembly GCA_946414435.1. GTDB lineage: Bacteria > Bacteroidota > Bacteroidia > Bacteroidales > SZUA-534 > RUG13583. The sequence goes on from CAMKOM010000046.1 coordinate 1,807, forward strand.
CCGCTTTGCACTTTACCTGGCTATGCTTTTTTGAGATTGAAGAGGAATGTGGTACCTTTGCCTAACTCGCTGATAACCGATATGTTACCACCGTTACGACGGATGAATTCCTGGCAGATTATCAGTCCCAACCCCGACCCTTTTTCATCGGCCAGGCCGGGAGTTGTTATTGGATGGTTGGCGTTGAAAAGTTTGCTCTGATTTTCGGGTGAAATGCCAATGCCTGTGTCGCTTATGGCAATCCAAACGCAGTTTGAGCCGCCATCGTTGACGGTAATGGTTATGCGGCCGCCGTTGGGCGTGTATTTCAATGCGTTGCCAATCAAGTTGCGGAAAATTGTCAGCACCATGTTCTTGTCGGCTTTGACGCTGTATTCGTGCTCAATCTGCAGATCTATCTTAATCTGCTTTGAATCAATGTTGTAGCCATTAATGGTCACGGCATCATTGATTGGTTCGGTTATGCAGAATTCGGTTGGATTCACCTCAAGCATGCCTGATTGCGATTTTGCCCAGTCAAGCAAGTTAGTAAGCATATTATAAACGTGTGTGGTAGAGTCGTTTATAACGTTTAAATAATGTTTTACTTCATCTATGGAATAATTCTCGTAATACTCTGAAATCAGTTTGGTCAGACCTAAAATGCCGTTGAACGGATTTTTAAGGTCGTGGGCGAAGATGCTGAAAAACTTGGTTTTAACGTTGAGCGCATCCTCAAGATTCTTTTGTGATTCGCAGAGTTCGCGTCTGATGTTCTCAAGCTCAGTAACATCGACAATCACAAGCGATGCCAAGTCGCCATAGCCGCCTTCATCGGTGAGGTCGTTGATGTAGCAGATTACATCGCGCTGGCGGCCATCGGCAAAGCGCATGCGGCTCACGGTGCCGAAATCGCGTGTCTTGTCGGGATACCAGTCGATGCCGGTCATTTGGCGCAGATTGTCGAGGGTGGCGAACATTATGGAGTCGCGCGACAGGCCGCAAAGCTGCTCAAAGGCTTCGTTGCAGCCCACAACAGTGTGGTCGAATTTCCTGACAAAGAATAGCGGCGTTGGAACGGTATTGATGAGCAAATCGAGGAAACGATAGCGCCGACGCACTTTGAGCGCCGCTTCCTCGAGTTGGGTTTTCTGCATATTGATCTCGTTGTTGGCTTTCTTCAGCAGTGAGTTGATGTGGCGCACATGCATCAGTATGAATGCCGTTACCGTGGCTATAATTGCCAGAATGGCGATCGAGATCAGCAGTATGCGATGTCGAGCCGCTTGTCGTTCGTTCTCAAACTGTTGCTTTTGCTGATTTTGTGCAATTTCATGTTCAATGAGCATTATGCGTTCACGGGTTTGCAATTGCTGTGTGAGAGACTTCTCGCCATGCACCTTTTCGTTTTTGAGCAAGCTGTCGGTAATACGATTGGCCTCCGCAAGAGCGTTGTAGGCAAGCGTGTGGTTGTGTTTGGCGCTGTAAAGGTCGGCCAGCCCCGAATAGACGTTCTTTTGCTGTTCGAGCAGACCGGCTTCTTTGCACAAAGCAAGCGATTGGTTGTAGAAATTGAGCGATTGGCGGTAGTTTCCTGCATTGCGGTAGGCCTCGGCAATCCGGTATAGTGATTCAGCCTCGCCCTTCTTCTCTCCTTTCATCCGATAGTGCTTCAGGCATTGTTGCAGGCATGCTATAACCGAATCGCTGGGCCCTGTTTTGGTGAAGATCTCGGCCTTCAGGGAGTTGATCCAGGCATGGTTTTTCGGCCATGCGACGTTTTTGAAATCTTCGGTAGAAAGAGCCATCCTGCAATATTCGAGCGCCTCGCGGTAGTTCTCATAGTCGAAATAAGTGAAGGCGACATTGTAATAGAGAAGCCACAACAGCGATTTATCGTTGTTCTGACTGCAGAAATCGAGCGATTTGAAATGGTATTCGAGCGCCGTGTCGAGAATGTGCAGGTGCTCGTAAGCGGTGCCAAGGTTCATATATATGTCGATCAATCCCTTAGGATCGTCGCAGAGAACAGTCAGCCGTTCGGCCTCTTTGAAATACTCAATGGCTTTCTTCTCATCGTTGATCATGCTGTAGCAGTAGCCAAGGTTGAATGCGTCGCGAATCATAGCGGCAGTGTCGCCCTCCGCCACCGACATGGCTTGTGACCGCATCAGGCATATGGCGGCCAACTCGTAGTCCTCGGCATTAATCATGGCGTAACTTGCATTTATGTAAACCTTTCCGGCCTCGGTATACATGCCGGTTTGCTCAATAGCCTGCTGCTGGCTGTCGATGGTTTTGATAATCAAATCGATACGACCCAGACTGTCGCACAAGGCGATGCGCTTTTGAATTATGTCGAAAACCTTGGCGTAATTCTTGTCCTTCATATACAGCGACACGGCCTCACCGAAGTAGCTGTCGGATTTAGCGTCGTTGCTGCCGATGCTAACTTCAGACAATTCGGTATAGATGGCAGCCTGTCTCCCGGCATCGCGTGTTGCGGATAGAAGATTTAAAAGGCTGTCGACGGGCTGTGCGCGTAATGTTCCGCACAACACAATCATCAAAGCAGGCAACAATATTGAAAGTTGTTTTTTCATATCAGTTGGCATAAAAATAACCAAAATGACAAACCGCACAATATGTGTTTATGCGATAGATGATAACTTAAAAGCCGACAAACGACATAAAAAATTGCGGTAGAATGTAGTTTGGGAAAAATAGTAATGTTTGGTTGTTTAGGCGCTTGTTGCAATGCTGTTGTGTGTATAAATATTTGTATGATAATTTGTTGTTTTGGCTTAATTAAAGTAATTCATAAAGTGCAAGACTGTTTTCAAATGACTAATAAACAAAAAAAGATGAACGGAATCCATTCATCTTTAAATGCTAAATGTTGATTATCAGAGGTTAGCAGCATCCGCCGCAGCCGTTTCCGCAGTTGCCGCCCTTGTCGCCGCAACCGCTTCCGCAGCCACCGCCGCAATTGCGTTCCAGTTCCTCCATCTTGGGGTTGCGAACCTCAATTATCTTGCCTTTGAAATGCAGGTCGGCACCGGCAAGCGGATGGTTGAAATCCATTTTTACGGCCTCTGCGGTTGATGACACAACCACGCCGTGGAGACGGTTGCCGTGGGCGTCCATCATTGGGATGGTGTTGCCAACGGTTATAAGTTCCTCGTTCACCTTTCCGTTCTCGTCTTTGAATACATTGATTGGCACATCGACAATGGCGTCTTCTGTTACCTGGCCATAAGCCTCGTCTGCAGTCAGCACAAAGTCGAAGAGTTCGCCGCACTCCTTCCCTTCAAGGTTTTTTTCGAAATGTGGCAGCATCATACCCGCTCCGAATAGGAATGTCAATGGGCGGTCTTTCTCGCACACTTCTATCAGTTTTGCATCGGCATCGTCATACTTCAGTTCGTATGTCACCGATACCATTTTTCCGTTTTCAACTTTCATTTCGATATTTTTTTAATCCGATGCAAAGAAACTGTTTTTTTTATAGTTGCCAAAGTATGATTGGATTGCGTTTTTTACAGATGGCATCAATCTGATATGTGCGATTGCGGAACGGTGAGAGTTTAGGGGTTAGAGTTGAGAAGGGTTTTGTTGGCTCATAATTTGATTATCTAAATCTTTTCTTGCAGAATTATCAGTTTTCGGACCACCTACATATTTAAACATAATATAGTATAAACATCCATAGATAAATGGTGAACTCACATACAGAATCCACAACCATGCAGGGACATCCTATTTCTTTAAAATAATCAAATCTAACAAAAACATACGGAACTAAAAAATTCAAAAAGAAAATAACTGCGGAACTGACAAATACAGATACATATGGTTTCTCCACATTTCCAAATATAGCATACAACAAAGCTAATAACAAAAAACTCAAAAAAGGGATTATCGTGAAGACCCACAACAAAACACCGCTACCATCTCGTTCGCCCCACGAATAGGGTACCATAGAGAAAATAGCCCCAAATACCATACAGCACAAAATGAAAACCACCCAAATCACAATTCTTAAAGCCTTATTTTTCATTGAAATATTCCTTTATATAATATTTACGCTCAACTCAATCATTTCTGGCAATTTTAATGGCTTTTCGCGAGTTTTTTTTGTTTTCCTTCTGCCCAAATAATGATAAGAACTCACGTTTTGTTTGTCAGCAACTAAAATAATACTTACCGCGTATTTCTCAAAAATTTGTTTCTATGCCTTTTGCCCAACTAATGCCTAATACCTATCAACTAGTGCCTAATACCTATCAACTAGTGCCTAAAATAACTATTTTTGACCGACAGAAAAACCGAAACTATGTGCGGAATTGCAGGATACTACGCCATCAAGGGCGAACCCGACAAGCGGCAGATTGCGCGAATGACCGACGTGTTGCGCCACCGCGGGCCCGACGCTGGCGGCACCTACGTGGGACCGAATGTGGCGCTGGGGCACCGCCGTTTGAGCATTATCGACTTGAGCGCGGCGGCCAATCAGCCAATGTTCTCGCACTCGGGGCGGCACGTGGCGGTGTTCAACGGCGAGATTTACAACTACCGCGAAGTGGCGGCCGAACTTGGCATTGCAACGCGCACAACGTCTGATACTGAAGTGGTTGTGGAAGCGTTCGAACTGCTGGGGCCGCAATTCGTTGAGCGGCTGAACGGAATGTTCGCCATCGCCATCTGCGAAGTGGCCACGCAGCGCATCTGGCTTTTCCGTGACCGAATGGGCGTCAAACCGCTATTCTACTACTTGTGCGACAGCAAGTTCGCTTTTGCGTCGGAACTGAAAGCCATTGAGCAACTCGACGATTTCAAACGCTCGAAGCGGATGAACCGATTGGCAGTCAGCAAGTTCCTGCAATTGGGCTACATTCCCGCGCCCGACACCATCTACGAGAACGTCTTCAAATTCCATCAGGGGCACTATGCCGTTTTCGACGGGCAACGGCTCACGCTTTCGCGATATTGGAATCTGACGGATACGATTACAAATCAGCCAATTAAAGATACCGATTCTGCTCTAGCGAAGCTTCAGAATCTGATTGAGAGTTCGGTCAGATACCGCCTGATTGCTGACGTGCCCTACGGGACGCTGTTGAGCGGCGGCATCGACAGTTCGCTGGTGACGGCCGTGGCCCGACGCCTTTGCGGAACGCGCACCAACACCTTCTCAATCGGCTTCAAAGACAGTCAACACGACGAGTCGCAATATTCGGAACAAGTTGCGCGACAGTTAGATACAAACCATCACTTGGTGATAATGGCCGAGCGGGACGCAATGGAACGCGTGGCCGATATGTTCTACTCGTACGACGAGCCATACGCCGATTCGTCGGCGCTGCCCACAATGTTGGTGTCGCAGGTGGCGGCCAAGCACGTGAAAATGGTGCTCACTGGCGACGGCGGCGACGAACTTTTTCTTGGCTACGGAATGTACCGCTGGGCCGACCGCCTTGCCAATCCGTTGCTGCAAGCCGCGCGGCGACCGATTTATCAGGCTTCGCGCCTTGCCGCAAGCCGCTGGCAGCGCATTGGCAAAATGTTCGACTGGCGCAGCGGCGACAACCTTCAAACGCATATTTTCTCGCAAGAGCAATATCTGTTCACCGCCGCTGAAACAGAGCGTTTTACGCAATCGACAAACCCGCCAATGCCGCGTTTCGACGCGCCAACGGGCAGCCGTTTGTCGGCCGCCGAGCAGCAGTCGGTGTTCGATATGCTCTACTATCTGCCTGACGACCTGCTTGTTAAGGTCGACCGCGCATCAATGCGGCACTCGCTCGAATCGCGTGTTCCGCTGCTCGACTACCGCATTGTGGAATTTGCCGTCAATCTGCATAAGTCGCTAAAAATCAATGGCGATACAAGCAAATATCTGCTCAAACAGGTGCTCTACAAATATCTGCCGCCCGAAATCTTCGACCGCCCGAAATGGGGCTTCAGCGTGCCGCTCTGCAACTGGCTTCGCACCGACCTGAAATATCTGACCGACAAATATTTAGCCCGCGATATTGTTGAGCAGGCGCAAATGGTGCGTTACGCTGAAGTTGAACGGCTGCTAAGGCGTTTCTATGTGCAAAAGATTGATTATCTGTACAATCGCGTTTGGGCACTCATCTGCCTGCACCAATGGTGGGTGGAAAGAATGAACAAAGAGTGACGGCTCTATCTTGCGCCCGTCACAGCGTAAACAATTCCGCTCATCGGCTGCAAGTGCACATTTATTCCCGTGTTCATAACCTGCTGAACACTAACCGTTTCATTAGATATGGCGCCAAATGCCGTTGTTAGCGAAAGCCGATCGCCGGCTGAAATGCCAACAATGCTGAATGCGTGAGCAGGAATGCGCAGATGGAAGCTTTTGGCGTTCTCACTATCGAAATTGACAACCACGAGCATCGCCCGCCCTTCAATATGGCGCAGATAAGCGTACACTTTCGAAGCATCGACGTTGCAATTGTTAGCCCACATCAGGTCGTAGAAGCGGCCGCTGGTGAAGCACGACTCGGTGCTGGCAAGCCGCAGCAGACGGCAGTAGAAATCGCGCAACTCGCGCTCGTCGGTGCTGAGCAGAGCGCCATCGGCTTGACCGCCGTTGTACCATTTCTGGAACACTGGAACGTTGCTGTAGTCGAAGATTGTGGTGCGGCCGTCGTCGCCGCTGAAGCCAGTGGCACCATTGGCTGGCTCGCCAACTTCCTGCCCGAAATAGACCATCACAGCGCCCTGGTTGAGCGTGGCGGCCACAATCATTGCGGGTATCGCTTTGCGCGGATTGCCTGCAAAAAAGCGCGACGCAATGCGCTGCTCGTCGTGGTTTTCAAGGAAACGCAGCATATGGCTGTCGATTCCGTCAAGATTTTGCCAACACCGAGAGAGATTGCTGGCTGGTTCGCCGTGGCAGATTATGCCGCGCAAGGTGTCGTACAGGCCAACCTTGTCGTACAGGTAATCGAAGCCGCCGCGATAGATATAATCTTTGTATGCCGCAGGACCGTAAATTTCGGCAATAAATTGAATATCAGGATATTGCTTTTTAACTTCGGCAATGGCGTACTGCCAAAACTCAACGGGCACCATCTCGGCCATATCGCAGCGGAAAGCGTCAACACCCCGCGCCGCCCAATAGCAGAGAATGTCGGTCATTTTTTGCCAAACAACAGGGTGCGGCTCAAACTGGCAGTTGCGATTATTCTGATAATCAACGCCATAGTTCAGTTTCACGGTTTCGTACCAATCGTTGACTGACGGCCAAGCCGAAAACTGGTCGTTGCCTGTAACCTTGGCGGGATTTTCTTCATAGTCAGGTACTTGCGCACCTTCGATTTTCGTTCCCGAGCCTTCGGGCAAATGCAGCGGCTCGGCGGTGTAGTAGAAATCGTTCAACGGCGAGAAATGCCACTCGGGGTGGTCGTTGCGGCCAAAGTCGGCTTCGGGGCGGACGTCGGAATGGTACTGACGCGCCACGTGATTGGGCACAAAGTCAATCACCATCTTCAGTCCCGCCTCGTGAGTACGGCGCACAAGGTCGTCGAACTCGGCCTGACGGTTTGGAATGGAATCGGCCAAATCGGGATCGATGTCGTAATAGTCGCAAATGGCGTATGGCGAGCCCGCTTTCCCCTTGATAATCCGTGGGTTACCATCGGGAATACCATATTCGGGATTGCCTTGGCAGCGGGCGTGCTCAATGAGCCCCGTGTACCAAATGTGAGTGAAGCCCATCTCGCGTATCTGCTTGAGAACGTGCGGTGTAAATGCCGACATCTTGCCCACGCCATTCTCTTCGCGCGAGCCATTGAAAACTGGCGACGTGACATTATTGCCAAACAACCGCACAAGTACTTGATATATTGAGATAAAAGACATTTTTAAATTTGAAATTAAAAATTTAAAATGATAAGGCATTATGGCCGCTTGACGGGACGAACCGATTGACCAAGTTTGCGTTCACCGCTATTATACGGATACACGTAGCCACTAGCGAAGTAGCAATCAAGTGCCTGGTACGGACCATACTCGCGGAGCGAAGCCGACCAGTAGTAGCCGAGCCAACCTTCGAATTCCGAATATCTGCGGTAACCAGCAGCAGGAAGAAAAATGTGAGCATCCTTCAAAGAATAAGACGCTGACGGTGTACCACCACTATACACTTTTAATCCTTTGTCGCCTGCTGATTTTGCTTTGTAAACTATATACCCCCTTACGTTCTGATTATTGTAGTTTTCCGTCCAAACCCAATAACATTGGTCGCCAAGTTCTTCCCAGTTGGCTTCTGTTGGCATTGAATAGTCTGTGCCTAACACGGCTGTTGCGGCATCGTCGGCTGCTTCGAGAGTGGTAAGGACATCGGAGAAGCCATTGTAACCCAATTCAGCATCGTAGCAGTATTTTGTAAGTGTTTTTTCCGTGCCTTTGCAATACTTATATGTCTCCCAACTGTAATCATCTTTTGTTTTGGTTTCGCCCCACGCATAATAGTCACCATATTCCCACGGAGCGGTGGCGCCTAAATTGAGAGTTGTCCACAGTGTGCCGCTTTCAAGGCCTAAATCTACTGTGGGCGCAAAAAAATACGACGTTAGAATAACATCTTCATTGCCAATGGTTATGGTTCGCGGATTATCGGTGTTTCCATCGCTCCAACCTGCAAAATAGTAATCAGCGTCAGGTTGGGCTGTAACGGTTACATTGCTGCCAGGCGCGTAGCGGGCATTAACTTCGGTGTCGATTGTGCCGTTGTCGCTTGCAGATATGGTAACAAGTGGGCTTTGAGCAAATTGAGCCGTTAAGGTTATATCATTATTAGATATGGTTATGGTCAGCGGATTGTCGGTGCTGCCATTGCTCCATTTGGTAAAATAATAGCCATCGGCAGGAATCGCTTTAAATTCAACCGTTTCACCTTCTTTGTACTCGCCGTTTTGTCCTTCAACGGTTCCGCCTTCGGTGGCTGTAACTTGAACCGAATAGGTTGGGTCTTCTTTTTTGCAATTTGCAAACACCATCGAAATCAATGCAACGCCCATCGCTGCCCAAACAAGTCTTCTCATATCCAATAAATATTTAATTGCTAACAATTTATTCTGACCCCGATAATTATTGGGACTAAATTCAAAATTCGTAATTCCCAACACCCATTGCCTAATCCCTAACACCTAGTGCCTAATGCCTAGTGCCTACTCCCTCACTTCATTCCGCGCAAGCGCTGATAAACATTCGGTATGAACTGCCGCTGAAGCACAATGGCCGAGCGGGCGGGAATGTAAAGGCGAATAACCGACTTGTCGTCGACGCTGGCCACGGTTGTGGGGTATGTCATCGACTCATCGATACGGCCGAAACCGCCGAAACGCAGTTCATCGGTGCTGAACAGAATCTTGTATTTACCCTGAAGCACAGGTATTTCGAAGTTTGTGTAACTCTTTGTCGGGTGGAAATTGAAGACGAACAGCAAATCGGCGCGGGTGAAGGCTAAAACCTTATCGTTATCATCGACCATCTGCGCGTAGAACGGGAAAACGCCCAGCAAATGGCGGTCGCGCAGAAGGTGCACGGCTTCAATGTCGAACTCATTCAAATACTTGTATTTCAAGTCTTCGCGGTCAACCAGACTCCATTGGCGCAGCGCGTATTTATATGACCAGTTGTTGCCCTCGCGCGGGAAATCAATCCATTCGGGGTGGCCGAACTCGTTGCCCATAAAGTTCAGGTAGCCACCGCCTGCCGTGGCCATTGTGAGCAGTCGAATCATCTTGTGAAGGGCTATTCCGCGGTCGATTTGCAAGTTCTGCGACGTCACCAACATATTGAAATACATCTCTTTATCCATCAGCCAAAAAGCGATTGTCTTGTCGCCTACCAGCGCTTGGTCGTGCGATTCGGCATACGAAATGGTGCGCTCGTCGGCGCGTTTCGAAGTCAGTTCGTGGTAAATGTGCCCCAAATCCCACGACTCGTCGTTTGCGCTCTCTTTCAGCACTTTAATCCACATATCGGGGATTCCCATCGCCAGGCGGTAATCGAACCCCACGCCACCATCGGCCAGCGGCATTGCCAGGCCAGGATAGCCGCTCATCTCCTCGGCAATCGAAATGGCATCGGGGTTCACCTGCTTGATTAGTTTGTTGGCAAGCATCAGATAGGTAATGGCGTCCTCGTCCTGCGCACCATTAAAATATAGTTCATACGACGTGAAATCCTCGCCCAGACCGTGATTCAGGTAAATCATACTTGTCACGCCGTCGAAGCGGAAGCCGTCGAAATGGTACTCATCGAGCCAGAATTTTATGTTCGAAAGCAGGAAGTGGATAACGTTGCCCTTGCCGTAGTTGAAGCAGTAGGAATCCCACGCGGGGTGGACGCCGCGGTCGCCGCTATGGAAGAACTGATAGCGGGTTCCGTCGTACAGGCCCAGGCCCTCGTTGACGTTTTTCACAGCGTGCGAATGGACCAAATCCATCACCACACGAATGCCCTGCGCGTGACATTCATCGATAAGCGCCTTCAAATCGTCGGGCGTGCCGAACCTTGACGACACGGCGAAGAAACTCGACACGTGATAGCCGAACGAGCCGTAGTAAGGGTGCTCCTGAATGGCCATCATCTGAATGGTGTTGTAGCCCAGTTTGACCACGCGCGGCAGCACGTTCTGACGGAACTCATTGAAGGTTGTCACGCCCTCCTTCTCGCCCGACATTCCAATATGCACCTCATAGATAAACGGTTCGGTTGCCTTGGGGCGCTCCGTGCACTTCCACTCGTAAGGTTCGGGCGGACACCAAACCTGCGCGCTGAAGACTTTGGTTTCGGCATCCTGCACCACCCTACGCGACCAGGCAGGAATGCGCTCACCTTCGCCGCCGCTCCAGTAAACCTTCAGGCGGAACAGCGAGCCGTGCCCGAAACGGTCGGCGGGCAATTGCAACTCCCAGTTTCCGTCGGTTAGCGGTTTGAAGTCGAAATCGTGACTCTCCTGCCAGCCGTTCACATCTCCAATGAGCGTCACGCGCATAGCATTCGGCAGCCACTCGCGAATGGTTGTGGTCTGTCCGTCGCAGAAAGTGCCGTAAAACAAATGGCCGTTGGCAAAATCGAAGAGAGTTGTCTTGCCGTTGCCAGTAAGTTTTGCCTCGGTCTCGGCACAATTCTGCATTCGTTTGACAATCACATCCTTATAAGGATTCAACCAGGGGTCGTCTTTAACTATTTTCGGTGTCTTCATAACATGCAAATGAACATTGTTCGAAACTCACAATACAACCATAAAAATATGAAAAAGGCGTGAAAAAGGCAAAAATTCTCGCATATAGAAAAAAGATGACGCTGCATAGCCACGTCATCTTTTCTGTCAAATTATTTAATCTTGCAATTATCAACTCATAATCACTTACTTCAGCAACTCAACGCTGCGGTTCACAAACACGTTCAGGTCCTCACCTTTCAGCATATTGTTGGCCAGCAGTGCAAGGTCGACAAGCTGTTTGACAAGCGGGGTCGATTTACCGAACTCCTTGAGTTTGGCGTCCTTCTCGTCGCGCAGAGTGTCAATTTGTTTGCCAAGGTCGGCAATTTGGTCCTTCAGAGCCTGCGGAACCTCGTCGTCTTTCTTGTCCTTCTTCTGCGCCTCAAGGTCGGCTTTCTGCTTGTTGAGCGGCTCAATTTTTGCATCGATGTCGGCCAAAGCCTGACCAAGCGCATCTTTCTCAGCAGCAAGCACTTTGCCCACAAGCGGATGAGCGGTGTTCACTACAAGGTTGAAGTTGTCGGGCATATCGGCATAGTAGTTCATACCGCTCATTGCGGCGGTGTCCTTCATACGGCGCATAAACTCGTTCTGCGTAATCATCAGCGGTTTGCTGTCGGCGCCAAGGTCCTCAAACTCAACAATGAAGTAACTCTTGTCGGGCGTTACGGCGTTGAAAACCTGAATCAGATTGTTGCGATCCTCCTGCTCAAGTTTTACCTCAGGTTGGTCGTCTTTCTGAATCAGGCGGCTGATAACGTCGGCATCGACACGGGCGAAACGCACTTTCTCAAGTTTTTGCTCCAGATTGCCAATCATATGCATATCGAGCTGTCCGTCAAGCATTAACACATCGTACCCCTTTGCCTTTGCACCCTCAATATAGGTGTACTGTGCGTCCTTGTCGGTTGCGTACAGATAAACCTTTGTGTCGTTCTTGTCGGTTTGGTTCGGCTTGACAAGCTTTTCGTATTCATCGAGCGTAAAGTATTTATCCTCAATATTTTTCAGAAGCATAAAACTCTTGGCACGCTCGTGGAACTTCTCGTCGGTGAGCATTCCGTACTCGATGAAGAGTTTCAGGTTGTCCCACTTGCTCTCGAACTGCGCGCGGTCGGTTTTGAAGATTTCCTCCAAACGGTCGGCCACCTTTTTGGTGATGTGGCTCGATATCTTCTTCACGTTTGAATCGGCCTGCAGGTAGCTACGCGACACGTTCAGCGGGATGTCGGGCGAATCGATAACACCGTGCAACAGCGTCAGGAACTCGGGTACAATGCCCTCAACGCTGTCGGTTACAAACACTTGGTTGCAGTAGAGCTGAATCTTGTTCTTCTGAATCTCGATGTTGTTCTTAATCTTCGGAAAATACAGAATACCAGTCAGATTGAATGGATAGTCGACATTCAGGTGGATATAGAATAACGGGTCCTCGAGTCCGGGATAGAGCTCGCGGTAGAAGTTCATATAATCCTCGTCTTTCAGGTCGGCGGGTTTGCGGGTCCAGGCCGGCGCTGTGTTGTTGATGATTTTGTCCTTATCGGTGTCAACCATCTTCTTATCCTTGTCGCTCCACTCCTGCTCTTTGCCGAAGGCGATTTTCACAGGCAGGAACTTGCAGTATTTTGTCAGCAGTTGGTTGATGCGGCTCTCCTCCAGAAACTCCTCGCTATCGCTGTCGATATGCATTATGATATCGGTACCAAAATCTTGTTTTTCAGCATCTTCGATAGTAAACTCAGGGCTTCCGTCGCAGCTCCATTTCACTGCTTTTGAGCCTTCTTTATACGATTTGGTGACAATATCGACACGCTCCGAAACCATAAAGGCGCTGTAGAATCCCAAGCCAAAATGGCCGATAATGGCGCCGATGTTGTCTTTGTACTTGTCGAGAAACTCGCCAGCGCTTGAGAAGGCTATCTGATTGATATACTTGTCGATTTCCTCCTCGGTCATACCAATGCCGTGGTCGGAAACCACAATCGTCTTATTGCCTTTGTTCACTGTCACACGGACGGTGTTGTCGCCCAGCTCGCCCTTGTAGTCGCCCTTGGCAGCCACGGCTATCATTTTTTGTGTGGCATCGACAGCGTTTGCCACAATCTCGCGCAAGAAAATCTCGTGGTCTGAATAAAGGAACTTCTTGATTACCGGGAAGATGTTCTCACTTGTAACACCAATTTTACCTGTTTGCATAGTTTTATATTTTTTTAGTTATGAATTTCAATTTTACGCGCATTCGGGTTGTCAAACACTGTGCCACGCGCAACTTTCGGCAACTTTGGCACAAACCGACTGACGCAGGCTGACAAAAATGCAGAATGGTGATGTTTGAGACAGTAAACGTCCAAAATAAACCACTACAATGTGGATTTTTCAACGCTTCTTCCCCTTTTCCTGGCGTTTATAAACGATGTTCGATTGGTAGAACCAGTTCCCGTCTTCGAACTTAAGAGCGTCGTATGACATGTCGGGACCGTAAAACATTGGATTGTCGGTATCTTGAGTTCCCATTACGGCAAGATGGTCAAGGACAATAAGATCAAGAGCATCGTCATACTGAATCATCATTGTGGCGCGCTTATTGTATTCAAACACAAGGCGTTTGGTCTTTTTACGACCAACTTTTATCATTGATTTGCCGAACCTTGGCTGTCCTTTATCGTTGAAAAAGAGCGGTTCGATGATTTTTCTTGTGGTGTAAAGTCCACAACCATCCCAACCTAACAATGTGTATATTACATCACCTTGATATTTTTTCTCGACAATGCCGTAGTAGAGCATTCCGCGCCAGTTTTGCGGCGTGAGTGTTAGATTATCATAATTCTCAACATTGCTGCCACAATCGTTCAGTTCGAAAAGTTTGACTTTTTGCGCCTGCTTATCATTGTACTGCAAAAAGCCATAGTAATGGTAGTTACCAGCATCATTAACCGCAAACCAAGTGAAAATGCGTAAACGACTGTCGGGCGAAACCACAATGCTGAGATCAGTTTTAAGACTGTCGAATGGATATTTGAACGAATTGCTATGCTTAAGAGCCGTTCCGAGCAACTCACCCACTTGCTTTGCCAGAGTGTCTTGCTCCGCATCTTTGTAACGGCTAGCCGACATTTGTGCAGCCAAAGAGGCTATCTGTTTCTCGGTATCGGCAAAATAGGTGTCGTCGGGTTCGTTGGCCGATACAGGACGGCATAGAACCGTTGTGGCAAGAATCAGTATGATGCAGAGTTTATTCATTCTTAACGATGCATAAAAAACGCACGGAATCTTATAAAATTGCAGTCTGAAACAAACAAAGCCTACAAAATGCAGGCTTTGATGTATGAGGCTTGATTGCAAATCACTTTGAAGTTATGGTATTCAGGTCGTCCATCAGCGTATCGCGGTACGACTTGCCAATTGGTATAAGTTTCG
>CAMKOM010000047.1 GCA_946414435.1 uncultured Bacteroidota bacterium
CCCATAGCTCAGTTGGTTAGCAGCACCTGACTCATAATCAGGGGGTCGTTGGTTCAAGCCCAACTGGGTCCACAAAAGGCACTTACAGGCGTGAGTGCTTTTTTTTGTTTAAATTGCGTACCGATATGAGAATCAGAGACATCGATTTGGGTGAGAAACCAGTGGCGTTTGCGCCGATGGAAGACATCAGCGACCCGTCGTTCCGCCGCCTGTGCAAGGAACAGGGCGCCGACCTGATGTACTCTGAATTTGTGTCGGCCGACGGACTCATCCGCGACGCCGAGAAAAGTCTGCGCAAGCTCGACATCGCCGACAGCGAGCGCCCCGTGGGCATTCAAATCTACGGCAAGGACCCCGACGCGATGGTGGAAGCCGCCTTGCGTGTTGAGCAAGCCCATCCCGACCTGATTGACATCAACTTTGGCTGCCCTGTGAAGAAAATCGCGGGCAAGGGTGCTGGCGCCGGACTTCTGCAGAACATCCCGCTGATGATTGAGATTACGCGCCGCGTGGCTCAAGCCGTGAAGCTGCCCGTGACGGTGAAAACGCGTCTTGGCTGGGACGAGACCGACAAACCGATTGTGGAACTTGCAGAGCGTCTGCAAGATGCTGGTGCCGAAGCGATTACCATTCACGGGCGCACCCGAAGCCAGATGTACAAAGGCGAAGCCGACTGGACGCTCATCGGGCAAACCAAAGCCAACCCGAGGCTGCACATCCCAGTCATCGGCAACGGCGACATCGACAGCCCGCAAAAGGCCGCCGAAATGTTCAGCCGCTACGGCGTAGACGGCATTATGATTGGCCGCGCGGCCATCGGCAATCCATGGATTTTCAGCCGCACAAAGCACTATCTGCAAACCGGCGAACTGCTGCCCAATCCCACCATTCCACAGAAAGTTGAGTTGGTGAAGCGCCATCTGCAATACTCACTCGAATGGAAAGGCGACTACGTGGGCGTTTTCGAGTTGCGTCAGCACCTGTCGAACTACTTCAAGGCCTTGCCCGACTTCAAAGACACCCGCATCCGCCTTGTCACCGAGAAAGACCCGGCTGTGGTTATGCAAATCCTTGACGAGATTGCAGTGCGATGGGCTGATTTTTAGTCTTTCACCAACCTGCCTTGCAAGTCCGTTCCCGATTATTATCATTTGTTCTCATAACTCTATTTCTACAATTCAACAATTGATTTATTTTCAGTAATTTATCCATCACTTTTACCCCACCTGCTATACAATTTGGCACGGGTTATCCAATGGAGCTTGCCCGTCCATACCTCACTGATACTTTCGTCAAAAAATTTGAAAATGTCCACATTGGAATTTCTCCTTGCAAAATCCTCAACCACATTATTGACTGCGGTCATTTGTTCGGCTAAATCATTGGGGATAAATGACTTAAACGGCGGATTTAATCGGGCAAGAAAATCGTCTTTTGCCTGAACGCTCTCGAACGAACCTCCCAAAACCTGTGAACTTTTTATTTTATAGGTGGTTATCTGCTCTTTGCCGTTGATGGTTTTGCAGAAATGCTGCCAATACTCGAGCGTGAAAACCGCGTCACCATCTTTGTTCCAATGGATTCGCACATAGACAAACGAATCTGCCGCGTAGTCCATAGCGCGCGTTTTTGGCCCGTAAAACTCGATGTTGTAAACGGCGTAATAGCCATTTCCCAGTTCGAAATAGGGATAATGCCCGATTTGCAGATATTGCACGAATCTCTCTTTAAGTTCTTGATACTCTGCTTCCGACAATTCCTTACCAATAGGATTCACGGGTGACAGAATGGCAATCGTTCTGACCCAATTAGTGCTGTTGCTCTCTTGCCTTGCAAGATTGTTGCGATTTGTTTTTTGATTTTCCATAATCACTTTTAATTAACAGTTAAACAATCAATTCGCATCATTTTCCCACCGTGGCGTTATGGTGCTCGGTTGGGGCGGCTCAAGGCCGTCTCTTGATGCACATTCACTCAAAGAACTCTCTCGAAAGAGTAGTATAAAAATAGAAATTTTTGGAAAAAGGGCAATGAGGTGAGAAAAATATTGCGCCTTTAGCCGCCAAAATCGCACATTTCTTACAAAATTCATCAAAAACAAAAAAACTTCGTGGAATATTGCTGAAAGTCTTTTACTTTCGCAGTTCGAATCGCTGATTCGTAAAAATGTGATAACAGTTTAATTTAAAGCAAAATAAAATGGCACAAATGAATTTTGGCGGTGTTATCGAGAACGTGATGACCCGCGAAGAGTTTCCTTTGGAAAAAGCACGTGAAATATTAAAGAACGAGACCATCGCCGTCATCGGTTATGGCGTTCAGGGTCCTGGTCAGTCGCTCAACCTGCGCGACAACGGCTTCAACGTTATTGTTGGCCAACGCGAAGGCAAGACTTATGACAAGGCTGTTGCCGACGGTTGGATTCCGGGCAAGACTCTCTTCTCGATTGAAGAGGCTGCCGAGCGCGGCACAATCGTAATGTGCCTGCTGTCTGACGCCGCTGTAATGTCAGTTTGGCCGACACTTCAGAAGCACCTGAAACCGGGCAACGCTCTCTACTTCTCGCACGGTTTCGCCATCACCTGGAACGACCGCACCGGCTGCGTTCCTGCAAAAGACATCGACGTTATTATGGTTGCACCGAAGGGTTCGGGCACATCGCTGCGCACAATGTTCCTTGAGGGCCGCGGCCTGAACTCGTCATACGCTGTTTACCAGGATGCTACAGGCCGCGCAATGGACCGCACCTTGGCTCTTGGCATCGGCATTGGCTCGGGCTATCTGTTCGAGACCACATTCCAACGTGAGGCCACTTCTGACCTTACCGGTGAGCGCGGCTCACTGATGGGCGCCATCCAGGGCTTGCTGCTGGCTCAATACGAGGTTCTGCGCGAGCACGGACACACCCCGTCGGAGGCCTTCAACGAGACTGTTGAGGAGCTGACACAGTCGCTTATGCCGCTTTTCGCAAAGAACGGTATGGACTGGATGTACGCAAACTGCTCAACAACCGCACAGCGCGGCGCTCTCGACTGGTTCCCGCGTTTCCACGATGCTGTGAAACCCGTTATGGAGTGGCTCTACCTGTCAGTTAAGAGCGGTATTGAGGCTCAAATCTCAATCGACAGCAACTCGAAACCCGACTACCGCGTCGGCCTTGAGAAGGAACTGAAGGCAATGCGCGAGAGCGAGATGTGGCAGACAGCCGTTACCGTTCGCAAACTGCGTCCGGAGAACAACTAATGCAAAATTGCAAACTCTTGATAGAGCCGTCTCTGAAAAGGGGCGGCTTTTTTTGTGACGCTGGTTGCCGAAAACCGAAACAATAGTATTTTTGGGCATAAAAACTCGGATTATGAAATTTCTGAAAGAACTATTCGGATATGTGTTGGGTGGAATTCTGTTTGTAGGATTGATGCCCGCGGTGATGTGGCTTTTCTCGGGGCGGCCTGCTCTGTTGCCCATAGGCACCGTGCAACTCACAGTTAGCGCCATTCTGATGATTTCAGGATTGGCAATGAGCATTTGGTCAATTGTCTACATGCGGCGCAAGGGCAACGGCAACCCCATGGATGCCTTCGGCCACGAAGTTGCGCCCCGCACCAGCCATCTGATGACCGATGGCCCATACCGCATAAGCCGCAACCCGATGCTCACAGGCACATTTGTCTATCTGACAGGCGTTTGCGTATGGGTTGCAACATGGCAGGCTGTGGCAGTTTTCGTGGTGTTTATTGTGATAATGCTCATCCAGGTGAGCACCGAGGAGAAGCGCCTGCGCCGCGATTTTGGCGACGAGTATGCCAACTATTGCCGCCGCACCGGACGGTTCACGCCGTTCTCATTCCGGAAGTAATACCGCGGCATTCTGACAAAGATTACAATGAACACAATTTATGGGATTTCCATTCCATAAATATTTCCTACATTTGCAGTTCTTTAAAAAACGCATACATATAATAAATAGATAAACAGAATTATGGCACAGCAAGAAGACGTTTTCAAGAAAATCGTTGCACACTGCAAGGAGTACGGATTTGTGTTCCCAAGCAGCGAAATATACGACGGACTTGGCGCCGTTTACGACTACGGTCAGAACGGCATTGAACTGAAAAACAACATCAAACGCTATTGGTGGGATGCAATGGTGAAGCTCAACGAGAACATCGTGGGCATCGACTCATCAATCTTTATGCACCCGACCATCTGGAAGGCTTCCGGTCACGTCGACGCCTTCAACGACCCGCTCATCGACAACAAAGACAGCAAGAAACGCTACCGCGCCGACGTGCTGATTGAGGAGCAGATTGCCAAATACGACGAGAAAATTGAAAAAGAGGTGGCCAAAGCCGCCAAAAAATTCGGCGACGCCTTCGACAAGGAGAAATTCCTTGCCACCAGCGTTCACTGCCAGGAGCATCAGGCCAAACGTGACGCTCTGCACGCACGTTACGCCAAGGCAATGAACGACAACAACCTGGAAGAGCTTCGCCAGATAATCATCGACGAGGAGATTGCCTGCCCCATCAGCGGCACCAAAAACTGGACCGATGTGCGCCAGTTCAACCTGATGTTCTCAACTGAGATGGGTTCAACCGCCGACGGCTCAATGAAGATTTTCCTGCGCCCAGAAACGGCTCAGGGTATCTTTGTCAATTTCCTGAATGTGCAGAAGACCGGCCGTATGAAGATACCGTTTGGTATTGCGCAGATTGGCAAGGCTTTCCGTAACGAAATTGTGGCCCGTCAGTTCATCTTCCGCATGCGCGAGTTTGAGCAGATGGAGATGCAGTTCTTTGTTCGTCCGGGCGAGGAGCTCAAATGGTTCGAGCACTGGAAGAAGGTGCGCCTCAACTGGCACAAGGCTCTGGGCATGGGCGATGAGAACTACCGCTACCACGACCACGACAAGCTGGCACACTACGCCAATGCCGCTACCGACATCGAGTTCCGTATGCCGTTCGGCTTCAAAGAGGTTGAGGGCATCCACTCACGCACCAATTTCGACCTTTCGCAGCATCAGAAATATTCGGGCAAGAAGATTCAGTATTTTGACCCCGAGCTCAACGAGAACTATGTTCCGTATGTCATCGAGACATCAATCGGCGTCGACCGTATGTTCCTAAGCATCATGTGCGGAGCTTACACTGAGGAGGTTGTGGGCGAGAACGACACCCGCGTGGTTCTGAAGTTGCCCGCAGTGCTGGCACCTGTCAAGGCTGCCATTATGCCGCTTGTGAAGAAAGACGGTCTGCCGGAGAAAGCCCGCGAGATTATCAATACTCTGAAGTACGACTTCAACGTTCAGTACGACGAGAAAGACTCTATCGGCAAGCGTTACCGTCGTCAGGATGCCATCGGCACACCGTTCTGCATCACTGTCGACCATCAGACACTTGAGGACGGCACTGTGACCATCCGCGAGCGCGACACAATGGAGCAGGAGCGCGTTCCGGCATCGGAGCTGCGTAACATCATCGGCGCCAAGACGTCGTTCACCGAATTGTTTAAAAAGTTATCGTAAAAACAAAAAAACGGCACTCGCCAATGGTGGGTTGCCGTTTTTTTATACTTTTACCGCCTAACATAACGCCTACTTAAACTATATGAAGAAAATAGCGCTTTTTGCCATTCTTTTAACAGCTTGCGTACAGTTTGCGCAGGCACAGACAATGCCGTTCGAAATTCCGAAGGGCTACCGCTGGCAGCACCGCATCAAGGGTCCCGAATACAAGCATAGCGAGGTGCTTGAGCTGGCAGTCGATGAATATGGTAACTACCTTGTGGCAACGTTCCGCGGTGAGAAATCGTCGTTCGTCTATGTTTATGTCTACAACCTTTACACTTGGGACGAGAAGTACAAAGTGAAGCTCAACGACAACCGTTGCGAGCTCTACAACAGCTACTTCGACGAAGAAGGCGAGTATTTCTACATCAACACCGACGTGTTCCGCAACAAGTTCAAGAAAATCAATCTTGCAACAAACGAGATTGAGGAAGTCCCGTGCTCGACAACGCCCAAAGGCTGCCGTAAGCTCGAGCAGCAATATTACCGTGTCGACGCCTACACCATCGGCGACAACTATTTCATCTTCCGCGATGACAAGCACTTGAATTACATAAAGATATATGTAAAGAACGAACTTTACATTCCAAAGGACCAGGAGGTGAAGGTAGACCCCGCACTGGGTGGCCTCATTATGCTTACACCGCAAGATATCCGTGACCTTGAAGCTGGTCAGGAGATCACAAAAGGCGACATCCCAATCTTCTACGATCCCAAATCGATTGATGCCGATGGAAATGTAATTCCGTATGAGCAGGACGAATTTTCGGCATATAAAATGAGACTTACACCAAATGATATTGAAAAACTGAAAAAAAAGATTAGTTTTGTTTACGATAAATTGGTAGTAAAATTGGATTTGGAGGCTCTTGAAGCCGAACAAAATGCCAATCATTAATATTATAAATATGAGATATTTAGGCTTGATATGCTTTGCGTTGCTGATGTTCACAGGACACAGTTACGCCCAATGCGACCAGGCTTTTATCGACAAATGTTCGTCTAATGGCCCGTCGGTTAAATATGTAAAGCATTTCAGAATCCGCTTTACTGAGGCCATGAAAGGCAAAAACGTGTCAGAGGGTAAATTTTCGATAATGCTGAGCAAGGGCAGCCATTATCGTTTCTACGTGTGCAATGATGAGACCAAACCAGGTCACACCGTTGTTGAGATGAGTAGTGATGCCGCGGGTATGTGCGGTACGAACGTCAACCCAACAACCGGAGCAGAGTATTCCGCATTCGATATCATGTGCAGCAAAACCGGCCCCTATTACCTGAAGATGCACTTCAAAGACGGCAAAGAGGGGTGTGGAGTGTGCGTTATGACACTTGTTACTGACTAAAACAATTTGATTTTACAGAAACAAAAGGGGCGAGTATTTCGCCCCTTTTGTTGTTTAAGCAAGACTTATCATACGATTGCCACCCCTAAAAAACTTTAAAAAATTTATCGTTCAATCACTTAATATTTTTACTACCTTTGTGGCCTAAAACTGCACATAATTTTTTGGGATGGAAAAGAAAAAGGTGTTATTCGTTTCACAGGAGATAACCCCCTATTTACCAGAGACTGAGATATCAAAAATCAGTCGCGAACTGCCACAAGGAATACAAGAACGAGGAAAGGAAATAAGAACGTTTATGCCCCGCTACGGTTGCGTAAACGAACGTCGTAACCAACTGCATGAGGTTATCAGGCTTACGGGCATGAACCTAATAATTGATGACACTGACCACCCGCTGATTATAAAGGTGGCTTCCATCCAATCGGCCCGTATGCAGGTCTATTTTATCGACAACGAGGATTATTTCCAACGCAAGGCCGTTTTGAAGAGTGCCGAGGGAGAGTTTTTCGAGGACAACGACGAGCGTGCAATGTTTTTCGCGCGTGGTGTGCTCGAAACAGTGCAGAAACTGCGCTGGTCGCCCGACATCATCCATTGCCACGGCTGGTTTACATCGTTTGTGCCACTCTATGTAAAACGCACTTTCCGCGACAATCCGTTGTTCAGCAATTCGAAAGTCGTTATGTCGGTGTACGACAACGAGTTCGACACTCCGCTAAACCCGCAACTGAAAAACAAACTGATATACGATTCAATCTCAGAAAAAGATGTTGAACGTTTGGCCAATCCCACTTATGAGAATCTCTCAAAATTCGCCATCGATTTCTCAGACGGTGTGATTTTCGGAAGTCAGAAGGTTAACGATGAGGTTGCCAATTACGCTAAATCAACAGGAAAACCCACACTCGAATATCAATCGCCCGAAACCTACATGGACGCATTCAACGAGTTCTACGAGAAGATTTAGGCTTGAAGCGAAAAATAGAGTGTAAAGAAACTAAGGAAACCATCCGTTTCAATTTTCCGATTTGCCAACTATAGGCTGTTGTTCAGCAAATTGCTGTTTTTCAATTTTTCGAACAAACTGGCGGGAATCATTGCATTCTCAATGGCCGCCAGTTGACCGGCATTGTGAAGGTCGGTACCAATAAAATCGCACAATCCCTCGTCAATGAGCGTCATGGCTGCCTTACATACGCTTGGAGAGTATCCTTTGATAAGAGATAAAACGTTGATTTGGAACATGATTCCACGATCGTGAAATTCGTGCATCAAACGAGTGGCACCATGCCAATATGAGTAGCGCTCAGGGTGAGCCAATACGGGTTTGTAACCGTTAATCTGCATCTCGAAGACCGTCTCGTCGAAGTTGCGGTGCTGGTTGGTGAACGAGCACTCAAACAACAGCATTTTTTCTCCTATGGTAAGCATCGGCTTGCTGCTGAGGTCGTGCATGAAATCGTAATCGATATAGTACTCGGCCGCCACATCGAGTTCAATGTCAACCGATTGCTGCTTTAGGTCGGTTTTCAGCGCATCGAGTTTCTGCTTCACCGCATCAAGTGTGTTGTTGTAGAAACCGGTCATAAAGTGTGGGGTGAGAATCAGCTTTTTGTAGCCCAACTGGTTCAGGCCTTTGATTAGCTTGATGCTCTCTTCGGCTGTCGGCGCGCCATCATCGACACCGGGAATGAGGTGCGAGTGCATGTCGCACAACAACCCCAGCTCGCGCAAAGGCACAAGCGGCTCTTTCTTTTTGCCGAATAGTCCGAAAAATGCCATAATGGTTATTTGCTACAAATATGGCGAAATAAATGTGAATTAACAAGATGGACGTATTGGTTTTGACAAAAGACTTTTGTTTGAGCCAAAACCGACTGACATTCATCATATAATAATGGGTGTTTGACCACGTTTTTTCGCTTCTTGCTCAAATAAGAATATGGTTATGTTGCAAGAAGATTGATTTTTAGACACTTTTGTTGAGGTTTTTCCACATAGAACTAAACAAATTTAAAAATATGAAGAAACTTTTTCTATTGACAATGGCGCTTGTGGGGATGGCTGCAAGTGCAATGGCCGAGGTTAAAACTGCAACTTATTCCTACCCGCTTACAGCGGAGGGGGAAGTTGGTCCAGAAACCATTACTTATGAAATAAAATGGGACACGAAGAATGCATCTTACAAGGAAGCCATTGCTGTTGAATTTAACTATTTGTATCAACACACCATTCCCAGCAATGTAACATATAAAGGTGTTGAATATCCGGTAACAACCATTAAAAAATACACCGACCCCAGCTATATGCTTGAAGGTAAAGATACGTTAGGGTCTATTTACTACGACTTGGACTTAATAAATAAAGTAGCCACAGTAGTAAGTGGTAATTGGCAATACATTGGAACAGTTGTTATTCCGGCTGAGGTGGAATTTAAAGGTGAAAACTACTTGGTAACCACGATTGGCAAGAATGCATTCTATTGCTGCTATGATTTGGACGAGGTTGTTTTGGGCGCTAATGTGGCAACTATTAAACAAGGTGCTTTTTATCGCAGTGGGCAATCTGGTGAAAAAGACAAAAGCGGGAATTGGGTAGTTACTCCTCATCGAATCAAAATTAATTTGAATTCTCCTGCACTAAAAGTCGTAGAAACTAACGGAATACAAGAAACACAAATTTTGCCTAACAAGGGCGATACTCTTATATTGGGCAAAAACATAGAACAACTTGGTTCAACAAGTGAGACTTCATTGGATAACTGGTACTCGTGGGGGGCACGCTATGGCGTGAAATTCTATAAAGTGGAAGCAGGTAACACCCATTTCTGCAACGACCCAAAAGGTGTACTGTATAATTCTACCAAAACAACTCTTATTGCTTATCCACCAGCTTCAACAGAAACAACATTTGAAATACCCGCATCTGTAATCACTGTTAGACATTATGCATTTGATAATATATCGAATTTAAAAACTGTAACTGGCGGTGTGAATGTTGAAAGCATAGGTAGCGTAATTCGTGGTTCAATAACACGGTTTCCTGTTGGTGCAAATGTTAAAACTATGTCCACAACGGCATTTATGTATGCAGATAAAGCTTTTTTACCGGTAGTAAACGAGAGCAATCCAAAATTCAAGTTTGATGGCAAAGCCTTATATGATTACAGCTATACTGCTAGTAAAACTGACCCAACTACTTACATTTGCTTATGCAGGTATTTTAGAAACAACAGTAGTGAGGATACCTTTAAAATCCCTGCCAATGTTACATATATAGGTCCCTACGCGTTTTATTCCCATCCATATATTAAATATGTTGATTTCGAGGATTGTACCGGGCTTAAATCATCTAAAATAGATGGTACGGCATTTCATAGTACATCATTTAGTGTGGAATTTCTAAATGCTGATAATATATTCTACAAAGACGAATATGGAGTGGTATATTCAGAAGATACACTAAATATGATGATATATGGCTCAACTATTACAACACCTGATTACGTAATGCCTGACAAAACAAAAACGATCCCTGTTTCAGCCATAAAAGATAACAGTTATGTAAAAACATTTGCCATAAACAATATCTGCAATTCCATAAACACAGAGTATTTGTATAATATGTCGGTATTGGAACGCTATTCGGTACCAGACGGACCGGATGGAAATAAGACTTATTCAACGGATACATGTGGTGTTCTTTATAATAAAGCAAAAACAACGCTGTTATCATATCCGCGCGGCAACAAACGGGTTTATTACAGAGTAGACAGTAGCACCACACAAATAAATGTCAAAGCTTTCTTTAAGAACCAATATCTTATAGCACTTGACTTATGCAGCAACATACAGTCGGTCATGCAAGGTAATAACTACACTTTGGCGTCAATGAGTAAATTGCAAGCCATAAAAGTGTCAACCATGGATCCTCCAACTGTATCATCGTCATCATTCTCTAATGATATGATTACAAACGGTACAATAAAACTTTATGTACCTACTGGTAAAATTCCTGATGGTAATGGTGGCTATGTTTATGATAAGACAAAAGATGCCACGGGAATTTATTTAAATACTTCGGTCTGGAATCGTTTCTATGTCGTTAGAGACACATGCTCATTTGAAAGTGATATCCACAATATTGAAGTGAAATATTCTGTCGAACACTATCAGCAGAATCTTAACGATGATGGTTATACAAAAATACAAACAAACCCAATGACGGGTAAACTATTAGGCACAACGGAAGCGAAGGTTGCAACAGATGGTGATTTTGCCGGTTTCGAACCTCAGCCTTTTAGCCAAATAACTTTGAGCAACACTGGCATGGCGGTCAAAATATACTACAATCGCAAACGTTACACAATCACATGGAAAAATGGCGATGATATATTATATACTAACAATTACTGCTATGGCGCTGATTTTCTTAATGATACAACAAAATTTACCCGTCCGACATCTTCTGATGCCGGAAAACATTTTGCCGGGTGGAACTCCGACCCCGATGCAAATGTTGCACTGACATTCAACGGCACCGAAAGAGCGCATGAAAACATTACATATTACGCTATTTTTGCCGCCAACACTGACAAACCTTACGTTGTTGAGCACTATCAAGAGAATCTTGATGGTACTTATCCCACTGAGCCGACAAATAAAGACAATGGTTCGGGCGCGTATGGTTCGCTAACAACAGCTTCTCCTCGCAATTATACAGGTTTTACATCAAAAAATTTCGACCAGCTACCAATTGCTGAAGATGGTTCAACGGTTATTAGAATCGAATACAAACGCAACACCCATTCTCTTGTATGGCACGGCAACAACGGTAATTTAGACGGAGACTATACAAGCGGAAACGAAATAAAATTCGGCACAACAATAGTTGAACCAATTGCGACACGCGAAGGATATGATTTCTTTGGGTGGAACACATCGGACGACCCTAACGCAACCGTGGCCACTCCGACATCTATGCCCGATTATGATTTGGAATATTACGCTGTCTGGCAGGTAAAACAATATCAGGCAATATTCTATCTTAACAATGGTACTAATGAAACATGGGTTGAACCTTTTATCAATTTTGGGGAAACAATAACACGGCCAGCAGGCAATCCGCTACCTGAAAATTACGATGACCACCATGATTTCATTGGTTGGTCAGATTCACCAACTGGTACTGTTTTAACAGGTAATGACTTTGGTAAGATGACAGTCAACGGCGCAAAATTCTACGCCATTTGGCAACTACATTCAAACACACTTACATGGGAACCCAATGGTGGTGTTCTTACTGGAATCTACACAAGCGGAGAAGTTGAGTACGATGCCGAAATCATTAAACCAAACGACCCGACACGCGAAGGTTACACCTTTATGGGATGGGCAACATCACAAAATGGCACCCCATCGTTCAACGTAACAGCAACAATGCCTGATGCTGACTTAACCTACTACGCTATCTGGCAAATCAACCAGCATACAATAACTTGGAATGCCAATGGCGGTGAGATTGACACTGAAGGTACTAATGGTACATTTGATTACGGCACGCCAATAACACCTGCGACAACCAAAAGCCGCATAGGCTACGATTTCATTGGCTGGAACACACAGGCTGAAGCAACAACAGCAATTGATGTTGCCACAACAATGCCCGACAACGATTTGACATACTATGCTATTTGGAAAGTACACACCCACACGCTTACATGGAACGCTAACGGAGGCTACTTCGTAAATGAGAACACAAGCGGTGACTATGATTTCGGGGCAGCTATAACAATTCCGCAAGTCAACCGCGATGGTTGGAAGTGTGCAGGCTGGGGCTACTCACCTGATGCAACACCTGACGATGTGGTAACGCCAGTCGCCACCATGCCAGACTCCGATTTGATTTACTACACCATCTGGATTACCCGTGATGACAACATTGTTACATGGAAAATGAACGATGGTACAGATTTCAACTATACTGCAACCAACGTTACTACAAATGAAATAATAACCGCACCTGCCGGCACTCCGGAACGCGATCATTATCAGTTCATTGGTTGGGCAGCATCGCCTGACGGCGAAGTGCTGACAGACTTTGGCAGAATGAATGAGTCAAAGAAAGAATTCTACGCACAATGGGAACTTAACTCTCACAAACTTACGTGGAATGCCAACGGCGGTGAGATTGTAACAGCCGGTACAAGCGGCGACAATGTGGCTTATGGTACGCCAATCAAGATCGCAACAGCTGAGCGCACAGGCTATTCGTTTGTAGGTTGGGGCTTGACAGCTGACGCTACTGAAAACGATGCTGTGAGAATAACAAACATGCCTGATAACGATGTTGAATACTTTGCCATTTGGGCAACAAACACATACGATGTCAAATGGCTGTTCAACAACGGAACAGGCGAATGTTTTGCTGTAACACAAGTGTCGTTCGATGCTAAAATACAGGCACCGAACTCGAATCCGGCACGTGTACATTATGACTTCATTGGTTGGGCAGCCACGCCACAAGGCGTTATAATCAGTGATTTTGGTGTACTGACAACTCCGGGCGCTATTTACTACGCACAATGGCAGGTACGAAAATTCACATTGGGTTGGGATGCCAACGGCGGCGAGTTAAGCGGCGACTATACGCAAGCTGGTGAAGTTGAGTATGGCACACCAATCGTCGCACCTACAGCAACTCTGGCAAACCACATTTTTGCCGGTTGGGGAACATCTGTTAACCGCGATTTGATTGTCAACGTAACCACTATGCCCGACAGTAGCGTAACATACGTTGCCAACTGGATAACAACTGAATACGCTGTAGAATGGCGTATGAACGACGGTACAAGCAACAATTATACTGCCACACATGTTGATTTTGAAGACGACATTATCGCGCCTGAAGTAAATCCTGAACGAGTTTACTACCAATTCTTAGGTTGGTCAGATTCAGCTGATGGTGATGTGATTACCGAATTCGGCAAAATGGATAGCGACCATAAAATTTTCTACGCACAATGGCAGATTAACAGCCACACACTTGCTTGGAACGCCAATGGCGGTGTATTGAGCGGCGACTACACTCAAGGCAGCGTTGAGTTTGGAACAAAAATCGTGCGTCCTGTAGCTGAACGCGAAGGCTACACCTTCAATGGTTGGAACACATACGCCGAAGCCGTTGACAGCATTGAAATCAGCACCATGCCTGACAACGACATTGAGTATTTCGCTGTTTGGAAAGTCAACAACCACTCTATCGCATGGATGATGAATAATGGAACTGACAGTGTGTTTGCCACCACAAACTTTAATTATGGTGAAACAATTAATACTCCTTCGGCAATGCCGGAACGCACAGATTACATATTCGGTGGTTGGTCGGCAACTGCTGATGGCAGCGCAATCGACAATTTAGGCCTGATGCCTGACAGAGACATATCATTCTACGCCGTGTGGAAAGCCGACCTCTACGAAGCAATATGGATGGTTAACAACGGTACCGATGCCATTTTTGCCACCACACAAGCAAGCGCAAACACAACTCTGGTAGCACCTGATAGCATCCCGCAACGCGATAACTACGCATTCTGCGGTTGGTCGACAGCAGCTGATGGCGCGCCAATGAACGATATTGAAATGCCTGAAGGTGGAATCACTCTCTATGCTGTTTGGAAACCTAACGAGTTCACTGCCATTTGGAATATGAACGACGGTACCGACAACAACTTTGAAACCATGAAGGTTGAGATGGGCCAGCTGATTACAGCACCGGCAAAAGCACCAACTCGCCAGTACTACAACTTTGTGGGATGGTCGAAGACAGCGCAAGGCACCGTAACAACCGATTTCGGTACAATGACAGCCAACGGGGCAGAGTTCTTTGCCATTTGGGATGCCATTATCGAGTTCACCGCACCTGAATCGTTCGTCACTTGCGAACGTGAGCAGATCATTGAACTTAGCAACATTAGCAACAAGGAGATAAAATTCAGCTGGAACGTTAACGGCAAGATTGACACATTGCAAACTGGTTCGACCTTCGACATACCCGACGACGCAGACTTCACCGGAACAATCACTGTTACGGGTTCGTTTGGCGGCAAGGATGTCGTCAAATCGATAACCTACCAACGCAAGAAGATGATGACCCGCACCCTTTGGGATGATGTTATCACCGTGGCCAACCCTGACACTGCGTTCGCATCATACCGCTGGTACCACAACGGCACGCTGGTTGACACCACTGAGTACTACAACGAAGTGGGCGGACTGACAGGCAAATATTACCTTGTAGCCACAACTCAGAGTGGTGTTGAAATCTGCTCATGCGAGAGTGATTTCGGCGACGCACAAGAAGCCACAATGAGTGTTTATCCTAACCCGACAGTCGAAGACATCACCGTTGCAGGCAGTCTGATTGAAACTGGCGCTACGATAAGCGTCATCGACGGAAACGGCAAGGAATGGCTGCGAAAAACAGTCGAGACCGATGGCTGCGAAACCGTCAACGTATCGCAGATGCCGCAGGGCATGTACATCGTGAAGGTTGGCGACAAAGTGGTATCATTTATTAAATTGTAATTGAAAGAGAGATGAAAAAGATATTGAAATTTCCGATTATCGTGCGCAATGGCGCAGCAATCATAGTGGCAGCCATGCTTTTGGCAACCACGGTTCCGGCAAAAGCCCAAATGCGTTGGTACGTTCCGCGCTACATCACCGGCGATGTGGGCGGAGGCTTGCAGAGCATCCAGTTCAATCCGCGCGACGGCAAACACAAAGCCGGCGCAGGTTTCCACCTTAACGGAAGCGCGGTGTTCATGTTCGACGCACACTGGGGCGTGAGCG
>CAMKOM010000048.1 GCA_946414435.1 uncultured Bacteroidota bacterium
AGCACGTCCCGTGCATATCCCATGTCTCTCGAACGCAAGGCAGCCTACTACAGCAGGATGCTGCAAAATGAAGCGGTCTTACACTGAAAATGGTGGGTACGGCCGTAAACGGTTTTGCCGTTTATGCGGACGCATTCAATGTATCCCTACAACACCCACCGCGATTATTTGCGGCTGCCACGATGTGACAGCCATACCGGTCCAACCGTAAACGTAATTCCATGGGGCTGTAGGGCTGTCGTACCACGGCAGCCGCTGTAGCGAGAACGCTGCCTTCCTCGGCGTTCTCAAATTTTTTCCACCTTATGAGTTCGTGGAGTTGTATGATTACGGAATGTTCAAGAAGCATTAAGCGAACTCATATTGAAGAATAAAGATATTCAATGCATCCTCTAACTTGCAGATGGTCTCAAGTGAGAGGTTTTCCTCGCCCTTTAGCAAACGGGAAACGTATTGTGGAGAGCAACCCATGCGGTCGGCCACATCCTGCCTTGAAAGATTTTGCTGTTTCATCGCAAGGGCGATTTTGATGGCAATCCTTCTGGAATACTTCAGCCAACCTTCGGTTTTGGCTCGGCGACGTTTTTCTTCTTCTTCGCGCCACTTTGAGGGGGTGGGCGACTGATAACGGCTCAAACGAGCGATGGCTTCTTCTTGTGTCATGGTTCTACCTCCTTTTGATAATCATTGAAACTGTCTTCGTCAAAAAAGCCTTCTCGGAGCAGGAAATTCCTGACTTTCTCCATCCTTCCCAATTCCAGTAAAGTGTGTTCGCGATCCTGCATGGTGCGAGTGAGTTTGATGGCACCACCGGTGATGATGTAAATGCCAACATTAAGCTTGATGGCATACAAACGCAGCCAGCTCCTACGATGAGGACGACCTTTATCCTTCTCAAGTAGCATTTCGCCAGCCTGATTATTGTCGAGCGGACGGAAAAAATGGTCAAGGTTTGCATCAGGCGAAATGTCCATGATGATGCAGGCCAGTTCGTCCCTGTCTTCCATAGTTTGGTAAATGGCATCCTCGATGTTGGTAATCCTGAAATAGGAAATCAGGTCGTCAAAATTCTGCGTAAAGAAATCTGCAAGCCATTCTGCATCAGACCATTGCGACATCACTTTTTGGAGTGCATTGTCCTTGTCGTTGTCATAACGGACAGCCCATAGGCGACCATCTTCTATTATTTTATCGAAAGTCATTGTCTTCTTTGAATTGGAATTATTGTGCAAAGATAATACAAAAAACAAAAACCCGCAACTTATGAGTTGCAAAAGATGCGATTTTGTCTTTTCGCAAATATCGGCTGCAACAGTAGGGAAGCACTGCGTGCGTCCGTAAACTGTTTTGCCGTGTTATGCGGACGCATTCAATGTGTCTCTACAAACAACCGCGATTATTTGCGGTTGCCACGATGTTGCGGCTGCCACGATGTGACAGCCCTACTGGACCAACGGTAAGTGTTATTCCAGTGATATCTGGTTGGAATTTACCCCGAACTCTTTCGAGAGTTCAGCAGTGTCTTATGGCTTCAGCAGATTGATTGGAGCTACGAAAACCCCATCTTCCCGTTGATATGCTCCACCTACAGTGGTTAGCACCAACAAGAATGATGGAGCCTGCTCATCACTCTTCTCCACAATCTTGTTCTTGAGTTTCTTCAGTGATTCTGCACTCTCGTTGATTAGGCTGTCACCGCCTTAGCGACTCTAGCTTCTTATTGCGGAATCGCTCGTTCTCGCTGTCTTCGAACACAAAAAGCCCGCTATAGTAATTCTTCGTTACCTCAAGCGCTATCTCACGCGGAGCCAGCACCGACACTGGCCAACCGCCACGGCATAACAGAAAAGCCGCATCGTCAAGTGTAAACTCTGTGTTCATATCCCACGGATACGTCTTTCCTCCTTCAAACAAGTCATTCAGTATTCCCAAAATTTTCAATCAAAAATTCCCATAATTTTCAATACACATCCCATGCATATCACATCTCTCTCGAACACAAAGCAGCTTACTATAGCACGATGCTACAAAATGAATCGGTCTTACACTGAAAATGGTGGGTACGGCCGTATGTGTAGATAATAACTGAAAAGGATACCACGATAATGAGGTGAACCCCAAAATTGGACGGATTAACTAAAGATTTAATATTTGGTAAATTCGGGATGCTGTCGCCAAAGTTCGGGGCATTCATCGGAATACACCAATTCGGTGTGCGTATTGTTGTGCTTTTCGGTGTATAGTGCCAGGTTGCACCGGTCGGAATGAAAAGAAGTTGATTTGTATAGGAAAAATGGTTTAATCTAATGATTCGGGTTTGTCGTCGAATACTGAATTAAATACAATATATCCTTCTTGGTCATAGCATCTATGGTATTTGTGAATAAGATTGTAAAGCGGCAACAAACGGTTATCTGTTGGAATGTAGTTTTTGAACTTTTTATATTGATTATTATAGCGTTCTAAACTTCCGTTTTGTAGGCGTTTTTCTATATCATCGGGAACAAGAAATGACGCTCGTTCTGGAATGAGTTTATAAAATTCTGTTTCATATATGTGCATTCCCGCCAAATCAAAATCGCCGAAATGTAGATACTGATTCGGAATCTGCTTTAACCAATTAATTAAATCTTTTGACTGCGGATAACGCGACACAAAGAGTATTGATTTATCTGGAAACAAATTCTTTTGCTTGCGGACATAACGAAAGTTTTCCATATTCTCTATACCTATAACCAACACATTGCTAGGTATTGAAAAATGTTCCCAATCTGAAATGAATAACAGAGTGCCATCTTCTGGGGAAATTGTAAACTTATTATTCCCTATTTGAGCGGGAATGGGCGTATAACTATTAACCATAAATCCTGGACACGAGCGTATTTCTTTGGTTTTTGAATTGCCTGACATTGCAGCCAAATCCGCACGTGTTTCTGATAATGGCAACACTTCATTGTCCCAATCGAAACTTCTTAATTCCTCAAAATGCTGCTCTAAAAACATACGTAAGCCATCGGGCGACGGCGTATATAGAGTTTTGTGACTGCGTTGGGAATTAATGACAATCAGTTCCTCTTCAATGAGAGTTTGCCTTAATTTTGGATTTAGAGCGGACCACGCCAAAGACTCTCCTTGTAACAAGGATATTAAGTTATTTATTTGCTTTGCTGACAGGCTCATTCGTTAATGCTGTTTTTTAGTAAACGGGTAACTTGTGTCATTGATTTTGCGTCTTTTGAAAGCATATACGTGTATTTATAGTCGTATGCGTTCAATGATTCTGGTGAAGAGTTTACAAGATAGATATTCCGCTGGTTAGCAAACCGTAAAATACCTCTTACATTGTTAGAGTGCAACTTACCAATCTCATCCATCATACAATGAATGATAAACTCGTGATTCTTGTTGCGCATCGCTTTATTCTTGAAGACGTTTATCAGCATAATGTTTATCATTGCTTTAACAAGAATATCGGTACCATCCGAACCTACGTTGTTTATTCGCTCTAACCAACCTGTATCCTGGTCATTCTCTTTTACACGGAATTGCAGATTAAAAGTGTCGGACAATGTAAGTTGCTGTTTGTTGGGCTCTTTTTGCAATTGTTTCATAAACTGGATAAGATAATCCACTACTTTACGATTCACATCATCTTTATTGTCATCAGAAAACAAATTAGTTTCGCCCATATTGAGTTGATTTTCATCGGTGAAACTCTTTATTTTTTCCAACAGCCTCATCATACTGTCATCAGACGGTTCCGAACGAAGTTCAATGCTTTTTATAACGCCTGCGAAATTTCTTTCAACAAAATCCCGATTAATCTCACGAATAACTTTTTCTATTTCTGATTGGTTCTTCATAAGGTTCCCGACCTCACGTGACACCCCTTGCAAAATGTTATTATAGTGTTCACTTGTACGCTTACGATAGTCCTCTATTTTGTTATTATCCACAAAATCCTGCAAACTCAAAGCAATATTGATATAATCCTCGTCGAAAACAGGCGTAGTGACAAAATGGAAGGTGTTATCTGGGGTAAAATGGCTATTAAATGTGTTTACACTACGCTTTAACTCCTCTTGTTTCCGCTTTTTATCATTTATTGCACCGCGCAATTCCCCTATAACCATCTGGCAGGATTTTGAAGATTGTATGGTTTTCTCATCTTGCAAGTATGAATCTGTGAGCAAGTGTTCTATATCAATTATTTGGTTATATTGCGACAATCCTTCTTGCCACTCTTTAATTTTTGAATCTTGTTTATTCCATTGCTCTTGAAGGTCATTAAGTTTTGTTGTTATTCTTCTGATTTTCTCGTTATACTGATTTTGTAGATTGTCAATCTTGTCTTCTAATGCCTTTTTCTCTTGTTTTATAGAATCTTCTTTGTCAAAGAGTTCCTCCTTATCCTTTTGAAATGCAAAAATTGTTTCACGTTGTTTTTCTATTGTCTGCAACTGATTATCAATGCTATTAATTTCATCTTCCTGTTTTTTTATAGAAGTAGTGTCCGCTCCCTTGCCTTGTAACTCGGTCTTTCGGTCATTTTCGTATTTGTTTTTTTTCAAATTGTATTTTTCCTGTTCTTCATTTAATTCAACGACTTGACTTGTCTGAAACTCATCCAATTGTTTTTTCAATTCATTGTGTTTACTTTGGTAATTGGAATTTATCAGTTTCTTTTCTTTCTCCCTCAAAGAATGCTTGTCCTCTTTCTCTTTTTTGACTTGCGAGATTTTCAAAATTATTTCATTAAGTACTTTTTGTTGTGCGGCAATCTTAATATCTCGCTCTTCTTTTTCTTTGCGCTCAAACGTTGCAATCTGCGTTTGTCTGTCTTTCCTTTGTTGGGGAATTTGGACTAAACGAACACTATAGTTGGTTATTTCTTGCTGCAATGGTTTGATTTTGTCAGAAAGGCGTTCACTAATCTTTTGAATGTTTTGCTCTTTGTTTTGCAACAAATTATTTCGCTGTCTTTTTATATCCGCAATCTGTTCTTCTAATTCCTTACTTCGTTTATGGTATTCTACAGGTGTGTGGTGTGCGGGTTCTATATGTGACAGGTCGATTTTAACGCCATACAATGTTTCCCCATCTTCTAGATTCATTGGAGACAATCCTTGTGCATACAGTACTCTTTCTTCATCAACAACTCGTCCTATAGTATTTTCCCACTGCAGCGGCTTGTTTTGTTCAAGCCATTCGTATAATGAACCCTTATAGCGAGCTAACAAGGCATTAATCTTGTCAAGTTCATTCTGCAGTTGCTGTTGATTGGTCTTTAACTGCTCCTCTTTAATATTGTATTCGCTATTTGCTTTTTCTTCTTCTGTCAATGCATTTGCACGCAAGCTTTTTATTTCTTGCTCTTTTGCATGTTTGTTGGCAGTAGTCTCTTTTTCTTCAATGACAAATTGTTTCAACTCATCCTGAAGGGATGCTTTTTCTTGTGCATACGGTTGCCATTGTTGTAGTTCTTTCAATTTGCTTTCAGCCTTGTTTTTATCGTCATTAATAGTTTCAAGGCGACTGTCTATTTCAATTTGGCTTTCTGTATATCGTTTTTCAGATTCATCTAATTGCTTTTGCTTTTCTTTATAGAATTCGTCTCTTTGCTTTTGCAATTCGTCACGCAGTTTGTTAAGTTGCTCACTCTGTTTGTTTTTAAATTCATTAAAATTGTTTTCCAATGAACCAAATAAAAGTGTGTATTTTGCTTCTATATCCGCGAATTGCTTTGTCAAAGCATCCAATACATCTTGTTGGTTCTTGCGTTCGATTTGTAATTTAGGTTCCGACTGGTGCAGACGAATCATAGCGTCTATATCCATTTCAGCATAGTGCTTGCGTTTTTCGCGAATCTCCTTAAGTTTGCTATCTTTTGCACCAATATTTCTATCTAATGATTGTCTATCTTTTTGAAAATCAGAGTCTATTTCTTTCCTTTTCTTTTGTTCTGTTTGAATCTGTTCATCAGTGAGTTTCAATTCTTCCTGAACAATTGGTAATTGTTCTTGTGCCTGTTGCACTGCGTAATTAAGTTCACGAACCGCACGGCGTATTTGTTGCTCAAGAGCAACTGTTTCACGATATGCAGTAATAACTTGGTTTGCCTGACGGCGTACTAAAATATCACCATTCTTTTCTGGTTTATACCAAATATGTATGTCTTCGTATTCGCGTTCGAAATCAGCCACCAAACTGCGATAAACACTTAATTTTATTGCTTCCTCCGTGTCACTGTCAGTCATTGATTCAATAATGGTTTTCTTCACAAATTCCGCATCCAATTTGCTGTTAAGAAACACATTCTGAATACTACGCGGTATGTTTTGATAATTGGTACTTTCAACTAAAGCGTATTTGGCAAATTTGTTTGCTCTGTCGTGTGCATTACCAAATATTATATCACGATAATTTTGGTAATTATCAATCAAAGAACTAATATCAACAAGGCTGTTCCGTGTAATATTTTGTCGAATTTTAGTCCATTCGCTCAAAACATCACCAGTTTCGCTGACGAACCAATCTTTATTATATGGGGCATCAACAAAACGGAAGGCAGCGCTACCTTGGTGACGCATTGTGATTATCGTGTAAGCACCAATCTCTCTTTTAATCTCATAAACAATAAAGGAATTGGAATTTTCAAAGTAAAACTGGTCAAAAGAACTTTGTCCCTGTTTTATTCCCAAATGCTGTTTATCTGCATTGTAGAAGAATAACAACGCTCTCAGTAATGTGCTCTTACCAACACCTTGAGTGCCCGTAAAATGCACGTTCCCATCCAATTGTATTTCTGCATAACGAATGTGAGCGCTATTGATAAATATGATTTTATTCAGGTATTTCATCTTCGTTATATATCGTTAGTAAATTAACCAAATCTTCAGCATACCTAAAGGCTGATGTTACTTTATAGGTTGCTGTTTCATCTTCGATTAATTCTGCAAATCCCATAGTGTCCAATTCGCCTATTAATTTATCTACCTTTTCTGGGAATGGCATTTGTTGAGAAAAAAGGTGTCGCGCTTTGTCTTTCAAATCAGCGTTTACATCTATCTCATTTACAATTCGCGCTTTATTAAACTGATAGCCAATAGAAAATGTTGTGTCAAAAGTCTTTAGAAAGTCAAGATAGTCAATCCACTTGCAAAATGCAGCCAACCGTCTTTCTATATCAGTCTTACTTTCATTAATTGTGGAAAAGTAAAAATATCCATTGCCACTTTCCAAACGGAAACCTATCTGCCTGAAAAACTCAACATACTCTTCGTAGTTTTCCTCAACATCTTGATACAAATGTTTAATGTCGGCTTTTGAACTGTCTACCGCAAGGAACCCGCCACGAATTAAGCGTTCGTATACTTTCTGTGTGTTATTTAGCATAAATCAAAGGGTATTCAAGTGTTTTATATGTGACATATTGTTCTGTAATTCTGCATTCTTCGGTGTGTTGGACCGCTAATTGGCAAAAAAGCATGGCGTGCTGGGCTATAGTTCGCTCTTGTTTGTAATCATACGACAGAATGAACGAAAACAAATCGTTGCTGCCAGCCTTGAACGCATTCCAAACTTCTTGTGGATTGATTTCTGCAAGTGTAGAAATATTTTCGGACAAATCATCTTTCGTTAGTGGTGGTGCAGGTGTGCGTGATTTACGGATAACTCCTTGCATTTTTCCAACTTTACGAATAATCGTTGCCATATCATCACTGCTTTGAAGCATTTCGATAGACAATCGCATTTTGTTGTATTGCCTATTTTCCATCCACAACGGACTCCTGTCAGACAAAACTTGAAGAATATTAGTATTCTCCTTAATAGTTAATTGGTCTCGCAAGTATTTTAATCGTCTAATCTTCTTGAAAAGCATATTTTGTTGTTCAATCAAATGCAAATATTCAATAATCTGTTTTTCGACGGCATACAAATTATGATAAGCATCGTTAAAATCGTTACGGACATCTCCAATAGTTCGTGCCATATGAGGGTCTGATGTCAATGAAAAGAAAGCCTTGTCAGTATCTATCAACTTCTCACACTCTTTTATTAGTGTTTCAATACTTGTCTTTTTTTCGTCAAGATTCTTAAGCCGTTGTTTCTTAATATCGTAGTTAGGTTCTTGTTTATAGGCAGTATCCACATTGCGTTTAAGGTCAATCACATTCTTCAATGTCCTTAATCCTGTATCACGCAGTTTCTTGCGAATGTTATAAAGATATTGGTATTTCCGTTTTTCATTGGTCTCTTTAAGATAGTATGTTATGTTTTCTTTTAAGGAATCAATACA
This sequence comes from uncultured Bacteroidota bacterium, assembly GCA_946414435.1. Classification (GTDB taxonomy): domain Bacteria; phylum Bacteroidota; class Bacteroidia; order Bacteroidales; family SZUA-534; genus RUG13583. The sequence continues at coordinate 8,300 of CAMKOM010000048.1, forward strand.
TTCTTTTACACTAGCAATGTTGATTTCTTCGTTTACATCCAAAACTTCTTCAAAGAACTTTAGATAAATATCTTCCAATTCAAGAAAATTGCCACTTTCGTGAATTACACCATAATCAATAAGGTATTGTATTCGTTCTCGACGGTGTTCCACCAATTCCATCGCAAGGTCCATAGTATAAACGTGGGTCTTACGGTCACCGAATACATCACGCAGTAGTTTCCTCTCTTTGCTTAAGCAATTAACAAGGTCTTCGAGTGTGCGGAATTGAGAGAATGAGTCCATATTATCAAACATCAACTTATAAATATGTATTATCAATACTTTTGCTTTCCCGGTATCACCCCTCTAACTCCACCTTTCGGGTTTTCTACATCGCCCTTATAGCGAGGAATCAAATGTATATGTACGTGAAAAACACTTTGTCCTGCGGTCTCACCGACGTTTATACCTACATTGAAGCCATCGGGATTGAATCTTTCAGTTAATAGCTTTTGGCAGCGGTTCACCAAAAGCCACAAGGCTCGTTGCTCACGTGTTGTCAAATCGAAATAACTGGCAACGTGGCGTTTGGGAATAATTAACGTGTGTCCTTTGCTGACGGGGTAACCATCAAAAAAGGCAACGGCGGTGGCGGTCTCGCTCACCAATTCCACTTTTGGATTCAAATTGCAGAAGGGGCAGCTTTTGACTATATCGTATTTCTTTTTGTAATCAGTCTTGTTAAAGTGCTTATACTCATAGATTTCACAATTCTCATTCGAGAAGACGCTCTTATAGGGTAGCACAACATTGCACTGATATGTTGGCTGCTTGTGCACAAAATGAATACGGAATCCTTCGCTTTTCAAATCGCGGCGGACTGCAAAATAGGCGGTTCCCGTGGGTTTGAGTAGTTCTGAAACCGACATCAACACTTCGGCTTGTTCTTCGGGTTCGAGAACATTGAGAACATAATTGCAAATTATTGTGTCAAAGCGCTTTGTCGGATATTCTGGGCGGTAATAATTGTCGTAACCGACAATGTTGTAACCTTCTTTCTGAAGTTGGTCGGTGTCGAAACCAAATCCACAGCCGAAATCCAAAATCTCGCCTTTCAAAAGGTTATTCTGTTTCAGCCATCGAGTTGGAAATGAAATTGTTGTGCGCTCTTTGGCCGTCAAATGCGGGTTGTTTTGAATCTTTTTCACGGTTGCCAAATTTTAAAGCCCATATTTTCAGCGATTTGCACCATAGGCGAAAAAGTCTTTCTGAAAGCATTGTAAAAATCTGATTCTGAAAGATTTACTAAATCAGTAACAGAATCGTAAACAATCAGATAATCTTCCAAAATGCTGTTGTTCGGATTTTTAGCATACAATGTTTTCAATGCGTTATGCTGAACGTTTGCAAATGGCTTCAAATACCTTTCTAACGGCGGAAGATTGTTGCTTTTTGAGGAATTGATGCTTGAATCGGCAGGAATCAGATTCCACAAAAGATTGTGAGATACAAAACTCCACGGCACGAAATGGTCTAAATCGTATTGTTTTGCAAATATCTGTTTGCCAGTATATATGCAATTTATACTTCCAACAGTTTCGATGTATGTGTCCCAGAACTTGTGCTGTTTTGTCAATGAGTCTCTTTGAATCGGTTTTATGAGTTTTGACGGCACATCAGGTACATTCGGGTTGCGTTTTTGCAGAAATACTGTCAGATTCCAAAATGCAAAATCACGCAGAATCAAACAATGTTCGGAAAGATATTCTATCCACTTAGGATTGATTTCTATTGATTCATCGGTGATTGCATAAAGGCATTCGTTTTCAAAACTTTGTGAGCGCAAAACCACATCGTTGTCAGTAGTATATCTTATCCATGGCGAGAGAAAACGATATGGCACATTCAATGTAAAAACTCGCAATAAACTCTTTACCAGATTATTATCGAGATTTTTCAACAATATTTGCTTTATTATCCCCTTATCAGCATCAATTGGAATGTTCAATTCCTTTTGCAATGCTACTGATTGAACATAAAGAGAATCTGATTTGCCAAATGAGAGTTTGAAATAATGTATCGGATACCACGATTCGGCTATCATTCCTGCAATTATCTCCCAAAATGAGATTCTGTTTCTCCTTTCTTTCGCGACAATATCCAGCAAAGCAACAAACCAATAGAATTTATACGTTGCTGTGGTGTTGCTGAATATCCTTGATAGAGAGGATATTGGAAGTTTAAAATTGTATGGTAGTGTCATTTCTACAGAGCCGAATCTTTTTCACAAAGGTAAAAAAAATTGCCGACATTTGGTAAGAAAACACATTAATATCTGATAAACAAAAATAAGAAACCCTGTATTTCAAGGGTGTTGTAGAGTGAATGTGGAAGAAAACAACTGATTGCAGGGTATGTCTGCATTGCCCGAAAACATTTGTGCTATCGAAATGAAGAAACGATATAGTGACAAGCTGTACTGCTGTCTTCACAACATAGAAGTTGATTTCTATGTGCCGGAAGAGGATTTGTCAATCCAAGTTTCCTACCGCCTTTCCGATGAATCCACTATTATGCGAACGCATTCAATGCGTCCCTACAAACCACCGCTATAGCAAGAACGCTGACTTCCTCGATGTTTTCAATTTTTTTCCCGCAAAAAATCGCAAAATTCTCATGTCCTGAAAAAACATTACCTTTGTAGTTCCAAATATGACGATTAAATGAAGAAGAAAACTTTCCTTTGGCCTTCAGTGGCGGTGCTTTGCAGTTTTTTGCTTACCGCCTGTTTCAGTGGTAAACTCATTACTAATGCCCGCGTTGATGCCGTGGCAGACCATGTTTGGAACTATAGTCAGAGCCATCCCGATGGTTTCACGATAGACCTTCGCACGATGACCGAGCCGACCGAGGGCATCTGCGTGGCATACGCTGCTACGCAAGACTGCCACTCGCGCGAGAGGCTCAATTATGTTGTCAAACACGCCATGAAGCACAATGGATTTGTGGGCGGCTGGCTCGACACCGCCGACAGCTCGTTCTATTTTGACAGTTCACGCATTTTCTCTGAAGATTCACTCGATGCCGCCGAGAAGTTTGGCATTGAAAATGAACAAATCGCCATATTCCAAATTTCAGAGGGGAAGGTTATCAGGTTGTCTGACAGCCTTACACCGCCGCCGACCTCGACTGGCGCGACAAGACCTCGCGCTCCACTATCGAGAAGACAGACAAGTCGTCGCGTCCCGCGATAACAGGACGTTGCGAGAATATCGCCGACTACGACACCGTATGGATTGGCTTCCCCGTGTGGTGGTATACCGCTCCGACCATCGTTAACACATTCATTGAAGCCCACGACCTCAGCGGCAAGACCATCAATGTGTTCGCCACCAGCGGCGGCAGTGGGGTGACGGGTTCCGCCAACGACCTCAAAAAATCCTATCCGAAATATAATTGGGGAGAAAGCCGATTAATGAATTAAGTTATTAAGAAAGTTGTTGTTATCTCAACCAGCCTCCGTCCTGGCTCAACCAGTCTTAACCTGAAAGAAGTTGGACGCTTTGGTTTTGCTGTGTTAGGCGGACGTATTCAATGCGTCCCTACAAACTGCCGTGTTCCCAACTTTGGTGGCGGCAAGGACTATGACATCGTGGCATTGGTACGGAGAATTCAGGATTCCGTGGAAGAAAAGTTAGGGATCAGAATCCATCCTGAAATATATTTTGTTAAGATGGATGCGAGTGGCGGGGTTATATCCTAGTTTTTTTACAATCAATACAAAAAACCGAACAGCCACAGTGGAATGCGGTTTCCGTGGCCAATTTCAGTGTCGTCAATAGCCAAATAGCTGGCTGGTATGTCTTTGATTTGGTCGAATTTCTTTCCTTTGCCACCAACCTCGAAAAGATGCTTGTGATTGACAAGGAAATCGCCTTTTCGGGGATAATTCACCGTCGCAATAGCTGACAGCTGGTTGATGAAGAAGGTCTCGCGTACAGTACCCGTATTGGCGTTGTCGCCCAATGCATACATCATATTCGGGTCATAAAGGAAGATTTTATCCGGCTTGACGAGATTGCCGAACTCTTTCATCTCGGTGGAAAGCAAATGCAACAGTCCAGCTCGCTGAAGCATGTACAGCAACTTCATGCCCTGCTCACGATTGGTTTCAAGAATGGCATAAAGCTCATTCATTTTGGGTGTTTGCGGAACATGTGCCGCAAGTATCATCAGCATTCTCGACAATTTCAGTATGGTAGGATAGGTGATCTCCTCCACGGCGGGAACATCCTCATAGAGCACTGCATGGACAAGCCTTCTGCAACCGCTGGCCGAAACCATCGGAATCGCGCTTGTAGAAAGGATAGCAACCATATTTCAGGTATTTTTCGAACAGCGGCAGAATCTTGACATTCGATGTGAGACGCATGGCTATGACTGCATGACGGGAAAGCAATTCAGGAAGCGGGATAGGGGAGACCTCAATCGCCCCCTCGAACAATAAGAATTCCCTGAACGACATCACATGAAGCGTATAGTCGTGGATACAAAAAAAATCATACAACGTTCTTTTTCTTTAAAAAAAAGACTTTTGAAGATTGAATATGCGCATCTGGCAATTATTGAGTGACTTTCACTGAAATTGGTTGAAAGATTTGGGAAGGTTAAACAGAATTGGTTTACATTGTTTCGTTCATATCCCTAATCTGGTTTACACCATCACAGTTCCGGTTTACAATCTTAGGCCTATATCCCTAAAACGGTTGTCACCCCGTTTGTCTTAACCTGAAAAAAAGTTGCCGCTTTTGGGAACAATAACCAAAAGCTCTTTATCTTTGCAATTTGCTTTGAACCATTTTATTGAAGCGTTGGGCTTGTGGTGGCATAGTCAGTTCCACGCTTCTATGTTTGTAACTTAATAGGACATAATGGATGCTCCTGCGCTTTTGGGAACTGGAAGCCGAAAAAAAGAAAAGTGAAGAGAACTATTAATTTGATTGTCATGGGCGTGCTGCTGATGATGGGTGGCCGAGTTTTTGCCCAAGACACTCATGAGTACGTTGACCTTGGCTTGCCGAGCGGTACGCTGTGGGCCACCTGCAACGTGGGTGCAACCACACCTGAAGGCTACGGTGACTATTTCGCCTGGGGCGAGACCAAACCGAAGAGTATCTACAACTGGAGTACCTACAAGTACTACAATGGCGGTGGGGACCAGTTGACCAAGTATTGCTCCACTTTCAAGTATGGTTATCATGGTTTCAGCGACAATCTCACCGTCCTGCAGCCAGAAGACGATGCTGCCACGGCGAACTGGGGCAGTGGCTGGTGCATACCGACCAAGGAGCAATGGGAAGAATTGTACAAGAATACCGACCACACGTGGAAGGTTTGGGACGGTGTGAACGGGATGCTCTTTCGTGGGAAAAACGGAGCTCTTCTCTTCCTGCCCGCTGCGGGCAACCGTTGGGGTGGCCTTCTCTACTACGTTGGGTCGTACGGCATCTACTGGTCGAGTTCGCTCAGCACGGACTACCCGAGCAGCGCGTGGGACTTCTACTTCAGTTCGGACCTCTACGACATGGGCAGCTACGGCCGCTACTACGGTCAATCTGTGCGAGCTGTGCGTTCCGCGCGTCAGAACTAACTTTTGTCCCGTCACAAGCAAAACGGGCAAGGTTCAGGAGCAGTTGTGTGGGGCGCTTGCGGAGCAAGCTACCCAGCCATGCTCGGTTGCTCCTGAACGCAGGTGGCGATGTGTCGCGCTACAATCAAATCGTCAGGCTCAACCTCTTGCAAGACT
>CAMKOM010000049.1 GCA_946414435.1 uncultured Bacteroidota bacterium
AGGCTGTGTCGACAAACACCTTGGTGCCGTCACCGTTCACAGCAAAAAAGTCGTTGGGCTTCCCGTCTTTGGCTGCATCGCGGCCTGTGATGAAGAACCCGCTGCGGCGTACCTTGTCGGCGCCCTTGGCGTTGTCCGCAGTGTCAATATAGACATAAACGCCGTTGGGGTAAACGGCAAATACAACGTTACCCTCGTTGTCCTTAACCTCGAACAGCGCGTCCTCGGTTACTGTTCCGGCCTTCACGTCGAGTTTCTTGAGCGATATCTCGTCGGTGGCAACCCATGTTGTGCCGTTGTGCACCAGTGTCTGGCCCTCGGTGCCGGCAACTTGCATGCCGTCGCGGCCGGGATCGCCTTTGTCACCCTTTTCGCCTTTCTCACCTTTCTGCGCCTGGAACTCAACCCAGTTGGTGTTGTCCTGGTAAGGCTCGGTCGAGCCGGTTATGTTGTCGGCCTGTGCAATCCACATCGAGTTGACGGCGGCATTGTTGCTGCTGCGTGCAAACACATAGTCGCCCATGTTATAAGTGCTCCCTGCGTTCCAAGCACCTCTATTGGTCAGGCCTGTGCCTGGGTTGCCCTGCTCACCCTGCGGTCCGGCGGGTCCTTGCGGTCCCTGGTCACCCTGGTCACCCTTCTCGCCTTTGGGTGCCTTGAACTCTATCCAGTCGGCTCCTGCTGCCGGTGCGTTGTTCGATGGCGCTATCTCGCGTTGCGCTATCCACATTGAGTTTGCGTTGGCTTTTGATGAAGCCGGTGCGAAAACGTAGTCGCCCACGTTGTATGAGTTGGTTGCCGACCAAACTCCGCGGTTGGTCAGGCCTGTGCCGGGGTTACCCTGCTCACCCTGCGGTCCTTGCGGGCCGGTGGGTCCTTGCGGTCCCTGCTCTCCGGGGTCACCTTTGTCACCCTTTTCGCCTTTCTCGCCCTTTTCTCCGTTGCCACCGTTGGCAGCGAAATAGGCGTATGGCACCGATTGTAGTTTTGTGAGTCCAAAATCAATATATTTTGTGCCGCCGTTGGGGTCAATCTCAACGCGCATCCACACGCTACCCGACGCCCAGTCGACATCGTTAAGTGTCTTTTTGTCAACGGGAGCGCCATTGCCCACGGTCACGCTCAACACGCCGTAGCTGTTGGTTTCAACATTGGCGTGCGTCTCCTGATACATTACCTGCTGGCCGCTTTGATCTGTCAGTGTCAGGCGCAAGCTCACGTGGGCATTGCTCACAAGTTCGCCGGCGGCATTGCGTACTACTGCCTGGTATGAGAAGCCGGCAGGTGTTGTAGCATCGGCTTGGGCGGCGGGACTAGGAATGCTGCTCCCAGAATTGAATGCCCAAGAGTGTACCGCAATTGCGGAACAAATCAAAAGCGAAAATAGATTTCTCATGATATTTCGTTTTATATATTTGATAATCATAGGTTTATTTCGTTATTTATCGACTAATTGTTTTTGCTTTATCCATTGCCATATTTAATGAGCGTCAGGCAACTAGCGTTTGCACGCTGATTGCCTGATTCTCAAACAAACTTATAAAAGTAGGAATAATTTTCCGAAAAAACCGTAGTGTTGAATTTGAAACAGATTATTAGTTATTTGCAAGTAGTGTTATGCGGTTGTTGACAATCGACAGGCTGCCGTCAATAACTTCAAACACAACATTTTTGTATTTAGGGTTGACATTGCAGAAATCGTTGCTGCTGATACCCATGTGGTAGGTGCCGACTTTCACTGCGCTCACTGAGTCGATGGCGTAGCAGACAAAATCGTCGGCAGAGTAGTGCCGCGAGCTTGTCTCAATGGTGTAGCCGACAACCGAGTGCCGTTCGCCATTGTACTCAACGTTCTTGGTATTACCCTTGATGGTTACCACAACGGTGCAGTTGTAGTCTTCTGAAGACGCGGCGGCAGTGATAATTGTAAGAACTGCTGCAAAAAAAAGTCCGATAAAGATTTTCGTTTTCATGATAATGGAATATTAATTAGTTAATAAATAGAAATTACATGTTTTTTGAACTCTCGTTTTTCAAACTATTCGCCATCACATCGAATGTCTTGGCTAAAATCAGAATTGTTGCAAAAATCATAGTTTAAAGTTTTTTTGTTCGTTTTTTATTGCCATCGGTTTTTGTGTCCCTGATGGCATTACAAATGTGAAACAGACTGGTGAAATAAAAAAACGCCAAACAACCATCGGCGGGTTTGGCTTAACGAACGGTAGGTTTCACTTAACGAACGGCGGCTTTCACTTAACGAACGGCGGAAAAAAATGGCAAAAAATGCCTATAAAGGGGGTGTTTTTCGAGTGATTTCAGTGGTAAAAACGCGGATTTTCTCTTAATCGGCATTAGTGTTTGTATATATAGTTGTCCGTTTCTATACCTAAAATATATGAAAGAAACCGATATGTCTCGTTAGGGACTATAGATTGGTAGAAGCATGTGCTCTCGCACAGAGCAGCATGCCGTAGGTACGCAACATAAATTGAAAGTTGAGTACCTACGGCACGCCATTTGATAACGGAACACGAATTCTACCAATCTTTCGCACCTACGGCGCGGGTTTAGGGCAAGAAACGGACAACCATTTTTGTATGTACATAAAAAGTGATAGTATAACGGGCAACTGAATTTTTATATCCAGAAATGTCTATTAAACCGAATTTTTGGTCATTTTGAATTTGTCAGAAAGACAATATTTTCATAACCGTAGGGGAGTGGAGCGTAACCTACGGTGTTGGCCGCACCCCGATTTCAGTCTGAAAGACTGAACCCTGATATAGTTTCCTCTTTCGGAGAGTTATTGTTCACTTGTAATTGCCGGCAATTGCGTTTTGCTTAATCGCCGGTTATGCAGATTCGGCCCTTCGGTCAGTTTTTCAGTAGCTTGTTATACTTACATAAAAAAAAGAAGGCTGCCTAATGGCAGCCTTCGAATCCAGCAATTGCTTGACTAAATTTATTTCACAAATTTAACAGTTGTGTTACCAACTTTTGCAATGTACAGACCAGCTTTCAGGTCAGCTACGTTGAGTGAAGTAACGTTCTTAGCGCTCTTAACAGCTACACCGTTAACGTTGTAAACAACTACGTCAGCAGCCTCAGAAGCGAAGAGTACGTCACCAGCAACGAATGCCTTAACAGCAGCTTCTTCTGCAATAGCAGTAGCGTTGTCCTCGAAGAATGTGAGAACGTCTTTCTTCATAGTGATAGTGAAGTTCTTGAAGAAGAATACACCTTCGTTAGCCTCGTTCTTACCCAAGTTGATTTGGATACCGATGAAGTTAGCACCGTTAGCACCAATTGTACCTTCAAGTTCGATCTTAGTCCACTCTTTGCTTGATACAGGATAAGTGATGTTGACGCAACCATTAGGCATATCTGAACCATCAGGTTGTTTTACGCCATTGATCTCGTTGCATTCACCCCACTGCCAGTCATCGTGTTGAGCTGCACCAGTCTCGTCTTGCATTTTACCAGTCAAGAAAGAAAGAGTTGCACCGTCAGCAACAGGACCTACGTGAAGAACTTCGAAAGAAATTTTGATTGCGTTACCATCAGCTTGACCTTTTTGACCAGTGAGGATGTTGCAGAATTGAACTGCCCATGGATCACCAGCTGCACCAGCTTTAGTAACAACTACTTTTGCAACTTTAGCTGTTGTACCCAGAGTACCTGAAACTTGCTCCAATGAGAAAGTGGTCTCATCAGTAGCACCACCACTAGCATACCAGTTATTAGTAGCATTTGCGCTGAAAGCGAACATGCAAGCAACTGCGCTTAAAAGATAAATCTTTTTCATTTTTCTAAAATTTTAAGTTAATATTAAATAGCTTTCGCTGGATTTTCAAATTTTCAATTTCACTTTGTTTGTCTCGTGTCATTCGCGTCCGAATTCCACTTTTCAAACGATGCAATATTACGAATATTTTCAATACTGCGCTCTTTTTTCAGTTTTTTTTCAGTAAAAAAGTTGTTTTTGGCAGTTTTTGAGTGGTATTCAGCCGTTTTTCTTCCATAAAAGTCTTGACAGGTACACATAAGCAGGTTATGCTGTGTGATAATACCTATATATAATGTGACAACAGATTATTGCAATTTGTGAAATCAAAGGCTTTCATTTGTATGCCAACTTCTAACTCCTAACTTCTAACTTCTAACCTCTAACCTCTAACCCCTAAACCCTAAACCCTCACCACTTTTCACCTTTCCGCCCTTTCCGCCCGAATCACGTCTTTAATCTTGCCGATGCTCAGCAGTAGCGCGTCGAGTTGGGCGGTGCTGCCCACAAAGACTGATATGTAGGCCTTGAAGATGCCGTCCTTCGAGTTCACTTTGAGTGAGCGCAGGCTCGATGTCTCGCTTTTGGCAATCACTTCGGTGATGTGGTTCACAACGCCCAGTTTGTCGATGCCCGTGACAATGATGTCGGCGTTGAAAACCGACTGCCGTTCAGTGTCGTTCCAGCGCGCCTTGATGATGCGGTACGGGTATCGCGCAAGCAGGTCTTTGGCGTTGGGGCAGCCCTGGCGGTGAATCTGTATGCCGCGGTCCACAGTCACAAAGCCGAAGATGCGGTCGCCCTGGATGGGGTGGCAGCACTGCGCCAGTTTGTAATCGACGTTCACAAGGTCGCGGCCGATGATGAGCGCGTCGTCCGAGTCGTCGAACGTGGCGGTGTACTCGCCGTTGCTGTCGGGCGTTTCGGTCGGGTGGCTGTCGGGTTCGGCCTTCAGCGTCTGCAGAAAATCGCGCACAGCGTGCAGGTCAACTTTCTCGTCAGCAATGGCCTGATAGAAGTCGAGCGCGTGGCTGAAATGGAAGTGCGCCGTCATTTGCAGGATTATCTGGTCGTTGAAGTCGAGTTTGAGTTGCGCCACCTTGCGTTCGAGCATTTCGCGGCCCATTTCGGCGTGCTTGAACGTCTCTTCGTTGATGGCGCGGCGTATGCGGGCCTTGATGCGCGGGCTGACGGCGATGTTCAGCCACTCAAGGTTAGGCTTCTGCGATTTCGATGTCAGCACTTCAACCGTGTCGCCGTTGCTAATCTGATAGCGAATCGGCACAATTTTCCCGTTGATGCGCGCACCCGTGCAGGTGTTGCCAAGGTTGCTGTGGATAGAGTAGGCGAAGTCGAGAATTGTGGCGCCCTGCCGCAGTTTGATGATGTCGCCCTGCGGTGTGAAGGCGAAGATGTTGGCGGCTTTCGGTTGCAGGCTCTTGTCGCCGATTTCGCTGTCGAACGAGCCGCTGTCCTTGCGTTCGAGCACGTCGCGGATGCTTCCGAGCCACTTGTCGTGCGACTCGTCCTTGCCCGATTCCTTGTATTTCCAGTGCGCCGCGTTGCCTTTTTCGGCCACTTCGTCCATTCGGCGTGTGCGAATCTGCACTTCAACCCAGTGTCCGTCGGGGCCCATAACCGTTGTGTGCAGCGATTCGTAGCCGCTCGCGCGTGGTGTCGAAATCCAGTCGCGCAGACGGGTGGGGTTCGGCTGGTAAATGTTTGTTATTATGCTATATACGTTCCAGCAGGCTTCCTTTTCCTTCTCAGGCGGCACGCCGTCGAGAATGATGCGGATGGCAAACAGGTCGTAAATCTCTGATATATCGACATTTTGCTTCTTGATTTTGCCATAAATCGAGTTCACCGATTTGGGGCGCCCTTTTATTTCGTAAGTGTATCCGTGGCCGCTCAACGACTCGTTAAGTGCTTCTGTAACAGTTTGTTTGAATCGACTGATGTACTCTTCGCGGCGGATTTTGGTCTCGTTCAGCGTGCGCGCGATGTTGTAGTACGTCTCTGGCTCGATGATTTTCAGCGAGATGTCTTCCAATTCGGTTTTGATGTGGTAGAGCCCCAGGCGGTGGGCGATGGGTGCGTACAGAATGCGTGCCGTCTGCGCGATTTTCAATTGGCGTTCAGGCCCGTAGAGTTTTATCTGGCGGATTTTGTCGAGCGTGTCGGCCAGTTTGAGCAGAATCACGCGCACGTCTTTGGTGATGGTGAGCACCAGCGATATGTAGTTCTCGCTGTTGAGTTGTAGTTTCTCTTTTTGCAGACGGCTGATTTTCAGCATTTCGCTGATGATGAACAGCACCTGCGGCCCGAACTCGCTCTCAATCTGGCGGCTCACCTTCTCGTCGTTGATTGCCGTTTCGTGCAGCAGTGCGGCGATTATCGATATGTTGCTCTGGCTGATTTCTTCGGCAACAATCAGCGCCACCCGCAGAGCGTGGGTGTAGGCCTGTTCGCCCGTCTCGCGCACCGTGCCCGACAGCCATTCGCGGGCAAACTCGCACGCCTGGCGCACCTTCTGCGCGTCGCCGCCCCGTTGGTCAATCAGTCCAAATAATTGTTGCTCAAGTTCTTCCATAAATAGCACAAACTGCGAACGCTGATACAAACCAAAGTCGTGTCTTTAGTGCGTTCCGTGGTTATCAAAACTAAACAAAAAAAGCACCGAAGTTTGAACTACGGTGCTTTTGTGAGAGTTTTTACGTTTATCGCTTAAACTGTATAGTATAGTAGAAAAAGGTGGTATTTTTACACCTTTTACCGATGTGAATAGTGATAATTACTGCAAAAATTCCATTATAAGGTGAATTTTTACCACCTTTTTAAAGAAAAATACTTGTCGATTTTCCTAAAAGCAAATATCTTTGTGTAAAAAATAGGATATGCAGGATTTAAAACAACTCGTTTCGGCCTATCAGCGTTGGTGCGCATTGCAACCCTTGAGCGATGACGACCGCGCCCGTTTGAGCCGCAAGTTCACTGTCGACTTCAACTACAATAGCAATCACATTGAGGGCAACACTCTGACATACGGGCAGACGGAACTGTTGCTTTTGTTTGGCAAGGTGGTTTCGGAAGCGGAGATGAAGGATTTGGAGGAGATGAAGGCGCATAATGTGGGTTTGAAGATGATGCTTGTTGAGGCCGACGAGAGACAACGTCCACTTACAGAGACGTTTATCCGTCAGTTGCATAAGGTTTTGCTTCGCGAAGACTACACCGTCAGCCGCAATTTGCCTGGCGGCGATGTGGCAAGTTACACCATTCACGCAGGCTGCTACAAGACACGCCCGAACTCTGTCATTACCCGTTACGGCGACCGTTTTGAATATGCGTCGCCCGAAGAAACGCCTGCGCTGATGAACGATTTGGTGGCGTGGTACAACGAGGCTGAACAGAGCGGAGAATACACACCTATTCAGTTGGCGGTGCTGTTCCACTACCGCTATATCCGAATCCACCCGTTCGAAGACGGCAACGGGCGTATTGCGCGCCTGATGGTCAATTATATTCTTTCGCGTCACAATTACCCGATGATAGTGGTTCGCAGTCGCAACAAACAGAACTATCTTGAGGCTTTGCACAAAAGCGATTTGAAGGTAGGCGTTACACCATCGGTTGGTGCGCACGCGCCATTGAATAAGATTGACGCCTTCTTAAAATATTTTGAGCGTTTGGCTGCCGATGAGATTGAACAAAGCATTGCTTTCTTGTGCGAGCACGATGCCAATGTGTGGTGGTTCGATGGCGAGAAAGTTAGTTTCCGCAGCCCAAACACAATTACAATTCTGAATACCTTAATTGATGAGCCAAACACCACTATTGCTGAACTTTGCAAGATTGTTGGTGTCAATCGGTCGGCCATTCAGAAGCAACTCGACCAACTGCAAAAGAAAGGGTACATATTGCGTTCAAATGGTAATGCCGACAAGTGGCACGTGGTGATTGCTTCTTCGATTTAGCAATGTTACGTTTTAACGTTTATCGCTTAATGTTCCCGAAAAATTCTGCATTTGTTGTGATTAAATAATACATCATTTAAAACTAACAGATTATGACTAAAAAACTCTTTCTAACAGTGGCTTTGTTTGCCGCAGCGGCTACAATGTTTGTGGCTTGCGAAAAAGAAGAAGATGTACCAGACAATGTCGTGGATTTAGGCCTGCCAAGCGGCAACCTTTGGGCTACCTGCAATGTTGGTGCCATTAACCCGTGGAACTATGGCGACTACTACGCATGGGGCGAAACCCAGACAAAAGACAATTACAATTGGGAGACCTATATATATTGCGAATATGGTAATTATCTTAAATTAACAAAATATAACGATAACGCGCGCTATGGCACTGTTGACAGCAAAACAACTCTCGAATCAGCCGACGATGTGGCCACAGCCGCTTTTGGTGCCGAATACTCAATGCCAACCCTTGCCGATTGGGAAGAGTTGGCAGAGAAATGCTGTTGGGTTTGGACGTCGGATTACAACAATCACGGTGTAGGCGGCTATATGGTTTTCCGCACAAAAAACGATACCGACAAAGGCGCAAAATTTTATGAGGGTGATACGCCATCTGCGTATTCACTTTCCGATGCCCACATTTTTTTGCCGGCGGCGGGCCACCGCAAAGATGCCAGTCTCATCAATGATGGTTCCTTCGGCTACTACTGGTCTGCTTCGCTCGGCGCCAGTTACCCGGAACTCGCGCGGAAGCTGCTCTTCACTATGAGCTTTGTGGGCCCTGATGGCGACGACGGCCGCGAATGTGGGTTTTCTGTTCGTCCTGTCTATCGGCCATAGCGCTACAACAAAACGGCAACAATGTTATAGCCACAGGTCACAAAGCCTGTGGCTTTTTTTTTGTTGTTATTGGCTTATCGGCAAGAATCGGGTTGAATCGGTTAGCGACCAATAAACATACAAAAAAAGCACCGAAGCCGCAACCTCGGTGCTTTTGTATGGCGTTTTACGCAGAACGCTTATTTGATGTCTGTACTATCTATTGCAGTTGAATCAGCGACAAAAGTCGAGTCGGCGGCGACAACTGCAGGTGCTGCCACTTGCTCGGTTTTGGCAAGTGCGGCATCACCTTTACTTTGGAACGGGAAAATCTTAGTCAGCCAGAAGTAGCCAAGGATGAAGGCCACAATGCCCACAATGGCACCGATTTTGGCCATATCCTTCGTCTCAACCAAACCAGTTGAAGAAGCGATTGCGTTCGGCGGTGTCGAAATCGGGAACAGCATTGCAATTGACGCGCAGACAGCGATGAACGAAATCATTGCCTGAGTGCCGCCAAGAGCCATAAAGGTGTCGTGGCTTGCGGCTTCGGGCATACTCATTGCTTCGGCAATCACAATCAGAATCGGGATGAGCAGCGCAGCGGTGGCCGAGTTGCTGATGAAGTTCGAAAGGAAGTAGCAGACAAGGCCCGCGATGATGAACACCGCAACAACGCCCATTGTGCCGAACGGAATGGCTTCAATCAGCACTTTAGCAAGGCCTGTGCCCTGAAGGTCGGTGCCAAGGGCGAAACCGCCGGCAACCAGCCAGAGCACTGTCCAGTTGATTTCCTTGATGTCTTCTTTGGTGAAGATTCCGCAGCAGGTGAGCACGGCCAGAGGGATGAGAGCCACCACGTTAGAGTTGATGCCTGTGAGTTTCTCGGTTGCCCACAAAAGGATTGTGCCGATGAATGTGCACCAAACCACAATGGTCTTCCAGTCGCTCTTGCGGTCGCTCTTTTTGATGTCGAGCACCACTTCCTTCGACTTGAACGGGAACAGAACCTGCAGCATAACCCAGGCAAACAGAATCATAATAATCACGAACGGAATCATACGTATTGCCCACTCGCCGAACGAAACGTCGAGACCGGCGTCGCCGAGGAACTTCACGGCAGTGGCGTTAGGCGGAGTGCCGATAGGTGTGCCGATGCCGCCAAGGTTGGCAGCCACAGGAATAGCCAGCGAAAGGCCGATTTTTCCTTTGTCGTCAGATGGCAGAACAGCAAGCACAGGTGCCAGGAAAGCCAGCATCATAGCGGCGGTGGCGGTGTTGCTCATAAACATTGAGAAGACGGCGATTACAACCAGGAAGCCCAGCAGCACCCATTTCGGTTTTGTGCCGAAAGGTTTCAGCATTATGCGGGCCAGTGTAACGTCGAGTCCGTATTTCGATGCCATAATTGCCAGCACGAATCCGCCAAGGAACAGCATAACAACAGGGTCAGCGAATGCCGACATAATTTTGGTGTAAACCACCAATTCGCCTGCTTCGGGTGTGCAGAAGTAGCCGATGCCTTTGTTCGAGACGGTCAGCAGCGACAGCACAATCACCAGCACAGATGTTGTCCAATTCGGAATTGGTTCGAAAATCCACAGAAGTGCTGCAAGAATGAACATTGCAATCACGCGTTGTTGAACCAGAGTCAGAGCATCAATTCCGTAGAACGATGTCGGGACGCACCAGGCAATCAGGAACAAAGCAAACGGAATCAATAACTTAATTAACTTTTTTGTGTCCATTTTAAAGTTGTTTTTTTTATTATTAATAATGCATTCGCAAAATGAGCCGCAAAGGTAAAATTTTAGCCGATAGAGTGTAATGCTTTTTGCGGGGCTATTTTCATATAAGTGGAATACTTACAAGGAATAATGCACGACGTTTTATAAAAATATGATAATCAGGAAAAATGTTGGTTGTGCAGCTAATAACAAAAAAGCCCGACTAACTATTCGTTAATCAGGCTTCTTGCGGTGCGGACGAGACTCGAACTCGCGACCCCCGGCGTGACAGGCCGATATTCTAACCGACTGAACTACCGCACCATTTTTTAGAACGTTGCTATTCTCTCGAAAAGCGTTGCAAAAGTAGTGCGTTTTTTCATATTCGCAATAGTCGTGGGCGCAAAAAACAAAAAATATTTTTATGACGCTCTTAATGCGCTATCACACAATTTTATTGACTTTGGATACGGCCTGCCGCCGCTTGCAAAAATGTTGCCGTCAGTTGCTGTTTTCTGCAAAAAATGTAATTTCACGGCATATTTTTTTATCACGTAAAACTCAAAATTATGGAAAAGAGAATTGGTTTTGGCCCGCGTTTGGGCGCTTATGTTATCGACATTGTTTTTGTCTGGATTCTATCGGTGATACTCAGCTGTGTGTCAACATCGTGGATGGCTGTTATGGCTCAACAGCAAGTTGATGCGCTAGTTTCGTCGAATCCGTTTTTCGCGCAGATATATACGCCTGAAATGCTCAGTATAGTTGTTGCAACCACTCGTATCTCGCTGATAGTCATCTTTGCTGAACTGATTTATTTCTCGACAGAGATTTTCCTTGGCGCATCGCTGGGCAAGATTATTCTTGGACTTAAAATCGCCAATGCCGATGGCGGCAACGCTTCGGTTGGGGCGCTCATAGGGCGTTATCTGTTGAAGCACGTGAAGAGAGTTTGCACAGTGTTGGCGTTCCTTGTCTTGACGGGAGTGTTCAATTTCTTTGGCTCGCTTTTCGGTTTCGTCATCTTCATCGGCTGCTTCTTTGCCGCTGGCGACCGACATCAGGCTCTGCACGATATGATGTGCCACACTATTGTGGTAAAAAAGGAAAATGCCTGAATAAGTTGCGTTAATGGACTAAATACTGATTTGTTATGAGAAAATTATTTACAGTTGTGTTTGCCACAATGCTTGTAGGGCAGGCGTGGGCTACAGATAAATTTAAAATCGGCGACTTGTACTACAGCACTTGGTTTGGCGATGCATACGTTGAATGTGAGAACGATGCCGACAACTATGCCAACAACTATTCGGGTC
>CAMKOM010000050.1 GCA_946414435.1 uncultured Bacteroidota bacterium
CTTAATGCTTTCGATAGTTTGAGACTGCCACCAATGACCATCCCGGTTGGCGTCTGCGGTATTGTTTCTGCCGACAGCGCGATATTGGAATCGATGAAGGAATATGTGCGGAATATCGGCTATTTTGCCATGCCGTCGCATTTTGAGTACTCATACGGCTTCAACGACGTTCCGCCTCATTATTTCACCAACATGATAAACCTTTACCAATGCGGATAATCAGCGGACAATACAAACATCGTCTCATTCAGCCGCCGTCGAACTTCAAAGCGCGTCCGACGACCGATTTGGCCAAAGAGAGCCTGTTCAACATACTTGAAAATTCTATCGATATTGAGGCGGTTAAAGTACTTGATCTTTTTGGCGGTACGGGTGGAATATCATACGAGTTCGCATCGCGAGGCTGCACCGACATCACTTGCGTTGAACTTAATTACAACCATTACAGTTTTATAAAGCGCACTGTTGCCGATTTGAAGATGGAAGGGGTGAAGGTTATCCGTGCCGATGCGCTGAAATATATCGCCAATTGTGGCTGTAAATTCGACCTTATTTTTGCCGACCCGCCGTACGATTTGCCTCAATTGCCAGAGATTCCAGGAATGGTTATAGAAAACCAACTAATTGCTGATGGCGGGCTGTTCATAATGGAGCATTCCGAGAAGAACAAATTCGACCAAATGCCGCAGTTCTTCATGCACAAGCATTACGGGGCGGTCAACTTCAGTTTTTTCAAAAAAGAAGATTAATTTGCTTACTGCGATTTTCCGGGGGCATATTTTGTACACGAATATATCGGTGCAAATGTATTGTGTTTCAATGTTTTGATTGTCAAAACTATTATTGATAACCTTTTTAGATTCGCATGAATAGGGTGGGTGTCACTAAATGGTTGGAAATATTTCCATAATTGCAGCATTTAGGACAAACTAAGTGATTAGGGTAGCATTTTTTATCATTGATATATAGGCGGTTGAATAGGGTAGGCGCTGTTATTTATGTTGTAAGATTGTTGTACAGAATTTTGTCGAAAATAGAAGCGTTTCTTATTTAACAATAATAATCACACTCAAAATAAATATTTCTTGGATGATTTTATGTGTTTAAAAATGTAAATCATCCCAATTTTACATTTATTAACGCGCTCGTATTTGTAATGTATTTATCGAATAATCAGTATTTTATGTTATTTATTTAAATCATAGCTACAAGATGTTGCCATGGTTTTGTCGTTATTTAAGCATAAAACTGCATTTATGTCGCAGCTATTTTGTTGTAAGCCAATAATATACATGTTTTATTTAAACAAAAACTGGAAGTATTAAAACAGTGATCGCACAGGGTGCGATTACATTTGTAAAAACCACCGTGTTTACACTTGTGGATGCGGATGTTTTTTATAATTGTTACATTTGTAAAAATGTATTTTATACTATGGAGATAGGTGAACGAATTGCAAAAATCATTGCATCAGAAGGTTTGACAGCGTCCGCGTTTGCAGACAAGATCGGCATTCAGCGCTCAAATGTGTCACACATACTGAATGGGCGCAATGGCCAACCCAGCAACCCGAGTTTTGAAGTGTTACAAAAGATTCTGGCAACATTTCCGCAGTACAACACTGACTGGCTTGTGATGGGGCGCGGCGAAATACGCAGGCAGCCTGTGCAGATGTCGATTTTTGATGAAATTGGCGAACCTGAGCCGGTTGCCGCCAACATCCCTGGCAGTGAAGGTGAAGTGGCTAATCATATTGGAATAGAAGATGTGGAACATTCTGAGCCACAGGTTATTACCAACCAGCCGCCGACTCAAGCGGCAGATAATTCCAATGCTTCGTTTTCGCCCTTGATTGCAGAAGCGGCACAGCGCTCTGCCGAGGTTAAACAGATTGTGGTTCTCTACACCGATAATACGTTTTCTATTTATAACAAGCAATAACACAGTTCTTTACGGTTAACATTTGTTGTTAGCAATTTTGTAAATATAAGTGCGGCGCAACGGCGATCTTCGCGTCGCATTGTTTTATCTTTGGATGGTTTTAAACTATATATCCAATGTATAAGACAATTATCCGTCCGCTACTGTTCCGCATCGACCCAGAACGCATTCATTCTGTGATAAATACGGGGCTGAAAGTGGCCAACAGCATCGGCCTGGGCCGTGTGCTCGGACTTTTTTACAACCCGCGCAGTTTACAAATGGAAACAGAGTTCTGCGGCATCAAATTCCCCAATAAAATAGGGGTTGCCGCTGGTTTCGACAAGAACGCCGAGGTGTATAAAATGCTTGGCAATTTAGGTTTTGGCCACGTTGAGATTGGCACCGTAACGCCACGCCCGCAGTCGGGTAACCCGCGACCGCGCCTGTTCCGTCTGCCAGCCGACAGTGCACTCATAAACCGAATGGGCTTCAATAACAATGGGGTTGAGAACGCGGTCAAAAACCTGCGGCGGCGCAACAACAGGATTGTCATTGGCGGCAACATCGGCAAGAATTCTGTAACTCCCAACGAAAATGCTGTTGACGACTATGTGGCTTGTTTTCAGGCGCTTTACGATTTTGTCGATTATATAACGGTGAATGTGAGCTGCCCAAATGTCACTAATCTGCGCGAACTGCAAGGGCAGGAGTCGCTAGAGAAAATCCTTTCGGCATTATCAGGGCTGCGTAGCCAAAAAGCTGTTTATAAGCCCATTCTGCTAAAAATCTCACCCGACTTGAACTTCCAACAGATTGACGAATCGCTTGTGATTATCGAGCGTTACGGCATCGATGGAGTTGTGGCTGCCAATACCAGCACACGGCGCGACGGCTTGAAAACCGGCGCAGAGCGCATCAAAGAGATTGCCAACGGAGGTCTGAGCGGACTGCCGTTGCGCGACCGTTCGGTTGAGATTATCAGCTATATAAGCCAGAAAACAGGAGGAAAGCTACCAATAATCGGTGTTGGCGGCACAATGTCGCCCGATGATGCGCTTGCCAAACTAAAGGCCGGTGCGACGCTGGTTCAGGTGTTTACAGGCTTCGTTTATTACGGCCCAAAGTTGGCGAAAGATGTAAACAAAGCGGTAAAAACAGGTTTACAAAAGTGAAATCCGGCTAATTCTAGCGAATGTTACATTTGTAAAAACGGCGGGGAATAATCGCAAATCCATCTAAATTTTGAAAAAATCGACAAAAAATAATAAATCACATTCTATTTAACATAATCAATGACGGCAGAAAAACGCGTTTTAAGCGCAACAGAAATATCGGCAAATAATAAAAAACGATTCCGGGTGTGGCTGGTGGTCAAAAATATACTGGCCGGTGTGGTTGCAGTGCTGCTGATGGCATCATGCGCATCGTCGCGCAGTGCCGCGGCCGATGAGCGGGCGGCTTTGTCGCATAAGATGGGCGTTTCAATATCGAAAAAAGACAACATAAAACTCTACAGGCAGGCGGCCGGCTGGTTGGGCGTTCGTTACAGGCTGGGTGGTACCACCAAAAAAGGTGTCGATTGCTCCGGTTTTGCAGGCGCTATATATAAAGATGTATACGGCACCAGGCTGCACCGCTCGGTCGACGACATCTATCACAACGATGTGAAACGCATACGCAGAGGCCGGCTTAAGGAAGGCGACTTGGTCTTTTTCCGCACCGACGACAAACGAAAAAAGCGGCCAAACCACGTGGGCATATATCTGAAAGACGGCAAATTTGTGCACGCTAGCACGTCGAAAGGCGTAGAAATCAACAGCTTAAACAATGTTTTCTACAAAAAAGCGTTTGTTAAAGGTGGAAGGGTTGTAAAATGAACCGAGACGAATACCAACTTCTTGATAATCAGCTGCCAGTATTTTTCAAATCGTGGTGGCTCGACGCTGTGTGCGAAGGCGGAGAGTGGCTTGCCGAGTCGTACGGCGAGAACGGCGTGCCGCAGTCGGTTTTTGTTTGTTTCGTAAAGCGGAAATACGGCCTGCGCTACATTGTGATGCCGCCGCTGACGCAGTTTCTGGGCGAATATTCTTTTGCCGCCAACTCACTGACTGACAATAAAAAAGCCTCGAATTTCTATGTCGAACATCTGCCGCGGACGGCGTTTGCTGCCATCAATATGAGCCACACGTTCAAATATTGGACGCCGTACCATTGGCGCGGCTTCAGTCAGACCACACGTTATAGCTTTGTAATCAATGATTTAAACGATATTGATGCCGTTTTCAGCAAGTTCGATGACTCCAAGAAACGCAACATTCGCAAGGCGTCCAAGTTGCTGACAATCAGCAAAAAAATGACAGGAGAGGAGTTCTATGGCTTTTTTGAGGACGAATTGCGCGCTAAAAATCAGCAAGTTAGCTTCTCACGCACAATGTTCCTAAAACTGTATGATGCCTGTGTGGCCAATAATGCTGGACAAATCCTGCAAGCGGTTGATTCAGAGGGCGTTACGCACGGAGCGTTGTTTGTGGTTTGGGACAGCAATGCAATGTATGCGCTAACATACGCATTTCCAAACAAATACCGCAGTTCCGGTGTTGGCGATTTTCTGATGTTCAACGCCATAAAGCTAGCCGCCACAGTTACCAAAACGTTTGACTTCGAAGGCAGTATGATTGAAAACGTTGAGCAGTCGTACCGTCGTTTTGGTGCCGTGCCGATTGAATATTTCCAGATTTCAAAGATCAGCAATCCGTTGCTGAAAATCTTGCATTTGTTCAGGCCGTTGTTTTAGCAATTATCGATTGAATAATAACTATATGGTAAAATTTTGCGATATTTCCGTACAATTTACCAAGTAAAAAATTCTGAGCGATTCTCAGCGATTTTACATTGATTGAATAA
>CAMKOM010000051.1 GCA_946414435.1 uncultured Bacteroidota bacterium
CCCGCTCGTCGTTCACTGCCGACACGGCGCAGGCTCTTCGTCCGCGGCGGATTCGAATAGTGGAGCGCGTGGCGCAGATGGATGCCATTTCAGCCAAGGCCGTCCGCGACGATTCCGTTCAACGGCGCGCCGCCACGCACCGCTTCGATTTGTTCCCCGAAGGCGGCAGCCTGATTTATGGCGTCAACTCGGTGGTGGCTTTCAAAGCGACTTATGGCAACGGCTTTCCCGAAGAAGTTACGGGAAAAGTGCTGGAAGATGACCGCGAAATTGCTGAAATTCAATGTCTGCACGATGGAATGGGACAGTTTTCTGTTACGCCGCAATTGGGCAGAAAATACAAAGTTGTTCTGTCCGACGGCCGAACCTTTGATTTCCCGAAAATCGAGTGCAACGGACTGGCACTCAAAGTTATGCGTAACAATCAAACGGGCTTGATGCTGCTTGTTTCGGCACCCGACTCAGCATTGCACCCGTTCAAAATTGTTGCAAAACAGAACGGAATGCCTTGCGGTGATGC
This sequence comes from uncultured Bacteroidota bacterium, assembly GCA_946414435.1. GTDB lineage: Bacteria > Bacteroidota > Bacteroidia > Bacteroidales > SZUA-534 > RUG13583. Next base: position 521 of record CAMKOM010000051.1, read on the forward strand.
CGAGGGAACGGTCCGCGGCCGGCAGATTGTTCGTTTGCCGAAAACATTGTTCCCGATGCAAGGAATTGCTGAAATAACACTGTTCGAAGGTGACCGCCCGGTGGCCGAGCGTCTGGTGTACGTAAACCCCGATGCGCGCCTGAACATTGCGGCAACCACGAACGAAGAGCGCTACTTCCGCCGCGACACAGGCACTGTGCGTCTGCAAGTTACCGATTCAGCTGGCCGCCCAATTCGCGCCGAACTGGCGGTGAGCATTTTCGATAAGGCCTATCTCTATTTGCCTGGCCACGAGAACATTCTGTCGCACTGCTATCTTTCGGAGCAGATTCGCGGCAACATTTTCAATCCAACCTATTATTTTGATACTCAAAACAATGACCGCCTTCAGGCTCTCGACCTTCTACTTCTAACGCAAGGTTGGCGCCGGTACGTTTGGGAGAGCGAGCCAACGCCAAGCATTCCACTGCTGACCGATGGTGTGAGCGGCGTGCTGACAGGCAAGCGCGATGCCGGCTCTAAAATGCAGGTTGTCAATGCTTTCTCGCCACAAGGCGATACTTGTGCCATAATAACTGATTCGTCAGGCCGATTCGAGATTGTCCCGCAACAAATGATGGAAATGCGAGGCAAGATTTATCTAAAACCTTTCTTGACAGACAAATACAAAGCGAATATTGCTGTCGAAAATCAGTTCGACACAATCAATGTTTTCCACCAAGGCCGTGAGCATTATCTAACTCAAAATCACATTTTTGAAACCGACAACGGTGAGCAGTTTGTTTTCAGCGATGACAAGGTGATTCTCTTGGACGACGTGGTTGTCAAGGCAAAGCGGAGCAAGGTTCAACGCGACAAAGTGACGGGATATTTAGATAGTCTGGCGAATGTGGAGGGTATGGGGCCTGAATGGGTTTGTTTCCATGTTAATCAAAATGATTTTACCGATACATTGTTTATTCTTAATGATTATTATCCGGATTTTACAGCGCATCCAGAAAGCAACTATTGTGAAGGTAAAATAGGGAAACCCATTCCTGGTAAGGAATATACGGTGTTGAAGGTACATACATATATTGATGGCGTTGGGCGTGAATGTGGTGTATTCTACAACATGATGCAAATTGTTTATCCCAAACGCACATATACTGATGAGCAATTGCTGAAAATGTATCGATTGACGAGAACGCAAGGCTACTACCCCAAGCGCGAATTCTACGAGCCTGACAAATTCGACCTTGCTTCGTCGGCGCCCGACCCGCGCAACCTGCTGCAATGGCGTCCCGCCGTTGTGACCGACGACAATGGCGTGGCTGAAATCACCTTCGCCGCCTCCGATGTCAACACCGAGTTTATTGGCATTGTCGAGGCTATCGACGGTTCGGGGCTTATGGGGTGTCAGACGTTCAATTTCAGAGTTTTGAAGAAATAGTTTGCTGACTTACAATATGAAACCTTATTTCACACTTTTGGTTTCCGCTATCCTCACCGCCTCATCTATGATGGCGCAGGACTTCGTCTATATTTTACCAAGCAAAGAGATTGCCGAAACTGGCGAGGACCTTTGGTTCAAAGCTTATTTAATGGACCGTCAGACATTTGCGCTGTCCGATAAAAGTCAGACGCTATATTTGCAGATTAGAAGCGCTTCGGACAGCGTTGTCTGGAACGAGAAATATCCGCTCGTTGGCGGACGAGGTAATGGCCATATCTACGTTGGTACCGATTGGCCGCAGGGCGAGTATTTTATCGAAGGCTACACACAATCCTCATTTACCGCCGATAGCACGCAGGTCATTCGTCCGCGGCGGATTCGGGTTGTGGAGCGAGTGGCGCAAATGGATGACATTTCTGCCAAAGTCATCCGCGACGATTCCATTCAGAAAAGCACCGCCAAGCACTGCTTCGATTTGTTTCCCGAAGGCGGTAGTCTGATTGACGGTGTTAATTCGGTTGTGGCCTTCAAAGCCACTTACGGCAATGGCATACCTGAAGAAGTGTCGGGCAAGGTTTTGGAAGATAGCGAGCAAATTACTGAAATTCATTGCGTTCACGATGGTATGGGAAGTTTTGCTATTACGCCGCAATTGGGCAAGAAATATGAAGTTGCGCTTGATGACGGCCGCACCTACCCTTTCCCCGAAATCGAGCGCAGCGGGCTTTCGCTTCGCGTAACGCGCAATACCTCTGCCGGTATTACTTTGTTGGTTTCAGCTTCCGACACTGTTCCGCACTCATTTACAATTGTTTCCAAACTTAATGGCCTTTCCTGCGGAAGCGCCAATGGAGTAGTGAAAGGAAAACAAATTATCCGTTTGCCGATAGCGCTTTTCCCGTTTCAGGGAATTGTGGAAATCACATTGCAAAACGCTGACGGGCAGCCTGTTGCCGAGCGTTTGGTGTACGTGAACCCCGATGTGCGATTGAACATTTCGGCAACCACCAACGAGGAGCGTTACAATTGCCGCGACGTGGGCAAAGTGCGCCTGCAAATCACCGACACCGCTGGGCAGCCAGTCCGTGCCGAACTTGCAGTGAGCATTTTCGACAGAGCGTATCTCTATCTGCCTGGCCACGAGAATATTCTGTCGCACAGCCATCTTTCGGAGCAGATTCGCGGCAACATTTTTAACCCGACATATTATTTTGACACTCAAAACGATGACCGCCTTCAGGCTCTCGACCTACTGCTGCTGACTCAAGGCTGGCGCCGATACGTTTGGACGCAAGAATCGTTGCCAAACCACCCGCTATTGACTGACGGTGTGAGGGGAAAGTTGACAATTCAACGTGGCGATAATTCTAAAATGCAGATTGTAAACGCGTTTTCGCCTCAAGGCGACACTTGCGCCATATTGACTGATTCGTCAGGCCGATTCGAAATCGACCCTCAACAAATGAGGGAAATGCAAGGCAAAATTTATCTAAAGCCCTTTCTGACAGACAAATACAAGGCAAAAGTCTCCATCGAAAATCCGTTCGATACTATCAATGTTTTCCGTCAAGGGCATGAGCACTATATGCCTCAAAATCACATTCTTGAAACAGAGAACGGCGAGCAGTTTGTCTTCAGCGACGACAAAGTGATTCTTTTGGACGATGTGGTTGTCAAGGAAAAGCGAGGCAAGGTCCAGCGCGACAAAGTGACGGGATTTTTGGATAGTCTTGCGAATGCAGAGGGTATGGGACCCGAATGGGTTTGTTTTCATAAGTGGGTTGATGGGGAAAAACGTGGTTTTCTTAACGATTACAGGGAGGGTTATACAACTCACCCTAATGGCAACACGCCTTCTGGCTGGACTCATTGTGATAAATCAATAAAACCGATTCCTGGTGAGAAATATATGATGGTAAAATTGGAGGGTGACGATGTGAGTGGTAAATATGTTATAACACATTGGATGGAAATTACTTACCCTAAACGCAGTTTTAGTGAAGAACGCCTGATGGAAATGTACGGATTGTCGAGGACGCAAGGCTACTACCCCAAGCGCGAGTTCTACGAGCCCGACAAATTCGACCTGGCTTCGTCGGCGCCCGACCCGCGCAACCTGCTGCAATGGCGTCCCGCCGTTGTGA
>CAMKOM010000052.1 GCA_946414435.1 uncultured Bacteroidota bacterium
TCAACGGCACTGGGCTGATGGGTTGCCAAACGTTCACGTTCAGGGTTTTGAAGAAGTGATGGAACGGTGAATTAGATAATTGAAGTTGAGAAAAGTTGAGAAGGTTTAGGTAACAAAAAACTAAACTTTCTCAACCTTCTCAACAGCGAAGCGCTAAACCTTTACCAACACCTAACACCCAACACCCAGCACCCAACACCGATAACTTAAACCCTAACCGAGCGAAGTTGGAAAAACGGACAAAAGTTTCATAGATATTATTGGAAAAACGGACAAAACTGCTTATTTTTGTATTAGAAAAGTGGATGATAATATGTTATATCGTAAGATTTATAAAGAGATAGAGTCGTTTTATGCAAACAACAAAAAAGAAGCGCTTTTGCTGACAGGTGCTCGGCAGGTTGGAAAATCGTTTGTGATTCGTGAGTTCGGGAAAAAACATTTCGAGAGTTTTGTCGAAATCAATTTTTTGGAGAACACCGACGCTGCAACAGTCTTTTTGGGCGCTCAGGATGCTCAGGATATACTGTTGAGGCTTTCGGTGCTTGCCAACAAACCAATGCCGAAAGGGAAAACTCTGATTTTTCTTGACGAGGTGCAGTGTGTGCCCGATGTGCTGACTGTCATTAAATTCCTAGTTGAGGAAGGCAGTTATCGATATGCTCTAAGCGGTTCATTGTTAGGCGTAGAACTGCGCAACATACGCTCGATGCCCGTTGGATTCCTGACTGTCAAAGAGATGTATCCGCTTGATTTGGAAGAGTTTTTCGTGGCTTGCGGTGTGCAGTCCCGTGTTTTCGATGCATTAGCCGACTGTTTTGACCAGTTAAAGCCTATCGATTCGGTTGTGCACCAAAAACTTATGCAACTTTTCAGACTCTATATGATTGTTGGCGGAATGCCTGCCGCAGTGCAGACCTACATTAACACCAACAATATGCGAGATGTGCTTGCCGTGCAGAAATCTATTCTACAGATGTATCGTGCCGACATAAGTCAGTATGACATTGATAATAAACTGTATATCGAAGATATTTTTGATTTGATTCCGTCGGAACTGAATGCTCAGAACAAGCGGTTCATTCTTAAAAAACTTAACGAGAACCTGAAATTCAATCGTTACGAGGACAGTTTCATTTGGTTGCGCGAGGCAGGCGTGGCTCTGCCAGTTTACAATGTTGAGGCACCTGCCGCGCCGTTGGAACTTGCCAAACAGCGGAATTTGTTCAAACTGTTTTCGAATGATGTAGGGCTACTTGCAAGTCAGTACGCTGATGGTATTCAGTTGCGCATTCTCAACGGTGATGATGACATAAATTTTGGGGCGATATACGAAAATGTTGTGGCACAAGAATTTAAATCGCACGGTTTCAAATTGTATTATTTCAATAGCAAGAAACAAGGTGAGGTTGATTTCGTTTTCAGCATTGATGGCGATGTTGTGCCAGTTGAGGTGAAATCGGGCAAAACATACGCGCGACATAATGCCTTGAAGAACGTGATGGAGAGCGATATTTACAATATTAAGCGGGCCTATGTATTGTGCAACAATAACTTACGTGTAAACGGCAACGTCGTTTATATACCCATTTATATGGCAATGTTCATTAAAAAATCTGTTATGCCCAATCTCACCTACAAGGTTGATTTAGAAGGGTTGTAAGGTGGAAGTCAGCCCGTGGCTATTGCTCACGACTTTGCTGTAAATTGGTAAATCGGAGATTTGAGGTTGAGAAAGTTTAGAAACGCTCTCTCAACCTTCTAAACCCTAAACAGCGAAGCGACTTACCCCTAAACCCTTACCAACACCAAACACCAAAAAAAGTAATATTTTGCCAATCCAATTGTCTCTATTATGAAGTTGTAAACATTAAACTCAAAACAATGAAACGGCTACCAATTTTGACCTTTTTCGCAGCACTTCAATTTGCGACCGCCGCGGCGCAAACGCAAGACTTCGTCTACATTCTGCCGAGCAAGGAGATTGCCGAAACTGGCGAGGATTTGTGGTTCAAGGCCTATCTGATGGACCGTCAGACATTTGCCTTGTCCGACCGAAGCCAAACGCTCTACCTTCAGGTGCGTTCGGCGGCCGACAGCGTTGTCTGGAGCGAGAAATACCCGCTATTGGGCGGATGCGGCGACGGCCATATTTATGTTGGCACCGATTGGCCGCAGGGCGAGTATTTCCTGGAAGGCTACACCCGCTCGTCGTTCACTGCCGACACGGCGCAGGCTCTTCGTCCGCGGCGGATTCGGATAGTGGAGCGCGTGGCGCAGATGGACGCAATTTCAGCCAAGGCCGTCCGCGACGATTCCGTTCAACGGCGCACCGCCACGCACCGCTTCGATTTGTTCCCCGAAGGCGGCAGCCTGATTTACGGCGTCAACTCGGCGGTGGCTTTCAAAGCGACTTATGGCAACGGTTTTCCCGAAGAAGTTACGGGAAAAGTGCTGGAAGATGACCGCAAAATTGCTGAGATTCAATGTCTGCACGATGGAATGGGACAATTTTCTGTTACGCCGCAATTGGGCAGAAAATACAAAGTTGTTCTGTCCGACGGACGAGAGTTTGATTTCCCGAAAATCGAGCGCAACGGACTGGCGCTCAGAGTTGTGCGCAACAATCAAACTGGCTTGATGCTGCTGATTTCGGCCCCCGACTCAGCATTGCACCCGTTCAAAATTGTTGCAAAACTGAACGGGATGCCTTGCGGCGATGCCGAAGGAACGGTCCGCGGACGGCAGATTGTCAGGCTTCCGCGGAATGTGTTCACAATGCAGGGAATCGCCGAAATAACATTGCTCGAAGGTAACCGCCCCGTGGCCGAACGTCTGGTGTACGTGAACCCCGATGCGCGTCTGAACATTACGGCCACCACGAACGAAGAGCGCTACTTCCGCCGCGACACAGGCGCTGTGCGTCTGCAAGTTACCGATTCAGCTGGCCGCCCAATTCGCGCCGAACTGGCGGTGAGCATTTTCGATAAGGCCTATCTCTATTTGCCTGGCCACGAGAACATTCTGTCGCACTGCTATCTTTCGGAGCAGATTCGCGGCGGCATTTTCAACCCGACCTATTATTTTGATACTCAAAACAATGACCGTCTTCAGGCTCTCGACCTTCTGCTTCTGACGCAAGGCTGGCGCCGATATGTCTGGGACAGCGAGCCGTTGGCAACCCAACCGCTGCTCACCGACGGTGTGAGCGGAACGCTGACAACTCGGCGCGATGCTGGTCCTAAAGCACAGGTTATCAGTGCTTTATCGCCAGACGGCGATTCTTGTACCATACTGACCGATACGCTGGGCAGATTTGAAATTGACCCGCAACTAATGCGGAGAATGCCTGGGCGTATCTATCTAAAACATTTGTTAACAGATAAATACAAAGCGAAAATTCCGATTATCAATCCATTCGACACAATCAACGCATATCGGCTCAATTGCCCGCGCTATCTATCTCAAAATCACATTCTTGAGACAGATAACGGCGATCAGTTTCTTTTCAGCGACGACAAGGTGATTCTCTTGGACGATGTGGTTGTCAAGGCAAGGCGGAGCCCCGTTCAACGCGACAAAGTGACGGGATTTTTGGATAGTCTGGCGAATGTGGAGGGTATGGGTCCTGAATGGGTTTGTGAACATACTAATTACAAAGACAGAACTGAAAAAATGTATATTCTTAACGATTATTACCCAGGTTTTACAGCACATCCCGAAAACCGATATTGTGAAGGGGAAATCGGAAAACCTATTCCTGGTAAGGAATATACGGTGTTGAAGGTACATACATATATTGATGGCGTTG